>NZ_AUKQ01000004.1:0-680774 GCF_000424825.1 Streptomyces sp. CNH287 | reverse complement strand
GGGGTATCAACATATCTGGCGTTGACTTTTGGCACGCTGTTGAGTTCTCAAAGAACGGACGCTTCCTTCGAATGCCGTCTCCGACACCCTCCGGGCTTTCCCTTCGGTATTTCGTGTTCCCGACGCTACCAGAAGAATTTCCCTGCTTGAAATCGAGGCCGACGCAGAACATCAGGACATGCGACTGCCGGGATCATCTAGCAAGGAGTTGGTTTGATCGAGAAGCTACCTGAGCCCATGGCGTCGAGGCAGGAGTACGACAGTACAGGCCGGGCCAGAGGGAGGCAAATCCGCATACCCGTGCCCGGTCGGCTCCGACGGGCGCGGCACACGCCCACGGCCATGCGGAATCGTCTCTTCACATGACTTACGCTTCTGAGCGGTGCGCCGTCCCGGACAGGCAGTGACGGCGGCTGACCGACGCTCCGCCTGGAGGCTTCCCCATATGACTACCGTGACGTCCCCCCTGACCGGACGCGCCATCGGACTCGCGGCCGTACCCGACCCGGTGTTCTCCGGTGCCATGGTGGGCCCCGGTACCGCCATCGACCCCGTCCGGGAGCCGACCGAGGCGGTCGCCCCCGTGGACGGCATCGTGGTGTCCCTGCACCCGCACGCGTTCGTCGTCGTCGACCCGGAGGGGCACGGTGTGCTGACCCACCTCGGCATCGACACGGTCCAGCTGAACGGTGAGGGCTTCGAACTGCTCGCGGCCAAGGGGGACACCGTGCGGCGCGGCGACCCGGTGGTCCGCTGGAACCCGGCGGCTGTAGAGGCGGCGGGCAAGTCCCCGATCTCCCCCGTCGTGGCGCTCGAGGCCACGGCCGACGCCCTCTCCGAGGTCGCCGACGAGGGAGACACCGCCCCCGGCAAGACGCTGTTCAGCTGGGCGTGACGGCCGGTACGCCGCACGGCAGAAAGAGCGACGCGTACGTCGCAGGATCGACCGGAGACGAGTGAAATGGACACAACGCTTCGAGGCGTCGGAGTGAGCCACGGCGTCGCCATCGGCGAGGCCCGGCACATGGGCACCGCGGTGCTGGAACCGCCGACCCGGCACATCGACGCGGAAGAGGCCCCGCGCGAGCAGAGCCGTGCGCGCCAGGCCGTGGACGCCGTGGCGGCGGACCTCACCGCCCGCGGCCAGCTGGCCGGCGGCGAGGCGCAGGCCGTGCTGGAGGCCCAGGCCATGATGGCCCAGGACCCGGAGCTGCTCGCCGACGTGGACCGCCGCATCGCCGTGGGCAGTACCGCGGAGCGCGGGGTCTACGACGCGTTCGCCGCCTACCGGGCGCTGCTCGCCGGCGCCGGTGAGTACCTCGCCGGGCGGGTGGCTGATCTCGACGACGTCCGTAACCGCATCGTGGCCCGGCTCCTGGGTGTGGCGATGCCGGGCGTGCCGGACAGCGACGAGCCGTACGTCCTCATCGCGCGGGACCTGGCCCCGGCCGACACCGCGCTGCTCGATCCGGCGCTCGTGCTGGGCTTCGTGACCGAGGAGGGCGGGCCCACCAGTCACAGCGCGATCCTCGCCCGCGCGCTGGGAGTGCCGGCCGTGGTCGCGCTGCCCGGGGCGGGCGAGCTGGCCGAGGGCACGATCGTGGCCGTGGACGGCAGCACGGGTGACGTCGTGGTCGAGCCCAGCGCGGAGGAACGGACCGAGCTGACGCGGATCGCCGAGGAGCGCCGGTCGGCGCTGGCGGCGAGCACCGGCCCGGGAGCGACGTCCGACGGGCACAAGGTGCCGCTGCTGGCGAACGTCGGCGGACCGGCGGACGTCCCGGCCGCGCTGGAGGCGGGGGCGGAGGGCGTCGGGCTCTTCCGCACCGAGTTCCTCTTCCTGGACGACAGCGCGAAGGCGCCGTCGGAGGAGAAGCAGGTCGCGGCCTACCGGCAGGTGCTGGAGGCGTTCCCGGAGGGCCGGGTCGTCGTACGCGTGCTCGACGCGGGCGCGGACAAGCCGCTGGACTTCCTGACCCCCGCCGACGAGCCCAACCCGGCGCTCGGCGTACGCGGCCTGCGCACGCTGCTGGAACACCCCGATGTCCTCGGCACCCAGCTGCGCGCACTGGCGCGGGCGGCCGAGGGGCTGCCGGTGTACCTCGAGGTGATGGCGCCCATGGTCGCCGACCGGGCCGACGCCAAGGCGTTCGCCGACGCCTGCCGCGAGGCGGGTCTGCGGGCGAAGTTCGGTGCCATGGTGGAGATTCCGTCGGCCGCGCTGCGCGCGCGCTCGGTGCTCCAGGAGGTGGAGTTCCTCTCGCTGGGGACGAACGACCTGGCGCAGTACACCTTCGCCGCCGACCGTCAGGTGGGCGCCGTCGCCCGGCTCCAGGACCCGTGGCAGCCCGCGCTGCTGGATCTGGTGGCGCTGTCCGCCGAGGCCGCCAAGGCCGAGGGCAAGAGCTGCGGGGTCTGCGGCGAAGCCGCCGCCGACCCGCTGCTGGCGTGCGTGCTCACGGGTCTGGGCGTGACCAGCCTGTCGATGGGGGCCTCCGCGCTCCCCTATGTACGCGCCACGCTCGCGAAGCACACCCTGGCCCAGTGCGAGCGCGCCGCCGCTGCCGCGCGGGCCGCCGACAGTGCGCCGGAGGCGCGGGTCGCCGCGCAGGCGGTGCTCTCGGGAGAGTGACTCCGCACGGCCGGTGAGGCCCGGTGGGGGGCGGTCGCGACCGCCCCCCACCCCCCCACCGGGCCTCTCGCGTCGGCGAACCGCGGGCGTGCGGCCGCCTCCTGGATCAGAGCGCGCCGCCCGAGGGCGGGGGCAGCTCGATGCCCGCCGCGTAGCGCACCCCCGTCTCCGGAGGCACGGGCTCTCCCGTCCCCGCGTCGGTGCAGTAGGCGGAGAAGACCTCGGCCTCACTGAGCGGACTCAGCCAGCCGCTCCGCAGGCGCCAGCCCCGGACCACGTCGCCCTGCCCCCGGGCCGCCTCGGTGCGGATCACCACGCCGCCCGCACTGGCCGTCGCCAGCCCGGCGGCGAGCACTCCGCACAGCAGCAGTGGCTCCGGATCGCGCAGCCGCAGCCCGCCGTCCCGGCCCCGCTCGACCCGGAGCGCCGCGCTCAGCGGTGCGTCCGGCGTACTGACCCCGCACACCACGTGGTGCACGCCGGGACCGACCGCCTGGAGCAGGCCCGCCAGCGCCTCCACCGCACGGGCGAAGACGACCTGCCCCCGGCTGCCGCCGCTCTCGGCGGTGCCGTCGGCGGCGGCATCGGGGGCCGCGCCGGCGATCACGGCCGTCGCCTCCTCCCAGGTCAGGGCGGACTCCCGGGTGCCCAGGAGCAGCGGGACCAGCTGCGCGACGGTCTGGCCCGCGTAGGGGAGGGTGAGCCCGCTCGCGGCCACCTCCGCCGCATAGCGCGTCCGGCTGGCCGAGGTGTCCGGGTCGAGCTGCTCCTCCTCGCAGTACTGGGCGAAGTCCTCCGCGTCGAAGCAGCCGACGCGGGTGTACACGCCCTGCTGCGCCAGCGAGCGCAGCAGGATTTCGGTCTGCCGCAGGTACGCCGCGTGGTCGTCGAAGGCGAACGACCGGTACCTGCTGGCCATGGCCGCGAAGTCGCCCGGGTCCGCCAGGACGGCGACGGTGCTGGGCACTTCGCGGCGGAGTGCGCGGTACGCTCCCCGCCTGCGGCTCCTGGTGTGTGCCATGCCTGCTCCCCCTCGTCTCTCCCCCTTGGAATCACTTGCTCACTCACCGTAATCGAGGGGTCTGACAACAGGCTGCCGGCGGGACGGCGGACACCCCCTAGGAGCGGCGTCGGGCGGCCAGGCGCTGGTAGAAGTCCAGGAGTGCGACGTCGTCCACCGAGCCGGGGTTCACGGCCTTCTCCAGCGCCGTTCCCTGGAGGAGCCGCTTGACGGGCACCTCCAGCCGCTTGCCCGTGAGGGTGTGCGGCACTGCGGGGATCTCGATGATCTCGTCCGGCACGTGCCGTGGTGACAGTGACCGGCGGATGGTGTGCTTGACGCGGTCGCGCAGCGCGTCGTCCAGGACCGCGCCCGGCACGAGGTGGACGAAGAGCGGCATCCAGTAGCCGCCGTCCTCCTGCTCCACGCCGATGACCAGGGACTCCTTGATCTCGGGCAGCCGCTCCACCGCCTCGTAGATGTCGGCGGAGCCCATCCGTACGCCCTGGCGGTTGAGGGTGGAGTCGGAGCGGCCGTGGATGACGACGGTGCGGCGGCTGGTGAGGGTCGTCCAGTCGCCGTGGCGCCAGACGCCGGGGTAGGTGTCGAAGTAGCTCTCGCGGTAGCGGGTGTCGCCGGGGTCGTTCCAGAAGCGCAGCGGCATGGACGGCATCGGGTTGGTGACGACGAGTTCGCCCACCTCGTCGGTGAGCGGTGCGCCGGAGGGGTCCCAGGACTGGAGGTCGGTGCCGAGGCAGGGTGCCTGCAGCTCACCGGTGTAGACGGGAAGGGTGGGGACGGCGCCCGCGAAGCAGGAGCAGATGTCCGTACCGCCGCTGACGCTGGCGATCCACAGGTCCGCCGCCACCGCGTCGTGCAGCCAGCGGAAGCCGTCGGGCGGCAGCGGTGAGCCGGTGGTGGCGACGCAGCGCAGGCGGGAGAGGTCGAAGTCGCGGCCCGGCTCGACCTCGGCCTTGCGGCAGGCCATGACGTAGGCGGCGGAGGTGCCGTACAAGGTGGCGCCGGTGGTCTCGGCGACGCGCCACTGGGCGCCGGTGTCGGGGTAGCCCGGGCTGCCGTCGTAGGTCACGACGGTGCAGCCCGCCAGCAGGCCGGAGACGAGGAAGTTCCACATCATCCAGCCGGTGGAGGTGTACCAGAAGAAGCGGTCGCCGGGGCCGAGGTCGCAGTGCAGGCCCAGCTGCTTGAGGTGTTCGAGGAGGATGCCGCCCTGCGACTGGACGATGGCCTTGGGCAGCCCGGTGGTACCGGAGGAGTAGAGCACCCACAGGGGGTGGTCGAAGGGGACCTGTTCGAAGACGGGTGCCACGTCGGCGGCGGTGAGCGCGTCCCACGCGAGGGCGCCCTCGGGAGGCGCCGTGCCCAGCAGCGGCACGTGCACGACGGCGCGCAGGGTGGGCAGTTCGCGGCGGAGCTCGGCGACCGTCTCGGTGCGGTCGTGCTCCTTGCCGCCGTAGCGGTATCCGTCCACGGTGATCAGTACGACGGGCTCGACCTGCTGGAACCTGTCGAGCACGCTGCGGGCGCCGAAGTCGGGCGCGCAGGAGGTCCAGACGCCGCCGACCGCGGCGGTCGCCAGCAGGGCGACGGCGGCCTGCGGGATGTTGGGGAGGTAGCCGCTGACCCGCTCGCCGGGGCGGACGCCGAGGCGGCGCAGCTCGGCGGCGAGGGAGCCCACCTGGCGGCGCAGCTCGGCCCAGCCCAGGGGGGTGGGCCCGTGGGTCTCGTCGACGTGCAGCAGGGCGGGCTCGTCCGCGCGGGCCGGGTCCTCGGCCGCGCGCAGCGCCTGCTGAGCGTAGTTGAGCGTGGCGCCGGGGAACCAGCGGGCGCCGGGCATCGAGGGGTCGCCGAGGACCCGCTCGTACGGGCTGGAGAAGCGCACGTCGAACCATTCGGCGACGGCCTGCCAGAAGGCGGGCAGTTCCGCCACGGACCACTGGTGCAGCGCGTGGTAGCTCGCGGCGGGGTCGCCCGGCAGGGCGGCGGGCGCTCCGTGGTGCTCGGCGGCCCACGCCTGGAAGCGGGTGATGCGGGCGCCGTCGGTGCGCGCGCGGTCCGGCCGCCACAGGGGCTCCGGCGCGGGCGGGCCGGCGGCGCCCTGGTACGGGGTGGCGGGCTGCGGCGTGTCGTGCGCTGCGGTCATGGCGGCTCCCGGGCTGTGCGCGTCGTGCGCGTCTTCACCCGCGCACGGCGGGGTGTGCGCGTGACGCGGCGGCTGGGCAGGACGATGCCACGTGATCGTTCCCCGCACCAGGGCGGGCGTCACGGGCGGGGCGGCAGGGGAGAGCCCGGCGCCGCGTGCGGCGAACCGGCGGACCCCGGGTGAACGGCAGTTGAACTTCACCGCTGCGCACCGGTGGCGATGGCAGGCTGAGCAGCATGGATGCGCGTGACCTGGTGCGGTCGGTAAAGCTGGTCGGTACGCCTCGGGGGGTGCGCACAGTGCGCTCGGCGTGGCGGCGCCGCCGGATCGACACGGCCGGGCTCCCCCGCGAGGGCGCGGAACGGGCCCGGGTGCCCGGTGCGGCGCTCGGCGCGGAGCCGCTGCCCGGCGGCGGCGTCATCCACTTCACCCGCTCGTCGCTGCGGGTGCGGGTGGCCGTGGGCGGCGCGGTGTTCTGCGGCTGGGACAGGGCCGCGCCGGAGCCGTCGTACGCGCTGGCCGGGCCGTGTCCCGAGGCGGACCCGCGGGCCGGGCTGGAGCCGGACAAGAACGGCGGCTGGCGGGTGGTCTCCGAGCGGGTCATGGTCACCGTCACCCGGCACGGCGATGTCGAGGTGCGCACCCCCGGCGGGGTGCTGCTGCGGCGTGAACTGCCGCCGCGCTGGTGGGAGCCGGTGGACGGGACGGCGGGCCGCTGGACGCAGCGCTCGGAGGTGGCACCGGACGCGCGGTTCTTCGGGCTCGGCGGCCGGGCGGCGGGCCCCCGTCTCCCGGACGGCGGCTACCGGCTGTGGAACACCGACCCGGGCCCCTTCGACCCGGGTCAGGACCCTCTCTACATCACGATGCCGGTGCTGCTGGTGGTCGCCGACGTCGGCAGCCATCTGGTCTTCCACGACAACACCTGGGACGGGCGGGTGACGCTCCGGCAGGGCACGGAGGGCGCCGGCTCCGGGCACGACCGGCCGGGCCGCTGCGAGGTGCGGATGGACGGCGGCCCGCTGCGGTACTGGGTGGTGACCGGGGCGCCCGCCCGCATCCTGCGCGGCTGGGCGGCGCTGACCGGCGCGCCCGCGGTGCCGCCGCGCTGGGCGCTGGGTCACCAGCACGCGCGGTGGGGCTTCGGCAGCGGCACCGAGGTGCGCCGGGTCGCCGCGGGCTACCGGGAGCGCGGGCTGCCGCTGCGCGCCCTGCACCTGGACATCGACCACTACCGGGGCCACCGGGTCTTCACCGTCGACCGGGACCGCTTCCGCGATCTGCCCGAACTCGCCGCCGAACTGCGCGAGCAGGGCGTGCGGCTGGTGTCCATCGTGGACCCGGCGGTCAAACAGGAGCCGGGCAACGCGGTCTACGACAGCGGCGTCGCGGCCGACGCGTTCGTCCGGGACGCGCGGGGCCGCCAGGTGCGCGGCCTGGTGTGGCCGGGCCGTACAGTCTTCCCGGACTTCACCGACCCGCGCGTACGCAAGTGGTGGGGCAGTCTGTACGCGGAGCGGCTCGACCAGGGCTTCTCCGGTGTCTGGCACGACATGAACGAGCCCACCTCCTTCACCGCCTTCGGCGACCGCACGCTGCCGCTGTCCTCCCGGCACTCCCTGGAGGGCCGGGGCGGCGACCACCGCGAGGCCCACAACGTGTACGGGCTGGCGATGGCCCGGGCCGGCTATCAGGGGCTGCGCGAACTGCGCCCCAAGGAGCGGCCGTTCCTCTTCTCCCGCTCCGGCTGGGCCGGCATGCAGCGGTACGGCGGCACCTGGTCGGGGGACGTACGGACGGGCTGGCCGGGGCTGCGCGCCTCGCTGGCGCTGGTGCTGGGGCTGGGCCTGTGCGGGGTCCCGTACTCGGGCCCGGACATCGGCGGGTTCACCGGATCACCGTCGCCGGAGCTGTACCTGCGCTGGTTCCAGCTGGGCGCGTACCTGCCGCTCTTCCGCACCCACTCGGCGAAGTGGGCGGGTCGGCGCGAGCCGTGGGAGTTCGGGCCCGAGGTGCTGGAGGCGGCCCGGGAAGCGCTGGCCCGGCGGGAGCGCCTGCTGCCGTACCTGGTCACGCTCGCCCACCTGGCCCACCGCACCGGCGCACCCTACGCGCGGCCCCTGTGGTGGCAGCACTCCCGCGACCGGGCGCTGCGCGACTGCGACGACGCCTTCCTGCTGGGCGACGCGCTGCTGGTGGCGCCCGTACTGGAGCAGGGCGCGGTGCGCCGCACGGTGCGGCTGCCGCGCGGGCGCTGGTACGACACGGCGACCGGCCAGGCCTACGAAGGGCCGGCCCGGGTGGAGATCGCGGCGCCGCTGGCGCGTATTCCGGTGCTGGCGCGGGCCGGGGCCGCGATCCCGGTGGCCGGGCCGGACGGTGAGACCGAGCTGGAGGTGTGGGCCCCGGCGCCGGGGCGTACCGGCAGCGGGCTGGTGATCAGCGATCCGGGCGACGGGTGGGGGCGCCCGGTGGTGGAGCGGCTGACGGTGCGGCTGCACGGCGGCGTGCCGGTGGTGGCCCACGAGGACGGCACACCCGTGACCCGCCGGGTGCGGGTGCGCGGCTGAGCGAGGTGGTAGAGCGGTGCCATGGCCACCACGCGCTCCGCCGTCGCACTGGCGCTCACCGCCGCACTGGCCCTCGCGCCGGAGGCGGCGGCCCCCGCGCCCGGGCCGCCGGCCGGGTTCGTCCCGCTGCGCGCGGTGGCGCCGACGATCCGTCAGGACATGCGCTACGCCACCGCGCACAACTTCACCGGCGCGCGGGTCGAGGGCTACCGCGGCCCGGTGTGCCTGCTGACCGCGGAGGCGGCCCGAGCGCTGGGCCGGGCACAGCGGCGCTTCCAGCGGCTCGGCTACAGCCTGAAGGTGTACGACTGCTACCGCCCGCAGCGCGCGGTGGACGCGTTCGTGCGCTGGGCCGCGGCCCCGGGCAAGGGGGCGATGCGGCGGGAGTTCCACCCGCGGGTCGGGAAGTCCAGGCTGTTCCAGGAGGGCTACATCGCCGCGAAGTCCGGCCACAGCCGGGGCAGCACCGTGGATGTCAGCCTGGTGCGGCTGCCGGCGGCGGCGCCGCGCCCGTACGTCCCCGGTGAGCCGCTGGTGCCCTGCTACGCGCCGCGCGGCGAGCGCTTCCCGGACGACTCGGTCGACATGGGCACCGGCTACGACTGCTTCGACACGCTCGCTCACACCCTCGATCCGCGGGTACGGGGTGCGCGGCGGGCCCACCGGCTGCTGCTGCGGCGCGGGCTGGAGCGGGCCGGTTTCACCAACTACCCGCGTGAGTGGTGGCACTTCACGTACACGCCGGAGCCCTTCCCGGACACCTACTTCGACTTTCCGCTCGGGCCACCGCGCGGGGACGCTCGGAGGACGGCGGCCGGGACCACCCCCGTGGGCCCCGTACCGCCGTCATGTGTAGGGGACGCCGTACCCCGTGATCCGGTTCACCCGAGGGGTGCCTGTGACCGGGATGGCGAAGTGGTGACGGAGTGATGACACACCTCCGGTGCTGCGCCGCGATCCGTCGCGTCCACCGTCTTGACGGCGCATCGGGCCGGATGAACACTTCCGGCACGCTCGCTGCGGAAGGCCGGGAACGGACCGGGGACAGGTGGGGGGACGTGCGCCCGACACGGGGTTCACGCTGCCCGCCCGCTACCGCCTCCGAGGGCGGGCAAGCGCTTAACCTTCAGGAGCGCCGGGGCCGCCACCCCGGGCGAAGGCCCTAAGGAGCCGCTGTGGAGCAATTCTCGAACGGGGACATCTTCGTCGGCGAGATCATCGGCACCGCGATTCTCGTCCTTTTCGGAGCGGGCGTCTGCGCCGCCGTCAATCTCCGTCATTCCAAGGCCAAGGGGGCCGGCTGGGTCGCCATCGCCTTCGGCTGGGGCTTCGGTGTGCTGGCCGGTGCCTACACCGCCGCGCCGCTGTCCGGCGGGCACATCAACCCCGCCGTCACCCTGGGCACGGCCGTCGAGGGCGGCGGCTGGAGCAAGGTGCCGGTCTACCTGTCCGCCCAGCTGATCGGCGCCTTCGTCGGCGCGGTGCTCGCCTGGGGGGTCTACTACTCGCAGTTCGCCGCCAACGCCGACCGGGAGCACGCGCAGCCGACGCTGGGCAACTTCTCCACCATCCCGGAGGTCCGCAACCCGGCCGCCAACCTGTTCACCGAGATCATCGCCACCGTCGCCCTGATGCTGCCGCTGCTGGCCTTCGGGCTGCACGAGGGCATCGGCAAGTCCGGCATGGGGGTGCTGCTGGTCGCGCTGCTGGTCGTGGGCATCGGCCTCTCCCTCGGCGGGCCCACCGGGTACGCCATCAACCCCGCCCGCGATCTGGGGCCGCGCATCGCCCACGCGGTGCTGCCCATCCCGAACAAGGGCACCTCCGACTGGAGCTACGCCTGGGTCCCGGTCGTCGGACCCCTGATCGGCGGCGCCCTGGGCGCCGCGATCTACAACGTCGCGTTCTGAACCCCGCCCCTGTCCCGAGGACCCGCGCAGCCGGCCCGAGCACCCCAGCACCCGAGTGAAGGGGACGTGACCATGAGGGATCACTACGTCGCGGCAATCGACCAGGGCACCACGTCCAGCAGGTGCATCATCTTCGACCGGCACGGCTCCCCCGTCGCCGTCGACCAGCGCGAACACCGCCAGATATTCCCCCGCCCCGGCTGGGTGGAGCACGACGCCGCCGAGATCTGGACGACGGTACGGGCGGTGGTCACCGGCGCGCTCGCCAAGGCCGGCCTGCACGCGGCCGAACTGAGCGCGCTGGGCATCACCAACCAGCGCGAGACCACCGTCCTGTGGGACCGGGCCACCGGCGAGCCCGTGCACCACGCGCTCGTGTGGCAGGACACCCGCACCGCGGCCCTGTGCACCGAACTGGGCGGCACGGCGGGCCAGGACCGCTTCCGCGACCGCACGGGCCTGCCGCTGGCCAGCTACTTCTCCGGACCCAAGATCGCCTGGCTGCTGGAGCACGTGCCCGGACTGCGGCGCCGGGCCGAGGCCGGGGAGATCGCCTTCGGCACCATGGACTCCTGGCTGATCTGGAACCTGACCGGCGGCACGGACGGCGGCGTCCACGTCACCGACGTCACCAACGCCGGGCGCACCATGCTCATGAACCTGGAGACCCTCCAGTGGGACCCCTCGATCCTCACCGCCATGGACGTGCCCGAGGCGGTGCTGCCCCGGATCAGGTCCTCCGCCGAGGTGTACGGCACCGCCGTGGGCGCGCTCGCCGGGGTACCGGTCGCCTCGGCGCTCGGGGACCAGCAGGCGGCGGTGTTCGGGCAGACCTGCTTCGGCGTCGGCGAGGCGAAGAACACCTACGGCACCGGCTCCTTCCTGCTGCTGAACACCGGCACGCGGCCGGTCCCCTCCCGCAACGGGTTGCTGACCACGATGGGCTACCAGCTCGGCGGCGAGCCCGCCGTGTACTGCCTGGAGGGCTCGATCGCGATCACCGGTGCGCTGGTGCAGTGGTTCCGCGACCAGCTGGGCATCATCTCCTCGGCGGAGGAGATCGAACCGCTGGCGGCCGGTGTCGAGGACAACGGCGGAGCGTACGTCGTACCCGCCTTCTCCGGCCTCTTCGCCCCCTACTGGCGCGCCGACGCGCGCGGCGTCATCACCGGCCTCACCCGCTACGTCACCAAGGCGCACCTGGCGCGTGCGGTGCTGGAGGCGACCAGCTGGCAGACGCGCGAGGTGGTGGACGCGATGTACCAGGACTCCGGGGTCCCCCTCACCGCGCTCAAGGTCGACGGCGGGATGACCGTCAACAACCTGCTCATGCAGCACCAGGCGGACGTGCTCGGGGTGCCGGTGATCCGGCCGGTGGTACCCGAGACGACCTGCCTGGGCGCGGCGTACGCGGCGGGGCTGGCCACCGGCGTGTGGTCCGGGCTGGACGAACTGAGCGCGCAGTGGCGGCGCGACGCCGAGTGGACGCCGCGGATGGACGCCGGTGCGCGGGAGCGCGAGTACGCCAACTGGCGCAAGGCGGTCGAGCGCAGCTTCGGCTGGCACGAGGAGGACTGACCGGCCGCGCTGAGCCCTCCCGCGCCGCGGCACGGGGGCTCAGGCCGGGGCGGACCCGGTCGCCGTCGTGCGCAGCGCGTGCTCGACGACGGAGACCAGTACGTCCCGCACCGAGTCGCGCAGCCGCGCGTCGCAGAGCAGGACGGGCACGGTCTGCCCCAGGTCGAGCGCGCGGCGCACCGTCTCCACGGGGTAGCGGCCCGCGCCGTCGAAGCAGTTGACCGCGACGGTGAAGGGCAGGCCGCGCCGCTCGAAGTAGTCGATGGCGGCGAAGCAGTCCTCCAGGCGTCGGGTGTCGGTGAGCACCACGGCACCCAGCGCGCCCTGGGCCAGCTCGTCCCACAGGAACCAGAACCGGTCCTGCCCCGGAGTGCCGAAGAGGTAGAGGACGAGGCCCTCGTTGATGGTGATGCGGCCGAAGTCCATGGCGACGGTCGTGGTGGCCTTGCCCTCCACGCCCTCGGTGTCGTCGTAGGGCCGGCTCGCCTCGCTGAGCGCTTCCTCGGTGCGCAGCGGCTTGATCTCGCTGACCGCGCCGACCAGCGTCGTCTTGCCCACGCCGAACCCGCCTGCCACCAGCAGCTTGAGCGCCACCGGATCGTCGGCCGCCGCGGCCTCGGCCCGGCGGCGGGCCCGCTCAGAGCGCCCGAAGACCATCGATCACCTCGCGCAGTACGTGCTCGTCCGGCAGGTCGGCCGGCGGGACGGGACGGGTGACGCGGACCAGCTCCGCGTCGATGAGGTCGCCGACGAGGACGCGGACGACCCCCACCGGCAGGTCGAGTTCGGCGGCCAGTTCCGCGACGGACTGGGGGGCACGGCGGCAGAAGAGCACGATGTCGACGTGCTCGGGCGCGAGGCTGTGGTCGTCGTCCAGGTCGTCACCGCGTGGACCGTCGGCCTGCGGACCGCCGCCGCGGGCGCCCGCGGGCGGTGCACCGCCCTCGCGCCGTGCGGCGGCGGTGCCGTCCGCGCCGGTGGGGCCGCCCTCCGGCGGCCCTTCGGCGATCACCAGGGCGATCAGGTCGAGCTGGTCCGCTCCGACGCTGCCCCGGGTACGGCCGCGGGTCATCGCGTACGGGCGGACCACCGGGCCTGCCGCGTCGTCGAACCAGCGGTCCGTCATGGCCCCCGTCCCGTCAGCTTCCGCCGGCCAGGCTCGCACGCGGTGCGGTGGCCAGGTGTGCGCCGACCCGCTTGACCAGCAGTGTCATCTCGTAGGCGACCTGGCCGACATCGGAGTCGGCGTCGGCCAGCACCGCCAGGCAGCTGCCGTCCCCGGCGGCGGTCACGAAGAGGAACGCCTGGTCCAGCTCCACGACCGTCTGCCGGACGCCCCCCGTCTCGAAGTGGTGCCCCACGCCCTTGGCCAGGCTGTGGAACCCGGAGGCCACGGCGGCGAGGTGCTCACCGTCCTCGCGGGTGAGGCCGCGCGAGGTGCCCCGGGGCAGTCCGTCGCCCGAGAGGACCAGGGCTCTGCGGATGCTGCCGACCCGCTGGACGAGTTCGTCCAGCAGCCAGTTCAGTTCGCCGCCGCCGTCCCCGACGCCCGCCGCGGCGGGTGCCGCGCCGTTCGTCCCGGCGGTGTGTGCGGCCTTCGATACGGTCATCGGCCTTCCCCTTCGGGAGTTGTTCCTGGTGCGGTCTCCGCCGTTCCGTCTCCCGACGGATCGTCGTTCTGTCGGCGCCCCCGCTCCCAGCCACGCTGGAGCGACGCCATCCGGCTGCGTACCTCGTCCGCGTCCCGCGCCTCGGGGGCCGCCGACGGCGCTGACGGGCCTCCAGGGGACGGGAGGTCGCCGGTGTCCGGCTCCGTCCGCAGCTGCGGGGCGAGGCTGGCCTGGCGGATACGGCGGGGCAGCCCGCCCACCGTGTCCGGCGCGGTGGCGGGGTCCGGGCGGACGGGCCCGCCCGGACCCCGGCCCTCGGCGGACCCGCTGGGGCCGGGAGCGCGCTCGGAGCGGCGGACGCCCGCCCCCACACGCCGGCCGCGGTCGGAGACGAGCACCGGCGCACCGGGGCGGCGGCGTGGCAGCGGCGCGGGCCGCCCGTCGTCCGGCGCCTGCGCGGGCCCGCCCTGGTCGGGGGCCTGTCCGTGCTGCTCGGCGGATGGCTGGGGGTCCGTGCGCCGACGGCCGAACGGCCGCGGGCCCTTGCCCCCGGCCGGCTGCCGGCCGCCCGTCGCGCCCGGCTCCTCCCCGGTCTCCGGCACCGGCGCCTCGAGTTCGACGGGCCCGTTGAGCACGGAGGCTGCCGGTGCCCCGCTCTCCAGCCTCGCCCGGGGCAGTTGGGCGAGTACGGCACGCCTGCCGTCCCGGCCGCCCGCCGAGGAGGCCCCGGCACCCGCGTCCTGGTCGGCACGCCCGACCGACCGGCGCTCCTCGTCGTCCCGGTCGGGCGTCTCGGTCAGGATCGCCCCCGGAATCAGCACCACGGCGGTGGTCCCGCCGTACGGCGAGGGCTGGAGCGAGACGCGTGCGCCCTGCCGGAGGGCGAGCCGGGAGACGACGAAGAGGCCGAGCCGGTCGGTGTCGGACAGCTCGAACTCCGGCGTCTCGGCCAGCCGCAGATTGGCGTCGAGGAGGGCGTCCGGCGCCATCCCCAGGCCCCGGTCGTGGATCTCCAGGGTGAAGCCGTTGGACACCCGCTCGCCCAGCACCTGCACCGCCGTGTGCGGCGGGGAGAAGACCGTCGCGTTCTCCAGGAGTTCGGCGATCAGGTGCGTGAGGTCCGCGACGGCCTTGCCGTCGACGGCGAGCCGGGACAGCCGCCGGACCTCGATCCGCTCGTAGTCCTCGACCTCCGCGACGGCGGCCCGTACGACGTCCATCAGCTGCACCGGCTTGCGCCACTGGCGCGAGGGCGCGGCGCCGGAGAGGATCACCAGGCCCTCCGCGTGCCGTCGCATGCGGGTGGTGAGGTGGTCGAGCCGGAAGAGGTCGGCCAGTTCGTCGGCGTCCTCGGTACGGCGCTCCATCGTGTCCAGCAGGGTCAACTGGCGGTGCAGCAGCACCTGGTTGCGGCGGGCGAGGTTGACGAAGACCTCGGAGACGCCCCGCCGCATGTCGGCCTGTTTGACGGCCGCCTCGACGGCGGCGCGCTGGAGGGTGTTGAGCGCGTGGCCCACCTGCCCGGCCTCGTCCGGCGGGTACTGAAGGCGGGGCGCCTCGGTCTCGACGTCGACCTGCTCGCCCGCGGCCAGCCGCCGCATCACACTCGGCAGCCGGGCGCCCGCGGACTCGTTGGCCTCCTTGCGGAGCCTGCCCAGGTCGCGGATCAGTCCGCGGCCGACCCGGATGGAGATGACCAGGGAGGCGAGCACCGCCAGCAGGCCCAAGGCGCCGAACGCGGAGGCCCGGATCAGCACTCCGGTGGCCTGTGGGTCGACCTGGCCCTGGTGGCGCTCCCGGGCGTCGTCGCCGATCCGTCGCAGGTCCTCCAGGACGGCGGAGGCGGCCTTCTCCCAGCGTTCGGCGGTGACCGCGCCGTCGGTGGCCTTGGCGCCCGCGCCGATGACGGCGTCCTCGTAACTCAGCAGCGTGCGGCCCTCGGTGCCCCGCCAGTAGTCCTCGAAGGTCTGGCGGTCCTCCGCGGGCAGGAGCGGGAGGTTGGTGCTCATGGCGAGGTTGCGCTCGGCGATCCGGTCGGTGAAGGCCCGCTGGTCGCCGCGGGTCATCTCGTCCGCCGCCAGGGCTGCGGCCATCAGGGCGTCCTCGCGCGCGAGGTACTCGCGGGCAAGCAGGAGACCGACCAGGGCGCGCCCGTGGCGCTCCAGGTCCGCCTCGTGCGATCCGTGGAGCGAGGTGAGGAAGACGTAGCAGGGGTCGACGAGTTCGTTGTACGCCTGGAAGGCGCCGCCGCGCGACAGGTTGTTCTCGGCGACCCTCGCGCGCAGGTCCTCCAGGCCGGACAGCCCCGCCACCAGCGCGTCCAGCCGCTTCCCGGCTGCCGGCGCGAGATCGTCCCTGAGTCCGGAGTCGGCCGCCTCGTCCCTTATCGTGGCCACAGCACGGTCGGTGGCGCGCTGCTGGCGGTGCAGCTGGGACAGGGCGTCGGAGCGCCGGGGGTCGGCGAGGTGGACGAGGGTCTGACGGCGTTCGCGCTGGAGGGCGCGGGCGGCATCGCCGACCGGGTCGTCGACCCTGTCCATGACCTTCGCGGCCGTCAGCATGCCGGCCGCCTCGCGGCTGGTGATGTAGGTGGCGAATGCCCAGATGGACACGAGGGACACCAGCGGCACCAGCAGCAGCGCCACGATCTTCCGGCGGATCGGCTTCCCGCGAAAGCGCATGGCCTCCCCTACGTCAACCCTGCCGTTCGGAAGGGTGTTTCGGCAGCAAACGGCGCGAGCCTACTACTGCCGGACGGTCGAGCCGTAGATGTGTCCACAGGCCCGACCCGGTGGTCCAGGGTGCCTCATCCTGAGTTGTCCGTCGATGCCCCGAGGCACCTTCGCCGAATGTGGCACAGGACACGCGTCAAGAAGGTTGTGCATGTCAGGCAGCGTGAAGGGGGAGTGAAAGATCCATGTACGCCAAGCCCCGGCTGCCGGACCCCGTCAGGGCGGCGGCGGTGCGTGCGGTGATAGTCGTCGCGCTCACCCTGGTGCAGTTGATGGTCGCGGTGCTGTGTTCGCTCGCCGGGGTCTGGCTGGCCTTCCCGATGGTGCTGGGCACCGTGGCGGGGACGGTGCTGGCGACCTGGTGCGTGCTGGACGTATGGGTGACCCGGCAGGTGTGGGTGCAGCGGCACGGCGTGGTGTCCGAGCCCAGCAGCGTGGCCCGCCCGCGGCCGGGCCGAGGTCACCTGCCGAGGGACGCGGGGACGGCCGCGGGCGGCGGGACGGCCGGCGACCCCGCCGCGAACCCGCGTGCGCGCGGCGGTGGTTCGTCCGGCAGGCGGCCCGGCGGGCGGGCGCCCGGGGCCGAGGGGGTCACGGCTGGGGGCCGCGCTGCCCGTGGGCGCTCCGCTCCTCGGGGCGGCGGTACATCCGCGTCGCGGTGATCTCGCCGTGCACCGGCTCGCCGTCCGCCTCCGGGGTCGGCAGGCCGGGCCGCAGATGCTCCTCGACGCTGATGTACTTGAGCCCGGCCCGCAGGTCGGCGTCGTTGCGCAGCCGGATCACGAGGGGGAACTCGGCCAGCGCCGTGGTGTCGAACAGGCCCGTGGTGTAGAGGAGTTGGACGCCCAGCGCATCGGCGACGGCCCGCTGCAACTCCAGCAGGTACGTCGCGTTGGCGCGCCCGATGGGGTTGTCGAGGAAGAGTGTGCCCGCGTGCCGGTGCCGGTCGTGGCCGCGGTCGTTGCTGCGCAGCGCCGCCATGGTGCAGTAGAGCGCGATGGCGGCGGTGAGCAGCTGGCCGCCCGAGAAGACGTCTCCCATCTGGCCGACCGGGACCCGCTCGGCGCGCAGCACCGCGTCCGGCTTGAGGATCTCCACGGAGACGCCGCGCGGCTGGAGGGCGGCGCGCACCCCGCGCAGCAGCAGGGACATGCCGTCCCGGCGCAGGTCGGAGTTCTTGCGGACGGCCGCCCTGGTCGCCTCGTCGATGACCTCGCCGAGCCGCTCGGTCAAAGTCGCCTGGTCGGGGTCCTCGAAGCGGATGCGCAGGAACTCCTGCCCCGACCACTCGCCCAGCCCCTCGGGGAGCCGGGAGAGCCGCTGGGCGGCGCGCAGCGTGGCGGCGGCCGACTCGACCAGGCCGCGCAGCCGGTCCACGATGCTGTCGCGGTTGCGCTCGAGCTGCTCCAGCTCGTCGGTGAGCACCCGCAGCCTGGGGGCGAACGCCTCGGCCCACGCCGCGGCGTGCTCGGGCAGCGCAGCGGCGGGCAATTCGCGGATCTGCTGCCGCGCGGGCGTACGCACCTGCTCGTACCGGGTGGCGTTGGCATGGCGCACCAGCACGTCGCCGGCCTCGCGCAGGGCCTGCTCGGCGGCGCTGAGGTCGGCGGCGCAGCCGCGCAGTGAACGGCGGGACTCGGCGGCGGCCTGCCGGGCCTCGGCGGCGCTGCCGGGGTAGGGCTCGGGCTCTTCCGCGTCCGGCGCCGGGGCGGAGGGCTCGCGCAGGAGGTCGGCGAGCAGGACGGCGGTCTCCTCGAAGGCGCCCGCCGCGTCACCGGCCGCGTGCTGGGCCTGCCGCAGCGTGTCCCGGGCCGCGCGGGCCGACTCCCGCTCGTCCCGGTACGCGGCCAGTTCGGTGTTGGCTCCGCGCAGCAGGGTCTGGGCCTGCTCGGCGTCGGCGGGCACGAGCCCGGGCGGCAGCTCGGTGTGCGCGGCCGCTTCCCCAGCGGCGTCCGCGGCGGGGGCGTCCGCGGCGGGCGCCAGGCGCTCGGTCTCACCGCGGAGCCTGCCCAGCTGCTCGCTGGCCGCGGAGGCGCGGGACTCCAGCATCTGCACGAGCGCCTCGGCCCGGGAGGCGGCGGCCTGCCGGGACGGCCCGTCGGCACCCTCGGGGCCCTCCAGCAGCTGGGCGGCGCGGACGCGGACCTTGTTGGTGAGCCGGTCCAAGGTGGCCAGTGCGGCGCTCTCGTCCCCCTCGGCCCGTGCCTGTTCGGCCCGCAGGTCCGCGCCGACGCCGACCTTCTCGTACAGCCGCGAGGCGGAGCGGTACGCCTCGCGCAGGTCGGGCAGGGAGGCCGCCGGGGAGCCGCCGGAGGGTCCGGTGCCGCGTACGGTCCGCGCGCCCTCGGCTCCGGCGCCCTCGGCTCCCGCCTCCTCGGGGACTCCCGCGATCTCGGCGCGCTCGGCACGCAGGGCCCGCGCCGTGCGCCGCGCGTCGTCGGCGGCGCGCTGCGCGGCGCGGCGGTCCTCGTCGGCCGCGCGGGCGCGCTCCAGGCAGGCGGCGGCGCGCGCCTCGGGCACGGCCGCCTCGTCCGCCAGCTCCCGCAGCCGGGCCTGCCAGCCCGCCCGCTCGCGCAGCCGGAAGGCGAGCCCCGCCAGCGCGTCCGCCGACCTGGTCGCGTGCCGGGCGCGCTCCTGCCGTTCGTCGCGTACGCGGGCGGTCTCGGCCGCCGCCTCCCGCGCCTCCTCCAGGGCGGCCAGCGCCTCGGTGAGCGTCTCCGCGGCGGCCCGCGCGGCCGTACCCGAACGCTCGGCCCCGGCCGCCAGTTCGGCCAGGCGCCCGGGCGGGCAGCCGGTGCGCCAGGAGGCGAGCCGGGCGGCCAGCGCGCGGTCGTCGGCCAGCCGGGCGGCGAGGGCGCGGATCTCCTCGTCCCGGGTCAGCGCGCGCCCGCGCAGCTGCCGCCGTTCGTCGTCGGCGGCCCGTTCGTCGTGCATAGCCGGATTGGGCGGGACGAGGAAGACCGCGCGGTCGCGGGTCTCGGGGCTGGGAGTGGGGGCGAGCAGGGCGGCGGCGGTGCCCACGGCGACGGCGGAACGCGGCAGCAGCACCGCCTCACCCAGCACGTCGCGGGCGCGCTCGTGGCTGGCCGGGTCGGTGATGATGACGCCGTCGACCAGCTCGGGCCGGGCGGCGAGGACGTCGGCGTGGTCGACGGGGTCGACGGCCTGGGCCAGATAGCGCCAGCCGGGAAGGGCCGGGATGCCGTGCTCACCGAGGTACTCGACGGTGGCCAGCACGTCGGGGCCGGGCGGCAGCAGCCCGCCGTCACCGAGCGCCCCCAGCATCCGGGAGTCGTCGGCGGCGGCCGTACGCAGGGCGAACAGGCGGCGCTCCGAGGCGGCGACGGAGTCGTCCAGCAGGGTGCGCAGCTCCTCCGCACTGCGGTCCAGGTCCTCGGCGGAGAGCGCGCCGGACTCCGGCGGCTCCGCCGCGGGCAGCCCCAGCAGCTCCCCGAGCCGCGGGTCGGCGCCCAGGGCGCAGGCCGCGCGGTGCTCCGCCGCGTACGCCGCGCGGGCGGCGTCGGCCGCGTCGGCGGCGCGGGCCGCGCCCAGTTCGGCACGGGAGTGCTCGGCCGCCGCCTCCTGGGCCTGGTCGCCGGCGCGGCGGGCCGCCTCGCGGGCGGTGTCCCACGCGGCGGCAGCGTCCTTCTCGGCGTCACCGGCGGCCAGCGCCGCGCGGGCAGGGTCGGCGTCCGGCGCGGCGGCGTCCAGCCAGCCCGACCGCACCGCCTCGGCCGTCTCCTGCTCGACCTCGGCCAGCCGCTCGCGCAGGTGGTCGCCCTCGCTGCGGGCACGCTGGGCCTCGGTGGCGGCGGCGGTGGCGTCCCGGTGCGCCTCCTCGCCCGCCGCCTGGAGCGCGGCGGAGCGCTCCTCGTGCTCGGCGGCGATGCGCTCGCCGTCCCCCGCAGCCGCGTGCAGGGCGCGCACCAGTTCGGCGGCGGCCTTCGCGCGGGCGGCGAGCGCGGGCGCGGCGTCGCGCTCCGCCTCGCGGATGGCCGCCGCGACCCGGGCGGCGCGGTCGGTGGCGGCGCGGTGCTGGAGCACCGTCTCGGCGGCCTGCCAGGCGGCGTGCAGCGTACGGGCCTCGATCAGCTCGCGGCGCTGCGCGGCGGCGGACTTCTCGGCCGCCGCCAGCGCCAGCGACGCGTGCCGGTAGGCGAGTTCGGCCGCGATCAGGGCGGCGCGCGAGCAGGAGTCCTCGGCGGCGGCCACCGACTCGTCGGCGGCGGCGAGCCGCTCGGCGAGGGCCGCGGCACGGCCGCGCTCCTGGGAGCCGCGCGCGCCGAGGCGGCGGGCGAGCGTACGGGTGCGCCGCTCGGCCCCGGCGTGGACGTCACGGGCGCGGGCGCGTACGCCGGCCGCCTCCGCGATCCGGTTGAGCAGGTCGAGGGAGCCCGCGGTGAAGTCGCGCTCGGCGGTCAGCTCGGCGCGGCGGCCCAGCTTGTGCGCGAAGCCGTGCACCAGGTCGGCGAGCCCGTCGGTGTCCCGGGTGTCGGTGACGGCGCGCAGCAGCAGGTCGGTGAAGTCGGAGTCGTTCTTGACGGCGAAGAGGCCCGCCGCCTCGCCCTCGTCGGCGTTCATCTCGCGCTGGTAGCGGAAGAGTTCGGGGTCGAGACCGAGGCCGGTCAGGTGCTCGTTCCAGCGCTCGTGGATCTCCTCCCAGACGACGTCGAGGTTGGGGTAGGCCTTGCCCGTCTCGGTCAGGACGTCGCGGAAGCCCTTCATCGTGCGGCGGCGCCCGCGCGCGGCCGAGGTGCCCTCGGCGGCGGGGCGCATCGCGGCGGACTCGGCTACCGGCAGCGAGTCCAGGCTCATCCCCGGACCGGGCCGGAAGGCGTACCACGCCTCGGCGAACTTGCGCGGGTCACCGGAGACCTGGCGCCCGCGCCACTCGCTGACCTTGCCCACCACGACCGTCTCGCCGGTACGGGTGTGCTGCCACTCGAGCGCGACGTGGCCGCAGTCCTCGGCGAGCAGGAACTTGCGCAGCACGCCGGAGCTGGCGCCGCCCAGGGTGTTGCGGTGGCCCGGCAGCATGACGGAGAAGATGAGCTTGAGCAGGACGGACTTGCCGCCGCCGTTCTCCAGGAAGAGCACCCCGGCCGGGGCGGGGCGCCGGGGCGGGCCGGTGGGCTCGTCCTCGAAGAAGTCCGCCTGGGTGGGCGCCGGGCTGGGCACCGGCTCGCCGACTCCGCGCAGGTCCAGCACGGTGTCGGCGTAGCGCGCACCGGCGGGCCCGATGGAGTAGAGGCGGATGCGGGACAGCTCGTACATGGCGGCGGACTCTCGTTCGGCTTTCGTTGCGTGCGGTGTGCGCGCGGGCGGCGCGCGCCGGGCGGGGCAGACCGGGGAGGCGGGACGGAAGGGGTGCGGGCGGTCAGGCGCCGCCGCTCTCGAAGAAGGGCAGCCCGGCGTCCGCGACCAGCTCCGCGCCGTCCCCCGCCGCGGGCAGCAGCAGGCTGGCGCTGCCGTCGGTGACGGGCACGATGCCCAGCTCCAGCAGTTCGGCCATGGCCGAACTGCCCGCGGCGTCGCGCACCTGGAGCTGGTAGCGGGCGGTGGTGCGATACGTGCCGCCCGCCTCCTCCCCCGTGCGCTGGAGGAAGCCGGAGTCGGCGAGGAAGGCGACGGCCTTGGCGATGATGCCCGTGGTCGAACCCGCCAGCCGCCGCGCGTCCTTGGTCGCGCCCGTGGCGCTGCGGCGGGAGTAGACCCGCCAGGAGGCCTCCAGGCCCGGGCTGTCGCTGGCCGGATCGGTGTTCTCCCCCTGCTCCTCGGCGCGTTCCTCCAGCCTGCGGCACGCCTGGCGCACGAAGGCGTCGACGCCGTTGACGCTGATCCGGCCGATGTAGCCGTCGTCCGCGAGGTCCTCGGGCCGGGGGAAGGCCATGGCGGCGACGGCGAGATGGGCGAGGCCGTGCAGGAAGCGGTCGGCCGAGTCGGCGGTGGCGCGGCGCGCGTAGTCGCCCATGCGGACCGCGAAGACGGAGTCCTCGGCGGCGGCCACGGCCATCCCGGCACGCGCGGATACCTCCAGGACGACGAGCCCGAGACCGGTGGCGACCGCGTCCGCGAGCCGGGCGAAGGCGGGCTCCTCCCGGTGGCGGCGCAGCAGTTCAGCGTACTCGGCGTCGCGGGAGGGGAGCAGTTTGGGGTGCAGGCCGAAGGAGACGAGCCGGGCGGCGTCCGCCGCGTCGGCGGGCGTGACCTGGCCGACCCGGGCGGCGGGACCGCTGCCGGGCTCGCCCCCGGTCGCGGGCGCGGACGTGCCGGGGCCGGGGGTGTCGGCCTCGACGGCGTGGTCGGTCACGGTGGTTCAGCGCTCCGTCCGGGGTGGGTGCGGGTAGGTCCGCGTGTCCGGCACGCGGGACGCGGGCGGCTCGGGCGCCGCGCCGGGCCGGGGCGTCATGCCGCCTCCGTGCGGTCCGCCGCCATGCCCGCCGCGTCCAGCAGCGCCGTGCCGACGATGAGGTCGGCGCCGCCGAACTCCGGGTCGTCCAGCTCGGTGCCGTCGTCCACGCCGAACAGCAGCCGCCGCTCGCCCTGGCGGTAGGCGGTGCCCACCGGCGGGCTCGCGGCGTGCACCGCGAGCAGGGCGACCAGGTACGGCAGGCCCGGGTCGCGCCGTCGGGCGTCGGCGAGCAGCCCGGAGAGTCTGCGCGGGGCGTCGGGCGGAAGGTCGAGCAGCTCCGTGGCGGCTTCCAGCTGCTCGGCGCTGAAGCGGCTGTCGTCGGGGGTGGCGATGAGGTCCGGCTCGGGCATCTCGGCGCCCAGGTGCTCGCGCGGGGCGGGCGGTGTCAGCAGCAGCTCGATCAAGTCCCCCACGCGCACGACGCCGGGCGTCCGCAGGCCCACGCCGTGTGCGAAGAACGCGTCGGTCACCCGGCCCGCCTGCTCGATCGGGAGCGGCAGGAGCGGGGCGACCAGCTGTCCATAGAGGTCGAGCCCGGCGCGGGCGGCGGTCGGCGCGAACGCCTGCCGGTCCTGCTCGGCGCGGAAGAGCGGCCCGGCCTCCAGCAGCCGGGACTGGAGCTGGGTGTGGCGGCGGATGCAGTCCTTGACGATGTCGACCAGCTCGGCGGCGCGGCGCTTGTGGTCGGGACCCCGCTCGGAGGCGGCCTCGTCGCGCGCGCGGCGGATGTTGGTGAGGATGGCGTTCTCGTGCCGGTAGCGGTCGGCGACGTGGTCGAGGGCTTCGGCGATCATGTCGGGCACGGTGCGCAGCCAGTCGACCGCGCGGACGTTGCGCCGGGTGGCCTCCAGGGTGCGGCGCAGGGTCTCCGCGTACTGCACCGTCCGGTAGCGGGCCTGCTCGGCGGCGAGCTGGGCGTCGGCGAGGCGGCCCCGGCTGATCAGGACCTCCAGCTTGACCTCGGCGGCGATCTGCGCGCTGGTGACGTCCGTGTCCAGGGCGCCGACCAGGACGTTGACCGCCTCGTCGGTGGTGCGCAGGTAGACGCCGCCGCCCGGGCCGGGCACCTCTTCCACCAACTTGAAGTCGTAGTCCCGCCGGACGTACGCGCCGTCGGGGGCGAAGGTGCCGTAGACCGCGCGGAAGCCGCGGTCCACGCTGCCGACGTTGATGAGGTTCTCCAGGACCCAGCGGGCGACCCGCTCGTGCTCGGCGCTCGCCCGCCGCGGGGCCTGGGCGGCGACACGCGGCAGCAGTCTGGCCACTATCTGCTCGTGGTCCGCGCCGGTGTCGAAGTCCATGTTCAAGGTGATGAGGTCGATGGCGGCGAGCGCGACCTCGGCCATCGCGTACCCGCCGTACTCCCCGGCGAGGTTGGCCTTGCGCACGTCCAGGTCGTGCAGCGGAGCCGTACAGGCCAGCGCGCGCAGCCTGCGGGCCAGCCCCTCGTCGGCCGCGGGGCCGGGGGCTGGTGCCGGGGTGATCGCCGGGGCATGCTCAGTCACGACGGACACATTAGGCGGTCGCACCGACAACGGCCGAAACGGCACGGATGCGGCGGTCCGGCCCCGGGCCACCGGGCGGGGCCGACGCCGGGCACCGGTAGCGTGGCCGGGTCGGGGCGCCGCCGGGCGGCGGCCGGGCCGGAGGGGAGCACGTGTGATCGTCTGGGTGAACGGCGCGTTCGGGAGCGGGAAGACCACGCTGGCGCAGGAGTTGTGCCGGCGCCGGCCCGCCGCCCTGCTCTACGACCCGGAGCAGGTCGGCTACCTGCTGCGGGAGATCGTGCCCGTGCCGACCGGCGACTTCCAGGACCTGCGGCTGTGGCGGCGGCAGGTGGCCGCGCTGGCCCTGGGGCTGCTGGAGGAGTACGACCGGCCGCTCGTGGCGCCGATGACACTGACCGACCCGGGCTACGCGCGGGAGATCTTCGGCACACTGCACGCCGCGGGGGTGACCGTCCGGCACTTCTTCCTGGACGCCTCCCCCGAGGTCCTGACCAGGCGGATCGACGCGCGCACCGTGGTGCCCGGTGATCCCGAGCGCGACGAGGCGGTCCGCCGGTGGTGCCGGAGCCAGATCGGCCGGTGCGTGGCGGCGGCGGACACCCTGCCCGCCGGCACCGTCCGGCTGGACGGCGCACTGCCGGTGCGCGAACTGGCCGACGCGGTGCTGGCCGACCACGTGGTGGCCGGCCGGCTGCCCGCTGACCGGCCGTCCGACGGGACGCCGGACGCCGGGCCGCGCGCAGCCGCCGGCCCGGACGCGCTGCCTGTCAGGCCCGGATGAGCATCTCCCGGCTTCCCGCGGCCGCACGGCAGCAGCGCAGCGCCGAGATCCGGGCGTTCCTGCGGTCGCGGCGCTCCCGGCTGACCGCCCAGGACGTCGGCATGCCCGGTGGCGGCGGACGGCGGACGTCCGGGCTGCGCCGCGAGGAGGTGGCGGTACTCGCCGGGGTCGACGTCACCTGGTACACCCGGCTGGAACAGGGCCGGGAGATCAACGTGTCGGCCCAGGTGCTGGACGCGGTGGCGCGGGTGCTGCGTCTGGACGCCGCCGAACGCGAGCACCTGTACCTGCTGGCCGGGCTCAACCCGCCGCTGGCGCCTCCGGCGGCCGGTCAGGTCCCGCCGGAGCTGCGGCGGGTGGTGGACGGCTGGCTGCCGCGCCCCGCGTACATCCTCGACCGGCACTGGAACCTGGTCACGGTCAACCGCGCGGCCCGGCTCGTGTTCGGCTACGGCGAGGGCGACCACAACTGCCTGGTCACCTACTTCACCCGCGGCCTGCCCGCCGACGCGCGCGGGCCCCGGGAGCGGGAGGACGCGGCGCGGGCGATCGTCGGCCGCCTCCGCGCGGACGCCGCCCGCTATCCGGGCGACCCGGAGTTCCCCCGCCTCGCCGCCGAACTCTCCGCCGTCAGCCCCGAGTTCGCCCGGCTCTGGGCGGGGCACGAGGTCGGCGGCGCCGGATGGGGCATCAAGGCGCTGGACCATCCGGAGGCGGGACTGCTGGTCTTCGAGTACACGACGCTGCCGCTGCCCGACCTGCCCGGGCACCGGCTGCTGCTGTACACGCCCGCACCAGGAACCGGTACGGATGAGCGGGTGGCCCGGCTTGTTGCCGCGCCGGCCGCCGCGAGGGCGCTGCCGCAGGCCGTGCGCTGAGAACCGCGGGGCGCGAAGGTGGTGGTGTCACACCCAGGCTCAGCCGACCCTGCCGCGCAGCGGCGCCGCGCCCCAGGATCGAGGGCATGAAGCGATTCACCGACACCACAGCACTGATCACCGGCGGCACCAGCGGCATCGGATTCGCCACCGCCCGCAGGCTCCTGGACGAGGGCGCGCACGTCGTCATCACCGGGCGCGACAAGGCGCGCCTCGACCGCGCCGCCGAACGCCTCGGCGCGGGGCCCTGCGACCGGCTCCTGCCCGTACGCGCCGACGCCTCCTCGCTCACCGACCTCGACAGCCTCGCGGAGCGTGTACGCACGTGGCGCGGCGGCCTCGACGCCGTCTTCGCCAACGCGGGGGTCGCCCAGTTCAAGCCGGTCGAGGAGGTCACCGAGGACGACTTCGCCCGCAACCTGGACATCAACGTCAAGGGGGTGTTCTTCACCATCCAAAAGGCGCTGCCGCTGATGAAGGCGGGCGGCGCCGTCGTGATCAACGCCTCCTGGACGGCGCACCGCGGCCTGCCGGCGGCCTCCGTCTACTCCGCCGGCAAGGCCGCCGTGCAGAGCCTGGCGCGCACGCTGGGCGCCGACCTGGCCCCGCGCGGTGTCCGGGTCAACTCCGTGAGCCCCGGCTACATCGAGACCGAGATGTACCGCGAGGCACTGCCCGGTGCGGAGGCCGAGGCGCGCACCAAGGCCCAGGTGCCGCTCGGTTCGCTCGGCGGCCCGGGGGAGGTGGCTTCGGCGGTGGCGTTCCTGCTGTCGGACGACGCCTCGTACATCACCGGCCAGGACCTCGTGATCGACGGCGGGCTCGTCGGCTCCATACCGTCCGCGGCGCCGGCCGGCCAGGTCTGAGGGCCCGCATCGGGGGGTGCGGCGGGGTGCCCGTGCGGTCGCGGGCATCCCCGGTCGGCCGATCCGCCGCCGTCCGGGCTAGGTTGGGTGCCGGCAGCGGCCCGACGCACGGCAGGAGACCCTCGGCATGGCACACGACCCGACCGCCCCGGAGCAGGACACGCCGCCCGGAGTCGACCCCACCGTCTCGCACGTGGCCCGGATCTGGAACTACTGGCTCGGCGGCAAGGACAACTACCAGGCCGACCGCGTCGTCGGTGACCAGATCAAGGAGATCCTGCCGGACGTGCCCCGACTGGCCCTGGCCTCCCGGCACTTCCTGCACCGCGCGCTGCACTTCCTGGCCGGCGAGCAGGGAGTGCGCCAGTTCCTCGATGTCGGCACCGGGCTGCCGACCGTCGACAACACCCACGAGGTCGCCCAGCGCATCGCGCCGGAGTCGCGCATCGTCTACGTCGACAACGACCCGCTGGTCCTGGCGCACGCCCACGCGCTGCTGACGAGCACCCCGCAGGGCGCCACCGACTACATCGACGCCGACCTGCGCGACCCCGACACGATCCTCACCAAGGCCGCCGCCACGCTGGACTTCGACCAGCCGGTCGCCCTGCTGCTCATGGGCATCGTGGAGTTCGTCACGGACGACGAGGTGGCGTACGACGTCGTGGGCCGCCTGATGGCCGGGCTGCCCGCGGGCAGTTGGCTGGTGATGTACGACGGCACCAACGTCATCCACCGCGAGCGCTCCGACCAGATCGTCGCGCTGTGGAACTCCTCCGGTTCCGCGCCGCTGGTGCTGCGCACGCCCGAGCAGATCGGCGCGTTCTTCGACGGTCTCGAGGTGGCCGAGCCCGGAGTGGTCTCGTGCACCAGGTGGCGTCCCGAGGCGGGGCCGTGGGACGAGCCCGAAGAGGTGGACGCGTTCTGCGCCGTGGGCCGGAAGCCGTAGCCGCACCGCAGCTGCCCGGCCCGGCGCGGGGGCCGGCCCGGGCGGTGGGCCGACAGCAGATGACCTCCACGAGGTCGTGGCGAGGACGGAACGCGCCGAGCGGCGAGGGCTGCTGCGCCGTGCACGGAGGGCTGGGCCGCGGAGGATCGCGTGCGCCCCTGGTCTCTGCGGCGCGCAAACGGTCGGCGCACTGACCTGAGCCAGCACGCACCGCGTGAGCGGCCGGGCGGTTCCGGTATGCCCCGGCGGCCGACCGGGTCCGCCGCGGGTGTTTGCCCCCCAGCGCGCCCGCGCCACCACCCGCCATGCCGTACGGCGGCACCCGGCGGTGGCCGCTGAGCAGGGTCACCGCGCGACCGTTCAGGCCGTCCACACCCCGCCGACTTGCGACTATGCAGGATTCAGGACTCCCAGCGCCCGGCCATCCCTCCATCGTGCCGGCGGCGTTGCCGCGTACGGGGGCGCACGGGGCGGGTACGCGCCCCGTGCGCCCGGGTGCCGGTCACCCGGAGGGTGTCACCCGGGCGAACCGCCCTCCGGCCGGAGCCTGCCGCGCACGGCGCTCTGCACCCCGGCCTCCTCGGCCGGGTCCGCGGCCAGCCGCCGCAGCCGCTCCACCACGCGCGCGTCACCCGTGGTGGCGTGCTGCGCGGCGATCTCCCGGGTGGACTCCTCGCAGTCCCACAGGCACTCGATGGCGAACCCGGCGGCGAACGCGGGGTCCGTGACGGCCAGCGCGCGGGCGGTGCGCCCGCGCAGCTGCGAGGAGGAGGTCTCACGGTAGATGTGGCGCAGCACGGGCGCGGCGCAGTGCACGGCCAGCCGGCCGGCCCCGTCGACCAGCGGCCACAGCTCGTCGCTGTCGGGCCCGTGGTCACGCAGCGTACGGCGCAGCGCGGACAGGACGGCGCCGGTGTCCTGCTGCCCGCCCCGGCAGGCGAGCATCTGGGCGGCGACCAGGCCGAGCGCGTCCTCTCGGTGCGCGGCCCACTGCCGGGCCCGCGCCAGGGCGGCGGTGTTGCGCATCCGGGCGAAGGAGTCGAGCGCCGAGCGGGCCAGCGGCGGTAGCGGCCCGTCGGCGACGGTGGGAGCCGAGGCGCTCACCGCGTCCCGCAGCAGGTCCAGGACGTCCGGGTCGCCGCGTTCGGCCAGGTGCCGCAGGGCGGCGGCCCGGCGGGTGTCGGTGCCGCTCCGGGCGGCCAGCAGGAGTTCCGCGCGGTCCTCGGGGCCGGCGACGGCCGCCAGGCAGCGGGCGGCGGCGGCCTCGCGGTGCCGGCCGCCCTCGCCGTAGCCCTCCGACGGCCTGCCGGTGTCCGCCGGGTCGCCGCCGTCCTCGGCCCAGTCGAGCACCTCGCGCACGCTCCAGCCCGGACGCGGCCCGCGGTTGTCCAGCTGGCGCTGCCAGCGGTCGAAGGAGCCCTGCTCCTGGAGGCGGCGCAGCCGCTCCGCCCGCCGGGGGTGCGCCGGGTCCTCCGCCCACAGCCGCCACGGCCGGGGCTCGAAGGCGCCGCGGGCGGCTTCGGCCAGCTCGGCGTCCCCATCTGGGGTGTGCGGGAAGCGGGCCAGCACGCCGGCGCCGAGTGCGCGCAGTCCGGCGTCGTCGTCGCGCACGGCCAGCTCGTCGAGCGCCCACTGCCAGTTGGCGCCCGCCACCGCGTACCGGCGCAGCAGGAGGAGCGCGCCGCGGTCGCCGTAGGAGGCGAGGTGGCCCAGGACGGACAGGGCGAGGCCGGTGCGCTCCTCGGTGCCCTCGGCGGTGAGGTGGTCGTGCGGGTGGAAGAGGTGCTTCTCGATGTCGTCGAGGCCGCCGTCCAGCTCCATGTGGAGGCGCGCGTAGTAGAGCGACCGGTGTTCGATCTGCCAGTCGCGCCGTGGATCGTGCAGCACGCACTGCCGAAGAGCGGACAGCGCTTCGGCTCGCGGCGCCGCGAGGGCGTGCAGCGTCCCGTCGCCACGGCCTCGCTGGAGGAGGCCGAGCAACGTGCCGCTGGGCGCTATGTCGGAATCGACGGAATCGACGAACATAAGAGTCAGCATCCGGTGCGGGGTGTTCGGCTGGCAACGGGATTTCCGCTGACCGGCATCCTTGCCGGTCGCGGCAGTTCTATTCCTTCCGGAGCCGGGCTGCCCGGACCGTCCGGCGGCGGCAGCCTACCCGGATACTCCGGCTCCGCCGATTCGGGGCCCACTGGTCGGAGCGAACCGGGAAGCCGTTGACATATGCCTGAAGCACCACTGAATCGGGTGTTGCCAAATCCCTTACGCTCAGTCGCCGCCTGTGTCACAGTCGTGAGCGGACCTGACCCGTATCGGAGAATCACATGCCCTCCCACCTCCATGCGGACCGTTCGGCCGCACAGCCGCCCGAAGGCGGCGCACTGGACGCCCTCATCACCGAGACCCGCCGCCTGCGCGGGGGGATCGACGCGGTGCGCCGCGAGACCGTAGGTGAAGGCGAGGAGGACGTACCGGACGCCCGGCAGCGCTGGCAGCGTGCCCTGTGCGAGCTGGCCGCGCACCACCTGGACGACCTCGGCGGCCAGCTCAGGCAGCTGCGCGAGGGGGTGCCGCCCGGCCCCGCCGCTCCCTCCGCGGCGAGCCGGCCGGGCGCCTCCGCCGCGCGCGGCGCCCCCGGTCCGTACGGCGGCGCGGCGGCGTACGACAGCCCGGCCGCCTCGGTGCCTGCCGCCGGTTCGCTCGTGGGCCGGGTGGGCAGCGCCGACTGGAACCTGCTGACGGACGAGGTGACCTGGTCCGAGGAGCTGTACGGCATCTTCGGGCGCACCCCGGCGGACGGCCCGCTCTCCCTGGACGAGCTGCCGTCCTGGGTGGCGGACGAGGACCAGGCCGCGCTGACCGCCGCGGTCACGGACTGCCTGGTGGACGGCCGTCCGGTGGACGGCGAGTTCCGCCTGGTGCGCCCGGACGGCTCGGTGCGCACGGTGCACATGATGGGCGAGCCGGTGCTCGACGACGACGGCGGTACGGCCTCGATGTGGGCCGTCCTGCGGGACGTCAGCGCGCTGCGCCGCAGTGAGCGGGCCGTGGCCGAGTCCGGTGACCGGCTGGAGCGCGAGCGGCACCTCGCCCAGACCGAGCGGCGGGTGGCGGTCGAGTTGCAGGAGACGGTGCTGCCCCCGTGGCGCGGCTCGCTGCGGCTGCCCCAGGGCGCCGGCGCGCTCACCGGCGCGCTGGAGCTGGCCGCGCACTACCTGCCCTCCGCGACCGGCGCGCTGATCGGCGGCGACTGGTACGACGCGCTGGAACTGCCGGCCGGCGCCACCCTGCTCACCGTCGGTGACCTCACCGGGCACGGCGTCGCGGCCACCTCCGGCATGGCGATGCTGCTCGGCGCGGTGCGCGGGATGGCCGTGGCCGGGGTGGAGCCCGGTGCGCTGATGGCCCACCTCAACGAACTGCTGGACGCCGCGGCGCAGCCCGCCCTGGGCAGCGCGGTGTGCTGCCGCTACCTCCCGCGCACCCGCACGCTCACCTGGTCGCAGGCCGGCCATCCCGCGCCCCTGGTGTTCCGGGGCGGCCGGGGGCGGGCGCTGGCCCGTCCCGAGGGTGTGCTGCTGGGCGCCACCTCGGGTGCCGCGTACGGGCAGTGCCAGGAGGAGCTGGAGCCCGGTGACCTGCTGGTCCTGCACACCGACGGACTGGCTCCGCGCAGCGCCGCGTTCGACGGCCCGGCCGGCAGCATGCCCCGTACGGCCGCCGACCGGCTGCTGGGCCTGGCACCGCGCTTCGCCACCGCGCGGACCCCGCAGGAGTGCGTGCGGGCCGTCGTCGAGGAGTTCGGCGACCGGGAGCGCGAGGACGACGCGTGCGTACTGGTCGCCCGGGTCGGTGAGTGAGGGGAAGCGGCCGGACGGGCGGCGCGCCCGCCGTGGAGCCGCTCACCGGCCGGTCACGTCACCGGCCGGTCACACCCTCGCCGTCCCGCCGCCCCGCGGCGCCTTGGGCAGCGCCTCCAGGACCTCCGCGCGCAGCTCCTGGATCTTGGGGTAGCCCGCGTACCGGCCGGTGAGCCGGTACATCTCGCGGAGCCGGTCCCAGGTGCGGTGCGAGGAGGTCTGACCGATCGTCAGCAGCGCGAGCCGCGCGTACTGGTCGGCCTGGTCCGGATCGTCCGCGAGGAAGCAGGCCGAGGCCATCGTCAGGTGGTCGAAGATCTTGGACCGGTGCCGGCCGTCCACCCGTAGCTTGAGCGCCTTGCCCGCGTAGCGCCGCGCGTGGCCCGCCGCCGCGGGGTCGTGCTCGGCCAGCGTGCGGTAGGCCAGGGCCTGCATCCCGTACAGGTCCTCCTCCTTGAAGATCTGCATCCAGCTGGGCGGCGGCACGTCGCCGCGGTCGGAGGCGAACAGCTCCTCCGCCTTGCCCAGCGTGCGCCGCATCGCCTGGCCCCGCCCCATCGACGCCTGCGCCCACGCCTCGACGGTGTACAGCATCGCCTGCGTACGGGGCAGCGTCTCGCCGCCCGAGCCGGAGTGGGCCAGCTGCATCAGGTCCAGCGCGTCGTCCGGCCGTCCCAGGTGCACCATCTGCCGGGCGGCGCGGGAGAGGGCCTCTCCGGCACGCGGCCGGTCGCCGCCCTCACGGGCCGCGTGGGTGGCGATCACGAAGTACTTCTGCGCGGTGGGCTCCATGCCCACGTCGTGCGACATCCAGCCCGCGAGCACGGCGAGGTTCGCCGCCACGCCCCACAGCCGCTGCTGGAGGGGGTCGGGATGCCGGTGGGTGAGCATGCCGCCCACCTCGTTGAGCTGGCCCACCACCGCCTTGCGCTGCAAGCCGCCGCCACGGGCCGCGTCCCAGGCACGGAAGACCTCGACCGAGTGCTCGAGCGCCTCGATCTCCTGGACGCCCACGGGTTCCGGATCGTAGGGCGTGTAGGGGGCGTTGGCCTGCTGGAGGGGGTCGACGGCGGTGGCGTCGGCCACCAGCGCCGGGTCTGTCCGGAGCCAGTCGTGCAGAGCACCGCTGAGTGCTGATCCTGCGGTGAGCGCGGCACCCGCGCTCACCAAGCCGCGTCGGTTGAGCATGAGGTCCATTCCCGTGAATTCGGTGAGGACCGCGGCCGTCCGTTCCGGTGCCCAGGGCAGTCCGTCCACGGACTGCCGTCTACCTGCCTGCCCCGGCTGTCGGAATCCGAGATCCTCGATGGTCACGACACGACCGAGCCGCTCGGTGAACAGGGCAGCCAGCACCTTCGGCACCGGATCGCGCGGCGTCTCCCCCACGTCGATCCACCGCCGCACCCGCGAGGTGTCGGTCGCCAGCTGTGCGTGGCCCATGGCCGCCGCCTGCCGGTTCACGAGTCTCGCGAGTTCGCCCTTGGACCAGTCGGCCAGGCCGAACAGGTCCGCGAGACGGGTGTTGGGTCCCTTGGTCACGTCAAGCCCCCAGGTTCTCGGCTGAGTTGACAGTAACGGCCGCTGAGCCCCGCATTCGAGCATTCGCCAGGGTTCGCCAGGGTTCGCCACATGGTGTGCCACCCGCGCGCGGGTGTCCTTTGGAAATGCGCCACCCGGCCCGTCCGCGGGTCCGGTGGCGGTCCGCACTCCCCAGGGTGCGCGCACCGCCGCCGGACCCCGGTCCGCGGGCCGGGTGCGCAGCCAACAGCCGGCACACGAAGGGATCCTGCTCGCCCATGTATCCAGCAACGGCCCCCGTGTCCGCACTGCCCCGGCCGCGTCTGACGGAGCCGTACGGCAGGAAGGTCCGGCCGCGCCGGATGCCGGTCCCCGCGGCCCGGCCGGTCAGCGGGAGGCTGGACCTGTCCGGACCGCAAGGCGCCCAACTGCGCACCGTCATCACCTCGGTGCACCGCATCTGTCCGGACTTCCAGCCGGTGGCGCTGCTGCGCCGCAGCGGGCGTTCGGTGCTGCTGGCCGGCACCGTCGGCCGGATCGCGGTGGTGGCCAAGTGCCTGGTGGACCACTCACCGGCGTGGGCGGAGCGCTTCCAGCACGAAATAGCGGCGTACCGCACCTTCGTACGCCACCGCCCCCCGGTCCGCGTGCCGCGCCTGGTGGCCGCGGACCCGGGCACCGGGACGCTGGTCACCGAGCGGATGGCAGGACGGCCCGCGGCACTGCAGCGGCACCTGTTCGAGCTGCCGGGGCGCGCCGAGCTGACCGCGATCCTCGGGTCCGTGTGCCGGGTCAACGCCTGGCGGCCCCCCGCCGCCGCCTTCGACCGTCCGATCGACTATCCGGCGCGCCTGGTCCGCAACCACGATCTGGGCCTGCTGACCGACCGCGACCTGGGAGACCTGCAGAAGCTGCTGCGCGGCGTGGTGAGCGCGGGCAGCGGCCGGCGGCACGGGCCCTGGCAGTTCTGCCACGGGGACGCGCTGCTCTCCAACGTGCTGCTCTCCCCTGCCGGACCGGTGCTGATCGACTGGGAGCACGCGGGCTGGTACCTGCCCGGCTTCGACCTGGCCACGCAGTGGGCCGTGCTCGGCGACGCGCCCGCCGCGCGGCGCCGCATCAGCCAGCTGGCGCAGAGTGCCGGACCGGCCGCACGGGACGCCTTCCTGATCAATCTGATGCTGGTGCTGACCCGGGAGATCCGCACGTACGAGATGGCCGTGCAGCGCACCATGCGCGACCCGTCCCCCTCGGCCGGGCAGCCGGCCCGCGGGGCGGGCCGCGCCGGGGTGCCCGCGTCCGGGGAGGAGCAGCGGCTGCTGCTGCGGCGGCTGCACGACGACTGCGGGATGGCCCGCCGGGCGGTGCGGGCGGCCGTGGGCACCCGCTGAACGGCGGCTGTGGACCGGACGGTTGCCGGGCGCCGCCGGTGCGGGACCGGCGGCGCCCGCTCAGCCGGAGGGCCGGCAGGGGCCGAGCGTCGCATGCGGGTTGTCAGCGGCGGCTGGCAGGATCACCCGGGTGAACGCGATCCGTACCACCCCGCCGCGCCCGTTCGACGTGGCTGCGGTCTTTCCTCGACTGGCCCCGCTGGCCCGCCCCGCGACCCGGCTGCACCCCCGCCCCGGTGCTCCGACGCCCCGCGACAGCTCCGTCGGCGGACCGCTGCTGTGGCCTGCCGGTCAGCCGTGGCTGTACTGCGACAAGTGGCACGAGGGTCCGGTCTCCCCCCTGCTGCCCGTGGCCCAGCTGTACGTGCGCGACGTGCCGCTGCTGCGTCCGCCCCCGCAGGCCGACCTGCTCCAGGTGCTGTGGTGTCCCTCGGAGCACCCGCCGGAGCACAAGCCTCCGACCGAGCTGGTCTGGCGGACGGCCGCCGACGTCACCCACGTCCTCGCCGCGCCGCCCCGGCCGTCCGAGGCGCAGTACGGCTACGCACCGGAGCCCTGCGTGCTCGCACCGGAGCAGGTCACCGAGTACCCCGGTTTTCTGGAGCTGGACGAGGATCTGCGGCAGCGGCTGAGCGACTGGAGCGCGTGGCAGGCGGCCGGCGTCGCGGTGGATGACTCCTACGAGATCGCCCCGCAGGAGTACTACATGGACGAGCTGTCCCTCGCCCCGGGCTGGAAGGTGGGCGGATGGGCGCCGTGGGGCCTCACCGACCCCGTCGCCCGGTTCTGCGTCAACTGCGGCACCGCGATGAGCCCGCTGCTGACCATCGCCTCGGGCGAATGGAGCACCGACGGCAGGGGCTGGGTCCCCTACGAGGACCAGGCCCTCGCCGGCGCAGAGGACGACAGCGTGTCGAACCCGCCCGGAATCCAGGTCTCCGACGCCAATCACCTGCAGCTCTACACCTGCCCGCAGTGCTACACGCATACCAGCCTGATCCAGTAGGCCGTTGCCCGCCGGCCGCGTCCCCGCACCAGCAGCGTGGTGACCTGCACGAGCGCGGACGGGCAATCCTCCTGGGACCCCTTCGGCCGGCACCGGCCAGGCCGGCGTCCTTGCCGTGGCGGCGGTCGCCACCCGTTCAGCTCCACGAGGCGTCCTGCCCGGGGAATCGAGAACTTGGGAGGCCACGCGGTGCTCCGCGCCGCCTGCCCGCAGCTCTGCGAGAGCGACGGGAGGCGGGGCGTGATTGGCCGGACTCCGGACGGTCTATATCTTCCGGAGCCGGACGGGCCCCGGGCGCGTGCCGCCCCGCGCGACCGAACGGCGCCCGCACCGCACCTCGGGCAGGGGCGACCGCGACCGCGCGGCGGCCCCGTGCCCGGCACAGGAGGCCGCCATGCCAGGACCCGCCGCGCGACCGTGCCGCCCGGCGCCTCCCGCCCGCGCCGTACGCGCCGCGCGCACCGGCCGGGGCCGGGCCGGGCGGCGCGCACGCCGGGCGGTGGCGGCGGGAGCCGCGGCGCTGCTGCTCCCGCTGGCCGCCGTGCCCGCAGCCGCCGACGACGACGGCGACCGAGCTGGGCCGGGGCCGTCGGAGCAGTGGCTCCAGGCGGCGTTCCACACCGCTGCCGAGCGGTACGGCGTGCCCCCGAGCGTGCTGCTGGGCGTCTCCTACCTCCAGTCCCGCTGGGACGCGCACGCGGGCCGCCCCAGCGTCTCCGGCGGTTACGGCCCCATGCACCTCACCGACCTCGGCACCGCGCTCCGGCAGGAGGGGAGGTACCACGCAGGCGGAACGGACGCGCGCGGCGACACCTCCCGCCCGGCCCGCACCGCGCCCGCACCGGCGACGGCCGCAGGGGCCCGGCCGAACGCGCCGCTCCCGGCCAGGCTGCGTACGCTCGCGGAGGCGGCCCGGCTGACCGGCCGTTCGCGGGCGGCGCTGCGGGAGCGGCCCGCGGCGAACATCGAGGGCGGTGCCGCGCTGCTCGCCGACGCGCAGCGCCGGGCGGGCCGCCCGCGGAGCGACGATCCCACCGACTGGTTCGAGGCGGTCGCCGCCTTCCCCGCGACCACCGGCCGGGACGGCGGCGCCGCCTTCGCCCGCGAGGTGTTCGCGGTGCTGCGCACGGGCGGGACGCGGGTGACGGACACCGGCCAGCGGGTGACGCTCCGCGCGGCCCCGGGCCTGCGGGCCGCCCCGCAGGCCGCCCGGCGCGACGCCGCCGCGGAGTGCCCCCGCGACCTCGCCTGCGAGTGGCTCCCGGCTCCGCACGAGCGGTTCACGAACGACGCGGGCGAGCCGGACTACGGCAACCACGACAAGGGCGTCCGTCCCGCCGGGCCGGACATCGACTACCTGGTCATCCACGACGTGGAGGGCTACTGGGAGGGCGCCACCCGCCTGGTGCGGGACCCGGAGTACGTGTCCTGGCACTACACGCTGCGCTCCTCCGACGGGCACGTCGCACAGCATCTGCGCACCTCGGACATCGGCTGGCACGCGGGCAACTGGTACGTCAACGCCACCTCCGTCGGCCTGGAGCACGAGGGGTTCCTGACCGCGCCGGACGCCTGGTACACCGAGGCGATGTACCGCTCCTCGGCCCGGCTGGCCGGCTATCTGGCGCGCAGGTACGGCATCCCGCTGGACCGGCAGCACATCCTGGGCCACGACAACGTGCCCGGCAGCGACGGCGCTGCGCTGCCGGACATGCACACCGATCCCGGCCCCTACTGGGACTGGCGGCACTACTTCGCGCTGCTGGGCGCGCCGCTGCGGGCCGCCGGCGGGGACGGGGCCGCCCCGTTGGTCACCATCCGTCCGGACTACCGGGCCCACCGGCCGCGCTACACCGGCTGCGAGCGGGGCGGCGGCGGAGCCTGCCCGCCCCACGGTTCCGGCGCCGTACGCCTGCACACCCGGCCGTCCGCCGGCGCCCCGCTGGTCCGCGACGCCGGCCTGCGCCCGGACGGGGGTCCGTCGACCGACGGCGTGAACGACACCGGTGCGCGCGCCGGGACGGGCCAGCGGTACGCGGTGGCCGGACGGGCGGGCGACTGGACCGCCGTCTGGTACCTGGGACAGCGGGCCTGGTTCCGCAATCCCCCGGACCGGCCCACCGCCGTCCCCACCCGGGGCACGGTGGTGACCCCGGCGAAGGGCAGGGGCAGCATCCCCGTCTACGGCCGCGCCTACCCGGAGGAGTCCGCGTACCCGGCCGGTGTGCCCCCGCAGGACAACGAGCCGCTGCCCTACCGGCTGCGGGCCGGGCAGCGCTACGCCGTGGGGCTCACCACCCGGGGCTCCTACCTGTGGGCCAAGAGCTACGACCCGCTCGGTGAGAAGTCCGTGCGCGTGCGCGGAGGGCGGCGCTACCACCAGATCCAGTTCGGCCACCGGGTGGCCTTCGTCAAGGCGTCGGACGTCACCCTGTCCGGCACCGGGCGGTGACCGGCGGGCGGGCGGCCCCGGCCGCTACTGCTGGAACAGCTCCGAGGGCAGCGGCTTCAGCAGCGCGTACAGATCGCTGGTGATCGGCCGGTCCCAGCAGGCGATGGTCACCAGCACGCCGTCACTCCGGTCGAACTGGACGCAGGAGATGCGCTCTTCCGAGCACTTGACGCGGCGGACGATCAGCAGGTTGTCCTCGTGCATGACCGGATCGTCCTCGACCCCGACCACCGTCACCGGCTCGTCGTTCTCCAGCGCGGACAGCAGCTGGGCGACCTCGAAGGGCACCTCCCCCTCCTCGACCTGGCGGGCCGGCGAGTCCGCCGGAAGGTTGCCGATGATCATCGCGGGGCCCCGGCCGCCGAAGAGGTCGTAGCGCAGGAAGACCCCCTGGCAGCTGCCGTCGGGCGCGGGCAGCAGCCCGGCGCCCAGATTGCCCGGCCAGTCGGACGGGTCCATGGCCAGGACATCGAAGTCCGGCCCTGCGGGCACAGCGGCGTTGCGGCGGCGGAGGAAGGACATGGTGGCCATGGTACGTCGCCCGGGCGCCTTGCTTCCTCCGGGACTTCGGAGCGTGAACGGGGCGCGGGCGTGCGCGGGAACCTGGCATGATCGGGCCGGTGGCGGTGACGGTGAACCTGTGGCGGGCCGGACTCGGCGAGGTGCCCGCGCACGTGTGGCGGCAGGAGGACGCCGAGGTGCTGATCCTCGCGGACAACGGGCTGACCGAGGTGCCCGCGCGGATCGCCGGACTGCGGCGGCTCCACACCCTGGACCTGGCGCACAACGCGCTCACCCGGCTGCCGCCCGAGATCGGCGCGCTGCCGCGCCTGAACCGCTACCTGTACGTGCACGACAACCGGCTGACACGGCTCCCCGACTCGCTGGGGCGGCTGACGGGGCTGGCCTACCTCAACGTCGGCGAAAATCCGCTGGAGGCGCTCCCGGACAGCCTCTGCGACCTGGCCTCGCTGGTGGAGCTGCGGGCGCAGCACGCCAGGCTGACCGTGCTGCCGCACCGGCTCGGCCGCCTGGGCGCCCTGCGCGAACTGTGGCTGCGCGGCAACCCGCTCGCCTCGCTCCCCGCGAGCGTGGGCGCGCTGACACAGCTCCGCCTGCTGGATCTGCGCGAGACCCGGCTGACGCGGCTGCCCGACTCGCTGGGCGGGCTGCCGCTGCTGCGCGGGCTCGACCTGCGCGGCAACCCGCTGCGTACGCTGCCCGCCGCCCTCGCCTCGCTCCCCGCCCTGGAGAAGCTCGACCTGCGCTGGAGCGGGGTGCACGAGGACGATCCGGCCGCGCGGGAGCTGGATCGCCGCGGGTGCGTGGTGCTCAGGTGAGGTCGAACTCGCCCTGCCGGGCGCCGAGGACGAAGGCACGCCACTCGCTCGGCGTGAAGATCAGTGCCGGGACCTCCGGATGCCGGCCGTTGCGCATCGCGATGAAGCCCTCCACGAAGGCGATCTGCACATCCCCCTTGCCCCTGCTGCCGGACTGCCAGTGTGCGTGGGTGAGATCCAGCTCCGGCTTGACCGCCGTCGTCGTGCTGGTGGTGCCTTCGGCCACGTGCGTGCTCCTCCCGGTTCGCCTGCGGGGCTCAGCCTAGCCACCGGGGCGGGCCGCCGACAGGCCGTCGCACAGGATCGCGCCGGGGACGGCGGCCGTACGGGCCCGGGACGGCGGGCGGTTGCCGGACACGGCACCGGGTGTCTTGACCGGCGCCCGCCGCCCTGCTTACGTGACCGCACGCCGGGGCCTCCGGCCGACCAGTGGGGGCGCTCATGCCGCTGACGGATTCCGCCGAACACCTCACGCGCGAGGAGCTGCGCCACCTCCAGCTGGAGCGGCTGCGCGGCACCCTGCACCACGCCTACGAGAACGTCCCCCACTACCGCGCCGCGTTCGACCGGGCGGGTGTGCACCCCCGGGACTGCATGGAGCCGGCCGACCTGGCGCGCTTCCCGTTCACCACCAAGGACGACCTGCGGGCGAACTACCCGTTCGGGATGTTCGCCGTACCGAGGGACCAGGTGCGGCGGCTGCACGCGTCCAGCGGCACCACGGGGGTACCGACCGTGGTGGGCTACACCGCGCGGGACCTGGAGGTGTGGGCGGAGGTCGTCGCGCGCAGCATCCGCGCGGCGGGCGGCGCACCGGGCATGCGGGTGCATGTGGCGTACGGATACGGGCTGTTCACCGGCGGGCTGGGCGCGCACTACGGCGCCGAACGGCTCGGCTGCACGGTGGTTCCCGCCTCCGGCGGGGCGACCGCGCGGCAGGTGCGGATCATCCGCGACCTGGCGCCCGAGATCATCATGGTGACGCCCTCCTACATGCTCACCCTGCTCGACGAGTTCGACCGGCAGGGCGTCGACCCGCGGAGCACCTCGCTGCGGGTGGGCATCTTCGGCGCCGAGCCGTGGACGGAGCGGATGCGGCGCGAGATCGAGGAGCGCTTCGCGATCGACGCGGTCGACATATACGGGCTGTCCGAGGTCATCGGCCCAGGAGTGTCGGCGGAGTTCGCGGCGACCAAGGACGGTCTGCACATCTGGGAGGACCACTTCCTGCCGGAGATCGTCTCGCCCGGAACGGGGCAGCCGGTGCCGGACGGCGAGCCCGGCGAACTGGTCCTCACCTCGCTGACCAAGGAGGCCATGCCGGTCGTCCGCTACCGCACCCGCGACCTCACCCGGCTGCTGCCGGGCACCGCGCGCCCCGCCTTCCGCCGGATGGAGAAGGTCACCGGGCGCTGCGACGACATGATCATCCTGCGCGGGGTCAACCTCTTCCCGGCCCAGATCGAGGAGATCGTGCTGGCCACGGCCGGGCTCGCACCCCACTTCCAGCTGCGGCTCACCAGGCAGGGGCGGCTGGACCAGCTGACCGTACGGGCCGAGGCCCGCCCCGGTGCCACGCCCGAGCGGCGCGCGGCGGCCACCGCGGAGGTCGCCGCGGCCGTACGGGAGGGGATCGGGGTGACCGTCGCGGTGGAGGTCTCCGCGCCGGGGACGCTGGAGCGGTCCGCGGGCAAGTCCCGGCGGGTGGTGGACGAGCGCGGGGCGGCGGGCGGCGGCTGACCCGCACAGGGGCCGTCAGCGCGTGCCGGTGCCCTTGTCCCCCGGCGCGGGGGCGGGCGTGGGCGGGTTCCTGGCCAGCTCCGAGCGGCGGTAGGAGTAGGCGAAGTAGACGACGAGCCCGATCAGGAACCACACCGCGAAGCGCAGCCAGGTCTCGGTGGCCAGGTAGGTGATCAGCCAGATGGAGAACCCCACCCCGATGACCGGCACCACCGGCATGCCGGGGCAGCGGAAGGTGCGCGGCAGGTCGGGCTGCTTGTACCGGAGCACGATCACCGCGACGCACACGACGATGAACGCCAGCAGGATGCCGATGTTGGTCAGCTCCGCGGCCTCCCCGATCGGCACGAAACCGGCGATGAGCGCGGAGCCGACGCCGACGATCCAGGTGACCCGGGTGGGCACGTGGCGGGTCGGGTGCGTCTTGGCGAACCACTTGGGCAGCAGCCCGTCCCGGCTCATCGAGAACCACACGCGGGTGACGCCCAGCATGAAGGTGAACATCACGGTGAGGATGCCGATGATGGCACCCACCGCGATCACGTCGGCGATCCCGCTCAGCCCGACCGCCTTGAAGGCGGTGGACAGGCCGCTCTCGGGGTCGATGTCCGTGTAGTGCTGCATGCCGGTGAGCACCAGGCACACCAGGACGTAGAGCACCATCGAGATCACCAGCGAGTAGATGATCGCCTTCGGCATGTGCTTCTGCGAGTCCTTGGACTCCTCGGCCGCGGTGCTCATCGCGTCGTAGCCGAAGACCGCGAAGAAGACGGTGGCCGCGCCCGTGAACGCGCCGCCGACGCCGTACGGGAAGAAGGGGTCGTAGTTGCCGGTGTCGATGTGGAAGAAGCCCACCACGATGACCAGCAGCACCACCAGTACCTTGAGGACGACCACGATCATCTCGAAGCGGGCCGCGTTCTTGATGCCGAGGTTGAGCAGGTAGGCGATCAGCAGGCACAGCACCAGGGCGAACAGGTCGACCCGGTGGCCGTCACCGGTCGTCGGCGCCCCCAGCATCCACACCGGCAGCTCCGCGCCCGCCTCCTCCACCAGGAAGGAGAAGTAGCCGGAGATGCCGATCGCCACGACGGCCACGATGGCGGTGTACTCCAGCAGCAGGTCCCAGCCGATGAACCAGCCCGCCAGCTCGCCCAGCACGGCGTAGCCGTAGGTGTAGGCGGACCCGGCCTTGGGGATCAGGCCGGCGAACTCGGCGTAGGACATGGCCGCCGCGGCGCTGGCGACACCGGCGATGAGGAAGGAGACGAGGACGGCCGGCCCGGCCGTGCCGTTGGCGACGGTGCCCGCCAGGGCGAAGATGCCGGCGCCGATGATGCCGCCGACGCCGATGGCGGTGAGCTGCCAGAGCCCGAGCACCCGCGTCAGCTGCTCGCCGGAGGCGCCCTCCGCCTCCTCGATCTGCTCGATCGGTTTGCGGCGCAGCACACCCTGTTCGCTCCACAGCCCGGCCATGGGGACACCTCACCCTCGATGCGGTCGTGCCGACGCGGCTTCCCCGGTTCTACGTCATGCGTCCCCGCTCCGCGAGCGCCCGCGCCGCCGTCGGGGCGAGCCGTGCCCGGCCGGGTGGATGAGTGGGTGAGGCCGCGTCAGCCGGCGCCGGAGCGGCGCTTCTCCAGCAGCGCCACGGCGGCGTTGTGCCCGGCGACGCCGCTGACGCCCCCGCCCCGTACGGCGCCCGCGCCGCACAGCAGCACGTTCGCGTGCCGGGTGGCGACGCCCCAGCGCCCGGCACCCTCCTGGGCGTAGGGGAAGGAGAGGTCGCCGTGGAAGATGTGGCCGCCGGGAAGCCGCAGTTCGTGCTCCAGGTCCAGCGGGGTCTTGGCCTCGATGCAGGGCCTGCCGTCCCCGTCGACGGCGAGGCAGTCCTCGATCGGCTCCGCGAGGTGGGTGTCGAGCTGGGCGAGGGTGGCCCGCAGGAGTGCGACGCGGCCCGTCTTCCGGGCCCCGTCGCCGAAGAGCCCGGCCGGGGTCAGCAGCCCGAAGAGGGTCAGCGTCTGCCAGCCGCGTGCCGCGAGGTCCGGCCCCAGGATCGAGGGGTCGGTCAGCGAGTGGCAGTAGATCTCCGAGGGCGGGGCCGACGGCGGCTCGCCCCGGCTCGCCTCCTCGTAGGCGGTGCGCAGCTGCCCGTACCCCTCGCTGACGTGGAAGGTGCCCGCGAACGCCTCGCGCGGGTCGACCGCACCGTCCCGCAGCCGGGGCAGCCTGCGCAGCAGCATGTTGACTTTCAGCTGCGAACCGGCGGCCGGCTCGGGCCCGTCCTCCCCCAGCATCGCGGCGAGGGCGTGCGGCGAGGTGCCGGCCAGGACGTCGCGGGTGGCGACGGTGCCCTCGGTGTCGCCGGTGCGGTAGTGCACGGCCGCGCTGCGCCCGTCGGTGTCGATCCCGTGCACCTGGTGCCCGGTGCGGATCTCCGCACCGGCCTCCCGGGCCGCCCGTGCGAGGGCGTCCGTGAGCGCGCCCATGCCGCCCACCGGGACGTCCCAGTCTCCGGTGCCGCCGCCGATCAGGTGGTAGAGCAGGCAGCGGTTCTGCCGCAGCGACGGGTCGTGCGCGTGCGAGAAGGTGCCGATGAGCGCGTCGGTGAGGACCACGCCGCGCACGGCGTCGTCGTGGAAGTACTCCTCGACGGCCTCGCCGACCGGCCGCTCGAAGAGGGCCTCCCAGGCGGCGTCGTCCCCGATCCGTTCGCGCAGCGCGGCGCGGCTGGGCAGCGGCTCGGTCAGGGTGGGGAAGACCCGCTGGGCCACCCGCCCCGTCATGCCGTAGAAGCGCTGCCAGGCGTCGAACTCCCGCTCGGAGCCGGTGAAGCGGGCGAAGGCCTCCCGGGAGCGCGCCGTACCGCCGCCCACCAGCAGCCCGGTGGGGCGCCCCGCGCGCACCGCCGGGGTGTAGGAGGAGACGTCGCGCCTGCGCAGCCGCAGGCCGAGCCCGAGGTCGGTGACGATCCGGCGCGGCAGCAGGCTCACCAGGTAGGAGTACGTGGACAGCCGCGCGTCCACCCCGGCGAACGGGCGGGTGGAGACGGCCGCCCCGCCGGTGCGCCCGGAGCGCTCCAGCACGAGCACGCGCAGGCCGGCGCGGGCCAGGTAGGCGGCGGAGACCAGGCCGTTGTGGCCGCCGCCGACGACCACGGCGTCGTAGTCGGGCCGGGTGGGCGCGGTGGCGGGCATGCCTGACTTGGTAGCACGCGCGGCGCGCGGCGGCCAGTCCTCAGTGCCCGGGGGCGGTCTGGCGGACGGTCAGCGCGGCCACCTGGCGGTAGAGGTCGGCGGCCTCCACCGAGCGGCCCAGGCGGGCCAGGCAGTGCGCCTCGTCGTTGCGGCTGCTGTGCGTGTCCGGGTGGGCCGCGCCCAGCACCCGCTGGCGGGCGTCGGCGACCTTGCGGTAGAGCCCGAGCGCCTCCGTCCAGCGCCCCAGCCGCCCCAGCGCGACGGCCGTCTCGCGGCAGCTGACCAGGGTGTCCGGGTGGTCGGGGCCCAGCACGCGGGCGCGCACCTCGCTCACCTCGCGCGACTCGGCCAGCGCCGCCTCCCAGCGGTCCAGCCGCCCCAGGTTGACGCCCAGCCCGTGCCGGGCGCGCAGCGTCTCGGGGTCGGTGGGGCCGTGCACGCGCGTACGGGCGGCGGCCAGCTCGCGGTAGACCTCCAGGGCCTCCTCGGACCGGCCCAGCCGCCCCAGGCTCACACCTGTCTCGTAGCGGGTCGCGAGGGTGTCGGGGTGGTCCGGGCCCAAGGTGCGGGCGCGGGCGTCGGCGACCGCGCGGTAGGTGTCGAGCGCCTCCTCCCAGCGGCCGAGCCTGCCCAGCGCGTACGCCACCTCGTAGCGGGTGACCAGGGCGTCCGGATGGGTCTCGCCCAGCACCCGCGCCCGGGCGTCGGCGACCTCCCGCGCCATCTGGCAGGACTCCTCCAGCCTGCCGAGGCGGCTGAGGTTGAAGGCGAGGTTGTGGCGACAGCGCAGCGTGTCCGGGTGGTCGGGGCCCATGGTGCGGGCGCGGGCGGCCAGGACGGCGGTGTAGGTGCGGTGCGCCTCGGTGTGGCGGCCCAGGCGGCCCAGCACGTAGGCCGTCTCCTGACGGGCGGCCAGGGTGTCGGGGTGGTCCCCGCCCAGGACGTGCTCCCGCTCGCCCGCCACGCGCTCGTAGACGTCGGCCGACTCGGCGTAGCGGCCCAGGCGGCACAGGGCGAAGCCGACCTCGTAGCGGCTGCCGAGGGTGTCGGGGTGGCCGGGGCCCAGCGCACGGGCGCGCTCCGCGGCGACGGCCCGGTGCACGGCCTCCGCCTCCTCCCAGCGGCCCAGCCGCCCCAGGCTCAGCCCCTCGTTGTGTCTGCCGACCAGGGCGGCGTACTGCCCGGAGGGCGTGGACGCCGCGGACGGAGCGGGCGGCGGCGCCCCCTCGGCCGCCGGGGCCTGCGCGCCCGGGGCGGCGGTGGCCGGCGGCGGCTGCACCGGAGCCGTCCAGGGCCCGGTGAGCGCGCTGAGCCGGCCGCCGGGCGGGGTGGCCCGGCGCCCGCCGTCCACTCCGCCCGCCTTGCAGCCGGTGGTCATGCCGCGCGTCCAGGAGGGTAGGCGCCGGGCCGCCGAGGGCACCGTCCGCAGAGACGTACCGGCCGCGCCCGCGGTCCGTACTCCGGCGAGCAGCCGGCCGAGGTCGGAGGCGTCGTACGGCCGGTCGGCTGGGTCCTTGGCCAGCAGCCGCAGGATGACGTGCTCCAGCGCCTCGGGCAGCTCGGGCCGGTGCGTGCGCGGCGGCTCGGGCGGTGTGTCGCGGTGCCCGACCAGGATCGCCCAGGCGTCGCCGTTGTCGAACGGCGGTGCCCCGGTGGCCAGTTCGTAGAGCACGCAGCCCAGGGAGTAGAGGTCGCTGCGGTGATCGACGGCGGTGCCCCCTATCTGCTCGGGCGACATGTAGTGCGGGGTGCCCATGGCGATGCCGGTGCCGGTCAGCTTGGAGGTGAAGCCGATGTCGTGGCCCAGCCGGGCGATGCCGAAGTCGCAGATCTTCACCGCGCCGTCGGCGGTGCGCATGACGTTGGCGGGCTTCAGGTCGCGGTGCACGATGCCCTGGTCGTGGGTGTAGCCCAGGGCGGAGGCCACCTGGTCGGCGATGTCCACCAGTTCGGGGACCGGCAGCGGGCGCTGCCCGTTCGCCTCCAGCAGCTGGCTGAGGTTGTGGCCGTCGAGCAGTTCCATGACGAGGTAGAGCACGCCGTCGTGCTCCCCGAAGTCGTGCACGACCGTCACCCCGCGGTGCTGGAGCGCCGCGGCGACCCGGGCCTCCCGGCGGAAGCGCTCCCGCAGCACCCGCAGGTGCGCGGCGTCGCCCTGCTGCCCCAGCGGTTTGAGGCACTTGACGGCCACCAGGCGGCCCAGTGACTCGTCCCGGGCACGCCACACCTCGCCCATGCCGCCGCGCCCGATCAGATCCAGCAGCTGGTAACGGCCCTGGATCAGCGCGGTGTCCGCCATCGCCGCAGTCGCCCCCGTCATCGCATGGTCCTCCCCACTCCAGTATGGCTGCCAGGCCGCGCGGTGTGTATGCCCTGCGGCACCGGTGCACCGGCGCAGTGCTGGCGTACGGACGCGGTGCGGCGGCGCACGCGTGGCCCCCCGTACGGTGCGGCGGCACCGTGGGAGTTCAGGCTGCGGGGTCGTTCCAACGGCGGCGCGGAACTGCTTGAGTGGTGGGGTCCGTGATGCCCCCGGCCCGGGAGACCCGAGATGAAGCAGCTGATCAATGTGCCCGAGACCGTGGTGGCGGACGCGCTGCGCGGAATGGCCCTCGCCCATCCGGAACTCACCGTGGACGTCGAGAACCGGGTCGTGGTGCGCGGCGACGCGCCCGTGCTGGGGAAGGTGGGGCTCGTCTCCGGCGGAGGCTCCGGCCACGAGCCGCTGCACGGGAGCTTCGTCGGCCCGGGCATGCTGGACGCCGCCTGCCCCGGCGAGGTCTTCACCTCACCGGTGCCGGACCAGATGGTGCGGGCGGCGGCGGCCGTGGACAGCGGCGCGGGCGTGCTCTTCGTCGTGAAGAACTACACCGGCGACGTCCTCAACTTCGACATGGCCGCCGAACTGGCACAGGACGAGGGCATCCAGGTCGCGAAGGTCCTGGTGCAGGACGACGTGGCGGTGACCGACAGCCTCTTCACCGCGGGCCGCCGCGGCACCGGCGGCACCCTGTTCGTGGAGAAGATGGCGGGCGCCGCGGCACAGGCCGGGGCGACGCTGGAGCGGGTGGAGTCGGTGGCGCGGCAGGCGTCGGAGTCCTCCCGCAGCTTCGGCGTCGCGCTGAGCGCGTGCACCACCCCGGCCAAGGGCAGCGAGACCTTCCACCTGCCGCCCGGGTTGCTGGAGCTGGGCGTCGGCATCCACGGCGAACCGGGCCGCGAGCGGCGGGCCATGATGACCTCCGGCGAGATCGCGGACTACGCGGTGGACGCCGTGCTGGCCGAACTCCCGCCCGGCGGTCCGGTGATCGCCCTGGTGAACGGGATGGGCGGCACCCCGCTGCTGGAGCTGTACGGCTTCGGCGCCGAGGTGCACCGGGTGCTGGGCGAGCGCGCCGTGCCGGTGGCCCGCACCCTCGTGGGGAACTACGTGACGTCGCTGGACATGGCGGGCGCCTCGGTCACGCTGTGCCGGGTGGACGAGGAGCTGCTGCGCCTGTGGGACGCCCCCGTACGGACCGCCGGGCTGCGCTGGGGGGAGTGAGCGGCCCGCCGGCCCGCCGAGCCGCCTCCCGTCCGGCCGTCCGGCCGTCCGGCCGCTGGACACCGCACCGACCGCCGAGGAGAAGCCGATGACCGCGCCCGCCCCGTACCCGATGCCCGCCGCCGACGTGTGCCGACCGCGGGGAGGTGGCCGCCGGTGAGCGGTACGGATCCGGCCCGGCCGGCGGAGCCGCCCCGGGTCGGCCTCGTCCTCGTCTCGCACAGCGCCGAGGTCGCCGCCTCCGTCGCCCGCCTGGCCGCAGCGCTCGCGGGGGCCGCGGCCACCGCGCCCGTCGCCGCCGCGGGCGGTATCCCGGGCGGCGGCTACGGCACCGACGCGGAGGCTGTCGCTCGCGCGGCGCACGAGGTGGACCAGGGCCTGGGCGTCGTCCTCCTGGCGGACCTGGGCAGCGCCGTGCTGACCGTGCGGACGCTGCTCGCCGAGGGCGATGAGCTACCGCCGGACTCGGAGCTGGCCGACGCGCCGTTCGTGGAGGGCGCGGTGGCCGCGCTGTTCGCCGCCGGTACCGGCGCGGACCGGGCGGCGGTGGCCGCGGCGGCGCGGGAGGCGTACGACTACCGCAAGTCGTGAGGGCGGCGCGCGGGGAGCCGCCGGGTCAGCCGTCCGCGCCGGGCGGCGGGACGCTCTCGAACCAGGCCGGGCCCTCGTCCATGGCCTGCTTGATCCGCTCCAGCGCGAAGTCCTCCAGCGGCGGCAGCGCGTCCCGCTCGAACCAGCCGACCTCCAGCGACTCGTCGTCGTTGACCCGCGCCGCCCCGCCGACGGCCCGGCAGCGGAAGGAGATGTCCACGAACTGGCAGCGGTCGCCGTTCGGGTAGGTCACCGGCTCCAGGCCCTGCACCAGGATGACGCGCTCCGGTACGCAGCGCACCGCCGTCTCCTCGTACACCTCGCGCACGGCCGTCGCGGCGGGCTGCTCACCGGGCTCCGCGATGCCGCCGATGATCGACCAGCCGCCCGTGTCCGCCCGCCGGGCCAGCAGCACCCGGCCCTCGCCGTCGAGGACGACGGCGCTGACACCGGGCAGGAAGAGCAGTTGCCGCCCCGCGCTGGCACGCAGTTCGCGGATGAAGTCGGGAGTCGCCATGCGCCCGACCCTACGTGCTCGCGAAAGGCCTCCTCACTGCGCACGGGCACCATCGTTCCCACGCGATCCGTCCCCATCGGCGCGGCCCAGCCATTACGGTGGGCAGCCGGAGTCACGGCCCGCATCCGGCCCCCACCCGGCGACGCGGCGACCATCAGGTCTCAAAGGGGCGTACAGCGATGGCGTCACCCGTACCGGCGCAGTCCGCGGCACCCGAGCGCCAGAGCAGCGCGTTCGACATGATCGGGGTGGCGGTGCTCGGCTGCTGCGCGGCCTGGGCGCTCTTCAGCGCGGCGGGCCGGGACGCCCGCCCCGAGGGGGTGCTGCTCGCGGTCCTGGCGGTGGCCGCCGGGTACGCCTGCGGGCGGATCTCGGGATCGCTGCTGCCGGTCGGCGCGCCCGCGGCGGCGGCGCTCGGCGGCATCGTGGTGGTGCTGGTCTCGCCGGAGCTGCTGCCCGCGGTGGCGGACGACTCCCTGGACACGGCGCCGGTGGGGCGCACGGGAGCCACGGCGGCGCAGTTCGCGCTGTCGGTCGGCGCGGCCTGCTGCGCCGCCTGGTCCGCGCACTCGCCCCGGTTACGGCTGGCGCTGCGCCTGCTGGCACTGTGCACGGTGGGCGCGGCGCTGGTACTGGGCTCGGCCACGGCCTTCTTCCTCGCCCTGGCGGTCCTGCTGTGCTCGCTGGCGGCGGATCTGATGCGGCAGCGGCTGCTGGGGCTGGCGGGCCTGGTCCTGGTGATGCTCGCAGTGGCGGGCGGCAGCTACGCGGTGGCCGAGGACCGGCTGCCGGGCGGACTGACGGCCTCCATGGAGGGCCAGCTGACCGAGTACCGCACGGGGCTGTGGCGGGACGCCCTCGTCCTGGCGCGGGAGCGTCCGTTCAAGGGCACCGGACCGGACACCTTCGGCGGGCTGAGCCCGACCGCGCAGCGGGCCGCCGAACCGGACGGCAAGGCGCACTCGGCGCTCTTCCAGGTCACGGCGGAACAGGGCGTGCCGGGCGCGGCACTGCTGGCAGCCGCCTTCGCCTGGCTGCTGCTCGCGCTGCGGGCGTCGCCCCGGCCCACGCCCGTGGTGCTGACGGCCGCCGCCACGCTCACCGCCCTGGCGGCGCTGGCCACCGTCTCCAACGCGCTCAGCTTCACCGGCGTCACCGCCGGCGCGGGCCTGCTGGCCGGGATCGCCACGGCGCGCACGCCACCGGACTGACGCGGCAGCCCGCGGCGTCCGGTGCCGTACACGGCGCGGCGGAGGACCACCCGCGCGGCCAGCTGCGGAGCCGGACTCCATGCCCCCGGAGGGCCCGGCGCTCAGGCGGGGGTCGGGCCGCCGTCGGCGTGCGGCGGCAGGCCCAGGTGGTCCCGGATGACGCGGACCGCCGCCTCCGCGTCGTCCACCGTGACGGTGAAGACCCGGCCGTCGCCCAGTGTGAGCACGACGCCCTCGCCGCGCCGCACCACGACGGCCGTGCCCCGCTCGGGACGCCAGCGGTAGCCCCAGCCGCCCCACTGGCGCGGGGTGACCACGGGCGCGTGGTGCGCGCCCACGACTTGGTGCAGAGGGATGCGCCGGCGCGGCACCCCGGCGTAGCCGCAGCGCACCTCCAGCGCCTCGCTGTCGACGCTCACCCGCACGGTCACGAAGGCGAGCGTCCCGAAGAGCATCAGCAGCCCGGCCGCGACGCAGCCGACCACGGACATGGCCAGCGGCGCCGCGCTGTGGCTCCAGGCGGTCTGCACGGCGAGCACGATGCCCAGGGCCAGGCAGCCCGCGCCCAGGGCGGCCAGCGGCCATTGGAGACGGTTGCGGGCACGGCCCGTCCAGACTTCCGGCACGGGGTCGGGCCCAGGGGCCGCGTCGGGGCGCGCCCCTTCCTCCCGGGGGTGGTCGTCCATGACGGGCAGCCTACGCCCGCACGGACGCGCCGACCGGGCCCGTGCGCCCGGAGGAGTGACGGCGGCCGGGCCCGCTTGACAGCCCGCGAGGGGCGTGGTGGCCGGGGCGGGGCACGTGGTGGCGGGGGTCAGCGAATGGTGGCGGTATCAGCCGCGGGCCGGGCTGGCGGCGGCGAGCAGCCGCCCCTCGGCGTAGGTGAGGACCCGCGCGGACAGCTCGCCCGGCGCGCCGCTGAGCAGCACGGTGAGGCCGCCGACGGGCGGAGCCCCCGGGTCCGGGGCGGCCCCGGCCCGGCGCAGGGCCTGGGCGGCGACCGCCTGCGCCGAGCCGAGCAGGGTGACCTGCGGCGCTCCGGCCCCGGACGGGTGCGGGAGGGCGGCCCGGATGCGGGTGGCCACCAGTTCGTAGTGCGTGCAGCCGAGCACGACCGTCCGTACGTCCGCCGGGGTGAGGGCCGCCGCGGCGGCGACGGCGGAGTCGATCGCCGCCTCGTCCCCCTCCTCGACGGCGTCCGCCAGGCCGTGGCAGGGCACCCCGGTGATCTGCGTGCCGTTGCCGAACTCGGCGATCAGCCGCCGCTGGTAGGCGCTGCCGGTGGTGGCCGGGGTGGCCCAGATGGCGACGGGTCCTCCGGCCGCGGCTGCGGGCTTCACCGCCGGCACCGTCCCGACCACCGGAATCTGCGGCTCCAGTTCGGCGCGCAGCCGCACGAGCGCGTGCACGGAGGCGGTGTTGCAGGCGACGATCAGCGCGTCCGGCCGGTGCGCCGCCGCGGCGCGCGCGCACTCGAGCGCGCGGGCGGTGATGTCCTGCGGCGTACGGGGCCCCCAGGGCATGCCGTCGGGGTCGGAGGAGAGCACGAGATCGGCGTCCGGCCGCATCCTGCGTACCGCGGCGGCGGCGGCGAGCAGCCCCGTGCCGGAGTCCATGAGTGCGATCTTCACGGGCTCAAGACTACGGTGCGGCGCGCGGGCCCGAGCCGTCGGGAGGCCGCCGGGTGCGGCAGACTTCGGCGGATGAGCGTATGGACCTGGACGGCCGCGGCGTCGCTCGCGGTCTGGCTGTGGCTGCTGCTGGGGCAGGGGTGGTTCTGGCGTACGGACGTGCGGCTGCCGCGCGCCGGGGAGCCGGAGCGGTGGCCCTCGGTCGCGGTGGTGGTGCCCGCCCGGGACGAGGCGGAGGTGCTCCCGCTGAGCCTGCCGTCACTGCTGGCCCAGAAGTATCCGGGCCGCGCCGAGATCTTCCTGATCGACGACGGGAGCACCGACGGCACCGGGCGGGCGGCCCGCGCGCTCGCGGCGGAGCGGCCCGGCGGGCTGCCGCTGACCGTGGACTCCCCCGGCCCGCCCGAGCCGGGCTGGACCGGCAAGCTGTGGGCGGTACGGCACGGGATGGCGCTGGCGCGCGTCCGCACCGACGCCGAGTACCTGCTGCTGACGGACGCGGACATCGCGCACGGCCCCGACTCGCTGCGGAAGTTGGTGAGCGCGGCGCGCGCGGCCCGGCTGGACCTGGTCTCGCAGATGGCGCGGCTGAGCGCGTCGCGCGGCTGGGAGAGGCTGCTGGTCCCGGCGTTCGTCTACTTCTTCGCGCAGCTCTACCCCTTCCGGTGGGTGAACCGGCCGGGCGGACGCACCGCCGCCGCCGCGGGCGGCTGCGTGCTGCTGCGCGCGGACGCCGCCGAGCGGGCGCGGGTGCCCGAGAGCATCCGGGGTGCGGTGATCGACGACGTGACGCTCGCCCGTGCCGTCAAGCGGGCCGGGAGCGGCCGGATCTGGCTCGGGCTGGCCGGGGACGTCACCAGCGTGCGGCCGTACGGCGGGCTGGCGGAGCTGTGGCGGATGGTGGCGCGCAGCGCGTACGCGCAACTGCGCCACCACCCGCTGCTCCTGCTCGGCACCGTCGCGGGCCTGGTGCTGACCTACCTGGTGCCGCCGGCCGCCGCGCTGGCGGGCGCGGCGGCCGGGAGCCCGGCCACGGCTGCGGCGGGCGGGCTCGCCTGGGCGGTGATGACCGCGACCTACCTGCCGATGACGCGCTACTACCGGCAGCCTTGGTGGCAGGCCCTGGCGCTGCCGGTGACGGCCGTCTTCTACGTGCTGATGACCGTCGACTCGGCGGTACGGCACTACCAGGGGCGCGGGGCGGCCTGGAAGGGGCGCACCTACTCCTGAGCGCGGCCCGGGGTCACTTGCGGCCCGGGGTCCACTGCATGCCCCACCCGTAGGCGTAGTCGACGGTCCGCTGCGGGCTGACGCCGCGCTCGGGCACCAGGTAGCGCGCCTCGCGCTGGATGACCAGGTCGCCGCCCTCGTTGGTGAGCAGGGCGAGGGCGCAGACCGTCGAGGGGACGGTGCACTCGTCGAGCGAGAAGTCGACGGGGGCGCCGTGCTGGGGCTGGAGCGTGACGGTGGCGTTGAGGTTGGCGAAGCTGCGGGCACCCTCGTAGACCGTGACGAAGATCAGGACGCGCTTGAGGTCCTTGATGTGGTCGAGGTTGACCGTGAGGTTCTCGCCGGAGGAGACCGCCCCTGTGCGGTCGTCGCCGTCGAGTTGGATGAACGGCGGCTGGTGCAGCGAGCCGAAGGAGTTGCCCAGCGCCTGCACCACGCCCTTCTGGCCGTCGGCGAGTTCGAAGAGCGCGCACAGGTCGAGGTCGAGGTCGGAGTGCATCGCCATGGCGCGGCCGATCTTGGCGCCCCAGCCCTTGAACTGCTTGTGCACCTCCCAGTTGAGGTTGACCCGCAGCGCCCCGGAGGTGCCGCCCTGCTTCCTGAGCGAGACGGAGGGGGCGTCCTTGGTGAGCGTGACCTTGGTCAGCCGGACGGGCGCACCGGCCTGCGGCGCTGCGGGAGCGGGGGCGGTCGGGGCCTGCGGCGCGGACGGCATGGGGGCGGCGGGCGCCTGCGGCGCGGACGGCATGGGGGCGGCCGACGCCGCGGGGGCCGCGGGGGCCGCCGGAGCCGGGGCGGGCGCGGGCGCCGCGGGGGCCTGCGGCTCGTCCACGCTGATGCCGAAGTCCGTGGCCAGCCCGCCCAGTCCGGTGTCGTAGCCCTGGCCGACGGCGCGGAACTTCCAGATGTCCTGCCTGCGGTAGACCTCGCCGAGTACGTACGCCGTCTCCGTGCCTGCGTCCGCGACGTCGAAGCGGGCCAGTTCGGCGCCGCTCGACGCGTCCAGCACCCGTGCGTAGAGCCCCGGTACCTGTCCGAAGGTGCCGCTGTCGGCCGAGGCGGCGATGACGATCTGCTCCACCTCGGCCTCGACTGCGTCGAGGTCGACGCCGAGCGTGTCGGTCACCGCCGCACCCTCGGGCCGCTTGCCCTCGTGCCGGACCGCTCCGGCCGTGTGCCGGGGCTGGTTGTAGAAGACGAAGTCGTCGTCGGAGCGGACCTTGCCGGAGACCAGCAGCAGCGCGGAGGCGTCCACGTCCGGTACACCGGGGCCGGTACGCCACCCCAGTTCGACCCGGACCGCCGGGGCCGGTAGTGGGACGTTGGTGCCCTTGCGCATCGTCATGTCGATCCCCTCGTGCTCATGCCTGCGTGCCTGCTGCGGTCTCCAATCTATTGCACCCCGCCCGTCGCGGTCAGCGGCGGTGCGCGCCGCCCTCCGGACCAGCGCCGACGCGTGCCGTGACGACCGTATTGCTCCGGTTTGCCACTCTTACTCCCTCGCCACCGCTCCGAGCACGCAAAATGACTCTCCTACCGGACTCCCCAACCAGCACATCGTGGGCTTAACTTATGGACTATGACCTCCCCCCGCGGTACCTACGGCGGCGGTTACTACGCTGCGCCACCATTCCCCGACACTCCGATCTACGACATGCTCGTCGCCGAGCGGGGCACTCCGCAGATCGCTCCCATCCGGGTGCCCGCTGCGTACGACACGGGGAGCCACCTCCCCGCACTTCCGGCGCTTCCCGCGCTGCCCTCCGGGCCGAGCCACCAGCAGGCCCCGGCGCAGGGGCATCCCGTCGCCCAGCCCATACCCCAGCCGTCGCCGCTCCAGCAGGCGCCGGCTCCGTACATACCGCAGCAGCAGCCGCCGCAGCGCGGGTACCAGGGCTACCCGGGATATCCGAACGGCCAGGCACAGCAGCCGCAGCAGCCTCAGCCGCAGATGCGGCCGGTGGCACCGCCCCGGCCCGCCGCGCCGCGGCAGATGCCCGGCTACGACGAGCAGTACGGGCGCCCGTACCCCGGCCGGGGCTACTGAGCGCACTGCTCGCCCCGTAGGGCAGGTCCGGGGCCGGGCGGAGATAGGGGAACGCTGTCGCGGGGGCCCGTATCGCCGTCCGGCCCACTGCTGTCCGGGGGCGCCGGGGGCTGGGCCGGTCCGGCCCTGGCGATTCACTCGATGGATGAGCCTGCCCGGCGGATGGGCGGCGCCGAAGCCGGGTAACTCCCCCGTTCCCGGGCGTCTCTGGGCGCTCTGCGTGCCGTACGGCACCCCGGCTGCCACGCATCGGCCGCGGCAAACCGGCGCCTGGGAGCACGGCCAGGTCACAGGCGCATTCCGACCGCGCCGACCATGGCCCCGAAACACCCCCGCACCCGAGTAAAGTCGGGCCGAGGGGAACGGGGGTGAGGACGTGCGGACTGTCGCAGGACTGTGGCGCTGGCGCCGCAACCCGCTGTGCCGCCGCAGCGACCGCCACGAGGCGTGGCTCTCGCTGGGCGCCGCCGCGCTGATCCTGTGCGGCGCACCGGTGGTGGGCATGCTGGTCGGTGTCCTGGCACACGAGAAGCTGCTCTCCTCCGTCGCCGCGCAGCGCGCCGAGCGCCACTCGGTGCGGGCCACGGTGCAGCAGCTGGTGGTTCCCCGCCGCCCGCTGGACTCCGAGACGGAGGAACTGTCGGAGGACGAGGGGCGGCGGCAGGTCATCGCCTACTGGCCCGGCCCCGACGGCGCGACGCGCACGGGCCCCGCCGAGGTCGGCCATCCCGTGCTGCCCGGAGACCGCTTCCGGGTGTGGACGGACGACGACGGGCAGATCACCACTCCCCCGATGTCCGCCGGCACCGCCTCCTCGCAGGCGCTGCTGGCCGGGCTGGTCGCGGCGGTGGCCGCCGGTGCGGCCGTGGAGACCGGACGGCGCCTGGCCGTACGGCAGTTGCTGCGGCGGCGGTACGCGCGGTGGGACGACGAGTGGGCGCGGATCGGCCCCGACTCCGGGCGGGCGGGGACCGGCAACTGACCGGTCATCGCCGCCGCTCCGCGCACGCTACGGTGGTGGTCTCGGCCCGCCGCGGCGTCGCGGCACCGCAGTTCCAGATCGCACGAAGTGAGGACGCAGCAGTCCATGGGACAGCCCTCGGTCCAGGTCACGCATACCGGCACCTCGCGCTGGCGGCGGCGCACCGGAGAGTACGGTTCGCTGTCCGCCGCGCTCCAGGCGGCGTCGGACGGCGATGTGCTGACGGTGTCGCCGGGCACCTACCGGGAGAACCTCGTCCTGGACCGCGCGGTGACGCTGCGCGGCCCGGAGCGGGCGGGCAGCGGTTCGGTGCGCGTCGCGCCGACGGAGGGGGTGGCGCTGACGGTCCTTTCCTCGGCGGTCGTGCACGACCTCCAGCTGGAGGGCCAGGACGCGTCCGTGCCGGCCCTGCTGGTCGAGGACTGCGCGCCCGAGCTGACCGGCATCCGGGTACTGACCCGCTCCGCCGCCGGGATAGAGGTGCGCGGCGGCGCCCGGCCCACGGTGCGCCGCTGCACGGTGGACAACCCGGCGGGCCTGGGCATCAGCGTCAGCGGCGGCGCGGGCGGGGTGTACGAGGAGTGCGAGGTGGTCGCCGCCGGCCAGTCGGGCATCTCGGTGCGCGACGGCGCGCACCCCCGGCTGGAGCGCTGCCGCGTCCACCACGCCTCGGGCGCCGGGCTCTCGCTCCAGGGCGAGGGCACCGCCGTGGAGGCGGTGGGCTGCGAGGTGTACGAGGTCAAGGGCACCGGTCTGCTCGTCGCCGACCGAGCGGCCGGCCATCTGACGGGCTGTCGCGTGCACCGCACCACGGCCGACGGCATCACCCTGGACACCGACGCCGTGCTGACCCTCGCCGACTGCGAGATCCACGACATACCGGAGAACGCGATAGACCTGCGGTCCCGCTCCGTGCTCACCCTCACCCGCTCCACCGTGCGCCGCTTCGGCCGCAACGGCCTCTCGGTCTGGGACCCGGGCACCCGGGTGGACGCCAACAGCTGCGAGATCCACGAGAGTACGGGCGACTACCCGGCCGTGTGGATCAGTGACGGCGCTGCCGCCGTGCTGGAGTCCTGCCGGGTGCACAGCGTGCCCGACGCCCTGTTCGTGCTCGACCGGGGTTCGCGGGCGGACGTGCTGGACAGCGACCTCTCCCAGGTCCGGGGCACCGCCGTCTCGGTGAGCGACGGCGCCACGGTGCAGCTCGACGACTGCCGCATCCGGGAAGCCGGTACGGGCGCCTGGTTCCGCGACCACGGCAGCGGCGGCCACCTGTCCAACTGCACGATCGACGCCGCCGCGACGGGCCTGATCGTGACCAAGGGCGCCGATCCGACCGTCGAGCGCTGCACCGTCACCGCGGCGGAGGAGGCGGGGGTCTACGTCTCGGCGGAGGGCCGCGGCACCTTCCACGCCTGCCGGGTCACCGGCTCCCAGGGCTACGGCTTCCACGTCATCGACGGCTGCCGCACGACGCTGCGCCGCTGCCGGACGGAGCGGTGCGCGCGCGGCGGCTTCGAGTTCGCCGAGGACGGGCCGCTGGTGGAGGACTGCACCAGCGACGAGAGCGCCGCCGTGCCCCCGCCGCCCGTGGCCCGGCCCGCTAGCCCCGTCTCGGCCGGGGGCCTGCTGACCGCGCCCGCCGCCGCGGGGGCCGGGCTCGGTGCCGGGGGGACGGAGCAGCCCGGGGCCGCCGCGCCCGGCGAGCCCGAACCGCCCCGCCCCTCCGAGGAGGTGCTGGCCGAACTCGACGCCCTGGTGGGCCTGGAGAGCGTCAAACGCGAGGTCCGCACCCTGACGAACATGATCGAGGTCGGCCGCCGCCGCCAGCGCGCCGGCCTCAAGGCCGCCTCCGCGCGCCGCCACCTGGTCTTCACCGGTGCCCCGGGCACCGGCAAGACGACCGTCGCCCGGCTCTACGGCGAGATCCTGTACGCGCTGTCCGTGCTGGAGCGCGGGCACCTGGTCGAGGTGTCGCGGGTCGACCTGGTGGGCGAGCACATCGGCTCGACGGCGATCCGCACCCAGCAGGCGTTCGACCGGGCGCGCGGCGGTGTCCTCTTCATCGACGAGGCGTACGCCCTCTCGCCCGAGGACTCCGGCCGCGACTTCGGCCGGGAGGCGATCGACACCCTGGTGAAGCTGATGGAGGACCACCGCGAGGAGGTCGTGGTCATAGCCGCCGGGTACACCGAGGAGATGGAGCGCTTCCTGGCGGTCAACCCCGGTGTGGCGTCCCGCTTCTCACGCACCATCACCTTCGGCGACTACAGCCCCGAGGAGCTGCTGCTCATCGTGGAGCAGCAGGCCGAGGAGCACGAGTACCAGCTGGGCGAGGGCGCGCAGGAGGCCCTGCTGAAGCACTTCACGGTGATCCCGCGCGGACCCTCGTTCGGGAACGGGCGCACCGCCCGGCAGACCTTCGAGGCGATGGTCGAGCGGCACGCGGGGCGGGTGTCGCTGCTGGCGGAGCCGAGCACGGATGATCTGACGCTGCTCTTCGGCGAGGACCTGCCCGCGCCGATCTGACGCCCGCTCAGGTCCCGTCCGCGCCGCCCTCCGCGCCCTCTCCGGCCGGTTCGCGGGTGCGCGGGCCGGGCAGTCCTCCGCCGCCGGACGGCGGCTCCGGTTCCGGCGCGGGTGCAGAGGCGGGGGGGGGGGCGGAACCGAGGCCGGCCCCGCCGTACCGGCGCCGCGTCAGCAGCCGGGCCAGCAGCCGGTCCCGCTCCTCCCCGAACGCCGGATCGGCCTGGTAGTCGCTGTGCCCCAGCAGCGGCCCGGGCAGGGGGCGCTGCGGGGTGCGCCCGTAGGCCAGCGGGTCCTGGAGCGGCCCCCGGTCGACCCGGTGGCCCTCGTGGCCGGGCAGCCGGACGGGCCCCCCGATGGGGTCGGTGAGCCGCCACAGGTTCTGCCAGCAGTCCAGCTCGCGGTGCAGCGCCTCCAGCGGCTGCGGTCCGAAGTAGGCCGGGAACCAGCGCCCGTAGAGCCGCTCCAACGGCGATCCGTAGGTGAGCAGGGCGACTTGGCGGCGGGTGACCGGGTCGAGCTGCCAGACCGCCGCCGCCGCCAGGACGCTGCCCTGGGAGTGGCCGGAGAGGACGATACGGCCGCTCTCGCGCTCCTGTGTCCAGGTCGCCATGCGCCACACCAGGTCGGGTACGGCGCGCTCCGCGTAGCACGGCGGCGCGAAGGGGTGGGCGGCGCGCGGCCAGAAGGTGCCCACGTCCCACAGGATGCCGACGGTGCGGCGGGCGGAGGCGTCCCGGTAGGCGCGGCGCCCGCAGGTGAGGAAGAGCAGGAAGACGAAGCCGATGAGCCAGGAGCCCAGCGACTGCACGGCGTCGGCGAAGCCGTCGACGGCGGAGGGCGCGGCGTCGGCCGCGCTGCCGGGCGCCTCCCCGCTCAGCCAGGTGCCCAGCACGGCGGCGGCCCCCAGCAGCAGGCCCAGCGCGGCGACGGCGCCGAGCAGGGCGGGTGCGGAGTCGGTGAGCGCGGCGCGGGCGATGGACCGGCCGATGCGGCGTGAGCGGGGCGCGTCGGGCTGTGCGCCGGGGTAGGCGTGGTGGATCTGCCCGGCGAGCCGCCCGCTGCGCACCCGTACCTGGACCGCGAGCCCGCACAGGAGTACCAGCAGCACGCCCAGCAGCACCGGGATCGTGGACGCCTGCCAGGTCAGCAGCGTGGGCGGCCCGGAGACGGGCCCCACCAGCCGGTCGGCGAACCACTGCGCGACGCCGCCGGACATCACCCCGCCCAGCGCGCAGGCGAGCATCGCCACCGCCGCGGAAGCGAGGCCCGCGAGCGCCGTACGGGGCACGGGCGCGGCCCGGTGGAGCACGACGCCGATCGCCCCGAGTGCCACCACCAGCACCCCCTGCGCGACGGCGAGCACGCTGAAGGTCGCGTCGCCGGGCAGTTCGCCTGCGCTGCGCCACTCCGGCCGGGACCACCCGGCGTGCACGACCGCCAGGGCGAGCACCGCCACGGAGGCCGCGGGCAGTCCGCGCACGGTCAGCCGGTCGGTCCGCTCGTCGGCCTCGCTCTCCTTGCGGCCGCGGCGGCACACCGCGTGCAGCACCCACAGGCCGCCGGCCACGATCAGCGCGCCGGTCGCCCAGCCGAGCGCGTCCAGGGCGGCCGGGCCGCCCGGTTCGCGGTCGAAGCGGGCGGTGGCGCCGGACAGTGCGGCGGCGACCGTGAGCAGCCCGGCTGCGGTGTGCGCGGCACGCAGGCGGGCCACCAGCCGCCTGCCGTACCAGAATCCGGGCAGGCGCAGCGGCGAGCGGTCGGCCGCCTCAGCGCGCTCCCGGCTGTCCGGGCCGCGCCACGGGGGCTGGGACTCGTACGCGCTCCAGGTGCGGTGCGAGAGCCACCACAGCAAGGTGGTGAGCGCCAGGGGCACCACGGCGGCCAGCGCGAGGCGGCGGCCGGGCTGGCTCCACCAGCCGCCGCCAGCGCCGTCCGCGCCGCCCCCGCCCTCCACGGCCATGAAGGCGAGCCAGGAGCGCTCCTGCCCGCACTCCGGGGTCCCGGCGCACTGCCAGGCCGCCAGGTCGAGCGCCACCTCGCAGGCGGCTGCCACCAGCAGCACCGTGAGGCTCAGGGCCAGCAGCCGCACCAGCGTCCCGTGCAGCCGTACGGCCCGGTGCCTGGTGTCGGCCGCCGGGCGCATCCAGTGGGCGAGGTTGACGACCATGAACGGCAGCAGGATCAGCCACAGCGCGCGGGTGCTGTTGCCGGAGGTGAGGTTGGACCAGCAGTACGCCTCCGGGATGGGCTTGTCGGCGTACTCCCGCGGCCGGTCCTCCGCGTCCGCGTCCGCGGTGCGGCGGTGGACGGCGGCCGTGTCGTCGCCGGTGATCCGCTCGGTGCGCGGGTCGCCGAGCATCTCCTGCGGGGTGGTGCCGCCGACGCCGTGCACCAGGAGTTCGAGCGCGAGCCCGCCCAAGTCCGCGTCCTGGGACCCGGCCTCGGGTGCCGCGGGTGGTTCCGCTGTCCGGTCCGAACGCATACCGCTCCCCCCACAGATGCCTGCTGACCGCGTCACAGCATCCCGCTCGCGCGGCCGGCGCGCAGCCCACCCCGCCAAGAGCGCCCGAAATCGTGACCCGGCTGCCACGAAACCGCCATGGGAGGATGACCCCGGCCGGTGGGGACCCAGGGAACGGACGAACAAGGAACGGACGAGCGCGGTGGACGACAGGCAGAACCTCCTCGCGGAGCAGCGCCGCGCGTTCATCCTGGAAGAGGTGCGGCGGCGCGGCGGGGTCCGGGTCAACGAACTGACGCGCACGCTGCGGGTCTCCGACATGACGGTGCGGCGCGACCTGGAGGCACTGGCGCGGCAGGGCTCGCTGGCGAAGGTGCACGGCGGCGCGGTCAGGGCGGCGGAACCCAGCACGCACGAGCCCGGGTTCGAGGCGAAGTCCGTGCTGGAGCCGGGCGCCAAGGAGGACATCGCGCGGGCGGCGGCCGGACTGGCCCTGCCGGGCAGTGCGGTCGCCCTGTCGGGCGGCACCACCACCTACGCGCTCGCCCGCCGCCTGCTGGAGGTCCCGGACCTGACGGTGGTGACCAACTCGGTGCGGGTGGCCGACGTCTTCCACCGCGCGCGGCCCGGCGCCGCGGACGGCGGGCGGCAGCCGGGGTCCTCGGCGGCGACGGTGGTGCTCACGGGCGGGGTGCGGACGCCGTCGGACTCGCTGGTCGGCCCGGTGGCGGACACGGCCATCGGCTCGCTCCACTTCGACGTGCTCTTCCTCGGGGTGCACGGCATATCGGTAAAGGCGGGGCTGTCCACGCCCAACCTGGCCGAGGCGGAGACCAACCGGCGGTTCGTGGGTGCGGCGCGGCGGGTCGTGGTGGTCGCCGACCACACCAAGTGGGGCTCTGTGGGGCTGTGTTCGTTCGCCGCGCTGGCGCAGGTCGACACGCTGGTGACGGACGCGGGGGCCGTCGGCGCGGTGCGCGAGGAGATGGCGGCGGAGCTGCCCGGGCTGATCGTGGCCACCGCCGGGGACCACAGCACCGGGGACCACAGCACCAGGGACCGCAGCGCCAGCGGGCACCGTGCCGCAGACCGCGAGGCCGCGAACCACCGCGCCGCGGACGGGCCGTAGCGCGGCCCCGGCGCCGGTGCGCGCCGCTCAGCGCGGCCAGGTGCCGGTGGCGAGGAAGGCCGTCAGCGCGGCGCTGTAGGGGGCGATGTCCAGGCCCTGTCCGGCGAGCCAGGCGTCCGAGTAGTACTTGTCGAGGTAGCGGTCGCCGGGGTCGCACAGCAGGGTGACCACCGAACCGCCCCGCCCCCGTCCGACCATCTCGGCGACGATGCGCAGGGCGCTCCAGAGGCCGGTGCCCGTCGAGCCGCCCGCCTTGCGCCCGATGGCCGACTCCAGGGCCCGTACGGCCGCCACGGAGGCCGCGTCGGGCACCTTCATCATCCGGTCCACGGCGTACGGCAGGAAGCTGGGCTCCATGCGGGGGCGGCCGATGCCCTCGATGCGGGAGCCGGCGTCGCTGGTGGCCCCCGGGTCGCCGCGCACCCAGCCGTCGAAGAAGCACGAGTTCTCCGGGTCGGCGACGCAGATCCGGGTGTCGTGCTGCGTGTAGTGCACGTAGCGGGCGAGGGTCGCGGAGGTCCCGCCGGTGCCGGCGGTGGCGACGATCCAGGCCGGTTCGGGGAAGCGTTCGAGGCGCAGCTGCTGGAAGATGGACTCGGCGATGTTGTTGTTGCCCCGCCAGTCGGTGGCCCGCTCGGCGTAGGTGAACTGGTCCATGTAGTGCCCGCCGGTCTCGGCCGCCAGCGCGGCGGAGACCTCGTACACCGTCCGCGGGTCGTCCACCAGATGGCACCGGCCGCCGTGGAATTCGATCAGCCGGGACTTCTCCTTGCTGGTCGTGCGCGGCATCACCGCGATGAAGGGCACCCCGATCAGCTTGGCGAAGTACGCCTCCGAGACGGCGGTGGAGCCGCTGGACGCCTCGATGACCGGCCTGCCGGGGCGAATCCAGCCGTTGCACAGGCCGTAGAGGAAGAGGGAGCGGGCCAGCCGGTGCTTGAGGCTGCCGGTGGGGTGCGTGGACTCGTCCTTGAGGTAGAGGTCGATGCCCCAGCGTTCGGGCAGCGGGAAGCTGAGCAGGTGCGTGTCGGCGCTGCGCTGGTTGTCCGCCTGGACCTTGCGGACCGCCTCCTTGAGCCAGGAGCGGTAGGCGGAGTCGCTGCGGTCCACGTCGAGGGTGACGGCCGCAGCGGCGGGTTGCCGCGGCGGGGCCGGTTCGGTGTCGCTCACCTGGTGATCATAGAAGCGGCGTGCGGCGGCTCTGGTGGACGCGCCGGATGCGCGGCACACTGCCGGAAAGGGTGCGCGGCGCCCGGCCGGGTGTGTCCCCGGCTGCGAGTGTCGAGGCGGAGGGCGGTGCGGCATGGCGGATCCCGAGTTCGATGCCGGAGGCGTGCGGATCGAGCGCTGGTTGCGCTCGCTGACCAGGGCGGGCCGGGTGCTGATCCGCGACGGGCGGCTGGAGCTGCTGACGAGCTACGGCCGGGAGATCGACAGCGCCCCGCTGGAGCAGGTCCGCGTCAGCGGCTGGTACGGCTCGCGGGGCCGGGCCGTGGCCACACTCGGCGGCACCCGCTACCTCCTGCGGCTGGGGCTCGCGCACCGGGAGGGCCTGCTGGCCGCTGTGCGCACGGCCCGCGCCAAGGCGGACGCCGAACGGGGCGTGCTCGGCCGCTGAGGAGACCCGGTCCGTACGGGCCGGGGGCGGTGAGGGAGTACGGACGGCGCGACGCTGCGGCGCGCGGCGGGACGGTGCGGCCCGCGTCGAGTTGCGGCGCGGCCGGCGCGACCGCACCCTGGAACTTGTGACTCACGTCACATGCGATCAGCTCTGTGTCCCAGAGCCTTCTCCAGGGAGTCGCCGCTGTGATCAGTCGCCCCAGCAGGCACTGCGCCGTGGAGTTCGAGGCGCTGCCGTCGCGGATCGGCCAGGTCCGCCGTATCGTCTCCGCCCAGCTGCGCTACTGGCACCTCGATCCGCTGATCGACCGCGCCGCGCTCGGGGTCACCGAGCTGCTGGCCAACGTGCACCAGCACACCGGCTCCGACAAGCGCTGCACCGTGGAACTCGTGCTGCTCCAGGGCCAGGTGACGATCTCGGTGCGCGACCGCGATCCCAGCCCGCCCCGGGTGCGCGCCTCCGGCGCGCTGGCCACCAACGGCCGGGGGCTGGCGCTGGTGGCCGCGGTCAGCGAGAGCTGGGGCATGCGGGTACGGCCGGACGGCACGGGCAAGGTGGTGTGGTTCACCCTGCCCGCGCCGTTCACCGCCACCCGCGCCGTCGCGGCGGCGGCCCGGATGCCCGTGGTGCGGTGGGCACCGGACGGCGGTGCGGCCGGCGCTTCGGGGGTTGAGCGACGGCCGCACGCCTCGCACGCCTGAGCAGGCGTGCCGTTCCACGCGCCGCCGGTCATCCCCGGCGGCGGCCTTGCGGTGGCGCGGTGACCGGGCGGCCGTTGGCCGCCCGCCCGGTCACCGGCTGCCCGGTCACTCCGTGGCGATGGCCCGCAGGAGATCCAGCCGGGCCGCGCGGCGCGCCGGGCGCCAGCCCGCCAGCAGCCCGGCCACCACGCCGACCAGCGCGATGACGATCAGCTGCGTCGGCGGGAGGGCGAAGGAGAAGGGCGTACTGCTCTGCCCGTCGGCCGCACTCACCAGCGCCCAGCTGAGGAACCCGCCGAGCACCAGCCCGCCCGCGGTGCCGAAGGCGGCGATCATCACCGACTCCCAGCGCACCATCGACCGCAGTTGGGCGCGGGTCTGGCCGACCGAGCGCAGCAGCCCCAGTTCGCGGGTGCGTTCGTGCACGGCCAGCGTGAGGGTGTTGGCGATGCCCAGCAGCGCGATGAACACGGCCAGTGCGAGCAGGGCGTAGACCAGGGCCAGCATGGCGTCGATGGCGCCCGCCGAGGTCTCGATGTACTCGTCGCGGGTCTGCACGTCCGGGTTGCCGAAGTTCTGCGCGACCTTTTCGACGGCGGCCTTTCCGGCGCCGGTCTCCACGCCGTCCTTGAAGGCGACCACCATGAGCCGGTTGCTGTCCTGGGTGCGGTGCGGTTCCCACGCCTCACGGGTCACCATGTAGTGGCCGGTCAGCTCCGAGGTCTCGTAGAGCGCCCGTACGGTGAAGGTCTGCTTCGCCCCATCGGTGAAGGCCAGTTCGGCCTTGGAGCCGACCTTCCAGCCCTCGTCGTCCGCCTTCTGCTCGGAGACGGCGAGGCCGTCTGTGCCGAAGTTCTCGAACGAACCGCTCACCTCGCCCAGGTTCATCACGCTCTGGAGCCGGGCCGGGTCGGTGACGGTCAGCTCGGTGCCCTTGCCGTCGATACGGGCGACCCCGTTGCCGAGGCCGACGGCCGCGTCCACCTCGGGAAGCCGGCTGACCTCCGGCTCCAGCCGCGGGCTGAACCCGCTGCCGCCGTCGCCGAAGCCGGGGGTGCTCACCGCGACGTCGCCCGCGAAGCTTCGCGAGACCGTGTCGTCCAGCGTCGCCTTCAGCGACGAGGCGAAGACCGTGAAGAGCGACACGACGGTGACACCGATCATCAGCGCGGTCGCGGTGGCCGCGGTGCGCTTGGGGCTGCGCAGCGCGTTGCGCTGGGCCAGCGAACCGGAGATGCCGCGCATCCGGGCCGCGGGAGCCCCCAGCGCCCGGATCGCGGCGGAGGAGGCCACCGGGCCGAGCACCACGAAGGCGATCAGGACCAGGACCGCTCCCAGCGCGGTCAGCATGATCGCCGCGTCGCCGCCGATGAGTCCGCCGGCCACGGCGAGAGCGACACCGACCGCGCCCAGTGCCCCGCCGGTGACCGCGCGGGAGCGGGAGGCGCCCGCGCTCTCCACCGCCGTCTCGCGCAGCGCGGCGAGCGGGGCCGTACGGCTGGCGCGCAGCGCGGGCAGCAGGGCGGAGCCCAGGCAGACGAGCACGCCGACGATGAGCGGCAGCACCATCGACAGCACGCTGATGACCAGGGAGCCCTCGGGGAAGGGGAAGCCGACCGCGGGGAAGAGCGCCTGGAGGCCGACGGCCATGCCGATGCCGCCTGCCAGACCGACGGCGGAGGCGAACAGCCCGACCACCCCGGCCTCGATCATGGTCGAGCCCAGTACCTGGCGGCGGGACGCGCCCAGCGCCCGCAGCAGGGCGTTCTCCCGGGTGCGCTGGGCGACGACGATCGCGAAGGTGTTGTGGATCGAGAACGTCGCGACGAACAGCGCGATGCCGGAGAAGACCAGCAGGAGGGTGGTGAAGATGGTCAGGAAGTCCTTGGTGTTGTTCTCCAGGGCCTCGTCGCTGGCCGCCTGGCCGGTGATCGCCTCGACGCCGCCGGGGAGCTGGGCGCTCACCGCCTTGGTCAGCTCCTCCTGGCTGGTACCGGGCTCGGCGCGCACCTTGATGGTGGCGGCCAGGCCCGGTTCCGGCATGAGGTACTTCTCCGCGTCGGCCCGGGTCATCCCCGTGAAGGTCACCTGGGCCAGGCCGTCCTCGCCCGCGAAGGTCGCCAGCCCGACGATCTTCACCTCGACGGGGCCCGGGGTGCGCAGCGTGGTGGTGTCACCGATCTTCAGGTCGCCCAGTTCGGCGACGCCCTTGTTGATGACCACCTCGCCGGACGCGCGCGGGGCGCGGCCCTCGGCGAGCTGATAGGGGTTCAGCTCCTTGTCGGCGATCCAGTTCCCGGCGACGGTCGGCGGACCCTCGCCGCCCAGGCCCTTGCCGTCGGCGTCCAGCAGCTGGCCCATGCCCTCGATGTTGGGCGCCGCCGCGGCCACCCCGGGCGCCTTCTCGATGGCGGCCAGCAGGCCGGTGTCGACCGGCTCCCGGGTGCCCTCGGCGTCGGCGTCGGTGGTGATGGCGTCGCTGCTGCGGACGACTGTGTCGGTGCCGCTGCTCGCGGTGTCGAAGAGGTCGTCGAAGCTGGCCCGCAGGGTGTCCCCCATCACGAGCGTGCCGGCGAGGAAGGCGACGCCCAGCACCACCGCGGACACCGTTCCCACGAACCGGCGCTTGTGCGTCCGCAGCGAGGACAGGCTGATGCGCACGGAGGCGCGGGTGCCGCTCACGTCGTTACCTCTTCCTTGTGCTTCTCCTTGCGGCCGCGGACCCCGTCGAGCGCCTTGAGCCGGTCGAGTACGCGCTCGGCGGTGGGCGCCTCCATCCGGTCGACCAGCCGGCCGTCCGCGAGGAAGATCACCTCGTCGGCGTGCGCGGCGGCGACCGGGTCGTGGGTGACCATCACGACGGTGCGGTCCATCTGGCGCACGGCTCTGCCGAGCAGGCCGAGCACCTCCTCGCCGGACTGCGAGTCCAGGTTTCCGGTCGGCTCGTCGGCGAAGACCACCTCGGGGCGGCCCGCGAAGGCGCGGGCGACCGCCACGCGCTGCTGCTGACCGCCCGACAGCTCGCTGGGCCGGTGGCGCAGCCGGTCGCGCAGCCCGACGACGTCGATGAGCGCGTCGGTCCACTCGCTGTCCGACCGCGCCCCGGCGAGGTCCTGCGGCAGCGTGATGTTCTCGGCGACCGTCAGGGTGGGCAGCAGGTTGAACGCCTGGAAGACGAAGCCGACCCGCTCGCGCCGCAGCAAGGTCAGCTTCTTGTCGCTCAGGGTGCTCAGCGCGGTGCCGCCGATGTGGGCCTCGCCCGAGGTGAGCGTGTCCAGTCCGGCCGCGCAGTGCATCAGCGTGGACTTGCCGGAGCCGGAGGGGCCCATGATGGCGGTGAACCGGCCCACGTGGAAGTCGACGGAGACCCCGTCGAGGGCGCGTACCTCGGTGTCGCCGGAACCGTAGATCTTGACCGCGTCGACCACGCGTGCGGCGACGCCCGCGGAGGTCCCGGTGGAGGTGTCGGCGCTCATTCCGCACCGCCCTTGCTCTCACGGAGCACGGACAGCCGCATCCAGTACTCGTCCTCGTCGATCTCGCCCGAGGCGAAGCGGTGGGCGAGCAGTTCCAGCGGCGCGTTGGACTGCTGCGGCTCGCGCACCGCCGCCCAGGGCCCGCGACCGCCGCGGCCGACCCGCCCGACGGTACGGCGCAGCAGGGTGACCACGCCGACGATGGCGGCGGCCCAGATCAGCGGGAACAACAGAATCCAGGGGCCGGGGCCCCCGCCGTCGGCCCAGTGCGCCATGGTGTTCATGCCGGTTCAGCTCCTCGGTAGTGACCGCGTTCGACACCACCGAGAGTCGCGCCCGAGGGGGGTCCGCGTCGTCGTACGGCCAGCGGCTCCCGGCGTACCCCGCCGGGAGTACGGCGCGGCCCGGCGCGCTGCTCCCCGCGCGGTCAGAGTGCGACGGCGACGCCGGTGTGCGGGCGGCGGCCCCGGCGCAGCAGGGCTCCGCCGGAGTCCACCAGGCGGAAGCGCCAGCCGTACTTGGCGGTCAGCGCCCGGCGCACCCGCCGCAGTTCGGCCGGGCTCTCCAGCAGCCGCGCGGTGCCCTCGAGGGGGCGCGCGGCTGCCGCGGTGCGCCCGCGTACGTCGCACGGGGTGACGGTGACCCGCGGGTCCCGGCGCAGCCGTTTGACCTTTCCGCTGTCCTCGCGGGTCCACACCAGCAGTTCACCGGCGTCCTCGGCCGCCCACACCGGCGTCGGCACGGGCGTGCCGTCGCGGCGGCGGGTGGCGAGGCTGACGTAGGGGCTGTCGGCGATCCGGCGGGGAACCATGACGCCGAGGGTAGGCGCACTCGCGGGGTGTACGGACCCGAACCGCGCGGCGGCCCTACCCTGCCGTGCCGCCGCCGACCGACGCGGCCAGCTCGCGCCGCATGCACACCCGCGGCCAGCGGTCCAGGCCCAGTTCCGCCTCGTGGTCCCGGATGCGGCGCAGGCCGGGGGTCAGTTCGGCGTCGGTGAGCCGCCGGAAGCCGCAGCGCTGGTAGTAAGGCGCGTTCCAGGGCACCTCGGTGAAGGTGGTCAGGGTCAGCGCGGGCACACCGTCGACGGCGGCGCGCTGCGCGACGTGTTCGAGCAGGGCGCGCCCGACACCGCGCCGGGCGGCCTCGGGACGCACCGAGATCTGCTCGACGTGGAGGCTGCCGTCGACCGGCCCCAGGAGGGCGTAGGCGAGGAGGCGGCCGTCCTCCCCTTCGCAGACCCACACCCCCTCCGCCCGCTGGAAAGCGCGCAGTTCCTCGGCGGAGGGGGGCTCGTGCTCGGCGATCTCCGCCATGCCGATGTCGCGGAACCAGCACCCCGCCGCCCGTTCGATCTCGCGCAGCTCTTCCAGCTCGGCCTCGCGGCCCGGTCTGATCAGCATGCGGGCTAGCCTCCCAGCAACCCGAGCGGGTCGTCCAGCACGGGCTGCCAGGCCAGCTCGGCCGCCCCGACCAGGCTGTTGTGGTCCAGCGAACAGGCCAGTACGGGCACTTGGCCGCTGCCTCCCCACAGGCTGCGGTCCGCGACCACCGCGCGCAGCCGCTCGCCGTCCGTCTCCACCAGGGTGCGGTGCAGCCCGGCGAGGATGATCCGGTCGGGATCGAGGATGTTCACCAGTCCGGCCAGACCGAGCCCGAGCCGCTGGATGAGCAGGTCGACGGCGGCGCGCACGCGCCGGTCGGTGGCGTACTCCGTACGGATGAGGGCCTGTGCCTGCTCCAGCAGCGAGACCTCCGGGCCCGGCTCCCGGCCGGCCGCCGTGAGCAGGGCGAGCGGGTCGGCCTCCACGTCCAGGCAGCCGCGGCTGCCGCAGTGGCAGGGGCGTCCGCCCGGGTCCACGGTCAAGTGGCCCACCTCCAGCGCCAGGCCCGAACTGCCGCTGTGCAGCCGGCCGTCCAGTACGAGCGCGCCGCCCACGCCGCGGTGCCCGGTGCCCACGACCAGCAGGTGCTGGGCGCCGCGCCCGGCGCCGTGCCGGTGCTCGGCCAGGGCGGCGAGGTTGACGTCGTTCGCGGCGAACCCGGCCGCCGGAGCGTCTCCGGCGGGGCCGGGGATGCGCGCCTCGGCGAGGCACCGGGTAAAGATCTCCCGTACGGGCGAGCCCACGGCCCAGGACAGGTGCAGCGGCTTGAGCGCCGTGCCCTCCGGCTCGGCGACCGCCGAGGGGACGGCGAGCCCGGCGCCCACGCAGCGCCGGCCGGAGCGCCGGAGCAGCTCGGCACCGGCCGCGACGACCTCGCCGAGCACCTGTGCCGGATCGGCGGAGACGGTCGTGCTGCCCGGGGCGGTGGCCACGATCCGGCCCCCGAGGGCGACCAGGGCGGCGCGGAAGCCGTCCGGGTGCACCTGGGCGGCGAGCACGACGGGACCGTCCGGGGCGACCGCGAGCCGGTGCGAGGGGCGGCCCTGGTGCCCGACGGCGGCGCCGGGACGCGCGTCGACGGTGATGAGCCCGAGTGCCGCGAGCTCGGCGGCGACGGCTCCGGCGGTCGCGCGGGTCACGCCCAGTTCCGCCGTGAGCACCGCGCGCGTGGGCGCCCGGCCGGTGTGCACGAGTTCGAGTGCCGGTCCCAGGGCGCCGCGGCCCCGCTCCAGTCTTGTTGTCCGAGTCTGGGTCACCCCCCTATTCTGGCTTTGTGCCGCGAATAAACAAACTTCGGACCACCCGTACGAGTGACAAACCCTCCCGAAGCGCCGCCAGTCGGCCCCCGACCGACCCCGTCCTGCGGCGGATGCGGATCGCGCTCACCGCGTTCTGCGCCCTCGACGGCCTCCTCTTCGCGGGCTGGGTAGTCCGCATCCCGGCCATCAAGGCGCAGACCGGCGCCTCCGCCAGCGATCTCGGCCTCGCGCTGCTGGGCGTCTCCGGCGGCGCCGTGGCGACCATGATGCTCACCGGCGGCCTGTGCGACCGCCTGGGCAGCCGACGGGTGACGGTGGTGGCCAGCGTGCTGCTCTCGCTCAGCATCGCGCTGCCGGCGCTGACCCACTCCGCGCTCGCGCTGGGCCTGGTCCTGCTCGTCTTCGGCGCCGCGTACGGCGCGGTCAACGTCGCCGTGAACAGCGCCGCGGTGGATCTGATCGCCGCCCTGCGACGCCCGGTGATGCCCAGTTTCCACGCCGCGTTCAGCCTCGGCGGCATGCTCGGCGCGGGCCTGGGCGGCCTGCTCGCCGGGTCGCTGGGCCCCGCACCGCACCTGGCGCTGCTCGCGGCGGCCGGGCTGCTGATCACCGCGCTCGCCGCCCGCCCGCTGCTGGCGGGCACCCTCCCCGCCGACCCGGGCGCGGCGCCGGCCGAGGAGCGTACGGAGGCACCGGCCGGGACACGCGCCGAGGCGTCCGCGGGCAGCGCGGCCGAAGGCACCGCAGCCGGAGCCACCGCGGCCCGGGACGCCGCCGCCAAGCGCACCCGCGCCCTGGTCATCGTCCTCGGCCTGATCGCCCTGTGCACGGCCTACGGCGAGGGCGCGCTCGCCGACTGGAGCGCACTCCACCTGACCGACGACCTCGGCGCGAGCACGAGCGTCGCGGCGGCGGGCTACTCGGTCTTCGCCCTGGCCATGACCGCGGGCCGGCTCAGCGGCAGCTACCTGCTGCAACGGATGGGCCAGACCCGCCTGCTGGTGGGAGGCGGCGCGACGGCGGCGGGCGGCATGCTGCTGGGCTCCCTGGCCCCGACCGTCTGGCTGGTCCTGACCGGCTTCGTGATCACCGGGCTCGGCCTGGCGAACATCTTCCCCATCGCCATGGCCCGCGCCGGCGCGCTCGCGGGCCCGCGCGGGGTCGCCGCCGCCTCCACCCTGGGCTACGGCGGCATGCTGCTGGGCCCCGTCGCGATCGGTTTCCTGGCGGAGTGGTTCTCGCTGACCGCCGCACTCACCACCGTGGCGCTTCTGGCGGCGACGGCCTCGGCCGTCGCGTACGCGGTGCGGCGCATGGTGTGACCCGCGCCCGGACACCGGGCGCGGGACTCAGGGCCGCTCCCCCTCGGCGAGCAGGTGCGCCAGCAGCAGTTTGATCAGCAGGACCGGGATGACCCAGGCCAGTTCAGGGGGAACGGGGACCAGGGCCAGCACCCCGGCCGCGGCCAGCACCGTGACGGCGAAGGCCACGGGCCGCCGCAGCGGCGGCGGCGCGCACAGCACGGCCGCTGCCCCGGCGACCGCCAGCCCGTAGCCCACCGCCGCCGCGAGCCAGCCGAACCCCGGCACGGCCAGCGCCAGCAGGAAGGGCTGGACGTGGACCGCCACGAAGGCGAAGTGGTGCCCGGCGGTACGTCCCGGCCGGTGGAACCAGCGCTTGGCCGCCCGGGTCGCGTTGACGACCGCCCCACCGAAGAGGTCGAACGCCACCGCCGCGACGACGAGTTGCGCCGCCAGCGGCAGTCCGGCCGCCCGGACGACGGCGAAGGCGAAGGCCGCGCCGAGCAACGCGCTCGCGTAGCAGACGAACCGCTCGCCCCGGTCGGCCTGCGGCGCCACGAGCCGCGCGTCGACCCACCGGACGGCCGCCGAGGCTCCCGCCGTGCTCATGACTCTCCCCGGAGACGCAGACCCTCGACGCAGACCTCGATGATCGGCTCGGCCAGCTCCGCGACCGGCAGCGCCGGATCGACGATCCACTGCACCAGGCAGCCCTCGATCGCGCCGACGACCACGGCCGCGTGGCTCGCGCCCACCCCGGCCCGCAAAGTCCCCTCGGCCTCGGCCCTGGCCAGCAGTTCGGCGATCACGGCCCGGTACTCGCGGTACTCGGCGGACATGTCCACCGCGGGACCGGCCTCCTGGCTGCCGGCGGCCCACAGGTCGATCAGGATGCGGGTGACCTCCGGCTCCTCGGTCATCATCGCCACCACCGACCGCACCAGCGCGGCGAGTTGCTCCAGACCCGGCCCGGTGCCGCTCCGCGCCTGCTGGAGCACGGCTCGCGACCGGGCCCCGTACACCTCGAAGGCGGCGGCCAGCAGCGCGTCCCGGCTGTCGAAGTGCAGATACACACTGCCTTTGGCGATCCCCGCCTCCTTGGCCACGTCATCGACCCGGGTACCGGCGTACCCCTGCCGGGCGAACACGCGCACCGCAGCGTTCAGGATCATCTCCCGGCGCGCGGCGGCCTCGACCTTCCTTGCGCACATCAGCGACCTCCAATGACTGACCGGTCAGTCATTCTAACGGGCCGCGCAGCCCGGTCAACCGCTCCGGGCCGCGGCGGGCATACCGCGCCCGTGCCTCCGGTGGCAGAATCACCGCATGGACTCAAAGCGGCAGTCAGGCACGGCGCCCATGGCGGCCGGGCGCATGCCCCGGCCGGGGCCTCGGTCCCAGGCCGAGCGGGACGCCACCATCGTGGAGATCGGCTTCGCGCTGGTCAGCGGCGGGCTGCTGGCCGGCGCCGTCTTCCTCGCGCTGGCCAGCCCGGCGCTGTTCGGGAACGCCCCGGTCGGCTGGATCCAGTACGCCCAGTGGGCCGGGGGCACCGTGTTCGTCGGGCGGGTGCTGTGGGTGCTGCTGCGCCACCCCGTCCGTCAGCCGAGCCAGCCCGGGCGCACGAGCCCGGACTCGTAGGCGAGCACGACGAGTTGGGCCCGGTCCCGGGCCCCCAGCTTGACCATGGTCCGGCTCACGTGCGTCTTGGCGGTGAGCGGGGAGACGACCAGCCGCCGGGCGATCTCCTCGTTGGACAGCCCGATCCCCACCAGCGCCATCACCTCGCGCTCCCGCTCGGTCAGCTCGGCCAGCGTCGCCGCCTCGGCGGGCTCCTTGGAGCGGGCCGCGAACTCCGCGATCAGCCGGCGGGTGACTCCGGGCGAGAGCAGCGCGTCGCCCTCGACCACCGCCCGCACCGCGCGCACCAGTTCTTCCGGCTCGGTGTCCTTGACCAGGAACCCGGCGGCTCCGGAGCGGATCGCCTCGAAGACGTACTCGTCGAGTTCGAAGGTGGTGAGCATGACGACCTTGACGTGGGACAGCTCCGGGTCCTCGCTGATCCGCCGAGTCGCGACGAGCCCGTCCAGGATCGGCATCCGGATGTCCATCAGGACCAGCGCCGGGTTCCGCTCGCGGACGAGGGCGAGCGCCTCCTCGCCGTCGGCGGCCTCCCCCACCACCTCGATGTCGGACTGCGCGTCGAGCAGCGCGCGGAACCCCGCACGGACGAGCAGCTGATCGTCCGCCAGCAGTACGCGGATCACGATGCCTCCCTCTGGGATGATCCGCTCACCGTATCCGGGGTCTTGAGGGGAAGTTGGGCCAGTACGCGGAATCCGCCCCCGGCGCGCGGACCGGCCGCCACGCTGCCGCCGAGCACGGCGGCGCGCTCACGCATGCCGACCAGGCCGTTGCCGCCGCCGGAGGGGCCGTTCTCGGCCGCGGGCCCGTCGTCGTCGATGCGGATGCGCACCTCGGCTTGCCCGTAGCCGACCAGGACCCGGGCCTCCCGTGAGCCGGAGTGCCGCATGATGTTCGTCAGCGCCTCCTGGATGATCCGGAAGGCGGCCAGATCCGTGCCCGGCGACAGCGGCACCACCTCGCCCTCGGTCCGGGTCACCACCTGGAGTCCGGCCCCGGCCGCCTGCTCGGACAGCTCGGGGAGCCGGTCCAGGCCCGGCGCCGGGGCCCGGGGGGCGTCACCGGGGGTGCGCAGCGTGTCCAGCACGTGGCGGACCTCGCCCAGCGCCTCCTTGCTGGCCGACTTGATCGTCCGCAGCGCGCTGCGCGCCTGCTCGGGATCGGAGTCCAGGAGCGCGAGGCCCACCCCGGCCTGCACGTTGATCACGGAGATGCTGTGCGCCAGGACGTCGTGCAGCTCCCGCGCGATGCGCATCCGCTCCTCGTCGGCGCGGCGCACCTCGGCCGCCTCCCGCTCCTCGCGCTGGCGTACCCACTGCTCCCGGCGCCCCCGTACGAGTTCCGCCGCGGCGGCGGCGGCCACCAGCCAGGCGGTGGGCGCCAGTCCGGCGCTCCACCCCAGCCCGTCGTCGCCGGAGGGCGGCAGCCAGCGGTAGAGCCAGACGCCGACCAGGAGATGACCGGCCCAGAGCATGCCCAGCGCGCTCCAGGCCGCCCACCGGTACCCGGCGACGACGGCGCTGAAGGCGCCGACCACGACACAGAGGTAGACCGGTCCCACGGGATAGCCGGCGCCGATGTAGACCAGGCACGTCCCGGCCGTGGCGAAGGCGGTCAGCACCGGATGCCGCCGCCGCACGATCAGCAGCGCGGGGCCGAGGAAGAGCAGGACCCGGGCGAACGAGTCCAGCGGCACCACGTCGAGCGGCTCGTGCCGCAGGTGCTCGCGTTCGGCGACGCGCGAGCCGCCCAGCGTGATGACGGTGATCACGAAGGTCGACAGCCAGGGCAGCCGCGCCATGGCCGGGGGCCGCTCCACCAGGCGCTGCCACAGCGGTGCGTCCGCGGCGCCGCGGCGCGGAGGAGCTTTTTCCATACCGGCCACGCTAGTCCCGGTACCGCCCCCGCGGCGTCAGCCGGACGCGGTGCTCACCCGTACTCCCCGGGCAGTACGGCCTGCGGTGCCGCCTCCTGGGGGGATGCCGGGGCGGACGCGGAGACGGGCTCCGGCACGGGCGCGGGCGGCGGCGCCTCGTGGAGTCCGATCCGTTCGTGCAGTCGGCGCAGCGGGCGCGGCGCCCACCAGTTGGCCCGGCCCGCCAGCCGCATGGAGGCGGGCAGCAGCACGGTCCGGATGAGGGTGGCGTCGACGAGGATCGTCAGCGCGGTGCCGACTCCCAGCTCCTTGAGGAAGACGACGCCGCCGGTGGCGTAGGCGGCGAAGCTGAGCGCGAGGATGCCCGCCGCCGCGGTGATCAGCGGTGCGGTGCGGCTGATGCCCGCGGCGACGGCGAGGTCGGTGCGGCCGGTGCGCGCGTACTCCTCCTTGATCCGGGACAGCAGGAAGACCTCGTAGTCCATCGAGAGTCCGTAGGTGACGCAGAACATGAGCACCGGGATGCTGGGTTCGATCGATCCGGTGGGGGTGAAGCCGAGCAGCCCGGACAGATGGCCCTCCTGGAAGATCCACACCAGCGCGCCGAACATCACGGACAGGCTGAGCAGGTTGAGCACCGTCGCCTTCAGCGGCAGCAGCAACGAACCGGTCAGCAGGAACAGCAGCACGAAGGTGGACGCCAGGACCAGGACGACGACGTACGGGAGCCGGTCCAGCAGGGTGTCCCGGAAGTCGGAGGTCTCCGCCGGGTAGCCGCCGACGACGGCGTCGAACGGTGCCGTGACGGCGCGGACGCGTTCGACCAGCCGCGGCACGTCCCCGCGCATCGCCTCCTGCGTGGGCACGACGGCGAGCACGGCCGGCTCCGCGCCCCGCGCCCCTGGCGGCACGGCCAGGCGCCCGTCGCGGTGGACGCCCGCGGCGGACTCGACCTGGTGGACGCCGGGGATGCGGGAGAGGCGGGCCGCGTAGCGCGCGGTGACCTGCCCGGCCTCCGCCGCCTGCGTCTCCCGTTCGGCGACGACGTAGAGCGTGTCGGTCGGCTCGGCCGCGAACTCGGCGCGGATCGTCTCCGAGGTGGTGCGCGAGGCCGTGCCCTCGGGCAGCGTCCGCTCGTCCGGCAGCCCGAACCGCAGCCCCAGCAGCGGCGAACCGGCGAGCAGCAGCAGCGCCAGTACGGCCGCGCCGGTGAGCGCCGGGCGGCGCATCACCCGCAGCGCGGTGCGGTGCCAGAACCGGCCGCCGACGGCCGGGGCTCCCGGCCGCTCCACCCGGTGGCCCCAGCGGGCGAGCGCGGCGGGCAGTACGAGGACGGCACCGGCGAGGGCGGTGACCACCACGAGGATTCCGGCGTAGGCGAAGGAGCTGAGGAAGAAGAACGGGAAGACCAGCAGCGCGCAGAGCGAGACGGCCACCGTGACGCCGCTGAAGACCACGGTGCGGCCGGCGGTGGCGACCGTGCGGACCACGGCGTCGTGCTGGGCGCGTCCGGCCGCGCGCTCCTCCCGGTAGCGGCTGATGACGAAGAGGCTGTAGTCGATGCCCAGTCCGAGTCCGAGCACGAGCGCGATGTTCGCGGCGAACGTGGACACCTGGGTGAACTGGGCCAGCAGCCGCAGCCCGGCCAGCGTGCCGAGCACCGAGAAGAGTCCGACGCCGAGCGTGAGCAGGGCGGCCGTGGTACGCCGGTAGACCAGGACCAGCAGGAGCAGCACGGCGGGCAGCACCAGCACCTCGACGGTCAGGAAGTCCTGCCGCGCCTGGGCGCTCACCTGCCGGGAGACCTCCTCCTGGCCGCCTACCTCGACCGTCAGTTGCGGCGTCTCGCGCGCCAGCTCGGGCGAGAGCGCGTCGAGTTCGGCGCGGGTGTCGGTCGCGCTGCCCTCCAGCCGGGCGAGGATGAGCGCGCGGGCGCCGTCCTCGCTGCGCAGCGCCCGGCTGCCGCCCTCCCAGTAGGAGGTCACCTCGGTGACCATCGGGTGCTCGCCCAGCTCCTCCCCCAGGTCCCGGGCGGCGGCGACGACGGCCGGGCGGTCGACGTCGCCCCCGCGCGCGGTGACCAGCAGCGCGAGATTGGGGTTGCCGGTGCCGTGTTCGTCGCGCAGCAGCCCCGCCGCCCGTACGGACTCGGTGCCCGGCGCGTCCCAGCGGGAGAGTTCGAGGTCGTCCTGCGCCCCTGCCCCGTACGCGCCGAGGCCCAGCAGCAGCACCAGCGCCGCGAGCAGCACCGCGCCCGCGCGCCGTGCCACGAGTGCTCCGGCGCGCGCCAGGGCGCCACCGCGCCGGTCCCTTCGGCCTTCCTGCCGTGCCATGCGGGTTCCTCTCCGTACGGGATGTGTGCGGTCACGTTCACCCGGGCCGCTGACCGTCCGCTGGAAGATCCGCTGGAACGCCCGCGGGAAGGCCGCCGGACGTCCCCGGAACGGCGGGCGCGGCCAAGGACGTAGGCTCGTCGGCGGCGAGGGAGGGGCGCGGATGACTGGCAGCACCAGATTCGAGATGCTCGGCCCGCTGCGGGCGGTGCGCGCCGGCACCGAACTGGCGCTGGGACCGCCGCGGCAGCGGACCGTGCTCGCCGTGCTGCTGCTCCAGGACGGGCGCGCCCTGTCGTACCAGGCGCTGGTGGACGCGGTGTGGGGCGCCGAACCGCCGGTCCACGTGCGCAACCTCGTGCAGAAGTACGTGTCCGGGCTGCGGCGCGCGCTGGCGGTGCGCGAGGGGCAGGCGGACGGCGGGGGCGCCGAGGCGGCCCCGGAGGTGGTGTGGACCGGCAGCGGCTACCGGCTCGGCCACGCCGCCGTCGACGACCTGCGCGAGCGCCGCGCCCTGATCCGCGCCGCGCTCGACGCGCGCGGCGCCGGTGACCTGGGCCGCGCCGGCGCGCTCGCCCGGGAGGCGGAGGCGCTGTGGCGCGGCGAGTTCGCCGAGGGGCTCACCGGACCGTATCTGGATGCGGAGCGCGTGCGCTGGGCGGAGAAGCGGCTGACGGTGCTGGAGGCACGCCTCGAGGGCGAACTGGAACGGGGCCGCTACCACGAGTGCGTCCATGAACTGCTGCGGCAGGTGGCGGCCCACCCCCTGCGCGAACGGCTCGTGTGGCTGCTCATGCTGGCGCTGTACCGCAGCGGCCGGTCCTCCGACGCACTGGTGGCGTACGAGGGCGCCCGCCGCCGGATCGCCGCGGAGATGGGCGCGGACCCCGGCCCGGCGCTACGGGCGCTGCACGGCCGGATTCTCCGTCAGGAGCCCTCGCTGCTGCTCGCGTCGGCCGCGCCGGGCTGATCCGGCGCCTCCGCGGCGGGCAGCGGGTCGCCGGGCACACCCAGACCGAGCGCAAGCGCCGTGGCCGCCCGGTCGAAGAACTCGGCGCGGGCGTCGACGACACGGTGGAACTGGCCGAACACCTCGAAGGTGATCAGGCCGAACAACTGCGCCCAGCAGGCCACCAGATCGGCCATCAGCAGGGCGGGCAGCGGGACGTCCAGCTCCGCGACGAGGCGCTCGGCGTCCTCGCGCAGCGCGGGCGGCGGCCCGGCGTCCCGGCCGTCGGCGGGCGGCGGTGTGAGAGTGCCGGCCTCGCGCGCGTCCCGGACCACCGTGATCAGCGTGCGGGCGACCCGTGCGGCGGGGCCCGTGGTCGCCTGCGGGGCGGCGTATCCGGGCACGGGCGAGCCGTAGATCAGCCCGTACTCGTGCGGGTGCGCCAGCGCCCAGGCGCGCACCGAATGGCACACGGCCTGCCAGCGCGCGAGCGGCGAGGCGGCGGGGGGCGCGTCGGCAAGGGCGCTCTCCGCGGCCTGGCCGACGGCGTCGTAGGCGTCGATGATCAGGGCGGTCAGCAGGTCGTCCCGGCTGGGAAAGTAGCGGTAGAGGGCCGAGGAGGCCATGCCCAGCGCGCGGGCGACGGCGCGCAGCGAGAGCCTGGCGGCGCCCTCCTCCGCGAGCTGGCGGCGCGCCTCGTCCTTGATGGCCGAGGTGATTTCGCTGCGGGCCCGCTCCCGGGCCCCGGTGATCCTGGTCATGGGACCAGTGTCGCACCTGACAGAGCACCGACCCCATACGAGAGCACTGCTCTTGTTTTCTCTGGCGGAAGATGCCACACTCTCCTCATACAGAAGCGCTGATCTTAATCGAGAGCAGTGCTCTCAGATACAGGCTCAGGCACAGGCGGCCAGGCAGGCCCGGTCCGGCGCAGGACCCCGGGCAGGCGCACCACACCAGGAGGCAGTGGCGATGGACACCACACAGGCGCACTACATCAAGCCCGGCAAGCTCGAGCTAGCCCTGCTGCACCGGCCGATGACCTGGCTCAACCAGCGCGGCATCGCCCTGAACGGCAAAGGCGTGCTCGCCGTGCGCGGCCGGAAGAGCGGCGAATGGCGCCTCACCCCGGTCAACCCGCTCAGCCTCCACGGCCGCCGCTATCTGGTGGCCCCGCGCGGCAACACCCAGTGGGTGCGCAACCTGCGCGCACAGGGCGAGGGCGAGATCCGCGTCGGCAGGCGCGCCGAGGCGGTCACCGCCGCCGAGGTCGCCGACGCCGACAAGGTGGAGGTGCTGCGCTCCTACCTCAAGCGCTGGGGCTGGGAGGTCGGCCGCTTCTTCGGCGGGGTGACCGCGAAGTCCAGCGACGAGGAACTGCTCGAGGCGGCGCACCGGCACCCGGTCTTCGTGATCACCGGGGCGCGCGCCTCCTGAGCACCCCAGCCCCCTCCGCCCGTCCTTCCCGCTCCACGCGCGGTCCGGCCCTCAGTCCGCCCGGGTGGCCGGCTCCGCCGCCGCGACGGGCGCCGCCGCCGGCGGCCGGTCCAGCGTGTCCAGTGCCCGGCGGGCCACGGGGTGGGCGCGGACGATCTCGGCGAGCGAGGTCGTGCCCCGGGTGATCCGGGCGAAGACGTTCCACGCCGGGCGGAAGCCGGTCAGGGCCGCGTGCAGCAGGCCGGGGCGCCGCAGGAAGATCTTGAACATCCGGCGTCCGACACCCATCTCCACGCCGAGCCCGGCCTTGACCGCGAAGGCGTAGTTGAGCGCCTGGCGGCGGGCGTCCACCGCGTCGTGCGACTCGGCGATCCGCACCGCCCACTCGCCCGCGAGCCGCCCGGACCGCAGCGCGAACGAGATGCCCTCGCGCGTCCACGGCTCCAGCAGTCCGGCCGCGTCCCCGCACACCAGGACCCGGCCGCGGGAGAGCGGCGAGTCGTCCGTCCGGCAGCGGGTGAGGTGGCCGGAGGAGACGCTGGGCGGGAAGCCCGCCAGGCCGAGCCGCGCCACGAAGTCGTCGAGATAGCGCTTGGTGGCGGCGCCCTCGCCGCGCGCGGAGATCACCCCGACCGTGAGCGTGCCCTCCTTGGGGAACACCCAGCCGTAACTGCCCGGCAGCGGGCCCCAGTCGATGAGCACCCGGCCCGCCCAGTCCTCCGCGACGCTGTCGGGAACCGGGATCTCCGCCTCCAGGCCGAGATCGACCTGCTCGAGCTTGACCCCGACGTGTGCCCCTATGCGGCTGGCACTGCCGTCCGCGCCGACCACCGCGCGGGCGAGCACCGGCTCCTCCTCGCCCGCCAGGACGACGGCGACCGTACGCCGGTCCGGCACGAAGGAGCCGTGCTGCTCGACCCGCGAGACCGTGACGCCCGTACGCACCGCGGCACCGGCGCGGATCGCGGACTCCACCAGCGCGTGGTCGAACTCCGGGCGGTTGATCAGCCCGAAGAGCATCCGCTTGGAGCGCCGCGTACGGCTCAGCCTGCCGTTGAGCGAGAAGGTCACCGCATGCACCCGATCGCGCAGGGGCAGCTCGAAACCCGGCGGCAGGGCGTCCCGCGAGAGGCCGATGATGCCGCCGCCGCACGTCTTGTACCGCGGCAGCTCGGACTTCTCCAGCAGCAGTACGCGACGCCCCGCGACGGCCGCCGCGTAGGCCGCGGACGCGCCGGCCGGGCCGGCGCCCACCACGACGACGTCCCACACGATGCGCTCCGGCTCACTGCCACTGGATGCGTTCTCGCTGCTCACGATGTGCTGCCGCTCCCGGTCGTCGAGTACGTCGAGTAGTCCGCCAAGGCCCGACCGCATCCTACGGCGCCCCCGGTGCCCGGTCGCGCTGTGGGAGGATCGGCCTGCCTCACCCTCGCACGCATGTGCGTGACTACGTGCCCAACGTCGCGCCCCCAAGGAGCGTTCCCATGACCCTGAGCCGGAGCCCGCTGGCGGACACCGTTTCCTCCCTGCTGCCGGAAGCCAGGCGGGAGCTGGCCGCGCTGGTGGCCTTCCGCTCCGTGGCCGATCCCGCGCAGTTCCCGGTGAGCGAGTGCGAGGCGGCGGCCCGCTGGGTGCACGAGGCGCTGCTCGCCGAGGGCTTCGAGGACGTCCGCACGCTGGACACGCCCGACGGCAGCCAGTCCGTCTACGGCGAGCTGTCCGGCCCGCCGGGCGCGCCGACCGTGCTGCTGTACGCGCACTACGACGTGCAGCCGCCGCTGGACGAGGACGCCTGGACCTCACCGCCCTTCGAACTGACCGAGCGGCACGGGCGCTGGTTCGGCCGGGGCGCCGCGGACTGCAAGGGCGGGGTCATCATGCACCTGCTCGCCCTGCGGGCGCTGCGCGCGAACGGCGGCATCCCCGTCGGCGTCAAGGTGATCGTGGAGGGCTCCGAGGAACAGGGCACCGGAGGCCTGGAGCGGTACGCGGAGGCCCACCCCGACCTGCTCACCGCCGACGCGGTGGTCATCGGCGACACCGGCAACTTCCGGATCGGCCTGCCCACCGTCACCGCCAGCCTGCGCGGGATGACGAAGGTCACCGTCCAGGTCGACACCCTCGAAGGCAACCTGCACTCGGGGCAGTTCGGCGGCGCCGCCCCCGACGCGCTCGCCGCGCTGATACGGATGCTCGACTCGCTGCGCGCCCCCGACGGCACGACCCGCGTCGACGGACTGGAGGCGGGCGCCGGCTGGGACGGCCTCCAGTACGAGGAGGCGGCCTTCCGCCAGGACGCCCACGTGCTGGAGGGGGTGGAGCTGATCGGATCGGGCACGGTGGCCGACCGCCTCTGGGCCCGTCCGGCCGTCACCGTGCTGGGCATCGACTGCCCGCCGGTGGTCGGCGCCACCCCGTCCGTACCGGCCACTGCGCGGGCGCTGGTCAATCTGCGGGTGCCGCCGGGCACCGACGCCGACGAGGCCACCGCCCTGCTGATCGCGCACCTGGAGTCGCACGCCCCGTGGAAGGCGCGGGTGCGGGCCGAAGTCGTGGGCCAGGGCCAGCCGTTCCGCGCGGACACCACCAGCCCGGCGTACGCGGCGATGGCCGAGGCGCTGCGGGAGGCGTACGGCGGTACGGAGATGGCCGTCGCCGGCGAGGGCGGCTCGATCCCGCTGTGCGACACGCTGGCCGCGCTCTACCCCGAGGCGGAGATTCTGCTGATCGGGCTGAGCGAGCCGGAGGCCCGTATCCACGCGGTCGACGAGAGCGTCTCCCCCGGCGAGCTGGAGGCGATGTCGGTGGGCGAGGCGCTCTTCCTGCGGAAGTACGCGGCGGCGCACGTCGCGGGCTGAGCCGGGGCGTGGCCGGTCCTGGGCCGGTGTCCGGCACATGGCGCCTGGCGTGCGCACGCGGGAGACCCCATCCGTCGCCGCGCCGTCGGGACCAGCCGCGTACGCCCGGCACGGGGACGGCCCTCCGCCATGCGGGCGCGCCGTCGGCGTCAGATGCCGACCGGCGCGCCGGCCTCCAGGTTGAGAGTGGTGCCCTGCTCCCGTGCGCGCAGTGCCCACCTCAGCCGCCGGTACCGCACCGGCGGCAGCAGCCGCGCCGCCTCCTCCTCGCTCACGAAGAGCCAGTCCCGCAGCTCGTCCCCCTGGAGCAGCAGGTCCGCGGCCCGCGCCGACTCCAGCCGCCCGCCGTCGAAGAGCAGTCGCAGACCGCCGAAGGCCGGGGGGCAGGGCGCCTCCCAGTCGAGCACCAGCAGCCGCGGCACATCGGCCAGTTCGATCCCGAGCTCCTCGGCGACCTCGCGCATCCCGGCACGGGCGGGCGGCTCACCCGGCTCGACGATGCCGCCGGGGAACTCCCAGCCGGGCTTGTAGGTCGGGTCCACCAGCAGTACCCGGTCATGTTCGTCGAACAGCAGCACACCCGCCGCCAGGGTCTCCGCCCGCGGCTCCGGTGTCTGCACGATGTCCAGCGCCCCGGCGCCCTCCCGTATCGCCTCCGCCACCCGCTCGGCGGTCCGGCGCGGGCTGAGACGGCTGGTGTCGACGGTGTGCGCGTCGGCGGTGATCCAGGGCAGCGCGTCCCGGTACTCCGCGAGCCGGTCCAGGCACCAGTCGGCCGTGGAGCCGCCGCCGATCGCGGCGCGGTTGCCGATGCGGTGCCGGAGGATCGTTTCCTCGGCATGCAGCAGGACATGGCACACCGAGACCCGGCGCGCGGCCAGCGCACCGAATATCTCGTCCCGGTACTCCTGGCGCAGCAGCGTCATCGGCGCGATCAGCGGGCCGGGCACCTCGGTCAGCAGCGCCGCGGCGGTGTCGGCGACGAGCCGCCGCCAGGCGGGCAGGTCCTGGAAGTCGTCCACCTGCCCCATCCGTTCCTTGGGCAGCATCACACGCAACCCCGCGCCGAGCAGCTCCGGGTCGTAGAGCGTGCTTCCCGGGATCAGGTCCAGAAGTTCGTACGCCGCGGTGGTCTTGCCTGCGCCGAAGGCGCCGTTCAGCCAGACGATCACGCTTCCCCCTCTTCCTTCGCCCCTCCGTTCAGTTGCCCACTGCACCCTGCCACGGAAACGCGCCGGGTCGCCGCCCGCGTGGGGCGGGCACGGCGCGCGCCCCGCGCTACGGCGCGCACGCCGTCCGCCTGGCGCGGCCGTGGCAGGCGCCTGGAGCAGCGGAAACTCCACGGCACCGGGGCGCGCAAGACATCCGGCGCGGCACTGGACGGGCCATGGACCGTAGCGAACCGGCCACGAAAACTGCCGCAAAGGGCGTCGCGCGGACCGCGCCGTGCCGAGAACTCCCTCAGCGTGCGGGGGCGTTGCGCCGCCACAGGTCCCGGCCGGCCGCCGCCGCGCCGAGCAGCCCGGCGTCGGTGCCCGTCTGCGCGGGGACGATCCGCAGCTCCCGCACGAACGACAGTGTGGCGAACTCCGACAGCGCCCGGCGCAGCGGCGTGAAGAGGACCTCGCCCGCGCGCCCCACGCCGCCGCCCACCACCGCGATCTCGATCTCGACCAGTGCCGCCGTCGCGGCTATCCCGGCCGCGAGGGCGCGGGCCGCGCGCGCGAAGGAGGCCGCGGCCACCGGGTCGCCGGCGCGGGCCGCGGCGGCGACCGCGGCGGCGCTGCGGTCGCCGTCCGGGCCGGGCCGCCAGCCCTCCGCGAGCGCCCGGGCCGCGATGTTCGGGCCGCTGGCGATGCGTTCCACGCAGCCGCGGGCGCCGCACGGGCAGCGGTCGCCGTCCAGGTCGACGACGACATGGCCGATGTGCCCGGCGTTGCCCGTCGGCCCGGTGTACAGCTCGCCGCCGAGGACCAGCCCGCCGCCCACGCCGGTCGAGACGACCATGCACAGCGCCGCCGTACGGCCGCGCGCCGCGCCCTGCCAGTGCTCGGCGGCGGCCATCGCCACGCCGTCGCCGACCAGGGTCACAGGCAGTCCGCCGACCCTTTCGCGGACCTCGGCCACCAGCGGATAGGCCCGCCAGCCCGGGATGTTGACCGGACTGACCGTGCCCGCCACCGCGTCGACCGGGCCGGCGCTGCCGATGCCCACCCCGCCGACCCGCGGCCACAGCGGCAGCGCGGTCAGCTCCCCGAGCACCTCGGCGACCGCGGCCATCACCTGCCCGGCTTCCGCCCGCCCGGGCGTGGGGCGGCGCGCGCGGGCCAGCAGCGCGCCGGTTCCGTCCACGACGGCACCCGCGATCTTGGTGCCGCCGATGTCGAGCGCGGCGACGAGGTCGGTGTGCATACTGTCCGTCTCTCCCGGTGAGGCCCTCCCGCGCCCCGGGCGGGAGCGGTGCGGAGGTCAGTCTCGCGCGTGCTGACAACGTTGTCCAGCTAGGATGTCCCGGTCACCACGCTCAGCGCGGCGGGGCGTGGTTCCGTTACGGCACCACCCGCCCCGCCAGGCTTCCGCAGCACCGAGCCACCACCGCACCACCACCGCGTCACCGTCCCGGTCGCTCCGCGGACAACGAGAACAGGAACCCTCCCGTGCCCGACACCGCCTCCCGTCCCACCGCCGCTCGTCCCACCGCCGCCAACACGGCGAGCCGCTACGGCAACCGGCCCACCATGAAGGACGTCGCCGCCCGCGCGGGCGTCGGGCTCAAGACCGTCTCGCGCGTGGTGAACGGCGAGGAGGGCGTCTCCCCGGACACCGTGCGCCGGGTGCACGAGGCGATCACCGCGCTCGGGTTCCGCCGCAACGACAGCGCCCGCGTGCTGCGCAAGGGCCGTACCGCCAGCGTCGGGCTGGTCCTGGAGGACTTGGCGGACCCCTTCTACGCCCCGCTGAGCCGCGCGGTCGAGGAGGTGGCGCGACTGCACGGCGCACTCCTGATCAACGGGTCCAGCGCCGAGGACCCGGTGCGCGAGCAGGAGTTGGTACTGGCCCTGTGCGCGCGCCGGGTGGACGGCCTGGTGATCGTCCCGGCCGGTGACGACCACCGCTATCTCCAGCCCGAGATCGCGGCCGGGGTGGCGACCGTCTTCGTCGACCGGTCGCCGGGGCTGATCGAGGCCGATGTGGTACTCACCGACAGCTTCGCGGGCGCGCGTGAGGGGACCGCGCACCTGATCGCGCACGGGCACCGGCGCATCGGCTTCGTGGGCGACCAGCCGCGCATCCAGACGGCGGCCGAGCGGCTGCGCGGCTACCGGGCGGCGATGGAGGACGCGGGGCTGCCCGTGGAGGAGTCCTGGGTCTCCATGGGCTCCACCGATCCGGCGCGGGTGACGGCGGAGACCACGCGCCTGCTGGACGGGCCCGGCGCGGTGACCGCGCTCTTCGCCGGGAACAACCGGGTCACGGTGACGATGGTGCGGGTGCTCGCCTCCCTGGGCCGACGGGTCGCACTGGTGGGCTTCGACGACTTCGAGTTGGCCGACCTGCTCTCGCCCGCGGTCACCGTGGTCGCCCAGGCCCCGGCGCAACTGGGGCGCACCGCAGCAGAGTTGCTCTTCCGGCGGCTGGAGGGCGCGGACCGCACCACCCAGCGGCGCACCCTGCCGACCCGGCTCATCATCCGAGGATCGGGCGAACTGCCCCCGCGTGACTGAGAGTTGGGCGAATACGGGTGCTTCGGCACACTGCATGCTCCGATATCGGCGTAAACCATCCAATCGGCGGGAACACTCCGTGGGGACCGCTCCCCCCACCCCAGTTTGGAGGCGGGCCGCATGCTGCGCGGAATCGATGTGAGTTCGCACCAGTCCTCCTTTGACCCGGACGGCCTGGATTTCGTGATCACCAAGGCGACCGAGGGCCGCAGTTACGTCAACCCACGCATGTCCGACCAGGCCAAGAAGGCACGCGACGCGGGCTGCGTCGTCGGCTTCTACCACTTCCTGTGGCCGGGGAACATCAAGGCGCAGGCGGAGTACTTCGTCTCCAAGGCGGGCGAGCGCAAGGGCGACCTGCTCGCGGCCGACTGGGAGAGGACGAGCGAGGGCAGCGCCGCGAGCAACGCGCAGAAGGACCAGTTCATCCGCGAGGTGAAGAAGCTCCGGCCCTCGCACCGCGTCCTGCTCTACTGCAACCGCGACTTCTGGCTCAACCGCGACACCACCTCGTACGCGGGCGACGGGCTGTGGATCGCCGACTACGTGTCGGCGGGCAAGCCCCGGATCCAGGCGAAGTGGCGCATCCACCAGTACACGAGCAACCCGCTCGACAAGAACGTCGCGGATTTCTCCAGCCGCGCCGCGCTGCGCGACTGGGCCACCGCCTGACCCCCCGGCGACCGCCCCGGCCCGCCGGGGCGCGTCGTCCAGCGCCGAGTGGGCTCGTACACCTAGGTGGCGACTGACAAGTGACGCCGTCCGCCCGCAAGGCGGGCATGCGTCACAATGTCGCCTGCTGTGCGACACCTGGCACGCGTCCCCTCGGCCCTTCGGGCCTGGGGAGGCCCCATGCCTCGGCCCTTCGGGCCTGGGGAGGCCCCATGCTCGCCGCGCCGTCGGAACCGCCCACGTACAGCCCGGTACGAGGACGAGTCCGTAGCCTTGCGAGCGCACGCACCACACGCCGCACAGCCCGGCCTCCGGCCGGACGCCGCCATTTTGACGACAGAGCCTAGCACCGGGGCAGGCCCGGCACGGGCGCGTCGTTGTCGCCGCCCTTGACGTAGACGACGCTGACCCACACCGCGCGATTGCCGCTGTCGTCGTCGGTCTTGGCCCACCAGACGTTCGTCCAGCGGCCGGAGGTCACGCGGCGGGCCGTCCGCTGCTGGCAGAAGAAGTAGTTGGTGCCCTTCCGGAGCGTGCCGACCACCTGGTGCGCGTCGTTGTAGGAGTCGGCCGTCTGCCACACCTCGCAGTTGTACTTGCCGTCCCCGATGGCGTGGCAGGTGGGCGCGGGAGCTGGGTCCGCTTCGTCCGAACCGCCGCCCGTGTCCGAGCCGCCCGTGTCGCCGCCGGAGCCGCCGTCCGCTCCCCCGCTGCCGCCCTGGGAGCCTGACGCCCCCTCGGAGCCGCCCTCCCGCTCCTGATCCTTCTCCTCGCCCCGGTCAGCTCCCGCACCCTCGTCCGAGGAGCCGTCCGGCACACCGGCTGGTTCCTCGCTCTCCGGGGCCGACTTGTCCGGGGCGGGATCGGAGTGCTCCGTACGGTCCCCGGTCCCCTCTGCGTCGTCGTCGGCCACGCGCTCCTCGGCGGCCGGTGCCTGGGAACCCTCGGGGGATGCCGCCGTCCCGCCGTCGCCGCCTCCGGACACGGCGAGGTAGGCCGCGCCCGCCCCGGCCAGCAGCACGGCGGCCACCGAGGCCGCCACCGCCGCGCGGCGCCTGCGCCGCAGGGCCGCCCCGCGGGCGGGCGGCGTCCCCTGCCCGCCCGACACGACGGCCACCGGGTCCGGCACCGGCTCGGGCGCGACGGGGGCGGGCGGCGGCCCGAAACCCTCCGGCGCCGGGCCAGGTTCGCTGCGTACGGTCGGGGCATGCGGTACGCCCGCGGCGGCGGAGCCCTCCGCCTCGTCGGCGCCGGCCGCGTCCCCGGAGTCCTCCGCCTCGTCCGGCCGGAGCCGCAGGGTGCCGGGCGCGGCCGGGCGCGGCTCGCCCGCGGCGGCGGCACGCAGCACCGCCGCCGCGTATCCCGCGTCGGCCCGCCGGGCGGGGTCCTTGTCCATCAGTTCGGCCAGCGCGGGCCCGAGCGGCCCGGCGTTGCGCGGCTCCGGCAGCGGTTCGACGACGATCGCGGTCAGCGTCGACCAGGTCGAGGTGCGCCGGAACGGCGAGGCGCCCTCCAGCGCCGCGTACAGCGTGGCTCCCAGGGACCAGACGTCGGACGCCGGACCGGGCTCCTCTCCGCGCGCCCGCTCCGGGGCCAGGTAGTCGAGGGAGCCGACGAGTTCACCGCTGCCCGTGAGCCGGGTGACCGAACCCTCGCCGGACTCCTCCAACGTGGCGATCCCGAAGTCGGTCAGCACCACCCGACCCCCGTGTTCCAGCAGCACGTTGCCCGGTTTGACGTCGCGGTGGAGCACTCCGACGCGATGCGCGGCGGCGAGCGCGTCCAACACACTGGCCCCTATGTCGGCGGCCCGGGACGGCGGGAGGGTGCCCCGCTCGCGCAGTACGTCGTCCAGCGACGGCCCGTTGACCAGCTCCATCACAATGACGGGACGGCCCTCATGCTCCGCGATGTCGTGCACCGCGACGACACCGGGGTGCCGTACCCGCGCCGCCGCGCGCGCCTCGCGCTCCATCCGCAGCCGCAGGGCGGCGAGTTCGGCCGCCGGGGCGTCCGGGTACGCCCGCAGTTCCTTGACGGCGACCTCGCGCCCCAGCACCTCGTCCAGGGCGCGCCACACCACGCCCATGCCGCCCCGGCCCAGCTGGTCGATCACCCGGTAGCGGCCGGCGAGCAGCCGGCCGGCCCCCGTCGCCCCGTTCTCCCCCGAAGACTTCACTGACGTATGCCCCCATCGTCCGCGCCTCGTGCGGACGCCAGCCTACGGGCAGGCGGAGGCTACTCTCGCGTTCACCGCCCGGCCAGCCGGTCCAGCTCGGTGCGGGTGAGGCCGGTGAGCCGGGCGATCTCTGCGAGATCGAGGGCGCCGCAGTCCACACCGCGCAGCAGGTGCCCGCTGAGTGCGCGGGCGGTCGCCGGTTCGTCCAGCACGTCGCCCGGGGCGCGGCCCGCGTAGCGGGCGAGCCGGGCCGCCGCGCGTTCGAGCCCCTCGCGGTAGAAGGCGTACACCGCGGCGTAGCGGGTGGGCAGTTGGCCCGGATGCATGTCCCAGCCCTGGTAGTAGGCGCGGGCCAGGGAGCGCCGCACGAGGGAGTAGTGCAGCCGCCATGCCTCGTGCACCCGCACGGCGGAGCCGACGGGGAGGACGTTGGTCGAGCCGTCCGAGAGGCGTACGCCGGTGCCCGCCGCGGCGACCTGCATCACCGCCTTGGCGTGGTCGGCGGCGGGGTGGTCCATCGCCTGGTGTTCGGCGCTCACCCCGCAGGCGGCGCTGTAGTCGAACGTGCCGTAGTGCAGGGAGGTGGCCCGCCCGCCGGCGGCGTCGATCATACGGGCGACGGTGGCGCGGCCGTCCGCGCCGAGGACGGCCTGGGTGGTCTCGATCTGGATCTCGAAGCCGATCCGGCCGGCCCTCAGGCCGCGTGCCTCCTCGAACTCCTCGCACAGCCGCACCATCGCGCGCACCTGCTCGGGGTAGGTGACCTTGGGCAGGGTGAGGACGAGCCCCTCGGGCAGCCCGCCCGCCTCCATGAGCCCGGTCAGGAAGATGTCCAGGGTGCGGATGCCGCGGTCCCGGACGGCCGCCTCCAGGCACTTCATCCGGATGCCCGTCCAGACGGGCACCGGCCCCGGGGCGCCGGGGGCGTACGCGTCGGCCACCAGGCGGGCGGCGCGGGCGGCGTCCGCGTCCTCCTCGGAGTCGGGGCGGGTGCCGTAGCCGTCCTCGAAGTCGATGCGGAGGTCCTCGACGGGCTCCCGTTCGAGTTTGGCGCGCAGGCGCTGGTGGACGGGCGCGGCGGCGTCGTCGGGGAGGCCGAGCACGGCGGCGAGGGCGGCGGCGTCGGGGGCGTGCGCGTCGAGCAGGGCGAGGGCCTCCTCGCCCCAGGTGCGGGCGGTGTCTGCGGTGACGGCGTCGGCGGGGACGTAGACGGTGTGCACGGGCTGCCGGGTGCCGGGGTCACCGGGGTAGCGGCGGGCCAGCTCGGCGTCCACGCCCGCGAGGGAGGCGCCGATGCTCTCGTGTACGGAGTCCGCGAAGGTGGTGGCCGTCCTGCCGTCCTCGTCCTGCGTCATGTGCGCCGCACTCCCGTCGCCGTACCGCCGAGCAGAAATCAACAAATCGTTGAACTCCTGGCCGGGACGCTATTCCCGGCCCTCGCGGCCGTCAAGGGGGGCGCGGCGGAAAGCGCGGACCCCCGCACGCGGCGCGTACGGGGGTCCGGGGCGGGCGAGCCGCCGGCCGGCGGGGCGGCTCAGCCCTTGCGGGCGCGCACCTCGTCGGTGAGCTGCGGGACGACCTGGAAGAGGTCGCCGACGACGCCGTAGTCGACCAGTTCGAAGATCGGGGCCTCGGCGTCCTTGTTGATGGCCACGATCGTCTTGGAGGTCTGCATGCCCGCCCGGTGCTGGATGGCGCCGGAGATCCCGGCCGCGATGTAGAGCTGCGGCGAGACGGACTTGCCGGTCTGGCCGACCTGGCTGGAGTGCGGGTACCAGCCCGCGTCCACGGCGGCGCGGGAGGCGCCGACGGCCGCACCGAGGGAGTCCGCCAGGGACTCGATGACGTGGAAGTTCTCGGCGCCGTTGACGCCCCGGCCGCCGGAGACCACGATGGCGGCCTCGGTCAGCTCGGGACGGCCGGTCGACTCCCGCGCGGAGCGCGAGGTCACCTTGGTGCCCCGCGCCTGCTCACCGAAGGAGACGGCCAGCTCCTCGACCGCGCCGGCCGCCGGAGCGGCCTCGGGGGCCGCCGAGTTGGGCTTCACGGTGATGACCGGGGTGCCCTTGGTGATGCGCGACTTGGTGGTGTATCCGGCGGCGAAGGCCGACTGGGTGGCCACCGGACCCTCGTCCCCGCCCACCAGGTCGACGGCGTCGGTGATGATGCCGGAGCCGGTGCGGACCGCGAGCCGGGCCGCGATCTCCTTGCCCTCGGCGGACGAGGGCACCAGCACGGCGGCCGGGGAGACTGCGTCGAAGGCGGCCTGGAGCGCGTCCACCTTCGGTACGACGAGGTAGTCGGCGAACTCGGGGGCGTCGGCGGCCAGCACCTTCACCGCGCCGTACTCGCCGAGCACTTCGGCGGCCTCCGCCGCGCCCGGGCCCAGGTGCACGGCGACCGGGTCGCCCAGGCGGCGGGCCAGGGTGAGCAGTTCGAGGGTGGGCTTGCGGACGGCGCCGTCCACGTGGTCGACGTAGACAAGGACTTCAGCCATGAGGGTTCTCCTGCGAGGTAAAGAGTGCGGGACGGGCGGGGGCGGACGGTTTGGCGGTACGGTCCGCCGGGCGGCGTCAGACGAACTTCTGCGCCGCGAGGTAGTCGGCGAGCTGCTTGCCGCCCTCGCCCTCGTCCTTGACCACGGTGCCCGCCGTACGCGGCGGACGCTCGGTGGCCTCGTCGACCGCGGTCCAGGCGCCCTCCAGGCCGACCTCGTCCGCGTCGATGTCCAGGTCGTCCAGGTCCAGCGACTGCACCGGCTTCTTCTTGGCGGCCATGATGCCCTTGAAGGAGGGGTAGCGGGCCTCGCCCGACTGGTCGGTCACCGAGACGACGGCCGGCAGGGACGCCTCGAGCAGCTCGGTGGCGGTGTCGCCGTCGCGGCGGCCGGTGACCGTGCCGCCGGTGACCGCGACCTCGGAGAGCAGCGTCACCTGCGGCACGCCCAGGCGCTCGGCGAGCATCGCCGGGAGCACGCCCATGGTGCCGTCCGTGGAGGCCATGCCGCAGACGACCAGGTCGAACCCGGTCTTCTCGACGGCCTTGGCGAGCACCAGCGAGGTGCCCAGCGCGTCCGTGCCGTGCAGGTCGTCGTCCTCGACGTGCACGGCCTTGTCCGCGCCCATGGAAAGCGCCTTGCGCAGTGCGTCGCTCGCGTCCTCCGGGCCGACGGTCAGCACGGTGACCTCGGCGTCGTCCGCCTCGCCGGCGATCTGGAGCGCCTGCTCGACCGCGTACTCGTCCAGCTCCGAGAGCAGGCCGTCCACCGAGTCGCGGTCGGTGGTCAGGTCCTTCGAGAAGCGCCGGTCGCCGGTGGCGTCGGGCACGTACTTCACACAGACAACGATCCTCAAGCTCACGCCGGCTCTCCTACTGCATCGTCTCTCACGCTTCCCGGCCGGGAAGGACGGTCTTCTCTCAGCTTATTACTCGTGGCTGCCCGTTACTGCTTGCCAGTGCGCTCAATATTACTCGCCAGTACACGCGGCGTGCCAGGCGAGATCAAGGGCGCCGGAATGTGACTTTGCCAACCCTGCACGGCCTGCGCCCCGGCCGCCTCCGCGCGTCCTGGGCCGGGCCTTCTCAGGACTGCTCCCGGTCGCCCAGGACGCGGAAGCGGCCCCGATGGTAGAGGAGCGGCGCGCCGCCACCGCGGACCTCCCCGCCGGTCACCTCGGCGAGCACCAGCCGGTGGTCACCGGCCGGCACCCGCGCCGCCACCCGGCACACCAGCCACGCCCCGGTCCCGTCCAGCACCGGTACGCCGTGGGGCCCATGGTGCCAGCGTGTCGGCGGCGCGAACCGGTCGGCGCCGCTGCGCGCGAAGGTGGCGGCGAGTTCGCGGCACGACCCGTCCAGGATGTGCACGCCGACATACCCGGCCTCGGCGACGGCCGGCCAGCTGGAGGAGCCGGTGCCGATACCGAAGGAGACCAGCGGCGGTTCGGCGGAGACGGAGGTGAGGGAGGTGGCGGTGAAGCCCGCCGGCCCGGCCGCCCCGCGCGCGGTGATCACGGCGACCCCGGCCGCGTGCTCCCGGAAGGCGGCCCGCAGCAGCCCGGATTCCGCGGCCCGGTCCGTCGTACGCACCGGTCCCTCGGCGCTCGGCGCGCTCAACGCCCTGGTCCTGATCCTGTCTCCGGCATAGTGTCACCCTGACGATACTGGGCGCGGGGCGTCAACCCGGCGCCGGGAGTTCGGGAGCCCGATCACGCGACGGCGGCGCCGAGCGCCGCGATCACGTCCACCCTGCGAGGCTGCCCGAGCGCGCGCCGCACGACGCGCCCCCGCGCGTCGAGGACCAGGACCGTCGGCGTACCCGCGATCCGCAGGCTGCGGGCCAGCGCGAAGTGCTCTTCGGCGTCGATCTCCAAGTGCGCGACGCCCTCGATCATCGCGCTGACCTCCCGCAGCACCCGCCGGGTGGCCCGGCATGGCTGGCAGAAGGCGCTCGAGAACTGCACGAGCGTGGCTCGCTCGCCCAGCCGCTCGGCGCCGAGGTCGGCGGCCGACAGGTGCCCGGTCATGCCACCAGGATGCACGCGCGGGAGGCGCGGGCGCACGGGTAGGCCGTGCACGTGATGAGGATCTCGCGCTCCGGCCACCCCCCGCTGTGGCCGTCCGCGGGTCTTTCGGGCACGATCTGCGGCAGCCAGAAGTTACGTATCCGTAGGTTCTTATTCCGATGAAGCCGCCGGGAGACCCCACCCCAGGCGCCGGCGAGAAGGGTCCCCCCGCATGGCAGAGCTCGTGTACCCACCAGTGATCGGTGTCGCGCGCACCTTCTTCAAGGCCCTCGACCTCCGGTTCGACATCCAGGGCGCGGAGAACGTGCCCGAGCGCGGCGGCGCGGTACTGGTGAGCAACCACATCGGCTATCTGGACTTCATCTTCACCGGGTTCGCCGCGCGGCCGGCCAAGCGGCTGGTGCGCTTCATGGCGAAGGAGTCGGTCTTCCGGCACAAGGTGTCCGGGCCCCTGATGCGGGCCATGAAGCACATCCCGGTCGACCGCGAGCAGGGCGAGCACGCCTACAAGCACGCGCTGAAGGCGCTGCGTTCGGGAGAGATCATCGGCGTCTTCCCGGAGGCGACGATCTCGCAGTCCTTCACCCTCAAGAGCTTCAAGTCGGGTGCGGCCAGGCTGGCGCAGGAGGCCCAGGTGCCACTCCTGCCGGTGGCGCTGTGGGGCACGCAGCGGCTGTGGACCAAGGGCCACAAGCGGGACTTCGGGCGCAACCACCTGCCCATCACCATCCGCGTGGGCGAGACGCTCCAGGCCGAGCCGGGCGAGTACGCGGCGAGTGTCACCAGACGGCTGCGCGGCCGGGTGCAGGAGCTGCTGGAGTCGGCGCAGCGGGCGTATCCGGGCGTACCCCGGAGCGAGGACGACACGTGGTGGCTGCCCGCCCATCTGGGCGGCACCGCGCCGACCCCGGCGGAGGCGAAGGCGCTCTGAGCCGCGCCGAGCGGCACGGAGCGTGCGGGACCCGCCCTGCCGGGACGGCCCCGCGGGAGCGCCGCCGCGCCGGGAGGCCGCGCGGTGCCGTGGTTCAGAGGGTGACTGGGAGCATGGCCTCCAGCCGGGCCCGGTCGGGCGCGCGCCGCAGGGCGTCGAGCACGGCACCGGGCGGCGTGGCGTAGAGCGTCGGGAAGTCGAACTCGCCCGCGCGGTGGTCCGGGGTGAAGGCCAGCTGCTCCCGGTCGAGCCGGAAGCGGGCGTCCACTCCCGAGGTGTTGCCCCGGGGGTCCTGGCGCTGCCAGCCGTGCCCGGGGAGCCGGAGGGCGATCAAGCCGTGCACGACGCCGAGCCGCTGGTAGCACAGCCCGGCGGGGATGCCCTCGGCCCGCAGCAGCGCGACCAGCGCGTGGGCCTTGGCGTGGCAGATGCCGGTGCGCTCGCGCAGCACCTCGGAGGCGCGGCAGGTGACGCGGGGGTCGCCGGTGTCCCTGGAGTGCGGGATCTCGTCGCGCACGAAGGTGAAGGCCGCCCGTGCGTAGCCGGTCGCGTCGGCGGCCTTCTCGCGCAGGGCGGCGGCGGTGGCGCGGACGAGCGGGTGCTCGTGGTCGATGACGTCGTCGGCGGCGAGGAAGGCTCCCTCGTCGGCGGTCTCCAGGGTGAGGATCATGGACCACAGCGTAGGAATACGACCGACCGCGAGTCAATGGATTTGCGGTCGGCCGTATATTTATGCCATCAGGGTGCCTTGGCCATCTCCTCGCGCAGCGCGGCCACGAAGCCGTCCACGTCCTCCTCCGTGGTGTCGAACGCGCACATCCACCGCACGTCCCCGGCCGCCTCGTCCCAGAAGTAGAAGCGGTAGCGCTTCTGGAGCCGCTCGCTCACCTCGTGCGGCAGGCGGGCGAAGACGGCGTTCGCCTGGACGGGGTGCAGGACGCGTACGCCCTCCACCGCGCGCACCCCGGCGGCCAGGCGCTGGGCCATGTCGTTGGCGTGGCGGGCGTTGCGCAGCCACAGGTCGCGGGCCAGCAGCGCCTCGAACTGCACGGATATGAAGCGCATCTTGGAGGCGAGCTGCATCGACAGCTTGCGCAGGTGCTTCATCGCGCGCGTGAGGCCGGGGTCGAGCACGACCACGGCCTCGCCGAAGAGCATGCCGTTCTTCGTGCCGCCGAAGGACAGGATGTCCACCCCCGCGGCGTGCGTGAAAGCACGCATCGGCACGTCGAGGGAGGCCGCCGCGTTGGCCAGCCGGGCGCCGTCGAGGTGGACCTTCATGCCGCGCTCGTGCGCGTGCTCGCACAGGGTCCGGATCTCCTCGGCCGTGTAGAGCGTGCCCAGTTCGGTGTTCTGCGCGATCGAGACGACCTGGGGCATGGCGCGGTGCTCGTCGTCCCAGCCGTACGCCTCGCGGTCGATCAGCTCGGGGGTGAGCTTGCCGTCCTCGGTGGGCACGGTGAGCAGCTTGATCCCGCCGATCCGCTCGGGGGCGCCGCACTCGTCGACGTGGATGTGGGCGGTGTCCGCCGTGATCACCGCGCCCCACCGGTCGGTGAGCGCCTGGAGCGCGACGACGTTCGCCCCGGTGCCGTTGAAGACCGGGAAGGCGTGCGCGTACGGACCGAAGTGGCTGCGCATCACCTGCTGGAGGTGCGCGGTGTAGTCGTCGCCGCCGTAGGCCGTCTGGTGGCCGCCGTTGGCCAGCGCGAGCGCCGCCAGGATCTCGGGGTGCGCGCCCGCGTAGTTGTCGCTGGCGAAGCCGCGCACCTGCGGATCGTGGCGCCGCTTGGCCTGCGTGGCGGCGGTGGCCGCGCCGTGCGCCGTCACGGCTGGGGGGTGAGCCACAGGCGCGTCCCGTTCACTTCCTGGGTGGGCTCGGCCCACGTGCCGGTGATGGCCTCCGCCAGTTCCTTGACGTCCGTGAATCCGGCGAACTTGGCCTGCGGGCGCTCGGCCCGCATCTGCGCGTTCACCAGGGCCTTGACGACCAGGACGGCCGCGGCGGCCGGCGGCGGGCCGTCGCCTCCGGCCTTGCGGAAGGCGTCGCCCAGGGCGAGCGTCCAGGCCTCGGCCGCCGCCTTGGCCGCCGCGTACGCCGCGTTGCCCGCCGTCGGCCGACTGGCTCCGGCGGCGCTGATGAGCAGGTAGCGGCCGTTGCCGCTGCGGCGCAGCCCGCCCTCGAAGGCGAGCGAGGTGTGCTGGACGGTGCGCACCAGGAGGCTGTGCAGCGCGTCCCAGTCGGCCAGATCGGTCTCGGCGAAGGACGCCGAACCGCGCCAGCCGCCCACCAGGTGCACGAGGCCGTCCACCCGGCCGAACTCCTTCTCCGTACGGGTGGCCCACTGGCGGCTCGCGTCCAGGTCGAGCAGGTCGACGGTGTCCCCCGTGACCGTCGCGCCGCCGTGCGCGAAGCGCGCCGCGTCCACGGCCTCGGCCAGCCGCTGGGCGTCCGCGTCGGCGGCGACCACCGTCGCGCCCGCCTCGGCCAGCCGCAGCAGCGCCGCCTGGCCCGCCGGGCCGCCCGCGCCGGCCACGGCGACGACGGCGCCGTCCAGCCGGGCTTCGGCCCCGTTGCTCTGTGTCGTCGTCATCGTCGTAGCCTCCTTGTCGCAGGCGCCCTCGCGCCCGCCGTACCGGCCGTACCGGCCTTCACGCTGCCGCGAGGGCGGCGGACTCCGCCGTGATCCCCTTGGTCGATGTGATCACACCGCGCAGCTTCTTCGCGAGGGCCTCGTAGAACATGCTGAGCGGAAACTCGTCCGGGAGCACGTCGTCCACGAGTTTGCGCGGCGGCAGGCTCAGGTCCAGGGCGTCGGGGCCCTTGGCCCAGGTCGATCCCGGGTGCGGCGCGAGGTAGGCGGACACCAGGTCGTACGCCTTGAACCAGTGCACGATCTTGGGCCGGTCGATGCCGTCGCGGTAGAGCGTCTCGATCTCCTCGCGCAGCCGCACCGTCACCTCCCGGGCGCGGTCCCAGTCGACGGTGAGGCGGTTGTCCCGCCAGCGCAGCGCGTCGTGCTGGTGCAGGTAGGCGAAGAGGAGCTGGCCGCCGAGGCCGTCGTAGTTGCGGTTGCGCGCGCCGGTGACCGGGAAGCGGAAGAGGCGGTCGAGCAGCACCGCGTACTGGACGTCGCGCCCCTGCGGGAAGCCGTCCGCCTCCAGCGCGACGGCCTCGTGGAAGGCGGTCAGGTCGCAGCGCAGTTCCTCCAGGCCGTACATCCAGAACGGCTGCCGCTGCTTGATCATGAACGGGTCGAACGGCAGGTCGCCGTGGCTGTGCGTGCGGTCGTGGATCATGTCCCACAGCACGAAGGTCTGCTGGCAGCGCTGCTGGTCGGCCAGCAGTCCGCGGGCGTCCTCGGGCAGCTCCAGGCTGGTGACCTTGCACGCGGCGTCCACGACGCGGCGGAAGCGGGCAGCCTCGCGGTCGCAGAAGATGCCGCCCCAGGTGAAGCGCTCGGGGGCCTCGCGCACCGCGATGGTCTCCGGGAAGAGCACCGCGGAGTTGGTGTCGTAGCCGGCGGTGAAGTCCTCGAAGGTGATGCCGCAGAACATCGGGTTGTCGTAGCGGGTGCGCTCCAGCTCGGCCAGCCAGTCCGGCCAGACCATGCGCAGGGCGACGGCCTCCAGGTTGCGGTCCGGGTTGCCGTTCTGCGTGTACATGGGGAAGACCACGAGGTGCTGGAGGCCGTCCGCCCGCTGCTGGGCGGGCTGGAAGGCGAGCAGGGAGTCCAGGAAGTCGGGCACGCCGAAGCCCTCGGCGCCCCACCGGCGCAGATCGGCCACCAGCGCTTCCAGGTAGGCGGCGTCGTGCGGCAGGAGCGGGGACAGCTCCACCACCGCCGTCACCACCCGCTCCAGCTCGGCCTCCACGGCCGCCCGGGCGGGCGCGCCCTCCGCCGTGAAGTCGATAGCGCCCTGCTTGTCCTGCGCGGGGCGGATCGCCTCCACGGCGGCCTTCAGCACCGGCCACGCGGGCTGATCCACCACCCGGTCCGCGGACAGGAGGTCACCACCCTTGCCGACTGGCGAAAGAATTTCCGTCATGACCAGCCCTCCACGGGAGAAAATCTCGTACGAACACGGTAACCGCAAGACGATCCCGCGCTCAAGTGGCCCTCACGAACCGGCTGCGCCCCACCTCGGCGGGAGAGGCTCTAGGCTGGCCGCGCGTACGTGCCCGTACGCTCCGCACGCACCGAAAGCGAGGACGCGCCGTGTCACTGCTCACCGTCGGACATCGCGGGCTGATGGGCGTGGAGCCCGAGAACACCCTGCGCTCCTTCCTCCGGGCCGAGCGCGAGGGGCTCGACGTCATCGAGCTGGACCTGCACCTGAGCAAGGACGGCGCGCTGGTGGTGATGCACGACGCGGACGTGGCCCGTACCACCGACGGCTCCGGCCCCATCGGCGACTTCACCCTCGCCGAGCTGCGCGGCCTGGACGCCGGGCAGGGCGAGCGGGTCCCCGTGTTCGAGGAGGTCGTGGAGGCGGTGCGGTCACCCCTCCAGGCCGAGATCAAGGACCGGGCGGCGGCCCGGGTGCTGGCGGACGCCGTCCGGGAGCACGACCTGCACGACCGCGTCACCGTCATCTCCTTCCACGACGACGCGCTGCGCGAGACCCGTGAGCAGCTGCCCGCGATGCCGCTGGTGCTGGTGGCGAGCAGGAGTTCGCCGAGCGCCCCGGAGCGGGCGCGGGAGCTGGGCGCGGGGATGGTCTCGCTGGACCTGCGTCACCTGGACGCGGAGACCGTACAGCGCTGCCACGGCTTCGGGATCAAGGTCATCAGCTGGACGGTGAACACCCCCGAGCAGCTGGACCGCGCCCGCGCGCTGCGGCTGGACGGAGTGGTCACCGACCAGCCGGAGATCCTGCGGGCCGTCAGGGCAGCGGCTTGACGAGCAGCTCGAAGGCCAGGTCGTCGCGCTGCGGCAGGCCGAAGCGCTCGTCGCCGTACGGGAAGGGGCTCATCCGGCCCGTACGCACGTAGCCGCGCCGCTCGTACCAGCCGATCAGGTCGTCGCGCTGGGTGATGACGGTCATGTGCATCTCGGTGGCGCCCCAGCGCGTACGGGCGGCGCGCTCGGCCTCGGCCAGGACGGCCCGGCCCAGGCCGGAGCCCTGGAGGTGCGGGCGCACGGCGAACATCCCGAAGTAGGCGTGCCCCTCGCGCCGCTCCAGCTGGCAGCAGGCGACCAGCTCGCCCGCGCGCTCGACGGCCAGCAGCCTGCTGTCGGGGTCCTTGACGACGGCGGCCACGCCCTCGGGGTCGGTACGCTGCCCGGCCAGCAGGTCGGCCTCCGTGGTCCAGCCCGCCCGGCTGGCGTCGCCACGGTAGGCGGACTCGATCAGCAGCACCAGCGCCGGTATGTCGTCCTCCGTCGCGTCGCGGAAGACCGGCTCGTAGGCGTCGTCCATGGGGCCACAGCCTAACGGAGGCCGGGGCACCCCAGGGTCGCTTTCGTGCGCCACCGGGCGGAGGCCGCCGCGCGGCCGTATCGTCCGCCGCATGGTGCACGTGCTGAGCAGCCGCGTCCTGCTGCGGCCCACCGACCCGGAGGCGGCCCGCGCCTTCTACGGCGGGGCGCTGGGGCTGTCCGTATACCGGGAGTTCGGTTCCGGTCAGGAGCGCGGCACGGTGTACTTCCTGGGCGGCGGCTTCCTGGAGGTGTCCGGACGGGCCCCGCGGCCGGAGCACGCCGGGCTGCGCCTGTGGCTCCAGGTGGCGGACGCCGCCGCTGCCCACGAGGAACTGGCCGCCCGTGGCGTGCGGATCACGCGCGGACCGCGCCGCGAACCGTGGGGGCTGATCGAGCTGTGGGCCGCGGCTCCGGACGGCGTACGGCTGTGCGTGGTCGAGGTGCCCGCGGACCACCCGTTGCGCTACCGCGCGGGCGTCTGAGCCGCCACGCCCCCGCGGTGCCCCCGTGCGCTCCCGTAAGCCCGGCGGGCCGGGGCAGCCTCGTACCGGGGACGCCAGGGGAGGTGCCCATGCACGGGCCCGCCGTGGTGAGCTGGCTGCTGGTCGCGCTGTGCGGAGCGACCGGAGCGTACTGCCTGGCGCGCGTGCGCGGCGGCGTCCCGGGGCAGCGGCGCGGCCCCGGGATCGAGGCCGCGATGGGCCTGGGCATGGCCGCGATGGCCCTGCCGGGCACGGCGGCGGCCCCGCTGCCCCTGCTCTTCGCCGTCCTCTTCGGGGCCACGGCCGCGTACGCGCTGGGCGGGCTCGCCCGCGGGACGCCCGCGCACGGGCAAGGCTCCGCCCACTGTCTGCACCACGTGCTGGAGGCGCTGGCGATGGCCTACATGGCGGTCGCGATGCACGCGGCGGCGGGCGGCGGCGCGCACCTCGGGCACCCGGCCGCACCCGGCGGGATACCGGCGGTCACCGGGGCGCTGCTGGTCTACTTCGCGCTGTACGCGCTGCGTACCGGCACCCGGCTGGCGCCCGCCGCCGCGTCAGGGCCGGAGCCGGGCCTGGGAACGCCGCCGGGCCAGGGAACGGGCCCGGGCACAGCCGCAGACGCGGGAGGGGCGCCGGCAACGGCGCAGGCGTGCCGCCTCGCGCTGGCCCTCGGGTCCTTCGCGATGCTGCTGACGCTGTGAATCCTCCCCTCCCCGGAGGGGAGGGGGTTCCTCACCCTCCCGGGCTGAAGCGGGGACTTCCGGCTCACGCATGGCAGTCGCAGAGATCGCCGCGTCTGCGGCCTTGCGGGTCATGGCCGACATCGGCGAGGAACTTCCCTCAACTCCGCACTGCTGAATCTGCCGGAGGTTGTTCGGTGCACCACCCGTGACGACGGGCCGGCCCGAGACGCCGGCCGCCGGTGAGTGATGCGTCACTTCCGCGTCCGTTCGCGTACCGCCGGTGCGTCCGCCCCGCATAGTCTGGGTGCCATGTTGGTCCCGCTCGCGTTGCTGGCCCTCGGCGCCGTCGCCGCAGCTCTTGCCCCGCGCCTGCTGGCCCGTTCCTCCTGGCCCGACCGCGAGCCGGTGCTCGCGCTGTGGGTGTGGCAGTGCGTCGTGGCCGCCGTCCTGCTGTGCTGTGTGCTCGCGATGGCGCTCTCCGCCGCCGCGGCGTGGCAGGTCGTGCGCGGCCAGGTGTTCGCCCCCGCCCCGCAGGGCGTGGAAGAGGCGTACCGGCTGGGCCTCCTGGAGACCTGGGCCGCACCGCTGGCGGTGCTGCTGGCCTGCGGCGGCGCCTGGACGGGCGCGATGCTGCTGCGCGAGATCCGCGACGCCCGGCTGCGGCGCCGGCACCGCCGCGCCGAGTTGCGCGTACGCGCGCCGAAGCTGCCCGGTGAGGAGCCGCGGGGAGCGGGCGACCGGCTGGTGGTGCTGGAAGGCGAGCGGCCGGACGCCTGGTGGCTGCCCGGCGCGGCACCGCAGCTGGTGATCACGACCGCCGCCCTGCGGCGCCTGCGCGGACGGCAGTTGGACGCCGTGCTGGAGCATGAGCAGGGTCATGCCCGGGCCCGGCACGACTGGCTGCTGCACAGCGCCGACGCCCTCGCCATCGGCTTCCGCCGGGTGCCGGTCTTCGCCGCCTTCCGCGACCAGGTGCACCGGCTGGTCGAACTCGCGGCCGACGACGTCGCCTCCCGCCGCTACGGCCGGATGACCATCGCCATGGCTCTGGTCGAACTCAACGAGGACCGCGGCGTGTTCGGGCCGTGCGGCTCGCCCCGCTCCCTGCTGCCGCAGCGCGTGCACCGGCTGCTCGCGCCCGCCCACCGGCTGCCGGTGGGGCAGCGCCTGCGGGCCGGTGCGGTGGCCTCGCTGGTGCCCGTCGTGCCCCTGCTGGTCGCCTTCGTCCCCGGCCTCAGCACCCTGGGTTAGCCAGGCCCGCCCCCCGTGCGTGAGGATCGGACCATGCCCGCCTCCCGTCCGCTCCCCCGCCCCCGTCCCACAACCGGCCGCGGCGAGGGGGTGACGCGGTCCGCACCGCCGGCCTGGCGGCGGGGCTGGCGTACGGCCGCGCCGATCCTGTGCGCACTCGGGGCGGCGCTGATCGCCCTGGTCGCCGCCGGCTGGCAGCCGCTGCTGGACCTGGACGCGTCGGTCGCCCGCGAGTTGCACGAGTTCGCGCTCGCCCACCCGGGCTGGACAAGGACGGCACGCGTGTTCACCGACTGGGTGTGGGACACCTGGACGATGCGCGCGCTGCTGACGGCGGCCGTGCTGTGGCTGTGGTGGCGCGCCGAGCGCGGCCTCGCGCTGCGGCTGGCGGTCGCGGGGCTGTTCGGGGCGGGGGCGCAGCAGGTGCTGAAGGCGGCGCTGGACCGGGACCGCCCGCAGTGGGCCGAGCCCGTCGACTCGGCGCACTACGCGGCCATGCCCTCGGGTCACGTGATGACGGCCGCGCTCGTGTGCGGGCTGCTGCTGTGGCTGCTGCGCTGCCTGCGGGTGCCGGCCCTGGTGTGGCGGACGGCGGTGGCCGTGGCGGCCGTGTCCGTGGCCGGAGTCGCGTTCACCCGGATCTACCTGGGCGTGCACTGGCTCACCGACGTGCTGGTGGGCGCCCTCCTGGGCGCGGCGATCGCCGCGTGCGCGGGGGCGGACGTACGGGGGCGCCGGAAGTCGGGCACCCTCACGGTATGACTGCACACGCGGTGCTCTTCGACTTCTCCGGGACCCTGCTGCGGGTCGAGCCCGTGACGCGCTGGCTGGACACCGCGTTGGCGCGGGCGGGTGTGACGCTCTCCGCGCCGGAGTTCGCGCGGTGTGCGGCGCGGCTGGAGGAGGAGGGGGCGCTGCCCGGCGGCGCACCGCCCAGCGCGCTGCCGCCCGAACTGGCGGGGCTCTGGGCGGAGCGCGACCGCAGCGCGCGGCTGCACCGGGAGGCGTACACCGCCCTCACGCGCCGGGCGGCGCTGCCGGGCCCGGACCCCGACGCCCTGGCGGACCTGCTGTACGAGCGCCACATGGAGCCCGAGGCGTGGCAGCCCTACCCGGACACGGTGCGGGTGCTGGACGCGCTGCTGCGGCGGGGCGTGCCGATGGGGGTGGTCAGCAACATCGGCTGGGACCTGCGCCCCGTCTTCCACGCGCACGGACTGGACCGGTACGTGAGCGCGTACGTGCTCTCCTTCGAGCACGGCGTCCAGAAGCCCGATCCCCGGCTCTTCCACACGGCCTGCGAGCGGCTCGGCCACCCGCCCGGTGAGGTGCTCATGGTCGGCGACTCCGCGCGCGCGGACGGCGGGGCCGCGGCCGTCGGCTGCGCCGTCCATCTCGTGGAGCACCTGCCGGCCCGGCGGCGCCCGCGGGGCCTGCTCCCCGTACTCGGCCTGGTGGCGGCGCCCGCGTGAGCCGCCCCCGCGGCTCCCGCCGCAGGTGGTACGCCGATACCGGGACGATCCCCCGCGTCGCCCCGGTATCGGCAGCTGAACCGGGTTTCCGTCCGGTGGACAGGACGGCGCCCGGAGTCCCGTGAGTATATTGGCTCACAGCCAGTCAACGCAGGAGTTACAGGATGTCCCCTCGGCGCGCATCGGTCAATGAAGAGTTGCGCCGCCGCTCCCGCGAAAGACTGCTCCAGGCAACTGTCGATCTTGTCGGAGAGCACGGCTTCGAGGCGACGACCTTGGGCGACATCGCGGACCGGGCGGGTACGGCGCGCGGTCTGATCTCCTACTACTTTCCCGGCAAACGGCAGCTGTTCCAGTCCTCGGTGCACCGGCTGATGCATCTGACGCTGGCCGAGGCGCTGGACCGGGAACCGGCGCCGCAGGGGCCGGACGCGGGCCGGGAGACGCTGGCCCGCGCCATCGACGCGATCCTCGGCCTCGCCCGGGACCACCCGGTGCTGATGCGGGCCCACATGGCCGGAATCCTCCAGCAGGAGGGCTTCGTGCAGTGCGACGAGCAGCGCAGGCTGGCGATGCTGCTGCACCGGGCCGTCACCCGGTACGGCTCGGCCGACCCCGACACCGACTACCCGCTGCTGCGCGCCCTGCTGATGGGCGCGGTGGTGGCCGTCCTGCTGCCCGGCGCGCCGATGCCGCTCGCCCGGCTGCGCGCCGAGCTGTTCGGGCGGTACGGGCTGGACTGGGAGCTGGGGGTGCCGCCGCCCGGCGGGCAGCCGCCCCGCCCCGCGCGGCGGCTGCCCGCCGAGCCGTACGCGCAGGGCTGACGGCGGGCCCCGCCACACTCCGCGTGCACCGGAGCGCCCCCCGGACGCGCCGGTGCCGCACTCTCCCGCCCGTGCCCCCTTCGGTGAGATCCTGGTGACCCCGGCGGGAAGGACCTGCTGTGTCAGACCTGCTTCGTGTCGCCGTGGTCGGCTCCGGCCCCAGCGGCGTGTACACCGCCCAGGGCCTCACCTCGCGGGAGGCCGACGGCCGTACGGTGGCGGTCGACGTGCTGGACCGGCTGCCCTGCCCCTACGGCCTCGTGCGCTACGGCGTCGCGCCCGACCACGAGAAGATCAAGTCGCTGCAAGGCAGTCTGCGGACGGTCCTGGAGCGCCCCGGGGTGCGCTTCCTCGGGGGCGTGGAGGTCAGCGAGCAGGGCGTCCCGCCCGCCGAGCTGCTGGGCATGTACCACGCGGTGGTCTACTGCGTCGGCGCGGCCACCGACCGGCACCTGGGCATCCCCGGCGAGCAGTTGCGCGGCAGCCGTTCGGCGACCGACTTCGTCTCCTGGTACAGCGCGCACCCGGACGCGGCGCCCTCCTTCGCCCTGGAGGCCAGGTCAGCCGTGGTCATCGGCATCGGCAACGTCGCGGTGGACGTGGCCCGGGTGCTGGCCCGCGAGGCCGCCGAGCTGCGGCACACCGACGTACCGCACAACGCCCTGGTCGGTCTGGCCGCCAGCGGCGTCCGGGAGATCTCGATGGTGGGCAGGCGCGGCCCGGCGCAGGCGAAGTTCACCACCAAGGAGCTGCGCGAGCTGGGCGCCCTGCCCAGCGCCGACGCCCTGGTGCGGGAGTCCGAACTGGCCCTGGACCCGGCGTACGCACACCCGGAGGACCTGCCGCCCGCGCCCCGCCGCAACCTCGCGGTGCTGCGCGACTGGGCCCGGCGCACCGGCCGCGCGCACGGCCGCTCCGTCGAACTGCGCTTCTTCCTGCGGCCCGTCGAACTGCTGGACGACGGCCGGGGAGCGGTGCGCGCCGTGCGCTTCGAGCGTACGGCGCCGGACGGCGGCGGCGGAGTGACCGGCACCGGCCGGTACGAGGAGATCGCGGCGCAGCTGGTGCTCCGGTCGGTGGGCTATCGCGGAGTGCCGCTGGCGGGGCTGCCGTTCGACGACTCGACGGGCACGGTCCCGCACGCGGCGGGCCGGGTGCTGCGCGAGGGCGCCGCCGCGTCCGGCGAGTACGTGGCGGGGTGGATCAAGCGCGGGCCGACGGGCGTGATCGGGACCAACCGGCCGTGCGCCAAGGAGACGGTGGTCTCGCTGCTGGCCGACGCCGAGGAGCTGCTGCGCGCGGCCGGGCCGCGCGAGCGGGACCCGCTGGAGGTGCTGCGGCGAAGCGGGCGACGGCCGGTCGAGTGGCCGGGCTGGCTGGCCATCGAGGCGGCGGAGGCGGCGCTGGGCCGCTCGCTGGACCGCGCCCGGGTGAAGATCCCGGACTGGGCGGGGTTGCTGTCGGCCGCCGACGGCGGCTGACCGGCGGCTGACGGGGGCGGCACTCGCGGGCGGTGCGGCGCCGCCCCGTGCCGCCGCCTCGGCGTGATTGTCAGTGGCAGGGTGCAGACTGCCTCGTGTCGCACCCGATGCGGCGCTGCGACACCTCACACCCACGCACACGAGACGGACAACGGCGTCCAGGACGGTGGCCGGTATGACGGATGTACTTCTCGCGGTAGGCACCAGGAAGGGCCTCTTCCTGGCCCGGAAGCCCGTCGGCCGGCGTCATGGGCGCTGGGAGCTGGACGGGCCGCACTTCAACGCGCAGGCCGTCTACGCGGTCGGCGTCGACACCCGTCCGGCCACCGCGCCCCGGCTGCTGGTCGGCGGGGACAGCGCGCACTGGGGCCCCTCGGTCTTCCGCTCCGACGACCTGGGCGCGAGCTGGTCGGAGCCGGCCGAGCCCGCGGTGCGCTTCCCGCCGGACACGGGCACCTCGCTGGAGCGGGTGTGGCAGCTCCAGCCCTCCACCGCGGCCGAGCCCGGCGTGGTGTACGCGGGTACGGAGCCCGGTGCCCTCTTCCGCTCGTCGGACGGCGGCGAGAGCTTCTCCCTGGTGCGTCCGCTGTGGGAGCACCCCACGCGGGAGAGCTGGGTGCCGGGCGGCGGCGGTCTCGGCCTCCACACGGTGCTGGTGGACCCGCGTGACGCGCGGGCGGTGACGATCGCGGTCTCGACCGGCGGGGCGTACCGCACCGCGGACGGCGGGCTGAGCTGGGAGCCGTGCAACCGCGGCGTGCAGGCGGCTTTCCTGCCCGAGGAGCAGCGCTTCCCCGACCACGGGCAGTGCGTGCACAAGATCGCCCGGGATGCCGCCGACCCCGACCGGCTCTACCTCCAGAACCACTGGGGCGTCTACCGCAGCGACGACGGCGGCACCCGGTGGGAGTCCGTGGGCGACACGCTCCCCTCCGACTTCGGCTTCCCCGTCGTGGCCCATCCGCGCCGGGGCGGGGTGGCCTACGTCTTCCCGCTCAACGCCGACTACGACCGGGTGCCCGCGGGGCGGCGCTGCCGTGTGCACCGCACCGAGGACGCGGGGGCCAGCTGGCAGGAACTCTCCGGGGGGCTCCCGGAGTCCGCCCACTTCGGTCCGGTCCTGCGCGACGCGCTGTGCACCGACGACGCCGACCCGGCCGGGCTCTACTTCGGCAACCGCAACGGCGAGCTGTTCGCCAGCGCGGACGAGGGCGACAGCTGGCAGCAGCTGGCCGGGCACCTGCCGGACATCCTGTGCGTACGGGCGGCGGTGATCGGCTGAAGCGCCGGAGCGGCGTCCGCAGGGCGCTCGCGCCTACGGCAGTCGCCACTCCACCGGCTGCGCCCCCTGCCGCTCCAGCAGCTCGTTGGCGCGGCTGAACGGACGGGAGCCGAAGAAGCCGCGGTCGGCGGACATCGGCGAAGGATGCGCGGACTCGACGGCCGGGAGGTCGCCCAGCAGCGGTCGCAGATTGCGGGCGTCCCGCCCCCACAGGACCGACACCAGCGGACGGCCCCGCGCCGCCAGCGCCCGTATGGCCTGCTCGGTGACCGCCTCCCAGCCCTTGCCCCGGTGCGCGGCGGGCTTGCGCGGAGCCGTGGTGAGCGCCCTGTTGAGCAACAGCACGCCCTGCTGGGCCCAGTGGGTCAGATCACCGTTCGACGGACGGGGCGCGCCGATGTCCGTGTGCATCTCCCGGAAGATGTTCTCCAGGCTGCCCGGCAGGGAACGCACCTCGGGGGCCACCGAGAAGCTGAGCCCGACGGCCATGCCCGGCGTCGGATACGGGTCCTGGCCCACGATCAGCACCCGCACCTCGTCGAAAGGCTGCTGGAAGGCGCGTAGGACGTGCTCCCCCGCGGGCAGATAGGTGCGGCCGGCCCCGACCTCCGCGCGCAGGAAGTCACCCATCGCGGCGATACCGCTCGCCACCGGTTCCAGCGCCTTGGCCCAGCCAGGCTCGACAAGCTCACTCAACGGTCGTGCTGCCACAGCCCGTTACTGTACCGGCGCCCGGAGCGTGCCCGGTACGCGCTCCCTCCTCGGCCGCGCCGGTGCGGGATAGGCTCCCGCCGACACACTCCTCGATCCTCCCTCGTCCCCGGAGCCGTACCCATGAGGTCCCGCAGGCACTTGTTCGAGAGCGGCGGCGGCACGCCGCCTCCCGTGGTCAGGCCCGGTGACCCGTCGTGACGCGGGGCTGGGTGCTGGGCGTGGACTCCGGCGGTTCCGGCCTGCGCACGGCGCTGGCCCGGGTCACCCCGGACGGCGCACACGAGACGGTGGGGCGCGCCTCGGGGGAACCGGTGCCCACCGGCGGCTCGGGGATCGCCGCCGGGCGCCTGCTGGGGCAGCTGCTGCCGGCCGTCCGCCACCTGTGGGCCGACGCCCGCGCGGACGGGCCGCCCGGCGACATCCGGATCGACGCCGTGTGCGTGGGCGCGGCCGGGATGGCGACGCTGGGCCGGGAACTGCGCGCGGTCCTGCCCACCGCCCTGCGGGAGGCGCTGGGCGTCCGGCGGCTCGCGCTCACCGCCGACGCCGTCACCGGCTACGCGGGGGCGCTCGGGCAGCGGCCCGGTGTCGTGGTGGCCGCCGGTACCGGCACGATCGCCCTGGGTACCGATCTGCGGAGCTGGCGCCGCGTGGACGGCTGGGGCCACCTGCTCGGCGACTGCGGCAGCGGCGCCTGGATCGGCCGGGCCGGGCTGGAGGCGGCGCTGCGCGCGCACGACGGCCGCGGCGGCTCCGGCGCGCTGCTGGAGCGCGCGGAGCGGCTGCTGGGCCCGGTCGGCGAACTGCCCGGCGTGCTGTACCCGCGTACCGACCGGGCCGCGGTGCTGGCCTCGTTCGCCCCGGAGGTCGCCCGGTGCGCAGCAGGCGGTCCGCCGGACGCGAAGGGCGCGCCGGAGTGGCCGCCGGACCCGGTGGCCGTGGAGATCATGCACCGGGCCGCCGCCGAGATCGCCGCCACCGCCGCCGCGGCCTGCCCGCCCGTGGCGGCCACGGACCAGGACGGCACGGCCCCCGGCGGCACGGAGACGCTGGAGGTGGCCCTCACCGGGGGCCTCTTCCGCGTCGGCGAGGTGCTGCTGGCGCCCCTGCGGCGGGAGCTTGCCGTACGGCTGCCGCAGGCGCGTGTCGGCATCTCGGGGAGCGATCCGCTGGAGGGCGCGGTGCTGGTCGCCGCCCGGCTCACCGACGGCTCGCTGCGGCTGCCCGCCGACCCCGCGCTGCTCACCGTGGACTGACCTGCCGCAGGCCGCTGACCTGCGCCGCCCGCCGTGCGCAGCGAGGAGCGGGGCCGTTCGACACGCGGGATGGAACAGACAAATTCGGACGGTACCTCCCCGCCCGAACAGTGCGGCCCGCCAAGGCATTAACATGCGGGCATATGAGCTCCCCCAATGGGCCGGGCAATGGCCTGCCTGTACGAATGCCCCGTCCCCGCCAGTCCGGGCGGCACCGCCGGCCGGAGCCCGTCGTCGCCCCCGAGGACGCTCCGGCGCTGGTGCTGGCCGTCCCCGGCGAGCCCACCGGTACGACGCGCGGGCTGGCCGCCGAGGTCGTGAGCATCGCGCGCTCCGAGCTGCCCGGCCTGGACGCGCGGATCGGCTATGCCGAGGGCGGCGACGACGAGTTCCCGTCCCTGGAGAGCGTGCTCGCCGAGGCCGCGGCGCAGCGTTCGGCCGCTGCGGAGGCCGCGGGCGACGTACCCGCCGACGCCGTGCCGCCCACTCCGGAGAACCTGGTGGCCGTGGTCGTGCCGCTGCTGGCCGGTCCGGACGCGGCCCGGATGCGGCAGATCCGGCAGGCGGTGCTCAACAGCGGTTCCGGGGCGGAGCTGACGGACGTGCTCGGCCCGCATCCCCTGCTCGCCGAGGCGGTGCACGTCAAGCTCTCCGAGGCGGGTCTGGCCCGCGCGGACCGCGCGCGCCTGTTCACGGTGACGACGGCGGCGGACGGCATCGTGCTGGCCACCCTGGGCGGCGAGGAGGCCGTGCAGGCCGCCGGAATCACCGGCATGCTGCTGGCCGCGCGGCTGGCGGTGCCGGTGCTCGCGGCCGGGCTGGACGAGGAGGGCGCGATCGCCCGGGTCGCCGACCAACTGCGCGACTCCGGCTCCCAGCAGCTCGCCGTCGCACCCTGCCTGATCGGCCCCGAGGTCCCGGCGGGGCTGCTGGAGGCCGCCGCCCAGGAGGCGGGCTGCGCGTCGGCCGAGCCGCTGGGCCCCTATCCGGCGCTGGGCAAGCTGGTCGCCTCGGCGTACGGGGCGAAGCTGGGACTGCCGCAGCAGGCGCAGGGGATGCCCGCCCGCTGAGCGAGCGGGCCGGGCCCTGCCGCAGAGCCCCCCGAACTGTTCCGCCCGTCCGGCAGCCGTTGTGCCTCACCGCCCGCCTGGCCTCCCCGGACCGGCCGCCTCGTGCACCGTCAGCCGAAGACGACGCACGAGGCGGCCGGCGCCTCGGTCGACCCCGTACGGCGGGGCATGCCGGTGGCCTCGTCGAGCGCGAACCAGGTGAGGTCGCCGGACCGTTCGTTGGCCGCGTAGAGCCAGCGCTCCGAGGGGTGGAGGGCGAGGCCGCGCGGCCAGTGGCCGCCGCAGGCGACCGTGCCGGTCAGCGTCAGCGCTCCGCCTGAGGCGTCGATCTCCAGGACGGAGACGCTGTCGTGCCCGCGGTTGGCCACCCAGGCGTGGCGGCCGTCCGCGCGCACCACCAGCTCCGAGGGGTAGTTGGGCCCCTCCGCCCCCGCGGGCAGCACCGGGAGCGCACCGACCGGCTCCAGCGTGCCCGTCCGGTCGTCCCAGCGGCAGACCGTCAGCGTCGAGTCCAGCTCGCCCACGACGTAGGCGTATCCGCCGCCGGGGTGGAACCGAAGCTGCCGGGGGCCGCTGCCCGGCGGCAGCGCCACCTCCGCGTGCGGGCGGACCTCGCCGCCGGACGCGTCGAGGCCGTAGACCCACACCGAGTCCGTGCCCAGGTCCGCCGCGAGCAGCCAGCGGCCCGAGGGGTCGGCCGCCACGGCGTGCGCGTGCGGCGCGGACTGGCGCTCGGGGTCGGTGCCGCTGCCCTGGTGCGGGTAGGCAATCGCGTGACCGCCGCCGAGCGTGCCGTCGGCACGCAGCGGCAGCGCGCTGACGCTCCCGGAAGTGTAGTTCGCGGTGAAGAGCCGCCCGGCGGCGAGCGTGAGGTGGGTGGGGGCGGCGCCCCCCACCGGCACCGGGCCGCCGACCAGGGCGGGCCGGTCCGGGTCCTCCAGGGAGAGCACGGCCGCCGCTCCGTCCGCCGTCTCGCACACCGCGTACAGCAGGCCCTGGCCCAGGGCGAGGTACGAGGGCTCCGGCAGGGCCGTCTCGGTGTGCCGCAGCACGCGCAGCGCGCCGGTGTCCGGATCGACGGCGGCGGTCGTGACGCCCCGGCCGCCGGCCGAGGTGAACGAGCCGATGTAGGCCCGGCTCCCAGCTGTCCGTCCCCGCCCGTGTCCCTGGCTGTCGCTGCTCACTGCCCAGGCACCTCTTCCGCCGACGTCGGTGATCACGCCGACGGTAGCAGCCGCCGCCCGGGCACCCCACGGCCCGTCCGCGACGCCGATGCCGCCGGGCCTTGGCATGCTGGACGGCATGCGCCACTCCCCCGCTCCCGCCCTCGCCACCGGGCCGCCCCCGGTGATCTTCGACCTCGACGGCACGCTGGTGGACAGCGAGCCCCACTACTACGAGGCGGGCCGCCGCGTCCTGGCCGAGTACGGCGTGCCCGGCTTCAGCTGGCAGGAGCACACCGAGTTCATCGGCATCGGCACCCGGGAGACCCTGGGCACGCTGCGCGCACGGCACTCCATCGACGCCCCCGTGGAGGAGCTGCTGGCCCGGAAGAACAGCGTCTACCTGGAACTCGCCCGCACCTCGATGGAGGTCTTCCCGCAGATGCGCAAGCTCGTGGAGCTGCTGCACGCCGGCGGACACCCACTGGCGGTCGCCTCCGGCTCCTCGCGGTCCGCCATCGCGGCGGTCCTCGGCGGCACCGGGCTGGACACCATGCTGACCCGCTGGGTCTCCGCCGACGAGGTGCCCCGGGGCAAGCCCGCGCCGGACGTCTACCTGGCGGCGGCGGGCCTGCTCGGCGCCGCTCCGCGCACGTGCGTCGCCCTGGAGGACGCGGCACCGGGGGCGGAGGCGGCGCGGCGGGCGGGGATGCGGTGCGTCGCCGTACCGTACGTCGCGGCGTCGGCCGGTGCGGACGGCTTCCGGGGCGCGGGCCTGCTCTTCACCGGCGGCCAGCGGGAGTTCGACGCGCGGCGGGCGTACGAGTGGATTCGCACCCCGGGCGGCGGGCCGGTGCCCGACGCCGGCTAACGCTGACCGGGAAGGGGTCCCGGGCCTGCGGCTGAGCACGAGAGGGACCGGCCGCTCGTCGGTGCCGTGGGCGTTTCCGTGGGCGTTTCCGTGGCGGAGGGGCTCAGGTGCGCGGACGCCGAGGCCGCGACCGGGGGGTGTGTGTCGACGCGATCCGATCCCATGACCACGAGGTGGAACTGCCCCTGACGTGCTGCCCTTCCCGGTAGAGCACAAGGTCCGGTCCGGTCCGTCAGCCCACCCGTCTGGTCAGCACCTGCCCTGGCCAGGACCCGGACAGGAAGCGCTCGGTGGGGGTGAAGCCGTTGCGCTCGTAGAACGCGACCAGCTCTCCCCCGCCACCTGCCCAGCAGTCGACCCGCAGCAGTCCGACGCCCGCACGCCGCGTCTCGTCGACGGCATGAGCGAGCAGCTTCGCCCCGATGCCCCGGCCGGCCCGCCGTCGGTCGGAGACCAGCAGCCGGACATACCGCTCGGGCTCCCCGGCCGGTGTGATCGGCAGCTCCGGGCTGGGCCCGGAGTCCATCACCAGGGCTCCGACCGAGGCGGCGCCCAGCTCCGCGATGAAGGGAGCGTTCTGCCCCAGGTACCGCTGGACCCGTGTTTGCCCGCCGGGCCGCCGCGAGTACGGCGTCGTGCCCCACTGCTCGGTGTTGCCCCGCTCGTTCATCCAGACCACGGCCGCGTCGAGCATGTCGAGTACGGCCGGCGCGTCAGCCGTACTGACCGGTCTGGTCCGGAACCCGTCTGTGGCGTCGTTCACGGCGGGAGTCTAAGGTCCCCCCGGCGGACAGACTCTCGCACGGGTCCACCGCGGTACCGCACGACCACGCCGACCACGAGGAACAGGGCAGCGTGTTCCGCCGATGCATCGGCTGGCGGAGCGGTCACGCTGACGGCCAGCGCCTACGAGCGGTGACCGCCTGGGCCCACCCTCGCATGTGTCAGGTGACGGCGCGGCGGTAGATCTGCCGGGACCCGCCTTCGGGTCCCGGATCGGCCGCCTCGGCCGGGGCGAAGCCCAGGCGCTCGTAGAAGACCCGCGCGCCGCTGGCGACGGCACCGGGGTGGTCGGCCCCGAAGGTGACCACCTCGACGTTGCCCGGGCCCCGCACCCACCTGCGCATCGCGTCCGACATCAGTGCACGGCCGACGCCCTTCCCCCGCGCCTGCTCCGAGATGACGAGCCAGTGGACGTGGTACGTCGACGCCTCCGCTCCGAAGAGCAGTCCGCCCAGCAGTTCCGACCCCGAGGAGACAGCGACGAGCGCCCTGGACCGACGCAGATGCTCACGCACCGCGTCCTGGAAACCGCCGTCCCCGACCATCGGACCGAACCAGTGCTCCACCTGGGCCGCCAGGCCGAGAAAGCCAGGAAAATCCTCATCTCCTGCGAGTCTGACGATCATCCCAGCAGTCTGGCACGAACAGGGAGACCGTTGCGCGGCGCTAGCCGGTCCGGTCCTCCGCGCCCGGACCGGCCGGGGGCATCGGTGCCCAGCCGCGCTCCACCGATCGCCGGCATCGTGCGGGTTCGTCGCCCGCGCTGGTGAACAGCGCGGTGAGCAGGGGGACGCCGTGCGCGAGTGCCTGATGCGGCAGGGGGCCCGTGGCGACGAGTGAGGCGAGTCCGTGGCCGATGGCCCAGCTCTGCGTCGCCAGCGCCAGCGGGTCGGCCCCGCCGTGGAAGCGGCCCTCCGCCTGTGCCCGTTCGACGGTGGCGACAAGGCAGTGCAGGGTTTCGTCCGCGGCTGCGGAATCCTCCAGCTCGAAGCCCGCGTCGAACATGACGCGGTAGACGTCCGGGCTCGCCAGCGCGTGCGACAGGTAGGCCGCCCCCAGCGCGGCGAGGTCCCGTACAGGGTCCGCGGAGGGCCGGACGGCCGCGAGGCCGCTCGCCAGCCGGACGAAGCCCTCCTGCCGCAGCGCCCGCCACAGGCCGTCCATGCCGCCGAAGTAGGTGTAGACGGCCATCGTGGACACGCCGGTACCGGCCACCAGTGTGCGGAGCGTGACCGGTTGCCTCGTCCGCAGCATCTGCGCGGCCCGGTCGAGCAGCAGGGAGCGGACCGCCGGATCTTTCGTCCTCGCCATGAGCCTCATAATACATAGCATTGCTATGCTTAAACGGGGTGCGGCTCCTGCCGCCCTCGACGACAAGAGGAAGAGGCGGTCCATGTCCGTGACACTGGTCAACCCCGACGGGTTGCCGAAGCCCGAGGTCTACCGGCAGCTGTCGGTCGCCACCGGATCGAAGTGGGTGTTCCTCGCGGGGCAGGTCGCGCGCGACGCCGACGGGCGGCCGGTGGGCGACGGGGACCTCGCCGCGCAGGTCGAGCAGTGCTATCTCAACATCGCCACCGCCCTGGCCGCGGTCGGCGGCACCTTCGACGACGTGGCGAGGCTGACCGTCTACCTCGTCGACTGGAAGCCCGAGAAGATGCCGCTGCTGGGTGAGGGGGTGGGCCGCGCGGCGGCGAAGCTCGGCATCGACCCGGTCAAGCCGATCACCCTGCTGGGCGTCGCGGCCCTGGGAGAGCCCGACCTCCTGGTCGAGGTCGAGGCGACCGCGGTCCTCGCGTAGTTCCGTCCCGGCGGTCCTCCTCGGCCCGCGAGGCCCGGCCCCGCGCCTCTCCCCCGCGTCGCCGGGAGGTACCCGTGCGTCGCCGGACCCGCCCGCCCGGCGGGCGCGCCGGGTCGGGTCGGGCCGCCCGCCCGACGGTGTGCGCGGCTCCCGCTCAGGGCCGCAGCGGGCGGTAGACCGTCAGGGCCTCGTGGCACTTGTCGAGGATCAGCTCACCGGGTGCGGGGGCGACCTCGCCGTCGTAGGCGAGGTGCGTGCCCGGCGGTATGCCGGTGATCCGCAGTCGCCGCAGCCGGGCGGTGCTGTGCACCGGGGACTGCCCGAACACGCTGGTCAGCGCGGCGGCGAACAGCCGGGTGCGCGGCCACCTGCCCCCGGGCACCACCCGTACGTCCAGCAGCCCGTCGGCCAGGTCGTGGCGGCGCACCGGGGCCAGGGCGAATCCACGGTAGGAGCAGTTGCCGACGAACAGCTGCCACATCGCCCGCTGCCGGCCGCCGAGCCCCGCCTCCACCGGCCCGGCCGTACGCAGCACCCGCAGCGCGGCGAGGACCCCGGCGGGCCAGGCGCCCAGCCGCGGCGCCCAGCGCTCCCGGATGCGCACCAGCTCCGGGTAGGAGCCGAGGCTGAAGGTGTTGAGGAAGTATCCGGAGGCGCCCTCGGGGTCTCCGGGGCCGGGTGCGAAGCGGGCCAGGTCGACGGCGACGGCCTCGCCGTTGCGGACGGCGTGGCAGGCGTCCTCGGCCCGCTCGACCCCGAGCGCGTACGCGAAGTGGTTGCGGGTGCCGCCGGGCAGCACGGCCAGCGGCAGGCCGTGCCGTACGGCGGCCGTGGCGGCGGCGTTCACCGTACCGTCGCCGCCGCAGACGCCCAGGGCGCCGCCGAGCCCGGCGGCCCGCTCCGCCGCCTCCTCCAGGGTCTGGACGAGGGTTCCGGAGGCGGGGTCGCAGACGATGATCTCGGACTCCGGCAGGGCGGCGCGCAGGGCGGCGAGGACCGGGGGCTGCGCTGCGGCGTCGTCGTCGGAGCCGCTCTGGGAGGCCCCGCCCCGGTCGGCGGAGCGCTGCCCGGAGGAGGTGTTGGCCACCAGCACGAGACCCCGCCCGTCCCCCAGGGCCGGGGCGCTCGCGAGCGGCCGGGCGGGGGCGGGAAGCTGTGAGCGGGTGGGCACCAGGCCCCGTACGGCCAGTGCCGCGCCGACGCCGAGCGCGGCACCGGCGAGCACGTCGCTGGGGTAGTGGACGCCCGTGTACACCCGGGAGAAGGCCACCGCGGCGGCGACGGGGGCGACCGCGGCGCCCCAGCGAGGCGACTCCAACGCCACCCCCGCCGCGAACGCGGCGGCTGAGGCCGCGTGGCCGGAAGGGAAGGAGGTGGTGACCGGCTGCCGGTGCAGCCTGCGGATCAGCGGTACGGCGTCGGCCAGCGGCCGGGCCCGCCGCACGGCGCCCTTGCCCAGGGTGTTCACGGCGGCGGAGGCCACCGCCAGCGAGGCGACTCCGCGCAGTGCGCCGCGGCGGGTCGCGGGTGTGCCGGCCGCCGCCAGCGAGGCGGCGATCGCGAACCACAGCCCGCCGTGGTTGGCCGCGCGGCTGAGCCCGGGAAGCACCCGGTCCGCGCCCGGCAGATGCCGGGACGCCACGCCGTGGAAGGCGCGGCGGTCCCAGGCGCTGACCCGGCGGGCGTGCGGTATCCACCGGGCGGTGTCGGGCGGGCCGCCGACACCGTCGAAGCGGGCCGCTGTGACCGCTGTTCCCATGACACTCCTCGCAGACGGCGCGGTACTGACGTGCGGTGACGGTACCCGCTCCGGCGCGGACCAAGAGTGATCCGGCACACTCGGCCGCCCGTGCCCGCGCCCCCCGGCGCCTCACAGAGGCAGCACGCACCCCGGTGAGCTGGTCGCGAACGGGGCGCCGGAGGGCGCCGGCGCACCGGACTCCGCGTCCACCGTGAACGTACCCACGTTCCCGGCCCGTTCGTTGGCCGAGAAGAGCAGCCCGCCCGACGGCGAGAGACTGATGTGCCGGGGCCAGGAGCCGCCGCACGGGACCGTGCCGGCCAGCCGCAGGCCCGCGCCGCCCGCCTCGGTCGCGAACCAGGCGACGCTGTCGTGGCCACGGTTGGAGAGGTAGACGAACCGGCCGTCGGCGGAGATCGTCACCTCGGAGGGGTAGTTGGCGCCGGGGTCTGCGCCGCCGGGCAGCGTGGACCAGCTGTCCCCCCGGGTGAGCGCGCCGGAGGCGGCGTCGTAGGCGTAGGCGGTGACCGTGCTGTCCAGCTCGTTGGCCACGTAGGCGTACGGGGCCGCGGGGTGGAAGACCAGGTGCCGCGGCCCGGCGCCCGGTGCCGACTTGGCCTCCGAGACGTGCTGGAGGGCGCCGCTGCCGGGGTCGAGCGCGTAGGTGTGGACGGAGTCGGTGCCCAGGTCGACGGCGAGGACGAAGTCCCCCGCCGGGCCGGTGACGATCTGGTGGGCGTGCGGCCCCCTCTGGCGGTCAGGGTCGGGGCCGGAGCCGGTGTGCTGGACGAAGCCGGTGCGTTCGCCGACGCTGCCGTCGGCCTCGATCCGGTGCGCGGCGACACTGCCGGAGGTGTAGTTCGCACTGAGCAGGTGGCCGCCGCCGGGATGGACGGACAGGTGGGTGACGCCCCGGCCGCCGGTCGACCGCACCTGGCCGAGCGGGGTCAGGGCGGCGTCCGCGCCGATGGCGAAGGCGCGCACCCCGCCTTCGGGCCCGCCGCCGTCGAGCGAGTAGAGCACCTCACCGGAGGGGCTGAGCGCGAGGAAGTCGGGGTTGGTCACGGCCGCGAAGCCGCCGGTGCGGGTCAGCGCGCCGGTGGCGGTGTCGTAGGAGCAGGCGACGATCCCGCCGCCGTACGTGCCGAGGTAGACGGTGCGCGAGGCGCCGCAGGGGTGCCGGGCGGGGCGCGGGGCGGCGGACGGAGCGGGGGACGCGTGGGCGGCGGGCACGGCGCCGAGTGCGGCGGTGCCCAGGAGGCCCGCGCCCAGGGCGCCGACGAAGGAGCGGCGGCCGGCGCCGGCCGGGGTCGCGGGGGCACGCCGGTGGTCCTGTGGGGGGTGTGACGGCACGGCTGGGGCCTCTCGATGGGGGGATATGGCATGTCTCTGCCAAGAGCATGCCGCCCCCACCCGGCAGGTCCAGACCACACCCCCCGCCCCGGCCGCCGACCGGCGGCCCGCACCCCTGCCGCCTCGCCCTCCGTCCGGGCGCGCCGACTTGACAGAGGGTCAGCACCTCGGCGAATCTGGCGACATGACATTCATTTTCAACTGGGCCGGTGATTGACCGTGCGCGTCGCGTTCGTCGGTAAGGGGGGCAGCGGCAAGACCACCCTGTCCGCCCTCTTCGCCCGCCAGCTGGCGCGCTCCGGCGCGCCCGTCCTCGCCATCGACGGCGACATCAACCAGCACCTCGCCGAGGCCCTGGGGCCTGGTGACGGTGAGCCCTTCAGCGCACCGCCGCTCGGCGCCCGACTGCGCGAGATCAAGGAGTTCCTGCGCGGCACGAACCCGCGTATCGCCTCCGCCGCCGCCATGGTCAAGACGACGCCGCCGGGCGCGGGTTCGCGGCTGCTGCGGCTGCTCGGGGACGACGCGGTGCACGGCTGCCACGTCCAGGAGGTGGGCGGCGTCCCGCTGATGGTGACCGGCGTGTTCGAGGAGAGCGACCTCGGCGTGGCCTGCTACCACTCGAAGCTCGGCGCGGTCGAGCTGTACCTCAACCATCTCGTGGACGGCGCGGGCGAGTACGTCGTGGTCGACATGACGGCCGGGGCCGACGCCTTCGCCTCCGGCCTCTTCACCCGCTTCGACCTGACCTTCCTGGTCGCCGAGCCCACCCGCAAGGGGATCTCCGTCTACCGCCAGTACCGCGACCACGCCCGCGAGTTCGGCATCCCGGTGGCGGTGGTGGGCAACAAGGTCACGGGCGAGGACGACCTGCTCTTCCTCAAGGAGCACGTCGGGGACGACCTGCTGGCCTGCTGCGGGTACTCCCCCTGGGTACGCGGCCGGGAGCAGGGGCGCACCGGCGGCGAGCCCGAGGCGCACACCGTCCGGGCCCTGGACCAGCTGCGCGGCGCGGTCGACGCCCGCCCGAAGGACTGGGCGGCGTTCCAGCGGCACGCGGTCACCTTCCACCTGCGCAACGCGGCGGCGCAGGGGGACGAGGCGGCGGGCACACGGCTCGCCGGGCAGGTCGACCCGGACTTCCGGCACGGCCCGGCCGCGCTCTCGGCCGCCTCCTCCTGACCTCACCGGGCTTCACGGCCTTGCCGACCCCCTGGCCTGACTGTCCCGCCCTCCCCCGGCCCGCGCCAACCGCAGGCCCGGTCCCTCCGCCGGTGCCCTACCACCGCTACCGGCGCAAGCGCACCACCGAACCGACCCACTCCACAGAAAGCCCTTCACATGTCACTCGACGTCCCCCCGAAGCTGCTCGCCGAAGCCGAACGCGGCGAGGTCCGCGAAGAGGACTTCGTGGAAACCGTCCGCGTCTCACTGCCCTACGCCTACACCCTCGTGGCCGGGCTCGTCGGCCAACTGCGCGAGGGGAAGGCCGAGTTCGCCGACAACCACACCCCGCCGCCCTCGGAGAAGGAGCGCGGCCAACTGCTGCGCGCGCTCTCCAGCGACGCGATCCGGGGCAGCCTGGAGCGCCATTTCGGCGTCACCCTGGCCTTCATGAACTGCCACCGGGTCGCCGTCTTCCACCCCGAGGCGCGAGGCGGTGAGACGCACACCCGCTTCACCTCGCAGCGGTCGCAGATCCTCAACCAGTCGCCGGAGTTCCGCGACTGCTGAGGGGCGGGGCGGCCCGGCACGCGCGAGCGCCGCGCGTGCCGGGGCCGCGCGGGAGGTCCGCCGCGCCGGAGGCCCTCGCCGCCTCCGGCAGTTCATCCCAAGTGGTGCGCACCTGCATGGGTAATCATCCGTATTACTTTGCAGCTGCTCCATGAGCGGGCCATACTCTGACGCATGTGCGGCCCCATCCGGATGGCGGCCGACCCTGTCCGCGTCCCCGAGGAGCCCGCCCATGCCCCGCACTCGAATCCGCGCCGTGCGTCGCGGCGCGACCGCCGCAGTGACGGCAGCGCTGCTCGTCCCGCTGGCGGCGTGCGGCGGTACGGACGCGGAGGCGGAGGACTCCGCCGGAGGCCCGCCGGCGGCCGACCTGACCGTGCTGGCGGCGTCCTCGCTCACCGACGTCTTCAAGACCGCGGGCCGCGCGTACGAGAGGGCGCACCCGGGTACGAAGGTGACCTTCTCCTTCGCCGGCTCCCAGGAGCTGGCCGCCCAGGTCACCCAGGGCGCCCCCGCCGACGCACTCGTCACGGCGGACACCGAGACCATGGACGGCCTCGGCGGCGACACCGGCACCGCCACCGTCATCGCCACCAACCGGCTGGTCATCGCGACGGACGAGGGCAACCCCGAGAAGATCCGCGGCCTGGAGGACCTCGCCGACCCGGACGTGAAGGTCGTCCTCGCCGCGCCCGAGGTGCCGGTCGGCCGGTACGGCCAAAAGATCCTGGACGCCCGGGGGATCGAGGTGAAGCCGGTGTCCCAGGAACCGAACGCGCGCGCCGTCCTGAGCAAGGTCGAACTGGGCGAGGCCGACGCCGGACTCGTCTACCGCACGGACGCCGCCACCGCTCCCGGCAAGATCGACGCGGTCGCGATTCCCACCGCGCAGAACGCCCTCGCCCGCTACCCGGCGGCGACCTTGGCGGCCTCCGCACACCCGGAGGCCGCCCGCGCGTTCGTGAAGTGGCTGTCCGGCCCCGAGGCTCGCAAGATCCTCGCGGACGGCGGCTTCCAGCAGCCGTGACCACCGAGCGCACCCTCGGCCGCCGCGCCCGTGGCCCCCGTACGCCGGGCCGCCGCGCCCCGCTCGCGCTGGCGGTCCCCGCGCTGCTCGCCGTTACGTTCCTGGCGCTGCCCCTGGCCGGCATCCTCGCGCGTACCTCCTGGAGCGGGCTGGGCGGACATCTGGCCAGCCCGGAGACCACCCAGGCGCTGCGCCTGTCGCTGCTGGTCTCCGGCTGGGCGCTCGGGCTCTCGCTCCTGCTGGGGGTGCCGCTGGCCTGGCTGCTGGCCCGCGTCGACTTCCCCGGCAAGGCGCTCGTACGCTCGCTGGTCCTGTTGCCGATGGTGCTGCCGCCGACCGTCGGCGGTGTGGCGCTGCTGCTGGCCTTCGGCCGCCGCGGGCTCCTCGGCCCGTGGCTGGAGGACACCTTCGGCGTCACCCTGCCCTTCCACACCTCCGGCGCCGTCCTCGCCGCGACCTTCGTCGCGATGCCCTTCCTGGTCGTCAGCCTCGAGGGCGCGCTCAACGGGCTTCAACCGCGTTACGAGGAGACCGCTGCCTCGCTCGGCGCCTCGCCCCTGCGGGTGTTCTTCACCGTGACCTTGCCCATGGTGGCCCCGGGACTCGCCGCGGGGGCGGCGCTCACCTGGGCGCGGGCGCTTGGCGAGTTCGGCGCGACCATCACCTTCGCGGGAAACCTGCCGGGCACCACCCAGACCCTGCCGCTCCAAGTCTACCTGCTGCTCCAGGAGTCGCCACAGGCCGCCACCTCCGTCTCGCTGCTGCTGCTGGCGACCGCCATGGCCGTACTGGTCGCGCTGCGCGGGCGCTGGACGGGCGGGCCGGTCCGCGACCGCCCGCACGCGCCCGGCGCCGCGCCGGCCGACGACGGGGACCGGCGCGGCGCGCACGACCCGGACGGCACGCCCCGCGGAGACGTGCCCAAGGACGACGCCGCACCACACGCCGCGCACCCCGGCGAGCCCGCGCCGCCGCGGGAGCGCTGGTCCCTGCACGCCGAACTCACCGGCTTCAACCAGCTCGCCCTGGACGCGCCGCCGGGCACCACCGTCGCCGTCGTCGGCCCCAACGGCGCCGGGAAGACCACCTTGCTGCGCGCCCTCATGGGCCTGACCCCGCGCTCGTACGCCGCGCTCCGCCTCGGCGCAGCCGACGTCTCGCACCTGCCCCCGCACCGCCGCGGCGTCGCCTGGGTGCCGCAGGACGGCGCGCTCTTCCCGCACCTGAGCGCCCTCGCCAACACCGCCTACGGGCCGCGTGCGCAGGGGGTCCCGCGCGCCGAGGCCCGGCGCGACGCGCAGCGCTGGCTCGACCGGCTGGGCGTCGGGCATCTCGCGCACCGCAGGCCGGCCGAGGTCTCCGGCGGCCAGGCGCAGCGCATCGCGCTGGCACGGGCGCTGGCCGCGCGCCCGCGCCTCCTACTGCTGGACGAGCCGCTCGCCGCACTCGACCAGACCACCCGCGCCCGGGTGCGCCACACCCTGCGCACGCATCTCGACGGCTTCGGCGGCGTCTGCCTGCTCGTCACCCACGACCCCGTGGAGGCCGTCTCGCTGGCCGACCGGATTCTCGTCCTGGAGGACGGCCGTGCGGTGCAGGACGCCCCGCCCGCCGAGGTCACCCGGCACCCCCGCTCCCCCTGGGTCGCCCGGATGCTGGGCCGCAACGCCTGGCCCGGCACTACCACCGCACGGGGCCTCGCGCTGCCCGGTGGGGGCGTGCTCGTCTCCGCCGACCCGCTGCCCGCCGGCGGGGCAGCGCTCGGGCTGATCGCGCCGGAGGCGGTCTCCGTGCACCGGGAGCGGCCCGCGGGCAGCCCGCGCAACGCCTGGCCCGGCACGGTACGGGAGATCACCGCCAGCGGCAGCCGGCTGCGGGTCCTGATCACCTCGGCGGAGGCGCCCGACCTGGTCGCCGAGATCACCCCGCAGGCCGCGGCCGAACTCGGCCTGGGCGACGGCACGCCGGTGTGGGCCGTGGTGAAGGCCACCGAGGCGGCACTCGTACCCCTGTAAGGCGTCCGCGCACGGCTCGACGCGATGCGTTGACAGCGGAACAGGTCGTTGCTTTGATGCGCAGCAAGCGCTTTCCTGCCGAGCTTTGGAGCTTCCCGTGCCGCTCTCGCGCCGCGCCGTGCTGTCCGTGCTCCCCGCCACCGCGCTGCTGACCGCCGCGGGTCCGCTGCGTGCACGGGCCGAGGCCCGCCCTGCCCCGCCGCGCTCCGCCGCCGACCACGCCGCCCTGATCCGCAACACGCTCGCCGTCTTCGCCGGCACCGCCGACTCCAACGCCCGTCCCGAGGTCGCGGACCGGCTCGCGGCCATCGAGTCGACGGCACGGGCGCGGCTCGCCGCGCTCGACGGCGCCGGGCAGGGTGAGGTCTTCGCGGGCCTCCCGCTCGGCACCAGCGACACGAACCTGTTCACCAGCTACCGCTACCTCTGCGAGATCGCGCTGGCGACCGTTGCGCCGGGCCCCGGGGAGTCCACGCTGCGCGGCAGCGTGCCGACCCAGCACCGGGTGGCCGACACCCTGGTCCGGCTGCACGACGAGTACTTCGGCGACCAGGCACGCGGCTACTACGGCAACTGGTTCAACTGGGAGATCGGCATCCCCGCCCAGGTGACGAAGACCTTCGTGCTGCTGGGTGACGCGCTCACGGCGTACCGCCCCGAGCTGACTGCCGCCTACGTCGCCTCCATGGACGCCTACCTGCGCAACGGCAAGGACGGCGACGTCGACCTCGACTCCCGCTTCCACACCGGCGCCAACCTCGCCGACATCACCACGAACCGGGTCCTGCAGGGGGCGCTGCTCCAGGACGACGCCCGCGTCAGCAAGGCCCTCGCCGACCAGCTGACCGTCTTCGCGACCGTCGACCCGTACCACCTGCGGCACGGCGTGACCGACGGCTTCTACGCCGACGGCTCCTTCATCCAGCACGCCTCGGTGGCCTACACCGGCGCCTACGGCAAGAACCTGCTCACCCGCGTCGTCCAGACGCTCAAGATCCTGGAGGGCACCCGGTACGTGCCCGGCGGCGATCTCGCGGGCGTGGTGCACGGCTGGGTGCGGGACGCGTTCGCGCCGGTCATCTTCGAGGGCTGGATGATGGAGATCGTCAAGGGCCGGGGGCGGTCGCGCACCAGTACCGGCTACGGGGACGTGGCCGAGGTCGCGGAGGCCGTGGTCGACCTCTCGGGGCTGACGCGCGGCGCGGACTCCACCGCGCTCAAGGGGTACGTGAAGTTCGTCAGGGAGCGCTCGAAGGCCGCCCCCGATCCGGCCGAGTTCGTCTCGCCGGTGAGCATCGCCCGCCACGCGGACATCGTGGCCGACGTCTCGATCCCGGCCCGGGACCTGAACGCGGCCGAGTCCCACCAGGCGTTCCACGCGATGGAGCGGACGGTGCACCGCCGCCCCGGCTACACCTTCGCCCTGGCGCGCAGCTCCAGCCGGATCAGCAAGTACGAGTACATGAGCGGCGAGAACCTCATCCCCTGGTTCCAGGGCGACGGCGCCCACTACCTGTACCTGCCCGGGCAGGACCAGCGCCGGCACTTCGGCGTCGACTACTACACGGCCGTCCCGCCGTACCGGCTGGCCGGGGTCACCGCGCCGGTGGAGACCCGGCGCACCGTCCCCGAGCTGTACGGCAAGCTGTGGTACGACAACCCCGAGCGCGGGTTCACCTCCTCGTCCGAGTCGCAGAACACCTACGTCTACTTCCCGTGCGGCACCAACGCGTACAGCGGCGGCGCCGCCCTGGGCACCTACGGCGCGGCCGGGATGATCCTGTCGGACGACGCCGCCTACGCCGCGAAGCGGGCGGGTACCCTCCCCGACGACTTCGTCGCCTACCGCAACGCCCGTGCCACCAAGTCGTGGTTCATGCTCGACGACGAGATCCTCGTCCTGGCCGCGGGCGTCGGCGACCCGGCGGGCCGTCCGGTGACGACGACCGTGGACAGCAGGATCGCCGACCCGTCCGACACCCTCGCGGTGACGGGGCGGCTCCGCGACGGCTCGCGCTGGTCCGGGCCGGGCCCCGACCCCGTACGGCTGGACTGGCTGCGCTACGCCGACACCGGCCGGGGTACCTCGGTCGGCTACGTCTTCCTGGACGGCGAGGTGCCGACGGTCTCGCTGGAGACGGTCACCCGCAGCAGGCGAGTGATCCGCCAGTCCAACCCCGCCGAGCCGGTGAGCCGCCAGGTCTTCTCCGTCGCCGTCGAGCAGTCCGCCGGAGCACGCCCGGCGTCGATGGCCCACGCGCTCGTACCGAACGCCTCCGAGGGCCAGTTGCGGGCCTACCGGCGCGGGCCGGTGTCCGTACTGGTCAACACCGTGCGCGTACAGGCCGTCCGGCACCGGGAGTTGGGCGTCCTTGCCGCCAACTCCTTCACCCCGGGCAGGCACCGGGCCGGGCGGCTGATCCTGGACGGGCCGGCGTCGGTGATCCTGCGCGAGTCGCGCGACGGCACGGTCTCGGTCGCGGTCGCCGACCCGACGACGCAGCGGGAGAACGTCACGGTCGTCCTGCGCGGGCGCCGGATGCGGAAGGTCACGGCGGACGAGGGGGTCAGGGTGCGCCGGGCCCACGGCGGCACCCGTATCGACGTCAACTGCCACCAGGCCTACGGCCGGAGCTTCACGGCGACACTGCGCTAGGCTCTGTCGTCACCATGTCGCCTGCTGTGCGGCGTCTGGCACGCGTCCCCTTGGCCCTTCGGGCCTGGGGAGGCCCCATGCTCGCCGCGTTGCCGGAATCGCCCACGTACGACCCGGTACGAGGACGAGTCCGTAGCCTTGTGAGCGCACGGACCACACGCCGCACAGCCCGGCCTCCGGTCGGACACCGCCATTTCGACGACAGAACCTAGGCGGCGGGCCGTGCGGCTGCCCTCCTACGCGGCGCGGGAAGGCAGCGGCACGGCACTGACGCGGCACGGACACGGCACGGATCGCGCAGGCGACTCGAACAAGTATTGGTCCAGACCTTTACGCGGGCACGTCAGAGCCTCTAGCGTGTTGTCAGACGCGAACGCAGGCCGTGGGCTTCCCGCCCCCCAACCCCCCGCAGACACACGCTCGTTGACGAGAACACCCGTCAGTGCCCGCCGCGCCCCACACCAGGGAACCTGAACGCCCGGAACGTCCTCACCCACCGTTGAGACCTGTCCCGCATCCAGCCCCGCACGGCCCCACATCCTTCCGGCGAAGCAGCGGTCGTACACGTTCGCATCGGGCAGCCCCTGACGGCTGTCGTCCGCAAGGCTCCAGTTCGGCACACCCGACCACGCCGCCCCCGCGGTGCCCGCGTCACGGCACCACGCGCTCCGGGCGCCGGCGGGGGAGGTACGCGTCCGCCGAGCGGTGCGCACGAGGGGGGACCTCGGCCGGAGCCACGTGATCAGGAAGGACACTCCATGACACGTCATGCCGTAAACCGAGACGGCGGCACCTCCCGGTACGGGACCGACCGCCCCGCGAAGCCGCACCACCGGCGCGACAGGGCTCTTCCGGGCGAGGTGTTACTCAGATCCGTCCTCGGCCGCTACCGACCGCACAGCACGACGGTGCTCCGGGTGTCCGTCGGGCTCACCTTCATCTGGTTCGGGGCGATGAAGTTCGCACCCAACGCCAGCCCGGCGGAGCAGGTGGCCATCGACACCATGGACGTACTGGCCTTCGGACTGGTGCCGGCGGACGCGACCCGTCCGATGCTGGCCGTCTTCGAGACCGCGATCGGCCTGGGCCTGGTCACCGGCATCCTGCTGCGGCTGGCCCTGGCGGCATTCTTCGTGCATATGGCCGGGGTCTTCTCCGCCTTGTTCATCCTGCCGGACGCGATGTGGAACGGGCATCTGGCCACACCCACCCTGGAGGGGCAGTACGTCATCAAGAACGTGGTGCTGATCGCCGCGTGCCTGGCGGTCGCCGTGGACGACCGCCCCGGCCCCTCGCGCCCGGACCCCACGGCTGTCCCGGCACCCCCGTCCCCGCAATTCGCCCCGCCCCCCTCCCCGTCCGCACACCCCGTCGCACCGAGCGTCTCGAGAGGGCCCGCGAGACCGGCGGCCTCGTCGGGCCGCCGCGGCCGGTGACGAGCCTGCCGCCCGGCACGCCCCCGGAGCCTCCGGGGGCACGTCACTCCCGTCGGCCGCCGAACTCCCAGTGGTGGACCTCGACGCTCTCGTAGAGCCCCTCCCGGGCGTACGGCTCGTCCGCCATCATGGCCTCGGCTGCTCCGCGATCCGGCAGCTCGACCAGCAGGGCGGTGCCGCACCAGTCGGCACCGTCGCTGGAGTGCAACGGGCCGTACGCGACGAGGTGTTCGCCGAACCGGCGCTCGAGGTAGTCGTGCTGCGCCGCCTCCAGGTCGCTCCCGGGGGCGGGCAGGCCCGGCTTGCTGTGCGCGAGGACCAGGAAGCGCGGGCCACCGACCACGCCTCCGGGGAACTCCCACATCGTGCGGCCCAGCACGTTCCCCCAGCGCCGCACCAGCACCTCGCGGTAGACGCCGGCCCGGTAGTTGGGCTCGTCGAACGCGAACGCCTGCGCGGCGTTCGCGTCAGGCAGGTCGACGATGTGCATGCTGCCGGTCGCCACCGTGCCGTCCGGGGTGAGCGTGGGGCCGCGCGCGATCATCCCCTCGGCGTAGCGGTCCATGAACGCCCAATGTTCCTCGGTCAGTTCCTCCCGCAGCGGCATCGATCCCGGCTGATCGCGACAGTAGACGAAGTACTCCACACGCACCTCCGTAGGTGGCCCACCAGCACCGCGACCTGCGGCAGCGCATCGTACAACGGCTCCTCCGCACGCGGTCGGCCGCGTATGCGGCGCGGGCGTGGAGGTGCCCGGACGCGCGGCGGGCGGCGCGATGCCGAAGGTGTCATCGGCGCGACCGCTGCCGGCGACCAGCCGGTCGCCGGCCTCGGTGACGGTCGCGCCCTTCAGGTTCCGGTGCAGTCTGTGAACGGGCCGTCCCGCCGCAACCCTTCCGCCGGTTCCGCACCGCCGCCTACGGGCACGCGGTCAGCCGCGTGCCCGTAGGCGATAAACCTGGCGACACCGGTGATCATCCCCGGGATACTGGTTGCCCATGGATGAGGTCTCAGTCGTCGTCGCCCATTCCGAGCGCGCGACCCTGCGCGTCGGCGACGTGTTCTTGAAGGTGGACGCCGATCAGGCGCGCATCGACATCGAGGTCGAGGCGATGGCGCTGGCGCCCGTGCCGACCCCGGAAGTCCTGTGGCGCAAGCCGCCCGTGCTCGCCATCGCCGCGCTCACGGGGACCGTGCTCGGGCGGCTCGGCGGGCCGTCCACAGGGTCGCCGGCGGCGTGGGCAGCGGCGGGCGCCGCCATCCGGAGGCTGCACGACGCGCCCCTGCCGCCCCGGCCCGGCCGGGCCGGGCGGAGCAGCGTCGCACTGGCGGCGGAACTCGACGACGAGTGTGCCTCGCTCGTGGCCAAGGGCCTCCTGCCCGCTGACCTGGTCACCCGCAACCGCCAGGTCGCCGAGGCCGCGCTGCGGCCGTGGACTCCGGCGTTCACGCACGGCGACCTGCAGGTCGCGCACGTCTTCGTGGACGGCGACGAGGTCACCGGCATCATCGACTGGTCCGAGGCGGGCCAGGGTGACGCCCTGTACGACCTCGCCACCTTCACGCTCGGACACGAGGAGCACCTCGGCGACGTCCTCGCCGGCTACGGCCCCGACCTCGACCTCGACGTGATCCACGCGTGGTGGTCGGTGCGCAGCCTGCTGGCGGTTCGCTGGCTGATCGAGCACGGCTTCGACCCGTTCGCGCCGGGCTGCGAGGTCGACGTGCTCCGATCCCGGATGTGAGACCGCGCGTGCCCGGCCGCCGCGCCTGCGCTCTGCCGCGTCGAGCAGGCTGCCCCCTCCTCCCGGGCTGATCACCCGCCTCAGCCCAGGAAGCTCAGCCGCGCCCGGCGGTCCGGGGTGTCCGCATTCGTGTCCGCCGGCCTCCGCCGGGGCAGCCGACCCCGGAACGAGCAGAGCGAGGTCGGCCACCACCTTCGCGGCCTGCGTCTCCACCCATGGCCACGCCTCGTGGGGATTTGCCGCCTCGACGGGGCCGCCGAGGCGGACGCCCGCCCGGCTTCGCTGCGGATGCCTCGAAGCAGCGCCCCCCGGTGGACATGACCGTCGGAGTGTCACGAGCGGTGGGCCCAGGGGATGGATTCGAGCAGGCTCTCCAGGCGCAGTTCGCCGTCGCGCGTCTGCCCGCCGCGGTCCATCAGCACGCGGAGCCGGTGGACGACGTCGTCCGGGGAGGGGTAGACCTTCGCGTGGGCGGACGCCTCTTCGGCCAGGTGCGGAACGGGGCCGCTCGACTCGGCGGCGTCCAACGCCTCTTTCGCGGCGGCGGCCACTCCCGGGGGCAGACCGGCGATGCGGCGGGCGAGGGCGTCGACGAACGCGTCGAGGTGTTCGTCCGGCACCGCGCGGTTGATCCATCCGTAGCGCTCGGCGACAGCGGTGTCGAACAGTTCGGCTCCCAGCACGATCTCCAGGGCACGGGCCCGGCCGACCAGCCGGTTGAGGTACTGGGTGCCGCCTCCGCCGGGGAAGATGCCCATCAGTGACTCCGGCTGGGAGAGCCAGGTGTGGTCCGCAGCGGCGAACCGCATGTCGGCGGCCATCGCCAGCTCGGCGCCGCCCGCGCGTGCGTAACCCCGCAACTTCGCGATCGTCACCTGCGGCAGCGTGCGCAGCCGCTCGTTGAGCTGCTGAAGCGGATTGAGGGCCGGGTCGCCCTCGGGGTCGGCCAGGGCCAGGAGAGTGCTCGGATCGAAGGACCACTCGAAGTCCGCGTGGGCGGAGAAGAACTCGGGGTTGGCCGACTGGAGGACGATCACGGCGATCTCCTCGTCGGAGGCCACCAGGTCGGCGAAGGCCTTGAGGTCACCGGCCAGCGTGGCGTCGACGGTGTTCACCGGCGGATTGTCGAGAGTCACCCAGGCGACCCCGTCCTCCACACGGACCACCAGGGACTTGTAGCCGCTGTAACTCATCACTGTGCTCCTTCTGGCAGGCGAGAGTCGTCGCCCGCCCAACGTTGTTTAGTGCGCGTTACAGAAGAACCGTAGCAGGTTCTTTAGCGTGCGTTACAGTTTGCGCATGACAGGCAGACCGAGGACGTTCGACAAGGACGCAGTACTCCGGACGGCGATGCGCGCGTTCTGGGAGCGCGGATACGACGGGGTGAGCGTCGCGCAGGTGTGCGGGGAGGCGGGGATCGCCCCGCCAAGCCTGTACGCGGCCTTCGGCGACAAGAAGTCGCTGTTCGAGAAGGCGTGCGCGCTCTACACCGAGCACCTGGACGAGGCACTGGAGCGCGACCTGTCGGCACCCACGGCACGGGAGGCGGTCGAGCGCCTGCTGAGGTCCTCGGCCGAGCACTTCACCGCACCCGGACAGCCCCCCGGCTGCCTCGTCATGGGGGAACCGCGGCTCACCGCGCGGCGCGACAAGACACGCGACATGATCCGAGCACGTCTGCGCCGGGCGGCCGCGGACGGAGAACTCGCGTCGACCGTCCAGGCCGACGGCGTCGCCGCGTTCGTCGACACCGTACTGGCCGGCATGGCCGCACTGGCCCGCGACGGCGCCGACCGGACACAGCTCCTGGACGCGGCCCGCCACGCGGCACGGGCCTGGCCCGCGTAGCGCCTCCCCCGGACGCCGCAGGGCCAGACCCGCGACACACCTGGACGGCGGCGGGGGTTGCGGTACGAGTAGACCGGTCGTATAGTTCTGGCATCGGAGCACGACAAGCACCGAACTCCCGGAAGAGGAAGGCACCATGGGACGCATCAAGGTCGACACGGAGAACAGCGCCGACATCGAACTGCACTACGAGGACAAGGGCACGGGACAGCCCGTCGTCCTCATCCACGGCTACCCGCTGGACGGCAACTCCTGGGAAGGGCAGATCCCCGCCCTGCTGGCCGCAGGCCACCGGGTCATCACCTACGACCGGCGCGGCTTCGGCAAGTCCAGCCAGCCCTCCACCGGCTACGACTACGACACGTTCGCCGCCGACCTCCACACCGTCATGGAAACCCTCGACCTGCGCGACGCGGTCCTGGTCGGCTTCTCGATGGGCACCGGCGAGGTCGCCCGCTACCTGTCCACCTACGGCTCCGGCCGGGTCGCCAAGGCCGTGTTCCTCGCGGCACTGGAGCCGTATCTGGCCATCACCGACGACAATCCGGACGGCGCCGCCCCGCCCTCCTTCTTCGAAGGGGTCTCCGAGGCGGTGAAGAAGGACCGGTACGCCTTCTTCACCGGCTTCTACGCCGACTTCTTCAACCTCGACGAGAACCTGGGCACCCGGGTGAGCGAGGAAGCGGTGCGCAACGCCTGGAACGTCGCGGCCGGCGCAGGCCCGCTCGCCTCGGCCGCCGCCCCGCTGACCTGGCCCACCGACTTCCGGGCCGACATCCCGCGGATCGACGTACCCGCCCTGATCGTGCACGGCACGAGCGACCGGACCCTGCCCGTCGACGCCACCGGGCGCCGTTTCGCCAAGGCCCTGCCCTCCGCCAGGTACGTCGAGATCGACGGCGCGCCACACGGGCTGCTCACCACCCACACGACCGAGGTCAACGAGATCCTCCTGGACTTCCTCGGCCGCTGACGAGCCGGGCTGCGAGGCCGACGCACGGAAGCACTAGACGACTGGTCTAATGTGCGTAGGATGGGGGACATGCCAGCCATCAAGGACGACACCCGCCGCAGCATTCTCGACGCCGCCCAGCGGATCATGTCCCGCAAGGGATTCTCCGCAGTGGGCATCAACGAAGTCCTCTCTGCGGCCGGTGTGCCGAAGGGGTCGTTCTACCACTTCTTCGGCTCCAAGGACGCCTTCGGCGAGGCCATGATGCGGGCCTACTTCACCGACTACCTGGCGGACATGGACCGCCTCCTCGCCGAGCCGGGCCTGACCGCGGCAGAACGGCTGATGAACTACTGGCAGAACTGGCGCGAGACACAGAGCATCGACGAATGCCAGGGCAAGTGCCTGGCCGTCAAGCTCGGCGCGGAGGTCTCCGACCTGTCGGAGACCATGCGGCTCGCCCTGAAGGACGGCACCACCGGCATCATCGACCGCCTGGAACGGACGATCACGGCCGGCCTGGAGGACGGATCACTCACCATCGACGGCACCCCTCGCGACACCGCGCAGATCCTGTACGACATGTGGCTCGGAGCGAGCGTCATGACCAAGATCCACCGCGACATAGGCCCGCTGGACACCACAACGACGGTCACCCGCCAACTCCTGCACCTGTAGCACCCGAAGCACGAGGCGGCCCGCAGGGGCCACCCACCACCCACACCCCGGTCGTTTTACGCGCCCCAGCTAAGACGACCGGTCTACTAGAAGGAAGAGCGAACACCGTGAAGATCTTGATCGTTCTCACCTCGCACGACGAACTCGGCACCACCGGCCGCAAGACGGGCTTCTGGCTGGAGGAACTCGCCGCCCCCTACTACCGCTTCAAGGAGGCAGGCGCCGAGGTCGTCCTCGCCTCCCCCAAGGGCGGCAGGGCGCCCCTGGACCCGAAGAGCAACGAACCCGCCTTCCAGACCGACGAGACCCGCCGCTTCGAGGCCGACCCTGAGGCCATGGCGGCCCTCGCCGACACCGTCCGTCTCGACGCCGTCTCCGCCGACGACTTCGACACCGTCTTCTACCCCGGCGGCCACGGCCCCCTGTGGGACCTGGCCGAAGACCCCGACTCCGTCCGGCTCATCGAGACCATCCTGCGCGCGGGCAAGCCCCTCGCCCTGGTCTGCCACGCACCCGGCACCCTGCGCCACGCCACCAACCCCGACGGCACTCCCCTCGTACGCGGCCGGAGCGTCACCGGCTTCACCAACGAGGAGGAAGCCGACGCCGGCCTGACCGACGTCGTCCCCTTCCTCGTCGAGGACGAACTGAGGCGCCTGGGCGCCGAGTACTCCAAGACCGACGCATGGCAGCCCTACGTCCTCACCGACGGCCTGCTCGTCACCGGCCAGAGCCCGGCTTCCTCCGGCCCCGCGGCCGACGCCCTCCTCACCCTCCTCGCCGAAGTCGACGAGTCCCGCGCATAGCCCGCACCACAACCCGCGCGGCCGGACGCACAGATCAGTGGCCCGGCCGGGCCGGGGCGCCCCACCGCCCCGCCCGGCCGGGCCCTCCCGCACGCTCCCGCCACCGGCCGGCTCACCGACGCGCACCACCTACCGCCGCAGACCCCGTCCGGTCGTTTCCAGAACGGCGGCACCCCCACGGAGAGTGAGCCCGCTCAGCCCAGGAAGCTCAGCCGCACCCGCCGGTCCGGGTTGTCCACGTTGGTGTCCACCAGGCAGACCGACTGCCAGGTGCCCAGGGCCAGCGCTCCGGCCAGGACCGGGAGCGTCGCGTGGGGCGGGACGAGGGCGGGCAGGACGTGGTCGCGGCCGTGGCCGGGGCTGCCGTGCCGGTGGTTCCAGCGGTCGTCGGCGGGCAGCAGGTCGTGCAGGGCGGCGAGCAGGTCGCGGTCGCTGCCCGCGCCGGTCTCCAGGACGGCTACGCCGGCCGTGGCGTGCGGGACGAAGACGTTCAGCAGTCCGTCGCGGCCGGCGGCCACCTCGTCGAGGAACTCCGCGCAGTGGTGGGTCAGGTCCGTGACGGTCTCCTCCGCGCCGGTGGCGAGTTCCAGGATGCGGGTACGCAGTGCGTCGCTCATGCACCCATCCTGCCGCCCGCGGGCGCGGGCGGGCCGGAGGGTGTGCGGCGGCGCGGGAAGCTCCGGGCGGTGCCCGCTGTTGGCAGGGGCATGGACTACACGGAGACCGAGGTCGTCGTCATCGGGGCGGGGCAGGCCGGGCTGTCCAGTGCGTACCACCTGCGCCGTGCCGGGTTCGAGCCCGGCCGCGGCTTCATGGTGCTGGACGGCTCCGCGCAACCCGGCGGCGCCTGGCAGTTCCGGTGGCCGACGCTGACCTACGGCAAGGTACACGGGATGCACGCGCTGCCCGGCAGGGAGCTGACCGGCGCCGACCCCGAGCGCCCTTCCGCCGAGGTCATCGGCGACTACTTCGCCTCCTACGAGCGCGCCTTCGACCTGCCGGTGCGGCGGCCGGTGCGGGTGAACGCCGTACGCGAGCACCCGGCCGCCGGATCGAGGCGGCTGCTGGTGGAGACCTCCGCCGGGACTTGGTCCGCCCGCGCGGTGATCAGTGCGACGGGCACCTGGGAGCGCCCCTTCTGGCCCCGCTACCCGGGCCAGGAGACGTTCCGCGGCACCCAACTGCACACTGCCCAGTACGCCGGTCCCCGCACGCCGCCGTTCACCGGCAAGCGCGTGATCGTCATCGGGGGCGGCACCTCGGCCGTCCAGCACCTGCTGGAGATCGACGAGGTGGCGGCCGAGACCACCTGGGTGACCCGCAGGCCGCCGGTCTTCCATACGGAGCCCTTCGACCAGGAGCAGGGCCGGGCGGCCGTGGCGAGGGTGACGGAGCGGGTGCGGGACGGGCTGCCCCCGCGCAGCGTGGTCTCGGTGACGGGCCTCCCCATGACGGAGGCGGTGCGCCGGGCACGCGCCGACGGCCTGCTGGAGCGGCGGCCCCCGTTCGCGCGGATCACCCCGGACGGCGTCACCTGGGCGGACGGCCGGTCCGCCGCGGCCGACACGCTGTTGTGGGCCACCGGCTTCCGGCCGGTCACCGCGCACCTGGCGCCGCTGCGGCTGCGCGAGCCGGGCGGCGGCATCCGGCTGGACGGCACCGCTTCGGTCCGCGACCCGCGTATCCAGCTGGTCGGTTACGGCCCGTCGGCGAGCACGATCGGTGCCAACCGCGCGGGGCGGGAGGCCGTACGGAAGGTCCGGGCGCTGCTGACCGAGGGGGTCGGCCCGGCGGTGCCCGCCCGTACGGACGCCCGCGCCGCCGACGCGGCCCTGGTCCCGGCGGGTCTGGCCGCCTGAGCGGGGGGCCTCCCTGGTGACGGCGGGCAGCGTCCCGACAGGACGTCTGCCTCGCTCACGCTCCTGCTCGCGCCCGGTGGCGGCGGCCGACGGGCGGTGTCTCCCGGTCCTTCTCGGTGGCGACGGCGCCGGCGGAGAGAAGCGTCGCAGCAGCGAGGCCGCCCCACAAGGCGGCCGGACCGCGGGGTGCGAGCGCGGTGATGACCGCCGGGGAGACGGCGAGGCCGAGGCCCGTGGAGAGTTCGAAGCGGGCGAGAGTGCGTCCCAGCAGTTGGGCCGGGGCGAGCACGGTGACCAGCGCGGTGGCGCTGCCCGCGTAGATGATCTCGCCGACCGTGCAGACTACGGAGACCGCGGCGATGGCCGGGACACCCCGGCCGTGTCCCAGCGAGGTGGCCGCGAGGAAGCCCAGGTAGGACGCGGCGAGCACGACGCCCGCGAGAGCCAGTACGGTCCGCCGGGAGTAGCGGGCCAGCCACACGGTGACCGGGACCTGAAGGGTGACCACCAGCACCGTGTTGGCCACGAAGATGGCCGCTGACCACACCGGGGACGCGTGCAGCTGCGTCACCAGGATCAGCGGGAGCGCGATTTCGGGGACGTTGAGGCAGAAGGCGTAGATCACGTTGGCGGCCAGCAGCGCGCGTATCCGGGGCGCGGGTCCGCCGTCCGCCCCCTCCTCGGCCGGGGCCGCGGCCGAATGCGCGTGCAGGCGGACCGACCACACCAGTACCGCCGCGGTGAGGTAGGCGAGCCCGGTGACGGCCGCCAGCGCCTGGAGCGCGGTGGTGCCGCCCGCCAGGCACACGGTGGCGAGGAGCGCGCCCGCGCCCATGCCCGCGTTGCGCAGGGCGCGGCCTGCCGCGAGCGCGGCGTCGCGTTCCCGGCCGTGGGCGACCGTGGCCACGAGGGCCGCGTGGGCGGCCGGCCATGCCTGGTTGCCGATGCCGAGGAGGAGCGCCGCCGTCGCGAACAGCCAGACGTGCCCCGCCGGGGTGGCCAGCAGCAGCGCCACACCCAGCATCCGCACCAGCATCGACGCCGCCACGACCGTGCTGCGCGCGCCCCGGTCCAGCCAGTGTCCCACCGCCGGCATGCAGGCCAGGCCCACGACGATGCCGACCGTCATGGCGATGCCGGTGGCCGGCCCGGACAGCCTGAGCACGGTCACCCCGTAGAGCAGCAGGAAGGGGCGCAGCAGGCCGGTGCCGAGTGCGTCCACGGCCAGGGCCGCGGCATACCGGGGGCCTCCGGAGGCACGGACGAGGGCGCGGGGCCGGATCTTGGTGGTGGTTGCCATGGCGCCAACGGTGCGGTCGGCGGCCGGGCCGGCCGCGCCGGTTGACGGACCCCGTCAACCGGCGCCGTCACCGGCCGTCCGGCCGGGGATGATGAGGGGGTGACCTTGAGGATCGACATCAGTGGCCTGCCGCCCGAGCGACTGCGCTTCGCCGCCTCCCCGCTGGCCGAGCTGACCGCGATGCTGCACGTGCTGGCAGAACCGGGGCATCACCCGCAGCTCGCCGGGTGGGCCGCGGACGTGTGGGCCGGGATGCGGCCCGAGCTGGCCGAGCAGTTGCGGGAGGCGGAGTTCCTCTGGCGTTCCTCACAAGCCGACTTCCTGGTCCCCGCCCGTCCCCGGCCCACCCTCGCCGAGGAGTTGGACGACGTGGACCGTATCGAGGACGAGGCGTATGTGACCGCCGCGCTCGTCACCACGTGCGGCAGCCGCCGGACCCGCTTCGCCACGTCGTCGCCGCTGACCGAGGCGGGCGCGCGCGAGCGGGCCCTGGACCTGGCGCAGGCCCGCGGGCCGCTGCACGAGGCATTCGCGGAGCGGCTGCTCGCGGACCCGGACGCCGTGCGGGCGCGGGTGCGCCACACCCTCGAACAGTGCGCCGAGGCCTTCTTCGACGCCGCCTGGGCGGACGTCACCGTGCGGCTCGCCACCGACCTGCGCCTGAAGAACGAGCTGCTCAAACGCCAGGGCATCGGGGCGGCGCTCGCCTCGGTCTCCGACTCGGTCACCCTCGCGCCGGACGGCGACTGCATCGTCGTGGACAAGCTCCAGGACAAGGCGACCGCCGCCCACGGCACCGGGGTCACCTTCATCCCCACGGTCTTCGGCCGTCCCCACCTGGTGGCGGTCCACTCGCCCGGCTGGCAGCCCGTGGTGCAGTACCCCGTGGCCGAGCCGGGTCCCTCGGGGCTGGTGTCGCTGGAGACGGTCACGCTACGGCTCGAGGCCCTCTCGCATCCGGTACGGCTGCGGCTGCTGCGCACCCTGGCCCGCGGCCCGCACACCACCCGGGAGCTGGCCCACGCCTGGGAGCTCTCGCCCCCGGAGGTCTCCCGCCACCTCGCCGTCCTGCGCCGCGCGGGCCTGCTCACGTCCCGCCGGAGCGGGCGATACGTCCGCTACAACCTCAACCTGCCCGGCCTGACGGCACTGGGCGGCGACCTGCTGGCAGCCGTACTGCGCTGAGCGGGACCGGTGCACGACGGGCGCGTCATTGCTCTACACCTGTGGTGCTTCGCGCGCCCCCCTTGTCGCCGGTGTGGGTCCTGGATAGCTTCCCCGCATGCCCTCCCGCCGCTTTCTCCTCGCCGGTGGCACCGCCGCCGCCCTGACCGCCCCGCTGACGGCCGCCGCAGGCCCGGCCGCCGCGGCCCCCGCTGACGGCCGCCGCCGCGAGGTGACGCCCGGCGCCGACCTGGCCGCGGCCCGGGGGTGGTCGATGCTGCGGGGCCGCCGGGTCGGCGTGGTGAGCAACCCGACGGGGGTGCTGCGGGACACCAGCCACATCGTCGACTCCATGGCCGCCCGCGCGGAGCTGGACATCGTGGGGGTGTTCGGGCCCGAGCACGGATTCCGCGGCAGCGCACAGGCGGGCGAGTCGGAGCCGGAGTTCGAGGACCCGCGCACCGGTCTGACCGTGTACGACGCCTACGGCGCTGACGCCGCGAAGATGCGGGAGCTGTTCACCAAGGCGGGCGCGGACACCCTCGTCTTCGACATCCAGGACGTGGGCGTCCGCTTCTACACCTACATCTGGACGATGTACCACGCGATGCGCGCGGCCCGCGACATCGGTGCGCGCTTCGTCGTGCTCGACCGGCCCAACCCGGTCGGCAGGCGGGCCGACGGGCCGCTGATGACCGACGCGTTCACCTCCGGGGTGGGGCTCAAACCGATCATCCAGCAGCACGGCATGACGGTCGGTGAGCTGGCCCGCTACTTCAACGGCGAGCTGCTGCCGCAGGAGGGTGACGGCGGCCGGGTGGAGCTGGAGGTCGTCCGGATGCGCGGCTGGGAGCCGCGTTCGCTGGCCGCGGGCAACGGGCTGCCGTGGGTACCGCCCTCGCCGAACATGCCGACCCCGGAGACCGCCGCCGTCTATCCGGGCACCGGCTACTTCGAGGGCACCAACCTCTCCGAGGGACGCGGGACCACCCGCCCCTTCGAGTTCATCGGCGCGCCGTTCCTCGACTACCGGTACAGCGACCGGCTGAACGCCCGTGAACTGCCCGGGGTCCGCTTCCGCGAGGGCTACTTCGTGCCGACTTTCGGCAAGCACGTGGCGAAGACCTGCGCGGGCGTGCAGGTCGTCGTCACGGACCCGGACCGCTTCCGGCCCGTGCCCACGGCCGTGGCGATGCTGGTGGAGGCCAGCCGGTACGAGGGCTTCGCCTGGCGCGAGGACTCCTGGGACCCCAAGCGGCCGTACTGGATCGACAAGCTCTCCGGCTCCACCCGGCTGCGCGACATGATCGACGCGGGCGCCGAGCCGGACCGGGTGACGGCCGCCTGGGCGGACGAGGTGCGGGACTTCGAGCGGGTGCGGCGCCCGTACCTGCTCTACCGCTGAGGCGCGGGCACCGTCTGACGGGTACGAACACCTGGCCGCGGCTGAGTAGGCGTACTCATGGCAGGCGGCCGCGCGCCGAGCAGGATGAGCTTCATGACCACACCAGTTCAGCGGCCCACCACCACGGCGTTCTTCGCCCAGGCCGCCCTCGCGTTCGGAGTCTCCCTGCTCGCCGTCGGCATCGGCGTCGTGTGGCTGCCGGTCGGGCCGTGGGAGCGCGGGTTCCTCGCGCTCGGCGTGCTCTTCCTGGTCAGCTCCTCATTCACGCTGGCCAAGTGCGTGCGTGACCGGCAGGAGAGCCAGGAGGTGACGCACCGGGTGGACCAGGCGCGCATCGACAAGATCATTTCTGAGCACGACCCCTTCGAGCGGATGAGCTGACCCGCCCCGCGGCGTCCGCGGTTCAGAACACCGCGTCCGCCACGGCGGCGCCGGTGAAGGAGAGCCCGACCCCCGCACCGACGCTGAGGAGCAGGTAGCCCGCCGCCGTACCCAGGCGGCGGGCTGAAGTCAGCGTCAGCAGTTCGTAGGAGAACGTCGACCAGGTCGACAGCGCGCCACAGAAGCCCGTGGCGAGCAGCAGTTGGACCCGGGAACCCAGCTCACCGTCCGCGGCACACTGCGCGACGAAGCCGAGCACCAGCGCGGCGGCGGCGTTGGCCGCGAAGGTGCCCCACGGGAACGTGCCGCGCAGACGGTACTTCGCGTCCAGCCCGAGCAGGTAGCGAAGCGGCGCCCCGGCGAGGGCTCCGGCCAGTACGAGCAGCCAGTCGGTCATCGCGTACCGCTCTGCGCGCCGTCGTCCTGCCCCAGGGCCGCGTGCGCGGCCAGGGCACCCAGCGTGACCGCGGCCAGCGCCGCCGCCACCGTCAGCAACAGGCAGCCGACCGCGTATCCGGGCTCGCCTGCCTCCGACAGCTACGGCAGGGTCGCCACCATCGATCCCGCCCGGGAGCTGCCGCTCAACCACCTGTTCTTCCTGGTCTAACGCCCATGTACCAGGACACCGGCGACACAGCGCGCACCCCGGCCGCGGCGACGGAGACGGACGGGGCGGTGGACAGGGCGGCGGCGGACGGGACAGGAGCCCTCGAGCCCGGGAGCACCATGGACGACAAGGTACTGCGCGTCGGCGTCGGCGGGCCGGTCGGCTCGGGCAAGACGGCGCTGATCGAGGCACTGGTGCCGCTGCTGATCGAGCGCGGCCACCGGCCGTGCGTCGTCACCAACGACATCTACACGCAGGAGGACGCCCAGCACATCCGCCGCACGCTGGCGGGCATCCTGGAACCGGAGCGGGTCGTCGGCGTCGAGACGGGCGCCTGTCCGCACACGGCCGTACGCGACGACCCGACGATGAACCTGGCCGCCGGTGCGGAACTGCTGGAGCGCTTCCCCGACACGGACACGCTGCTGTACGAGTCCGGTGGCGACAACCTCACCCTCACCTTCAGCCCGGCCCTGGTCGACCTCTTCCTCTTCGTCCTGGACACCGCCGAGGGCGAGAAGATGCCGCGCAAACGGGGGCCAGGCATCACCGACTCCGACCTGCTGGTCATCAACAAGATCGACATCGCGCAGTACGTGCGCACCGACATCGGCGTCATGGAGTCCGACGCCCACCGGGTCCGCGACGGCGGTCCCGTCGTCCTCACCGACTGCCTCACCGGCGCCGGCCTCCCGGACATCGCCGACTATCTCGCATCGCGCCGCACGGTGCTGATCTGAGGTGCGGCCCACGGCGACCCGGCCCGGACCCGAGCGGCTCTCCCCCGGCTACTACGGCGCGGGCCGCGTCCCGCCCGACGTGTCGGCCCTGGCCTCGGTGCCCGACACGCTCGCCGCCGGCTCCCCCGCCAAGGTGGGCATCCTCGATCTGGCCTTCGCGCTGCGCGGCGGGCGCACCGAACTCGTCGAGCGCTACCAGAAGTCCCCGCTGCAGATCATGCGTCCGCTGTGGATCGATCCGGCCATGCCCGGCATGAGCTACGTCTATCTGATGTCCACCGGCGGCGGCATCGCCCAGGCCGACCGCTACCGGATGGACTTCCGCTGCGGCCCGGGTACCGAGGTGCACCTGACCACCCAGGCGGCCACCAAGGTCTTCCGGATGGAGCACGACTACGCGAGCCAGCACGTACGTCTGACGGCGGCGCCCGGTGCCTACGCCGAGTACCTGCCGGACCCGCTGATCCCGTTCCGGGGCGCGCGCTTCTACCAGCGCACGGAGGTTACGGTCGCCTCCGGCGCCACCGTGGTCGTCGGTGACACGCTGGCTGCCGGGCGGCTGGCCCGCGGCGAGCGCCACGGCTACCGGGTGCTGGCCACGGACCTGCGGCTGGCCCGGCCCGACGGGACCCTCCTCGGCGTCGACACCCTGCGCCTGCGGCCGGGCGCGGGAGGGCCGGGCGACGAGGTCACCGGCCCGGGCGTGTTCGCCGGGTACGACCACGTCGCCTCACTCTTCGTCGTCACCGACCGCGCCCCCGCCACCGAGGTCGCCGACGCCCTGTACGAGGCGCTGGAGGGCCTCGGCGTCCTGTACGGGGTGAGCGTGCTGCCACGGGAGTGCGGCGCCTGGGCCCGGTTCCTGGACGACAGCCCCGTCCGGGTCGCCGCCGCCCACGCCGCGGCCCGGCATCGCCTGCACCGGCTCCTGACCGGACACCCCGCCCCCGACCTGCGCAAGCCGTAGCGCGGGCGAACCCACCGCGCCCCACCCACCCGAGGAATCCGCCGATGAACACCGCTCCCCCGCCGATGCCGCCCGCATACGACTCCGGTGACACCGCCTGGCTGCTCGCCTCCACCGCCATGGTGCTGCTGATGACGCCGGGACTGGCGTTCTTCTACGGCGGCATGGTGCGCACCCAGCACGTCCTGATGATGATCAAGATGAGCTTCGCGGCGCTCGCCTTCGGCACGCTCGCCTGGTGGGCCGTCGGTTACACCCTGGCGTTCGGCCCGGACGTCGGCGGCGCCGGGCTCATCGGCGGCCTCGACCACGTGTTCATGCGGGGGATCGAACTGAACACGCTGACCGGCCACATCCCCACCTACCTCTACAGCACCTTCCAGATGGGCTTCGCCGTCATCACCGTCGCGCTGATCAGCGGCTCGATCGCCGACCGTGCCACGATGAAGGGCTGGCTGGTCTTCGTCGTCCTGTGGCTGCTGATCGTCTACATCCCGGTCGCGCACTGGGTGTTCGACAAGGAGGGCTGGATCGTGGACCACCTGGGCGCGCTCGACTTCGCGGGCGGCCTGCCGGTGGAGCTGAACTCCGGCGCGGCCGGCCTCGCCGTCGCGATCGTGCTGCGGGCACCGCGCGACTTCGCGCGGCGCGAGGACCGTCCCAACAACATCCCGCTCGTCGTGATCGGTGTCGGCCTGCTGTGGTTCGGCTGGTTCGGCTTCAACTCCGGTTCCGCGCTGAGCGACCAGGGCACCGCGTCCGGCGCGTTCCTCAACACCCAGCTCGGCGCCGCGGGCGCCATGGTCACCTGGCCGCTGGTCGAGAAGTGGCGCACCGGCAAGGTCTCCACGATGGGCGTGGTCTCGTCCGCCGTCGCGGGCATGGTCGCCATCACGCCCGCCTGCGGGGAGATCGACACCCTCGGTGCCGTCGTCACCGGTCTGGTCACGGGAGCGGTCTGCGCCTTCGCGGTCACGCTGAAGTACCGCTTCGGCGTGGACGACACCCTCGATGTGGTGGGGGTGCACGGCGTCGGCGGACTGACCGGGCTGATCATGGTCGGCCTCTTCGCCACCGCCCGGATCAGCGGCAAGGAGGGCCTCTTCTACGGCGGCGGCTGGGGTCTGCTGGGCAGGCAGCTCGTCGCGATCGCCGCCGTGATCGCGTTCTCGTTCGTCCTCACCTGGCTCATCGCGAAGGCCGTCGAGATGACCGTCGGCTTCCGCGCCAGGGAGGAGTACCACAGCGTCCCCGAGGCGGAGCAGGAGCGCGCGTACGACTTCCGGACCGCCGCGCGTCTCGGCGCGCTCGTCTCCGGCGGGCCGGTGCGGAGCGACGACGCACTCGTCCAGCAGATCACCAGGCTGCTGCGTGCCCGGGAGGAGTCCAGGTAGGGCGGGGCCGCCCGGCGAGGTGAGCCGCGGCCCTTGCTCGGCCGGGGCACGTGAGGCAAGATGATCTGACACTCAGTGCCATGTAAGGGTTCATAAATAGACACTGAGTGCCAGACGTCGAGCCCGCCGCCTCCCGGTCGGCCGGAAGGAGCCAGGCATGTCACGTGAGCGCGCCGCGCAGATGATCGAGTGGCAGGCGGCGGCCTGCGCGGAACACGGTTCGCCTCTGTACGCCGCGCTGCTGCCGCGGGTCGCCGCGGACGTACGGGCCGGCGGCGTCTGCGCCGAGGCCGTGGCCGGGTACGAGGACGCGCCGGGGCCGGACGCCGTCGCCCTGCGGCTGCTCGGCGGCGTACACGCGCGGGTGCTGACCGGCCGCGCCCCGGCGCTGGCGGAGCACTACCCCAGCGCGGGCGGCGCGTACCGGCCGGAGCGCGCGGCGGACCTGGAGCGCGCCTTCCTGGCGGCCGTCGGCGACGGGATGACCTGGGTACGCGACTGGATGACCCGCGCGCCGCAGACCAACGAGGTCGGCCGCGCCGGGCCGCTGCTGGCGGGAGCCCTGTACGCGGCGGGCCAACGGCCGCTCCCCGTACGGCTCTTCGAGCTGGGCGCCAGCGCGGGCCTGAACCTGCGCGCGGATATGTTCCGCGTCACGGCACCCGGCTTCGCCTGGGGCCCGGCCCAATCACCGGTGCACCTGCGCGACGCCTGGCGCGCCCCGCTGCCCGCCTGGCTGCGGCACGCCGCGCACGCGCGGCCCCGGCTGCGGGTGACCGAGCGGCACGGCTGCGACCTCTCCCCGGTCGACCCGCTCTCCCCGGACGGCTCGCTGGCGCTGCGGGCGTATCTCTGGCCGGACCAGACCGCACGGGCGGCCCGGCTGGACGGGGCACTGCGGCTGGCCGCGACGACACCGGCCCGCCTCGAACGGGCGGGTGTCGCCGACTTCCTGGCACGGATCGAGCCGCGGCCGGGCACGCTGACGGTGGTGTGGCACTCGGTGATGCGGCAGTACGTGCCGGCCCCGGAGTGGGCACGCGCCGAGGAGCAGCTGGCGCGGCTGGCGGCGGCCGACGGCGGCGGTGACGGCACACGCCCGGGGTTCGCCTACGTCGCCTTCGAGCCACGCCGGGCGGCGGACGGCACCCACCCGTTCCGGCTGTCGGTGCGTGTCGGCACCGAGCCGGAGGAGATCCTCGCCGAGGCCCCGTCGCACGGCATCCCCGCGTGGGGGCAGGACCGGGACGCTCGCGGGGCGTAGCGGGCGTAGCGGGCGTAGCGGGCGTAGCGGGCATGGCGGGCATGGCGGGCGGCGCGCCACGCCCGCGCGGTCCCGGCACGTCAAGACCGGCCGGGGAGGTGACCTCGCATTAGGCTCCGATCATGCCCGCACGCTTCAAGGACCTGGCCCTGGACGCGCTCGACCACCAGGCGCTCGCCGACTGGTGGTGCGCCGCACTCGGCTACCTGCGCCGGGAGCCCCCCACCGGACACCGCCAGCGCCCGCCGGAGTGGCCAGTACCCATCTACGACCCGACCGGGCACGGTCCGGTCATCTGGATCACCCCGGTGCCGGAGCCGAAGACGGTGAAGAACCGGATGCACCTGGACGTGTACGGCCACACGGACGAGATCCTGGAGCTGGGCGCCACCTTGGTGCGGCGGCACCGCGAGCGGGTCGACTGGGACGTGCTGGCCGACCCGGAGGGCAACGAGTTCTGCGTGTTCACGCCGCCCAAGCCGCACATGCCCGCGGCGGCCCGCTGAGGGCTTCCCCGCCGTACCCGGCGGTGCCTGCGGGCGCGGCGCGGGGGCGGGTTGCAGTGCGGGCGCGGGCTTCCCGCGTGGCTACAGCCGCTCCAGCAGCCGGAAGCGCTCGGCGACCACGAGGGTGTCGTCGTCGACGGTGAAGTGCGGGTCGCCGAGGGCCCTGCGCATCTCCGCGCCGTGCCAATAGCGCTCGTGGCCGGCCCGCCACTGCGCGACCGTGGTGTGGCCCTCGCCCTCGTCCACGGCGTGCGCGAGATCGACCTCCGCCAGGCGCAGCACCCGTACGTCCGTCACCTCGATGACGGCGACCGGCCGTTCGGCGGAGTCGATCACGACCTGCCGCTCGCCCGCGGCGGGCAGCGGCTCGCCCGCGGTCTCGTAGTCGAGGCGCAGTCCCGTGGTGGCCGTCTTGGCGCCGGAGAGGATCGCGGCCACCAGCAGGTCGCGCAGCGGGCCCGGAAAGCCGAACTCGGCTCTGGGCAGCGGTTCGTGGGACATCAGCCCAGGCTAGCCCCCTGGGCGGCACCCGCCCCGGCACCCGTACGGGCGTCGCGGCGGACGAGGGCGGCGTAGCGGCCGTCGAGGGCCAGCAGCTCGCCGTGGGTGCCGCGCTCGGCGATCCGGCCGTCCGCCAGGACCACGATCTGGTCCGCGTCGCGGATGGTGGAGAGGCGGTGCGCGATCGTCAGGGTGGTACGGCCGGAGGCGAGCGCGTCGATCGCCTCCTGGACGGCCCGCTCGGTGCGGGTGTCCAGCGCGCTGGTCGCCTCGTCGAGGATGAGGACGGGCGGGTCGCGCAGGATCGTGCGGGCCAGGGCGAGGCGCTGCTTCTCGCCGCCCGAGAAGCGGTAGCCGCGCTCACCGACGAGCGTGTCGTAGCCGTCCGGCAGGCCCGCGATGTGGTCGTGGATCTGGGCGGCCTCGGCGGCGGCGCGCAGCTCGGCGTCCGTGGCGTCCGGTTTCGCGAAGCGGAGGTTCTCGGCCACGGACGCGTGGAAGAGGTAGGTCTCCTGGGAGACGACGCCGATCGCGCGGGCGAGCGAGTCGAAGTCGAGGTCGCGCACGTCGGTGCCGTCCAGCGTGACGCGGCCCGAGGTGACGTCGTAGAGGCGGGGCACCAGGTAGCTCAGCGTGCTCTTGCCGGAGCCGGTCGCGCCGACGACGGCCAGGCTGGTCCCGGCGGGGACCGTCAGCTCGATCGCGTCCAGCGTGGGGGCGGGGGCATCCGGGTCGTAGGCGAAGGTGACGTTCTCGAAGCGGACTTCACCGCGTGCCTCGGCGAGCCGTACGGGCCGCTCGGGCTCGGTGATGCCGGGCTCCAGGTCGAGGTACTCGAAGATGCGCTGGAAGAGCGCCAGCGAGGTCTGCATGTCGACACCGGTGGACAGCAGCGAGACGGCCGGGCGCAGCAGCCCCTGCTGGAGGGTGACGAAGGCCACCAGCGTGCCGAGGGAGACGGCCGTGCCGCCGAAGTGGAGCAGCATGCCGGCCGACCAGTACAGCAGGGCCGGGATCGCGGCCATGATGATGCCGATGGTGGACATCCGCCAGCGCCCGGCCATGCTGGCGCGGATCTCGAGGTCGACCAGGCGTTCGGACTCCTGGGCGAAGTCGCGGGTCAGCGAGTCGGAGCGGCCCATCGTGCGGCCCAGCAGGATGCCGCTGACGGAGAGCGACTCGGTCACCACCGCAGACATCGAGGCCATCTGCTTCTGCCGCTGGGTGGTGATCCGCTTGCGCTCCCGGCCGACCCGGCGGCTGATCCAGACGAAGAACGGCAGCAGGCACAGCGAGACCAGGGTCAGCCGCCACTCCAGGGCCAGCATGGCGACGAGGGTCGCGACGACGCTGGTGAAGTTGGAAACCAGCGAGGTCGCGGTGGAGGTGACGGTGGCCTGCATGCTGCCGATGTCGTTGGCGATGCGGGACTGGACCTCGCCGGTGCGCGTACGGGTGAAGAACGCCAGCGGCATGCTCTGGAGCTTGGCGTAGACGGCGGCGCGCAGATCGTGCATGACGCGCTGGCCGACGGTGGTGCTGATGAGGGTCTGGAGTACGCCGAAGACGCTGGTGACGACGGCGATGAGGATCATGCCGAGCGCCAGCAGCGACAGCAGGCCGGTGCGCTGCTGCGGGATGGCGGTGTCCAGCACCTCCCGCAGGAGGAAGGGGGAGGCGACCGAGACCAGCGAGGAGGCGGCGACCAGCAGGCCGACGACGGCGAGGCGGGCGCGGTAGGGGCGGAAGAGGCGCAGAATCCGGCGGACGGGGGCCGGGGGCGTCTGCGGGTCGGACTCGGCGCCGTTCTGCGGGCGCGGGCGCGGGCCGGACCGCGGGCCGGGTTTCGCGGCGGTCTCCGCGCTCGGGGGCGGGCCGCTGGGGGCTGCGAGGTCGCGAGGCAATGTGCTCCTTGGTGGGTGCCGGATGTGCGAAGCGGACGGACGGACGCCCGCGAGGTCGCGCGGGCACGGAAGAGCATAGTTCATTGTTACCTATACTCACAGTGAGTTTGATCCTGATAGTCTGCGGCCATGCCCCGATCCCCCGACGCGACCGCCGGCGACCTCGCCGACCAGCTGCTGCGCCTGACCCGCCGGCTCCACCACGCGCACAAGCGGAACCTGTCGCCCGTCGGCATCACCCCCGCCCAGTCACGGCTGCTGCGCACCGTGGCCCGCAGCCCCGCCCCGCCCCGCATGGCGGACGTCGCCGCGCAGCTGGAGGTCGTACCACGCGCGGTCACCAGCCTGGTGGACGCCCTCGAGGAGCGCGGGCTCGTACGCCGGGTGCCGGACACCGCCAACCGCCGGGTGGTGCGGATCACCGTGACCGAGGAGGGCGTGGCCGCACTCAAGGAGCTGCGCCGGGCCCGGCGTTCGGCGGCGGAGGACGTCCTCGCCCCGCTCTCGGCCGGGCAGCGCACCGCGCTGGGCGAGTTGCTGGCCCAACTGGAGGCGGAGGGCGGACGCGGCCACCCGGGCGGGCACGGGCACGGGCGGGGCCCTGGGCACGGCCACGACCACGACCGCGAGAAGCGGCACCGGCACGAGGAGGAGCGCGGGAGCCGCTGACCACGGCCCGGCCCCGCTCCGGGCGCCGGGCGTCCGGGGTGCTCAGCCGCCGCGGGTCACTTCCGCAGCGTCGCGCGGTCCCCCATCACCACGACCGGGTGCGCGGCCGGGTCCAGCGTGCGCAGCAGGTACTCCATGCCCGGCCGGGAGAGGCTGACACAGCCGGACGTGCCGCTGCCGTGATCCATGTGCAGCCAGATGCTGCCGCCCTTGGTCTGCCCCTGGGGGCGCGTCGGGTCCAGGGGGCTGGTCCCCTGCACCCTGTTGTAGTCGATGGCGATGACCCGGTCGAAGTCGTGCCGGGTCTTCTTCGGCCAGTAGCCGGGCGGGGTGAAGGCCGCGGAGTGGGTGTACGGCAGCCGGGCCCCCGGGTCGGGCAGTACGCCGCCCGCGTCGGAGAGGGTGAACACGCCGACCGGGCTGCGCTTGTCCCCCTCGCGGTGGTCCGTGGTCCAGCCGCGCTTGCCGTTGTGTGCGTTCCACCACTTCTGCCGGGACCAGTTCGCCGCCTCGCCGCCCGACGTCTTCCGGGTGTACAGCTCGACTCTGGCCTCGCCCGAGTCGCGGCCCTCTCCGTAGACGGCTACGACCTGGCGGGTACGCTCCGGGATCTTCTTCTGGAGGCGGTCTCCGACGCCGGGAATCCGCCGCAGCTCCCGCCCGCTCCGCTGCTCATCGGAGGCGGAGGGCGCGCCGGACGGCGACGCGGCGGCGTCCGAACCCCCGTTCCCCGGCGTATCATCACCAGCACAGCCGGTGAGCAACAGCGCGAGTGCGACGACTGTGGCGGGCGCCACAGCGGCCACCGACCGGCTCCTGGTCCATACCGCTCCCGTACCGTGCATGATTCTCATGGTCGCACTTTTCGGGAGTAGATCCGTACGGAAAAACCCGTTGATTTCCGACCCTTCATGTGGCGAGGCTTGCCCGGCCCGCTCCCCGTCGAACCGCCCTGGGACGTCATGCAGATTCGTCATCTTCCGTATCCAGACCCCGGAACACCTGATGTGCGGTCCGGTCCGCATCTTCTTCTCTGGCTAGGGCGACGGCAGTTGGGCGGGCAGGCCAAGTCACTGGCCTGGGGCGCTCTGCACTTAGCGTCCGTCGCGGCGCTGCCGCTCGCCGTCGGGCTCGCCGTGCAGGCCGTGGTCGACCGCTCCGGTGAGCGGCTCGCGCTGGCCGGTGCCCTGATGGCGCTGCTCGGTGCGGGTGCGACCGTCGGCGACACGATGCTGCACCGCACCGCCATCACCAACTGGATCACCGCCGCGGCCCGCCTCCAGCAGCTGCTGGCGCGCCGGACGGCGACACTGGGCGCGACCCTCACCCACCGTGTGGCGGCGGGAGAGGTGGTCGCGGTCTCCACCGGTGACATCGAGAAGGTGGGCTGGTGCGTCGAGTCGGCCTCGCGCTTCAGCGCCGCCCTGCTGGTCTCGCTCTCCCTGTGCGGGGGCCTGATCCTCTACGAACCGCAGCTCGGCGGCTTGGTGGCGGCCGGCCTGCTGGTGCTGTGCTCGGTGGTGCTGCCCCTGCTCCCGCGCGCCACCCGGCGGGCCGACGTACAGCGCGAGAAGGCGGGCAGGGCAACCGAGTTGGCGGCGGACACCGTCGCCGGCCTGCGCGTGCTGCGCGGCATCGGCGGCGAGCAGCTCTTCCTGGACAGGTACCGCAAGGCGTCCCAGGAGGTACGGCGTTCGGCCGTGCGCACCGCGCGCATGTGGGCGCTGATCGAGGCTGTCCAGGTGCTGCTGCCGGGGCTGCTGCTGATCGCCGTGGTGTGGCAGGGCACCCGGATGACGACGGACGGGCGCCTCTCGGTGGGCGAGCTGGTCACGGTGTACGGCGCGGTGACCTTCCTGCTCCTGCCGCTGCGGATGTTCCAGGAGTTCGCGATGGCCTACTCCTTCTCCCGCCCCTCGGCCACCAGGGCCGCACGGGTGCTGTCGCTGCGGCACGCGGCGGAGGAGCGTACGGCGCCCGCCGCATCGGACCGCGGCAAGGAGGCGGCGCCCGGGACGGAGGCGGCGCGGGCCGCCGGTACGCAGCAGGGCGCAAACGCCGCGAGCGCCGCGCGGATCACCCCGCCGCCCGCCGGCGACCTGTACGACCCGGCCACCGGACTGCTCGCCCCCGCCGGCCAGTTGACCGCGGTGGTGTGCGGGGACCCGGACGCGGCGGGCGCCCTCGCCGACCGCCTCGGCGGCCATGCCGCAGCCTCGGAGGGCGACGCGGCGGCGGCGCGGGACACCTCGTCCGTGCTGCTGGGCGGGGTCCCGCTGGACGACGTGCCACTGGACGCCGCGCGTACCGCCGTCCTCGTCCAGGACAAGGACCCGGTGCTCCTCTCCGGGACGCTCCAGGAGCTGATGGACGTACCTGCCTCCGGCGAGGTCGCGGTGCGCGACGCGCTGGACGCGGCGCAGTGCGGCGATGTGCTGGCCGCCCTCGCGCAGAGTTCACCCGGTGCGGACGGCGATCCGCTGCGGGCCCGGATCACCGAGCGGGGCCGGTCGCTCTCCGGCGGCCAGCGGCAGCGGCTCGCGCTGGCCCGCTCGCTGGTCACCGACCCCTCGGTGCTCGTACTGGACGAGCCGACGAGCGCGGTCGACTCGCACACCGAGGCGCGAATAGCCGCCGCCCTGCACCGGATACGGGCGGGGCGTACGACCGTGGTGCTCTCCTCCAGCCCGCTGGTGCTGGACCGCGCCGACCAGGTGGTCATGGTGCGCGACGGCAGGGTCACCGCGACCGGCGATCACCAGAAGCTGCTGCACACGGACGCGGACTACCGCGCCGTCGTCACCCGGGAATCCGACGCAGAACTCGCTGAAGGGAACGCCACCGCATGATCGGCGTCGCACGCCCCGCCTACGACCCGGCCGCCTCCGAATCGGTGACCACGCTGCCTGTAGGCACCCCGGCGACCGTACGCGGGTACGTACGCGAGCTGTTCCGCCGCCACCGGCGCGCGTTCGGCATCCTGGTGACGGTCAACGCGATCGCGGTGACCGCCTCCATGGTGGGCCCCTACCTGCTGGGCACCGTCGTCGAGGACCTCTCCGCCGGAACCGACGACATCCCGCTGGGGCGCACGATCGCCCTCTTCGCCATCGCGCTGCTCATCCAGACGGTGTTCATCCGGATGGTCCGGCTGCGCGGCGCGATGCTCGGCGAGGAGATGCTCGCGGACCTGCGCGAGGACTTCCTCGTCCGCTCGGTGAGGCTTCCGCCGGGCGTGCTGGAGCGGGCCGGTACCGGCGACCTGCTCGCCCGGATCACCACCGACATCGACCGCCTGGCCAACGCCATGCGCGAGGCGGTCCCGCAGCTGGCGATCGGCGTGGTGTGGGCCGCGCTGCTGATCGGCGCGCTGACCGTGACGGCGCCGCCGCTGGCGCTGGCGGTGCTCATCGCGCTGCCGGTGCTGATCGCCGGCTGCCGCTGGTACTACCGCCGCGCCCCGTCGGCCTACCGCGCGGAGGCCGCGGGCTACGCCGCCGTGGCCGGGGCGCTCGCCGAGACGGTGGACGCGGGCCGCACGGTGGAGGCGCACCGGCTGGGGGACCGCCGGGTGGACCTCTCCGAGCGGCGCATACGCGAGTGGGCGGCCTGGGAACGGTACACGCTGTGGCTGCGCACGATCATGTTCCCGACCCTGAACGTCAGCAACGTGCTGATCCTGGGCTCGGTGCTGATGCTGGGCGGTGTGTTCGTGCTGGAGGGCTGGCTCACGGTCGGCCAGCTGACCACGGGCGCACTCTTCGCCCAGATGCTGTTCGAGCCGGTGGGACTCATCCTGCGCTGGTACGACGAACTCCAGGTCGCCCAGGTGTCGCTGGCCCGTCTGGTGGGCGTGCGCGACATCGAGCCGGACGAGGGGGACGAGACCCTCTCGCCACAGGGGCGCCGCATGGAGGCGGACGAGGTGCGCTTCGGCTACCAGGAGGGCGCCGACGTACTCCACGGGGTGACGCTGGACGTCCCGCCAGGCACGAGGCTGGCGCTCGTCGGCCCCTCCGGCGCGGGCAAGTCGACGCTGGGGCGGCTGCTGGCCGGGATCTACGGGCCGCGCGAGGGTGAGGTGACGCTGGGCGGGGCGGAGCTTTCGCGGATGCCCGCGGAACGGGTGCGCAGGCACGTGGCCCTGGTCAACCAGGAGCATCACGTCTTCGTCGGCTCGCTCCGGGAGAACCTGCTGCTGGCCCGCGCCGACGCGGGGGACGCCGAACTGTGGGGAGCGCTCGCCTCGGTGGGTGCGGACGGCTGGGCACGCGGGCTGGCGGACGGTCTGGACAGCGAGGTCGGCTCCGGCGGCATCCCCGTCACCCCCGCCCAGGCGCAGCAGATCGCACTGGCCCGGCTGGTCCTCGCCGACCCGCACACGCTGGTACTGGACGAGGCGACCTCGCTGCTGGACCCGCGCGCGGCCCGGCATCTGGAGCGCTCGCTGGCCCAGGTCCTGGAGGGGCGGACGGTGGTGGCCATAGCGCACCGCCTGCACACCGCGCACGACGCGGATGTCATCGCCGTGGTCGAGAAGGGCCGGATCAGCGAACTGGGCAGCCACGACACGCTGGTTGAGGCGGACGGCGCCTACGCGGCGCTGTGGCGGTCCTGGCACGGCTGAGCGGCACAGCGTGATCGACCCGATGTGAGCATCGGCCCTATGTGAGATCGGCGCGGCGGGTCCGGCACGGCCGGCCCGCACGGGTCCTGGGGCAGACGGCTCCGGGGCCCGCCCCGCACACCACCGGCCGACGGGGGTGCTGCAGCAGGCCCGCGGTGTGCGGGACACGCGGCGGGCAGAATGCCCAGCGGGCGAGTGAGCGCCCCGCGCTCAGATGACGCCGAGAGCCACCAGGCCGCCCGCACCGCCCAGCAGCATGAACAGCGGCATGAGTATCTTCACCTCGACCCAGGCCCCCGCGCGGAAGCGCATGAAACGCGGCGTGCCCAGCGGGTACCAGCGCTTGCCCCCGATGCGCAGCGGCCACAGGATCGGACAGCCGGATACGGTGAGGGCGTCGCCGAAGCTGTGCACCAGTGCGCCCAGCACTATCGGCAGGCCCAGCCACAGGTACTCCTGGCCGTCCGCGTGGAAGAGCCAGTCCGCGCCGTTGCCCGGCTGGGCGAGCACGTCGGCCAGAATCCAGGCCGAGGCGGCTCCGAGCAGCCAGACCAGCACGTCGCTGGATACCCGCGCCATCCGCCACAGCAGGCCCTCCACGGCGAGCACGACGTGGATGAAGAGGATCGCCAGCACCGCCCAGCGGCCCCCGGTGACGGCCACGGCCGAGAACCCGGCGCCGATGAGCACGGCCCAGACCCAGGTGTGGGTGAGGGTGCGGTGACCGCCGGAGCGGCGCCGCTCCCCCCGTGCCCTCGTCCCGTTGTAGACCGTCTCCGACAGCTTGTCGATCACTCCGCACAGGGCCCGGGAGAACGGCCCGAAGGCGCGCGAGATGGTCGCGGACTTGTGGTCCAGATCCGGTGCCAGCGCCGCACCCGCGCAGATCAGCGTGCCGATCACGAGCACCGGCCAGGGCATCGGGTGATCCAGTGCGGCGGCTGCTGCACCCGCCGCCAGCCAGGCCGCCGCCCCGGAGAGCGAGTGCGCCGGTCCCATCATGCCTATCCCACCCCTGTGTTGAGCTGTCCCACCCGGCGCCGTGCCGTCCGGCAGGCGACTCAGCGTAGCGTCCGGTGATCACCAAGAACGCACCGGTTCTCGGAATCGGACCCCGGAAGGGCAAGATGGGGGTGTGACAGCCACCCTTATCGATCAGATGCCGCCCGAGGCCGACCCCGACGCCCTTTTCGAGACCTTCTCCTCCTGGGCTCAGGAGCAGGGGATCTCGCTGTATCCGGCTCAGGAGGAGGCGCTGATCGAGGTGGTTTCCGGCGCGAACGTGATCCTGTCGACGCCGACGGGCTCGGGGAAGAGCCTCGTCGCCGCCGGAGCGCACTACGCCGCGCTCGCCCGGGACCAGGTCACCTTCTACACCGCGCCGATCAAGGCCCTGGTCTCGGAGAAGTTCTTCGACCTGTGCAAGCTCTTCGGCACCGAGAACGTCGGCATGCTCACCGGGGACGCGTCCGTCAACGCCGATGCGCCGGTGATCTGCTGCACCGCGGAGGTCCTGGCCTCCATCGCGCTGCGCGACGGCCCGGACGCCGACATCGGCCAGGTCGTGATGGACGAGTTCCACTTCTACGCGGAGCCGGACCGCGGCTGGGCGTGGCAGATCCCGCTGCTGGAGCTGCCGCACACGCAGTTCATCCTGATGTCGGCGACGCTCGGCGACGTGAGCCGGTTCAAGGAGGACCTGACGCGCCGGACGGGACGGGACACCGCCGTCGTACGCTCCGCGACCCGGCCCGTGCCGCTGTCCTACGAGTACCGCACCACAGGACTGACCGAGACGCTGACCGAGCTGCTGGAAACCCATCAGGCCCCCGTCTACATCGTCCACTTCACCCAGGCCCAGGCCGTGGAGCGGGCGCAGGCGCTGATGAGCATCAACATGTGCACACGGGCCGAGAAGGACCAGATCGCCGAGCTCATCGGCGCGTTCCGCTTCACCACCGGATTCGGCCGCAACCTCTCGCGCTACGTCCGGCACGGCATCGGGGTGCACCACGCCGGGATGCTGCCGAAGTACCGGCGCCTGGTGGAACGGCTGGCGCAGGCGGGGCTGCTCAAGGTCATCTGCGGTACGGACACGCTCGGCGTCGGCGTCAACGTCCCCATCCGCACCGTGCTGTTCACCGCGCTCAGCAAGTACGACGGCACCCGCGTCCGGACGCTGCGCGCGCGGGAGTTCCACCAGATCGCGGGCCGCGCCGGGCGCGCGGGCTACGACACCGCCGGGTTCGTCGTCGCCCAGGCGCCCGAGCATGTGGTCGAGAACGAGAAGGCGCTCGCCAAGGCCGGAGACGACCCGAAGAAGCGACGCAAGGTCGTGCGCAAGAAGGCGCCTGAGGGCTTCGTCAACTGGAGCGAGCAGACCTTCGAGAAGCTCATCGCCTCCGATCCCGAGCCGCTCACCTCGCGCTTCCGCGTCACGCACGCGATGCTGCTGTCCGTCATCGCGCGGCCCGGCGACCCCTTCACCGCGATGCGGAAGCTGCTCGAGGACAACCACGAGGACCGGCGGGCCCAGCTGCGGCACATCCGCCGGGCCATCGCCATCTACCGCTCGCTGCTGGACGGCGGGGTCGTGGAGCAGCTGGACGAGAAGGATGCGGGGCCCGACGGGCGCCGCATCCGGCTGACCGTCGACCTCCAGCAGGACTTCGCGCTCAATCAGCCGCTGTCCACCTTCGCGCTCGCCGCGTTCGAGCTGCTGGAGCCGGAGTCGCCGTCCTACGCGCTGGACATGGTGTCCGTCGTCGAGTCGACACTGGACGATCCGCGGCAGATCCTTGCGGCCCAGACGAACAAGGCCAGGGGCGAGGCCGTCGGTCAGATGAAGGCCGACGGCATCGAGTACGAGGAGCGGATGGAGCGGCTGACGGAGATCGGCTACCCGCAGCCGCTGGAGGAGCTGCTCTTCCACGCCTTCGGCCTCTACCGCCGCTCGCACCCCTGGGTCGGTGATCATCCGCTCTCCCCCAAATCCGTGATCCGTGACATGTACGAGCGGGCGATGACCTTCACGGAGTTCGTCAGCCACTACGAACTCGCCCGCACCGAGGGCATCGTGCTGCGCTATCTGGCCAGCGCCTACAAGGCGTTGCAGCACACCGTCCCGGACGATCTCAAGTCCGAGGACTTCCAGGACATCATCGAGTGGCTGGGCGAGATGGTCCGCCAGGTCGACTCCAGCCTGCTGGACGAGTGGGAGCAGCTGGCCAACCCCGAGGACGAGACGGCCGAGGAGGCTCAGGACCGCGCCGACCAGGTCAAGCCCGTGACCGCCAACGCGCGCGCCTTCCGTGTCCTGGTCCGCAACGCGCTCTTCCGCCGGGTGGAGCTGGCCGCCCTGGACAAGGTCAGGGAACTGGGCGAACTGGACGGGGACTCCGGCTGGGACGCCGACGCCTGGGGCGAGGCGATGGACGGTTACTGGGAGGAGTACGACGACCTGGGCACCGGCCCCGACGCCCGCGGCCCCAAGCTGCTGCGCATCGAGGAGGAACCGGCCGAGCGGCTGTGGCGCGTCCGGCAGACGTTCGCCGATCCGAACGGCGACCACGACTGGGGGATCTCCGCCGCCATCGACCTGACCGCCTCCGACGAGGAGGGCCGGGCCGTCGTCAAGATCCTCGAGGTGGGCCGGATGTGAGCACGCCTTGGCGCGGGGCACGGGCGCTGAGGAGGCCCGGCGGCTGACGGAGCCGGACGCGGGGGTGCCGGGCGGTGCGGCGCCCCGCGCCGCTGACCGCGCCACGCGCGCCTTCCAGGTCGGCGGCGAGCAGCAAGGTGTACCACCTGGTCTCTTCCGCGCCTGCCGCCTGGCTCACCTCCTCGACGGCCGCCCGCAGGACGTGCGCCTCCCGGCGCACCAGCGCCAGCGGAGGACGCAGCCGCAGCAGCAACGCCCGCTCCCACTCCAGCGGCACGGCACGGGCGAGCGACTCAGCGTCGAGCACGGCGGCCCGCGCCGCGGCGCGCTCCCAGGGATCGCGGGACTGCCGCACCAACTGCCCGACCCTGCGGCCGCGCCAGCGCCGCCCCCGGTGGTCCGCACCCGCCGCCAGTTCGCTCCGCAGCCTGGCCGGCGCGTGCCCCCTGAGCAATTCGGGGTGCTGCACGGCGAACACCCGCAGCTCGCTGACCAGATAGCGCCAGACCACCGTGCGGTAGCGCGTCACCCGGAGGCACACCGGCGCGAAGCAGCCCCCTCTGGCCAGCCGGGTGAAGCGGGCCGGACTGACTGCCAGCAACCGCGCGCCGTCCATGGTGCCGACGGTACGCAGCCGCTCCCGCAGGCCCGCCGGGAAGTCCCCGGCCGCCGTCAGCCGCTCCAGCTCGGCGGCCGGCACCCGGCGCCGGGCCACGGACGGGCCCGCGACCGTAGGCACTTCGTCCAGCTGCACCGCGAGGTCGAACTCGCCGGGCCGCAGCCCCAGCTCCCTGGCAGCCCTGCCCACCGCGACCGTGCTCCCCATGCCGACCATCTCCCCGCTGCCGCGCGCTTACTGTCAGTGATGACGTTAGCGCGTCGGCAAGCCCCCCGCAGGGCCTGTGGAGAACTCTGGGTAACCCCTGTCAGTGGGCGTCTCTGGTGCCGACGCCGAGGTGCTCGCCGACCCGGTTGACCAGCAGCGTCATCTCGTACGCGACCTGCCCGATGTCGGCGTCCGCCCCGGACAGCACGCAGAGGCAGCTCCCGTCCCCCGCGGCCGTCACGAAGAGCACGCCCTCGTCGAACTCGATCATCGTCTGCCGTACCCGCCCCGCCCTGAAGTGCTCTCCCGAGCCCTTCGCGAGACTGTGCAGACCGGAGGAGACGGCGGCGAGGTGCTCCGCGTCCGCCCGCTCCAACCCCTCGTTCTTCGCCGTCACCAGCCCGTCGTTGGAGAGGACGAGCGCATGCCTGATGAAAGATATCCGTTGCGTCAGGTCGTCCAGCAGCCAGTCGAGGCCCGCGTTCAGTGCCATCCCCGTGTCCCCCTTCTCCTTGGCAACCGCCGTGCCACCCTTACCCACGACGGCACGGTGGGCAACCTCTCCGGACCCGCGCACCGGAACTCTGACCGGATGGAGACTCCCATGAGCTACGAAACGGCCGGTGGAGCGGCCGGAATCCGGAAGTTCTTCACCCAGCGAGCGGCCGGCTGGGACGCGCGTTTCGCCGAGGACGGCCCAGCCTACCGGGCGGCAGTGGCCGAACTCGGCCTGCACCCCGGGGACACCGTGCTCGACGTGGGCTGCGGCACCGGCAGAGCACTCGCTCCGCTGCGTGCGGCGGTCGGCCCGCACGGGACCGTGCTGGGAGCGGATATGACACCGGCGATGCTGGCACAGGCCGCGGCACGGGGGCGGCGGAGCGACGGGGCACTCCTGCTCGCCGACGCGGCCCGGCTGCCGCTGCGCGCAGGGAGCGCAGACGCGGTGTTCGCCGCCGGGCTCCTGGGCCACCTGCCCCGGCCGGACGCGGGCCTGCGCGAACTCGCCCGCGTCGTACGGCCGGGCGGCGTGCTGGCTCTCTTCCACCCGGTCGGCCGGGCCGCGCTCGCCGCCCGCAAGGGGCGCAGCCTGACTCCGGACGACCTGCGGGCGGAGCCCAACCTGCGCCCACTGCTGGCGGCTTCGGGATGGCAGCTGGTGTCCTACGCGGACGAGGCGGAGCGCTTCCTCGCGCTGGCCACGCGGGAGTGAGCCCCCTGGGGCCGGAGCCTCGGGCTGTGCCCCCCTTGCGCTCGCCGGTGGGGGTGACCAGAGTGGCCGAGCAGCCCGGGTGGGCCCCATGGGCGCTGCGGGGGTGCGGGAGGCAGGCGCGTACCCGCACGGGTCGTCGCGATGGAGGGCACGGGAGAGCCATGGCGCAATGGCGGGCGTTGGGCAGTCCCGAACTCGCGGAGCTGGTGCGGAGACTGCGCGTACTCGACCGGTCATGGCGGCGGGCCGACGACGGTGCTACGGAGTTTCGGGGTGGCGGTACACGTGACGCCGAGGACCCACCAGGAGTTTGCCCTCGAGGATGAGAGCGACGCGCTGGACGAATAGGGACTGCCGTGACCGGACAGCCGGGACCTGCCGCTGCGCTGCCGCCGACGCACGGGACCTGGACCGGGACTTTCCGGGCCTCGGTCGCCGCAGGGCCCCGGAACGAGGGATCACCCCCGTAACCTTCGCCAGGGCGAGACCACGCCGCAGACGCGCTCCCGCCAAAGCAGCCGAGAGCCTCGCATCACTCCCTGAGGCGGGCGCGACGCGTGAGGACAGCGCTCAGCGGCCCAGCTCCTTGCGGCTGACCCGGCGCAGCTTGCGGCGCTGCGAGGGGTCGAGTGCGAAGTAGGCGATCGCGGGGACCCCGACGATGACGAGCAGTGCGATCCAGAACGATGTCAGCCACCACAGGAACAGGCCCGCGGCCACGCCCCCCAGGGCGACCTTGCCTCGATTGGTCATCTCCATGCCTCCTTCGCGGCGGCACCGGCCACCTGTCTCTATTGAACGCCTTCCGCTGCGAAGTGGTTCCTTCCGGGACCCGTCCAGGTGTTTCACCCCTGGTCCCGCGATGCGGTACCCTCGGCCGCTCCGCTCCACTAGTCAAATTTGAGGAACGAATCAGCGACGTGACCCGGACCACCACTTATCCCGTTCCGATCACCGATCTCGCGCAGTGTGCGGCCGTCTTCCTGCCCGCCGATCCGCCGCGGCTGGGCAGCGTCGCCTTCTGGCGTGCGGACGGGAACCCGCCGGCTCCCGGCGCCCCCGCCGAGGATCTCACCGTCGCCACTCCCGGCGCCGACGACAGCCCCGGCTCCGGCACCACCACCGACGTCACCACCCGTACCGTGCCCGCCTTCGTCGTCCCCGTGCACGAGGCCCTCCCCCTGCTGACCCGGGTGCGCGCCCGCCGCTCAGCCGCCGGGGAACACGGCGCCGCCGCCTTCTGGGGCTCGGCCTGCCTGCTGGCCCTCGAGTTCGCGGCCCGCGGCAGGCTGCTGCCGGGCCTGAGTCCCGCCGGGCACGACGCCTGGCGGTTCGCCCCCCTCGACCCCGAGGACCACGCCCGCGTACGCGACCTCGCCGCGGCGATGCCCCCGTACGCCCACGCCGTGCCCCTCGCCGACCCGGACCCGGCACCCGATCCCGCACTCGAGCCCGCATGCGCACCGCAGCCGACCGGGCTCCTCCTGCCGGAGCCGGAGTGGCTGCTGCGCGCCTTCCTGGACGCCGTCGCCGACACGCTGCCGCGCAGCCCCGCCGCCGCGCTCGCCGCCGGCGGCCCGGCGTACGCGGCCGGACCGCCGAGGCACCTCCCGGAGCTGCGGCACTGGGCGGCCGACGTCGCCGCCGGACACGACGCGGGCGTACGCCTGTCGCTGCGCGTCGAGGTCCCCGGACTCACCGGCCGGAGCGGCTCCGCAAGGCCCGCAGCCCCCGCAGCCCCCGCCGGTGCGGAGGCGCGCTTCCGCTTCCGCGCCGTGCTCCAGCTGCACAGCGTCACCGACCCCGCCCTGGTCGCGGACGCGGCCGAGGTCTGGGCGGGCGGCTCCCCCGTGGCCGCCGGCTTCGGCCCGCGCGCCCGTACGGACACACTGCTGACCCTGCGCCGCGCCGCCGCGGCCTGGGAACCGCTGACGCCCCTGCTCTCAGCTGCCGTCCCCGACTCCGTCGAGCTGGCGGACGAGGAGATCACCGACCTGCTGGGCGACACCGCCGTGCGCGCCCTGGAAGCCGCCGGTATCCAGGTGCACTGGCCCCAGGAACTGGCCCGGCGGCTGACCGCGCGCGCGGTCGTGGGCGCCGACGGGGAGACGCCGGAAGCCGGGGCCGCCGCCGCGGACGCGGCCGGGCACCGCTCGCGGGCGCCCGCCGGGCCGCCCGCCGCCCTCTCCGCCGACGCGCTGCTCAGTTTCAGCTGGCGGTTCGCCCTCGGCGACCAGGAGCTGACCCGCGCGGAACTGGACCAGCTCGCCGAGGCGGGCCGCCCGGTGGTGCGCCTGCGCGACCAGTGGGTACTGGTGGACCCGGAGGCGGTACGCCGGGCGCGCGAGCGGCAGGACCACAAGCTCACCCCCGTCGAGGCACTGCGCGCCGTGCTCACCGGCAGCGCCGAGGACCGCGGCGAGCGGATCGAGGTACGGGCCGACGGCTGGCTGGAGACCCTGCGCGAGCGGCTCTCGGACCCCGAGCGCGTCCACCGTGACGAGGCGGCCCCCGTGGCGCAGCCCGCCGCGCTCACCGCGACGCTGCGCGACTACCAGCTGCGCGGTCTGCGCTGGCTGGACCGGATGACCTCGCTGGGCCTGGGCGGCTGCCTCGCCGACGACATGGGCCTGGGCAAGACCATCACCCTCATCGCGCTCCATCTGCACCGCCAGCAGGTTCCCGTGACCGCCGGGCCCACCCTGGTCGTCTGCCCCGCGTCGCTGATGGGCAACTGGCAGCGGGAGATCGAGAGGTTCGCCCCCGGCACCCCCGTACGCCGCTATCACGGCGGCTCGCGCAGCCTGCGGGACCTGGCCGGCGGCGAGTTCGTGCTCACGACCTACGGCACCATGCGCCTCGACGCGGAACGCCTCGCCGCGCTCCCCGAGCCCGCCTGGGGCATGGTCGTTGCGGACGAGGCGCAGCACGTCAAGAACCCCTTCTCCTCGACCGCGAAGCAGCTGCGCACGGTGCCCGCCCGCGCCCGCATCGCGCTGACCGGCACCCCTGTCGAGAACAACCTCTCCGAACTGTGGGCCATCCTCGACTGGACGACGCCCGGTCTGCTGGGCCGGCTGGGCACCTTCCGCCGCCAGTACGCCGAACCGGTCGAGGGCGGCACCGACCCCGCCGCCACCGAACGGCTCGCCCGCCTGGTGCGCCCCTTCCTGCTGCGGCGGCGCAAGTCCGACCCCGGCATCGCCCCCGAACTGCCGCCGAAGACCGAGACCGACCGCGCCGTGTCCCTGACTGTGGAGCAGACGGGGCTCTACGAGGCGGTGGTGCGCGAGGTGCTCGCCGAGATCTCCGGCGCCGAGGGCCTCGCCCGGCGCGGCCTGGTCATCAAGCTGATGACGGCGCTCAAGCAGATCTGCAACCACCCCGCGCAGTACCTCAAGGAGGAGTCCCCGCAGCTGCGCGGCCGTTCGGGCAAGCTGGAGCTGTTGGACGAACTCCTGGACACCATCCTGGCCGAGGGTTCCAAGGTGTTGGTCTTCACCCAGTACGTGCGGATGGCGCGGCTGCTGGAGGCCCATCTGGGTGCCCGCGGCGTCCCCGTCCGGTGCCTGCACGGCGGTACGCCCGTCCCCGTGCGCGAGGAGATGGTCAACTCCTTCCAGGACGGCGCGATCCCGGTCTTCCTGCTGTCACTGAAGGCGGCGGGCACCGGCCTGAACCTGACCCGCGCCGAGCACGTCGTCCACTTCGACCGCTGGTGGAACCCGGCCGTCGAGGCGCAGGCCACCGACCGCGCGTACCGCATCGGGCAGACGCGTCCGGTGCAGGTGCACCGGCTCATCGCGGAGGGCACCATCGAGGACCGCATCGCGGCGATGCTGGAGCGCAAGCAGGCGCTGTCCGACGCCGTACTGGGCACGGGCGAGGCCGCGTTCACCGAACTCACCGACGCCGAACTGGCCGAACTCGTCGAACTGCGGGGGAACGACCGTTGAGCACCGAGCACTTCGACACCGAACACGGCGAGCACACCGAACACACCGATCACACCGACGGCGAGCGCATCTTCGCCGCCCTCCCGCCCGCCCACGGCCGCGGCTTCGCCGAGACCTGGTGGGGCCGCATCTGGCTGAAGGCGCTGGAGGAGACCGCGCTGGACAACCAGCAGCTCAAGCAGGGGCGGAAGTACGCGCGTCAGGGTGCCGTCGGCGCCGTGTCGGTGCGCCCCGGCCGGATCACGGCGCTGGTGCGCGACCGCGACGGCACCCCGTACCGCGCAGACGTGCTGCTCCAGCGCCTCGACGCGGAGAGCTGGGACCGCCTGCTGGACGTGGTCTCCGGCGAGGCCGGCCATCTGGCCGCCCTGCTCGACCGCGACATGCCGCCCCGGCTGGTCGAGGACGCGGCGGGCGCCGGGGTCGAACTCCTGCCGGGCATCGGCGACCTGGACCCCGAGTGCGGCTGCGAGGCGTGGGACCACTGCCTGCACACCGCCGCCCTCTGCTACCAGATGGCGCGGCTGCTGGACCAGGACCCGTTCGTCCTGCTGCTCCTGCGCGGACGCGGCGAGCGGGCGGTGCTGGACGAGTTGCAGGTACGCAGTGCCGCGCGCGGTGCCCGCGAGTCGCCGCGCGGCGACGGCGGGCAGCCACCGGGCACGGCCGGCCCGGCGGGGCCGCCGGGGACCGACGCGGGCGAGGCCTACGCGCTGGGCGTGGTGCTGCCGCCGCTTCCGGCCGCGCCGGCGCCGGTGGCGATGGCTGGTGACGGCCCGATCCTGGACGGCGGCACCGCTCCGCCGGACGGACTCGACGTCGGGGCACTGGAGTTCCTGGTCGCCGCCACCGCGCTGCGGGCACAGCGCGACCTCGCCGACGCGCTCGCCCCCGGCCACGGCGACAGCCCGCCCCCGGCGCCGCTGAGCGTGCCGGAGGACGCCGTACGGCTGGCCGCCGCACGGCCCGGCGCACTCATGCGGGCACGGCTGGCGGCAGCCTCCGGCACGGACGGCGGGCGCACCCCGGCCGAACTGGAACCGGCGGTACGCGCCTGGGAGTTCGGCGGCGCGGCGGCGCTGGCCATGCTCGAGGAGGCGTGGTCCCCGGGGCCCGCGGAGCTGGCGCGCGCCGCTGATCAGCTGGCGGCGCTCTGGCCGCAGGAGGAGGGGCCCGGGGAGGGCCGCCCGGTGCTGCGCGCGGACCGCAACCGCTGGACGGTGGCGGGCTCCGGGGCGCAGCTGCGGTACGGCCGGGACGGGCGCTGGTGGCCCTATCGCAAGGAGCGCGGCAGGTGGTGGCCCGCGGGTCCCGCGGAGGCGGACCCGGGGGCGGCGCTCGCGGCGGTGCTCAGCGAGGGCTGAGCACGCCGGGCGCACAGCCGCGAAGCCGCCCCGTACGACTGCCGCGAGGCGGCGGGCGGGGCCGGACGCGTCCGGCCCCGCGTGGCTCAGGCCGCGTTCTCCAGCACGGGGTAGTAGCCGCCGGACTGGCCGGCCGCCGTGGGGTGGTAGGAGTCACCGATCGGCCAGGTGACGCTGTGCAGCCACTCCTTGTCGGAGCAGATCTCGTGGCCGGTGAAGGCGGGCCGTACGTCGCCGTAGTCGAAGCCGTGGTCGGCCGCGCGCTTGGCGGTGACGTCGCTCAGGTCGTTGGCGGCGGAGTTGATGGCCGCCCGCGACTTCTCGCTCAGCCCGAAGACGCAGCTGCCGTTCGCCTCGTACATGCGGGGGTAGCCGAGGACGACGACCTGGGCGGCGGGCGCCCGGTCGCTGATGGCGTTGTAGACCGTGTCCAGCTTGCCGGGAAGGGTGTTGGCGATGTAGGTGCGCGCCTGCTGAATCCGCGTCAGGCACGCGCTCTCGCCCTGGAGTACGCAGACCTGCATGGCGTCGGCGAAGCCCGCGTCGTTGCCGCCGATGCTGATGCTCACCAGCGTCGTACCGGCGTCGAGCGGGCCGAGCTGCTTGGCGAGGACGTCGCCGGTGCGGGCGCCGGAGCAGGCGGTGAAGTCGAAGGAGGCCGGGGAGTTCGCGGCGCTCCACAGCTTCGGGTACGCGTTGGCGCTGCGCTTGCAGTCACCGCTGCCGGAGTCGTAGTTGCCGGCGCCGACTCCCGAGGAGTAGGAGTCGCCCAGCGCCACGTAGGAGGCAGCCGCCTCCGCGGGTGCGGCGGAGGCGGCCGGGGAGGTGAGGGTGGTCAGTCCGAGGAAGAGGGACACGGCGGTGGCCGTACCCGCCCATCTGCGCAGCTTCATGGAGCCTCTCATGGTGGGGGTGCATGGAGAACTACTTGCCTTACTGAGTAGTAGCAGCACCGCGCCGGTGAGTGAAGTCCCATGCGGAGCATTTCGTTCGGCGTCATCGCTGATTCACCGTCAGTCGGCCCTGGGGACAGGGTTTCCCGCAGGCGACGGACCGGACGAGCGCCGGGTGGTCGCGCTGACGGATGGTCAGGTGAGGCTCTTGTAGAGCTTCTTGCCCTCGCCCGCGGTGAGGCTGCAGGTGACCGTACGCATGCCGAGCCGGACGCCGGACGCCTTGGGGTACTGCACGAGCGTGCCGCCGACCTCGGCGTTGCCGCTGCCCGCGTCCCTCATCGGGGTCTTGCACAGGCTGTCTGCGGCCTTGCGGACCTCGGTGTCGGTGTCGTACTCCTCCGTCAGCTTCTCCTGGTGCACGACCTCGGCGTCGTGGGCGGCCGAGCACTCGGCGGGCTCGCCCTGGCCCTGCTTGTCCGAGGGGATGTCGAAGCAGTCGCCCACCTCCATCTGGTAGGCGGGGCGGGGCCCGTCGGAGGGGGTGGGCATGATCGACTCGAAGTCGGGACTCTCCTCCTCCGTGGGGTAGTCGTCCGTCGGGTAGTCCTCCGGCTCCTCACTGGGGTAGTCCTCGGGCTCCTGGTCGTCGGTCTCGGCGGGCTCGGGGCTGGTGGCGCTCGCGGAGGGGCTGGGCGAGCCGCCCGCGGAGGGGTCCTCGTCGTCCCCGCCACCGAGCACGAGCACCGCCCCGGCTATCAGCGCGACCGCCACCACCGCGGCGGCCACGATGGCGATCACCGTGCGGCGGCTGCCACCGCCGCCGGGTGGCGGAGCGGGCGGCCAGCCACCGGAACCGGGCGGACCGAAGCCGCCCGCGCCGGGCGGCCCGAACCCGCCGGGGCCGCCCGGACCCCCTGGGCCGCCGCCGGGGCCGACGGGGCCGCCCGGATACCCGGCGGAACCCGAGGCCCAGGGGGTTCCCGGGGCTCCGGGGGTTCCGCCACCGCCGGATGGCGGGTAGGGGAGGAACTGAGGCTGACCGGACGGCTGGTCCTGCGGCTGGCCCGGCGACTGGGCAGGCGGCGGTGGCGTCGACATGTGACCACTCTGTCATGCCGCATTCACCGACAGCGATGGGGTATCCGCCTGCCGCAGCTCGCCCCGAACCGAGGAGTCTCAATGACGAAGTCAAGCCGTCTGCGTGACCGGTGGGGCGGGGGTGAAGACCCGGTTGTCGCGCAGGAGTGCCCACAGGGTGTTGGTTCGTCGGCGGGCCAGGGCGATGACGGCCTGGACGTGTTTGCAGCCCTCGCCGCGCTTCTTGAGGTAGAAGTCGCGGTTGGGCCCTTCGCGGATGATGCTGGTCTGTGCGGACATGTAGAAGACCCGGCGCAGGCGGCGGCTGTAGCGCTTGGGCCGGTGCAGGTTGCCCGTCCGCCGGCCGCCGTACCGGTCCCGGAAAGCCGTTCGTCCTGTGCGAGTACGCGCACGCCATGGGCAACGGGCCGGGCGGACTGGCCGAGTACCAGCGGCTGTTCGAGGCGTACGAGCGGTGCCAGGGCGGTTTCGTGTGGGAGTGGAACGACCACGGCCTGCTCCGGCACACCGCGCAGGGGCAGCCCTACTTCGCCTACGGCGGCGACTTCGGCGAGGAGGTGCACGACGGCAACTTCGTCTGCGACGGGCTGATCTTCCCCGACCGCACCCCTTCCCCCGGCCTGGTCGAGTACAAGAAGGTGATCGAGCCCGTCCGCATCACCGGGGACGCCGGCGCGGGCACCCTGGAGGTGGCCAACCTCTACGACTTCGCCGACCTCGGGCAGCTGGCGCTCGAGTGGTCCTACGAGGTGGCGGGCGAGGTGCTGGCCACCGGCACGCTGCCGCTGCCCCCGGTGCCACCGGGCGGCTCGGCCGAACTGGCGCTGCCGGCGCCTCCGCCGGCCGCGGCGGAGCGCCCCGGGGAGACGCTGTGGACCCTGCGGGCGGTGCTGGCCGCGGACACGGCGTGGGCGCCGCGCGGGCACCCGGTGGCGTGGGCACAGCTGGCGGCACCGTCCGCCGCGGCGCCGTCGGCCTCCGCCCCGGAGTCCGGTCCGGAGCCCCGGGGGGCGGCGCCGCGCCGCGCCGGGTCGCGCATCACCCTGGGTGCCGCCGTCTTCGAGGCCGCGACCGGTGCGCTGACCCGGCTGGGCGAGGTGCCCGGGCGGGGCCTGCGCCTGGACGTGTGGCGGGCTCCCACCGACAACGACGAGGGAGCTCCCTGGGTGCCGGGCAGCGGTCCGGCAGCCGCCTGGCGCGCGCTGGGCCTGCACCGGATGCGGCACCGGGTGGACGCCGTGGAGACCGGCGGCGGCGCGCTGACCGTGCGCGCCCGGATCGCCCCCGCCGCGAGCGACCTGGCCCTGCGTACGGTCTACCGCTGGACGGCCGCCGCCGGGGGGGGGAGGAGGAGGAGCACTGCGGCTGACCGTCGAGGTGCTCCCGGAGGGCGAGTGGGACTGCCCGCTGCCCCGGCTGGGCGTACGGCTCGCGCTGCCCGAGGCCTACGACCGCGTGCGCTGGTTCGGCGGCGGCCCGGGCGAGGCTTACCCGGACAGCCGCACCGCCTCCCTCGTCGGGCGCTGGGAGAGCGGGGTCGACGCGATGCAGACGCCCTACGTGCGTCCGCAGGAGAACGGCGCCCGTGCCGGCGTGCGGTGGGCCGCACTGCACGACGGCACCGGTGCCGGGCTGCGGATCGATGCCGGGACGGCGCCCTTCTGGCTCACCGCCCGGCGCTGGACCAGTGAAGCGCTCGACGCCGCCACGCACACCCCCGATCTGGTGCCTGACGGCAGCGTGCACGTCAATCTGGACCACGCGCAGCACGGCATCGGTTCCGCGTCCTGCGGGCCGGGGGTCCTGCCGCAGCACCGGCTGGCGGCCGGCCCGGCCCGCTTCTCCCTCACCCTCTCCGCCCTGGGGGCCGCCCCGGACGGAGAAGCCCTCACTCCCCCGTGACGCCGCCCTTGACCCCGACGCCGCCGTAGCCGACGTACTGGCGCAGTTCCGCGCCCTGCGGGACCGGGCCGTCCGGGCGCCACAACGGCACCTGGACCAGGCCCGGCTCCAGCAGGTCGAAGCCCTCGAAGAGCGGCAGGATCTCGTCGTAGCCGCGCAGCGTCAGCGTGGCGGTGGCCTTCTTGTACACATCGCTGGCCGCGCCGAGGTCGCCGCCCTCGGGCTTGAAGTCGCCGGTGACGTGGCTGAGGATGAGGCAACTGCCCGCCGGGAGGCGCTCGGTGAGGGTGGCGACGATGCCGGCCGGGTCCTCCTCGTCCCGTACGAAGTGCAGGACGGCCATGAGCATGAGCGCGACGGGCTGGTCGAAGTCGATCAGCTCCTGCATGGTCGGATGCTCGATGATGGCCTTGGGCTCGCGGACATCGGCGAGTACGAAGCCCGCGTCGCCCTCGTTGGTCAGCTTGGCACCGGCGTAGGTGGCGACGATCGGGTCGTTGTCCACGTAGGCCACCCGCACCCGGTCGGAGATCTCGCGGGCGACCTCGTGGGTGTTGGGCGAGGTGGGGATGCCGGTGCCGATGTCGATGATCTGCCGGATGCCCCGCCGCACCACGGTGCGCACGGCGCGGTGCATCATCGCGCGGTTGCCGCGGGCGACGACCTGGATCTCGGGGGAGAGTTCCAGCACGCGCTCGGCGGCTTCGCGGTCCACCTCGTAGTTGTCCCGGCCCCCCAGGTAGTAGTCATACATACGCGCCGGGTGTGCCTTGCTGGTGTCGATCTGCTCGGGGGTGAAGCCCGCCTCGGACACGTCGTTCTCCGTTCGTGGTATCCGGTCGTGATACCGGTTCTGTGGTGCCGGGTGACTGCGGCCGGGGCCGGTGGCACCAGGTCGTGCGGTGACGCGCCGTGCGGTGACGCGCCACACCGGGGCCGAGGGGCCGGGTCAGGCGAGCAGGAAGTCCGCCTCGCCGGCCTTCGCGCCCCGGATGAAGTTCTCGATCTCGTGGTGGGGGTAGATGAGGGCGGGGCCCTCGGGGTCCTCCGACTGCCGCAGCGCCACCCGCCCGTCCTGGAGCCTCAGCGCCTCCACGCAGCTGCCGCCGTTGCCGCCGCTCCACGGCTTGCGCCAGCCCTCGCGGCCCAGTTCCCCCGCGGGCATGCCGCTGTAGATGCGATCCATGGCTCAGATCTCCTTGCGCAGTGCGTTGAGGAGCGCCGCGGTCCGGTTCAGCGGTGCGGCCTGGCCGCACATCCGGTCCAGGGCCTCCAGGAACGCCGATACGTCGTCGCGCTGGTCGTAGTACGCGGCGCCGACCAGGCTCTCCGTACAGGCGACATCGGGAAGCTCCTCCACCGGGAAGCGGAAGAGATGGAAGGGGCCGTACATCGCCGGGTGCGAACCGGCGCTGAACGGCATGACCTGGAGGTTGACGTACGGCAGCTCGCTGGCCTTGATCAGATGGTCCATCTGCTCGGCCATCACCTCCCGGCCCCCGATGGGCCGGCGGAGCACGGTCTCGTCGATGACGACCCACAGCAGCGGGGGCTGCGAGCGCCCCAGCACCGCCTGCCGCTCCATCCGCAGCGCGATCTGCCGCTCGATCTCCTCCTCGGCCGCGTGCGGCATCCCGGCGCGCAGCACGGCACGGGCGTACGCGGGCGTCTGGAGCAGCCCGGGCACGTAGTGCGGTTCGTAGGCGCGGATGAGCTCGGACTCGCTCTCCAGGCTCACGAAGGCGCTGAACCACTCGGGCAGCACGTCGCGGTAGCGGTGCCACCAGCCGGGCTGGTTCGCCTCGCGCGCCAGGGAGACGAATCCCTCGATCTCCTCCGGCTCGGTGACGCCATAGGTCCGCAGCAGCTTCTCGACATACGGAATCCGGAGTCCGACTTCGGCCTTCTCCATCCTGCGGACAGTGGCGTGCGTCACATCGAGGGCGCGGCCGGCGTCTTCGTACGAGAGGCCCGACTTCTCCCTCAATTGCTGCAATCGTCTGCCCAGAACCACCCGCAGGACAGTGGGGGCACCGCCGCCCGAACGCAAGTCCGCCACTATCGACCGCCTCCAACTGCCTTCATGAGTAGGCAGTTTGACACGAACGGAGGGCGACGCGACAGGCAGCTCCGAGCAGTTCTGCAATTTGCAGCCTGTTCCTTGCCATCCGCCATCGACGGGCCCATAGTGGACCGGTGGCTTCTCCCCGCGAGACTCTCCCCCAGGAGGCTCCCCCCAGCGAGTACCGCGTAGGCAGTACTGTCACGCGGCCTCTCAGGGACGCGTTTCACCTGCCCGCGCTCGACACCTCCGTCGCGGAGGCGCGTCGGCGCGTCCTGGAGCGCCTGCGGGAGTGGGGCGTGGGCGAGGACTCCTGCGGCGACGCACAGCTGCTGGTCTCCGAGCTGTTCACCAACGCCGTCCGGCACACGGACAGCGAGAAGGTCAGCTGCGAGCTGTGGGTCATCGGCGTGCGGCTGCGCCTGGAGGTCACCGACGAGGGCGGCGGCCGTCCGCTGCGCCCGTACACGCGCACGGTGGAGACGGTGGACGCCGACGGCGAGAACGGTCGCGGCCTGCTGCTGGTCAGCGTGCTCGCCGACGAGTGGGGCGTCCGCCCCGACGAACGGGCGCAGGGGCACGCGGTCTGGGCGGAACTGCCCTGCGTGCGCACCCTGCACTGAGCCGCGCGACCCCCGGGCAGCCGCGCGCAGCACCCCGAGCGGGACGGCGGCCCGCTGCTACGCTGCGGCCGTAGCAAGCGGTTGCACCGGCCCGTCCTCGCCCTATCGCCCCGGGGGTTCTGATGTCGGAAATGCCTGAAGTGTCCACGCCGAACCCGCTGCCGGACTCTCCGCCCGGCCCCGCGCCGGACCCCGTCGGCCCGCTCGACACCTCGCAGCCGCCGCTCGCGCTCTTCGCCATGGACCCCGTCCACCTCCCCCGCCTCTTCCCCGCCCCGGTGCGGGCCCGGCTGGACGCCTGCCTGCGGGCGCCGTACGCGGCGGCCCCGGTGCCGGGCGCGGCGGGCGGGGCCGCCCTCGCCGAGGTGCAGGTCCTCATCACCGGCTGGGGCTGCGCGCCGCTGACCGAGGCGGTACTGGGCGGCATGCCGCGGCTGCGCGCCGTACTGCACGCGGCGGGAAGCGTGAAGGGGCACGTCACCGACGCCTGCTGGGACCGCGGCCTGCTGGTCTCCTCCGCCGCCGCGGCCAACGCGGTGCCCGTCGCGGAGTTCACGCTGGGCGCGGTGCTGCTGGCGGGCAAGGACGTCTTCCGGATGCGGGAGCGGTACGCCGCCGCGCACCGGCTGCCGGGGGCGGCGGAGACCGCCTCGTCGGGAAACTACGGGCGCCGGGTCGGGATCATCGGTGCGTCCCGGATCGGGCGGCGCCTGCTCACCCTGCTGGCCCCCTTCGACCTCGACACGGCCGTGTACGACCCGCATCTGCCCGCGGCGGAGGCCGCCGCGCTCGGCGTCCGGCCGCTGCCGCTGGACGAGCTGGTGGCCACCAGCGACGTGCTGACCGTGCACGCACCCGACCTGCCCGCGACCCGGCACCTGCTGGACGCCCGGCGGCTGGCCCTGATGCCGGCGGGCGCGACCTTGATCAACACCGCCCGCGGCGCGCTGGTGGACACCGAAGCGCTCACCGCCGAACTGGTGACGGGCCGCATCTCGGCGGTGCTGGACGTCACCGATCCCGAGCCGCTGCCGCCCGCCTCACCGCTGTACGGACTGCCCAACGTACTGCTGACCCCGCACGTCGCGGGCGCGCTCGGCAACGAGCTGGAGCGCCTCGGCGCCTGCGTGGCGGACGAGGCGGAGGCCCTGTGCGCCGGGGCTCCGCTGCGCCACCCGGTGACCCGCGCGGATCTGGGGCGCAGTGCCTGAGCGGGCCGCGGGGCACCGGCGGCGCACGCCGCGTGGTGTTATCCGGTCGCAACATGCGCGGCAGCGACAAGGCGCGCGGCCGGTGGCAGGATTCAGCGAAACTTACCGATCTTGTCGCCCCGCCAGCCGAGGCCACCCCTCTGGAGGCACTGTGTCATCCCAGCCGTCACGTAGGTCCCTCCCTCTTCTCGCGGCCGTCGCGTCCGTCGGACTGCTCGCCGTCACCGCCTGCTCCAGCACCGAGGCCACGGGCGACGGTTCCACGATCGAACTGGTCAAGGACGGCAAGCTCACCACCTGCACCCACCTGCCCTACTCTCCGTTCCAGATGAAGAAGGGCGGCAAGGTGGTCGGCTTCGACGTCGACGTGGTCGACCTCGTCGCCAAGGAGCTGAAGGTCAAGCAGGAGATCGTGGACACCCCCTTCGAGGGCATCCAGACCGGCGAGGACCTCAACGCCAGCAAGTGCGACGTGGCCGCCGCGGGCATGACAATCACCGAGACCCGCGACAAGAGCCTCGACTTCACCGCCCCCTACTTCGAGGCGACCCAGGCACTGATGGTCAAGAAGGGCAAGGGATTCAAGTCCCTGGCCGACCTCAAGGGCAAGAAGCTGGGCGTCCAGCAGGCCACCACGGGCGCCGAGTACGCCAAGAAGCAGGGCGACGGGGTCGAGATCGTTCAGTTCGAGGACCTCGCGCTGCTGCTGACCGCCGTCAAGACCGGCCAGGTGGACGCGGGTATCAACGACAACGGCGTGCTCTACGACTACGTCAAGAAGAACCCCGACACCGAGGTGACCGCCGAGTTCGACACCGGCGAGCAGTACGGCATCGGCGTCCGCACCGGCAACGACGCGCTGCGCAAGAAGATCAACACCGTACTCAAGAAGGCCAAGTCGGACGGCAGCTACGACAAGATCTACAAGAAGTGGTTCGGCAAGGCACCCGAGGAGTCCGCCAAGTGAAGCGCCGCCTCCCGAGGCGCCAGCGGATTCGGCTGATCCGCACGGCGCAGTACGGCGTGCTCGCCCTGGTGGTCCTCGTGGTCGCGCTGGCCGCGGACTGGGGCGAGATCCAGCGGGCCTTCTTCGACGTCGAGGTCGCCAAGGACCAGTTCCCCGACATCGTCTCCACCGCGCTGGTCAACACCCTCATCTACACCGTGCTCGGCTTCGCGTTCGGCCTCACCCTGGGGCTGCTGCTGGCGCTGATGCGGCTCTCGCAGGTGCCGCCGTACCGCTGGCTGGCGATCGCCTACATCGAGTTCTTCCGCGGCGTACCCGCCCTGCTCGTCTTCATCGCGCTGGGCTTCGGCGTCCCGCTGGCCTTCCAGGTGGCCATCAACCAGTACGTCACGGTGATGCTCGCGCTCGGCCTGGTCGGCGCCGCCTACATCGCGGAGACCATCCGCGCCGGTATCCAGGCAGTGCCCAGGGGGCAGATGGAGGCGGCCCGTTCGCTCGGGATGTCCCAGCCGCGCGCGATGATCTCCATCGTCATCCCGCAGGCGTTCCGCATCGTGCTGCCGCCGCTGACCAACGAGCTGATCCTGCTGACCAAGGACTCCTCGCTGGTGTACCTGCTGGGCCTGTCGCTGGGCCAGTACGAACTGGCCAAGTTCGGCCGGGACGCGATGAACCAGGACCCCACACTGACCCCCATCCTGATCGCCGGGCTGCTGTACCTGGTGATCACCCTCCCGCTGGGCCATCTGGTCCGCCGGCTGGAGGCCCGTACGGCGAAGGCCAGGTGACAGAGGCGATGGCACCTTCCGTGGAGAAGACGGACGGCCAACCGTCCGAATCCGGCGAGCCCGGCCCGTCCGGCGACGCGATCCGGCTGGAGCGGCTGCACAAGTCCTTCGGCGAACTCGAGGTCCTCAAGGGCATCGACCTGAGTGTGGCGCGCGGCGAGGTCGTCTGCGTGATCGGCCCGTCCGGGTCGGGCAAGTCGACCCTGCTGCGCTGCGTGAACCTGCTGGAGGAGCCGACGTCGGGCACGGTGACCGTGGCCGGGACGGAGGTGACCGACCCGGACGTGGACATCGACGAGGTGCGGCGCCGGATCGGCATGGTCTTCCAGGCGTTCAACCTCTTCCCGCACCTGACCGTGCTGGAGAACCTCACCATCGCGCAGCGGCGGGTGCTGGGCCGCGACCGGGAGCTGGCCGAGCGCACCGCCCGGCACAACCTGGAGCGGGTGGGTCTGACCGACAAGGAGAGCGCCTATCCGCTGAAGCTCTCCGGCGGCCAGCAGCAGCGGGTGGCCATCGCACGGGCGCTCTCCATGGAGCCGGAGCTGATGCTCTTCGACGAGCCGACCTCCGCGCTCGACCCCGAGCTGGTCGGCGACGTGCTCGCGGTGATGCGGAAGCTGGCCAAGGAGGGGATGACGATGCTGGTCGTCACCCATGAGATGAGTTTCGCCCGTGAGGTCGCCGATCGGGTGGTGTTCATGGACGAGGGCGCGATCGTGGAGCAGGGGGTGCCGGAGCGCGTGGTCGGCGACCCGCAGCACCCGCGCACCCGCTCCTTCCTGGCCCGGGTGCTCGACCCGGCGGCGGCGCAGCTGCCGGAGTGACCAGCACGGCCGGTGGGGCGGTGGGAGCGGTCTCCCGCCGCCCCACCGCCGCGCGCGGGTCCGGGCGGACGCCCGGAGAGCCCCCTGCGAGCGGTGTGCGGGGACCGCCGGTACCGCGGGGCCGGACGGAGTGAGCGAGAGGTCCCCACCGGCCCGCAGGGCCGAGGGGGCGCGAGCGCGGTGCGCCAGGACGCCCCGCTCCCGGGCCATCCGCCCACGAGCCGGTGTGCGGGCGCGCTCCGCTGCGACGGGACGGCTCTCAGCCGCGTGCGGCCAGCAGGTGGTCCATCGCCAGCTGGTCCAGGCGCTCGAAGGCCATCCCCCGCACGGCCGCCGCGTCCGGGTCGAAGTCCTCGTACGCGCTGCGGTCCGCGAGCAGTCCGGCGGGCGTCTCCCCCTCCTCCAGCGTGGGGCGGGCGAGGTCGTCCAGCCGGGCGGCGCGCAGCGCCTCCACCACCTCCGGGTCGGACCGGAAGGCCGCGGCGCGCTCCTTGAGGATCAGGTAGTTGCGCATGCACCCGGCCGCGGACGCCCACACGCCGTCCGGGCCCTCGGTGCGCGGCGGCTTGAAGTCGAAGTGGCGCGGCCCCTGGTAGCCGGAGCGCTCCAGCAGGTCCACCAGCCAGAAGGCGGCCCGCAGGTCTCCGGCGCCGAAGCGCAGGTCCTGGTCGTACTTGACGCCGGTCTGGCCGTTCAGGTCGATGTGGAAGAGCTTGTCCGCCCACAGGGCCTGTGCCACTCCGTGCGCGACGTTGAGCCCGGCCATCTGCTCGTGGCCGACCTCGGGGTTGACGCCGAACAGCTCCGAGCGCTCCAGCTCGCCGATGAAGGCGAGGGCGTGCCCGACGGTGGGCAGCAGGAGGTCACCGCGCGGCTCGTTCGGCTTCGGCTCGAGGGCGAAACGCAGGTCGTAGCCCTGCTCGGTGACGTAGGCGGCGAGCAGGTCGAACGCCTCCTTCATCCGGTCCAGCGCGGCGGGCACGTCCTTGGCGGCGCCCGACTCGGCGCCCTCGCGCCCGCCCCAGGCGACGTAGGTGCGGGCGCCGAGTGCGGCGGCCAGGTCGAGGTTGCGCATGGTCTTGCGCAGGGCGAACCGGCGTACGTCGCGGTCGTTCGCCGTGAAGCCGCCGTCCTTGAACACCGGGTGCGTGAAGAGGTTGGTGGTGGCCATCGGCACCACCAGGCCCGCCTCGTCCAGGGCCTTGCGGAAGCGGGTGACGTGGCCTTCGCGCTCCGCGTCGCCGCTGGCGAAGGGGATCAGGTCGTCGTCGTGGAAGGTCACGCCCCAGGCGCCCAGCTCCGCGAGGCGGGCGACGGACTCGACGGGGTCGAGCGGGGCACGGCTCGCTTCGCCGAAGGGGTCGCGGCCTTCCCAGCCGACGGTCCACAGACCGAAACTGAACCTGTCCTGGGGTGTCGGCCGATAGTTCATCCTCCGCGCCTTCCTGTCCGGTTTGCCGCGTGGCGCCGCCTGCGTTCGTCATCACCGTTGACAAATTAGTATGCGGGCAGCATCCGCCGGAAGGAAGAGGGCGTGAGGACCAGTGGCCGCACCCGAGGGACCGCTCGTCGTAGGGATCGACAGCTCGACCCAGTCCGTCAAGGCCCTGGTGGTGGACAGCGCCACGGGCCTTATCGTCGCGCGGGGGCAGGAGGCGCACACGGTGAGCGCCGGAGCGGGGCGCGAGTCCGACCCGGAGCAGTGGTGGGCCGCCCTGCTCACCGCGCTCGGCCGCTGCGGTGAACCGGTGCGCCGGGCCGCCGCGGTCTCGGTGGCCGGGCAGCAGCACGGACTGGTCACCCTGGGGGCGGACGGACACCCCGTCCGCCCCGCCCTGCTGTGGAACGACGTGCGCTCGGCGCCGCAGCGCGACCGCCTGGTCGCGGCGCTGGGCGGGCCACGGTGGTGGGCCGACCGCCTGGGCAGCGTGCCCGCCCCCGCCTTCACCGTCACCAAGTGGGCCTGGCTGCGCGAGCACGAGCCGGAGGCCGCCGCGGCCACCCGCGCCGTACGGCTGCCGCACGACTACCTCACCGGGCGGCTCACCGGCCAGGGCCCGGAGGGCGCCGGCAGCACCGACCGGGGTGATGCCTCCGGCACCGGCTGGTGGGCGGCGCGTACCGGCACCTACGAGGAGGCGGTGCTCGAACACGTCGGCCTCCCCGCCGCCCTGCTCCCCCGGGTGCTCGGCCCCGGCGAGGCGGCGGGGACCGTGTCGGAGGGGCTGCCGCTGCCCGCCGGGACCCTCGTCGCCGCCGGGACGGGCGACAACATGGCGGCAGCCCTCGGCCTCGGCCTGCGCCCCGGCACCCCCGTGCTGAGCCTGGGCACCTCGGGCACCGTCTACGCCCTCACCTCCCGGCGCCCGGCGGACCCCACCGGCACGGTCGCCGGGTTCGCCGCCGCGGGCGAGGGCTGGCTGCCGCTGGCCTGCACCCTGAACTGCACCCTCGCCGTGGACCGGGTGGCCGCGCTGCTCGGGCTGGACCGGGAGGCGGTGGAGCCGGGCGGCGAGGCCACGATGCTGCCCTTCCTCGACGGCGAACGGACCCCCGATCTGCCGTACGCGTCCGGGCTGTTGTACGGGCTGCGCCACGACACGAGCCGGGGTCAGATCCTCCAGGCCGCCTACGACGGCGCGGTCTTCGCGCTGCTGCGCGCCCTGACACAGGTGCTGGGCTGGGCGGATCGGGCAACCGGGCCGGAGGGGTCAGGCGAGCCGGATCGCGGTGGCCGTGCGGCCCGGGAGGACGCCGCGGACGCGCCGCTGCTGCTGATCGGCGGCGGCGCCCAGGGCACCGCCTGGCGGGAGACCGTACGGCGCCTCTCGGGCCGGCCGGTCCAGGTGCCGCGAGCGCGCGAGCTGGTCGCGCTGGGCGCCGCGGCACAGGCGGCGGGTCTGCTGCTGGGCGAGGACGCGGCGGCGGTGGCCCGGCGCTGGGCGACGGCGGCGGGACCGGTCCACGAGGCGGTGCCGCGCGACGAGTCCGCGCTCACCCGGCTGGAGGGCTCGCTCACCCGAGCGGATACGCTGCTGCGCTGACGGCCTCTCCCACGACGGGCAGCGGCGTCGCGGTGTCCGGGACGCGAAGCCCCGGACACCGCTCCCTCCCCCACGGACAATCGAGGGCGTCGAGGGTGAGGCCGTCACGCCGCCGAACCCCCGCAGACCCGCAGTCCCCCGCGCCGCTGGAGTACCGACATGGCAGCCCCCGTGCCCAACTCGCAGCAGGAGATGCGCCGCCGCAACCTCTCGCGCGTCCTGCACACCGTCGCGCGCGAGGCCCCGGTCTCCCGCGCGACGGTCTCGGCACACATCGGGCTCACCCGGGCGTCCGTCTCCACGCTCGTCGACGAGCTGCTGCGCGCGCGGCTGCTGGTCGAGCTGGGGCCGGGCCGCTCCGGCGGCGTGGGACGCCCCGGCACCCACCTGGCGGTCACCGACCGGGGCCCGTGCGGCCTGGGCGGCGAGATCGGCGTGGACCGGCTCGCGGTGTGCGCGGTGGACCTGCGCGGCACGGTGCGCGCGCGCAGGAGCGTGCCGATGGCGAACCGCGACAGCGAACCGGCCGCCGTGCTGGCCCGCTTGGGCGAGCTGGTGGCCGAGGTGGTGCGGGAGGCGGGCGAGGCGGGGCTGCGCCCGGCGGGACTCGCGCTCGCCGCGCCCGGCCTGGTCGCCCGCGGCACCACCACCGTGGTGCGGGCACCGAACCTCGGCTGGCGGGACACCGACGTCGCCCCGCTGCTGCCGCTGCCGCGCGGGCTGCCGCTCACGGTGGACAACGAGGCCAACTTCGGTGCGCTGGCCGAACTCCGGCTCGGCGGGAACCGTGTCGTCCCGCGCGACTTCCTCCATGTCTCCGCCCAGATCGGCATCGGCGGAGCCGTCGTGCTGGGCGGCGAACTCCTGCGCGGCGCACGGGGGTTCGCGGGCGAACTGGGCCATGTCCCGGTGCGTCCCGGGGGCCCCGGCTGCCCCTGCGGCGGGCACGGCTGCCTGGAGCTGTACGCGGGCGAGGAGGCCGTACTGCGGGCCGCGGGCCTGCCCTACCGGGGCACCGGCAGCCGTACGGCGCTGCTGACGGAACGGGCCGAGGGGGGCGACGCCGCCACCCTGCGGGCCCTGGGCGCGGCGGGTACGGCCCTGGGCATCGCGCTGGCGGGGGCGGTCAACCTGCTGGACCCGCTGGCGGTGGTGCTGGGCGGTTCGCTGGCTCGGCTCGCTCCCTGGCTGCAGCCGCCGCTGGAGCGGGAGTTGGCGGCGCGCACCGCCGCGCCCGACGCGGTGCCGGAGCTGCTCGTCGCCCGCGCCGGAGACGAGGGCCCGCTGCTGGGCGCGGCGCACTCCACCGTACGGGCCGTACTGGCCGACCCGCTCCGGTACGGGGCGGGGAGCGCGCACGCAGACACCGCGGCTCCGGCCCGCCCACGCGGCTGAGCGGCGCCTTTGGTCGGCCCAATGGCGGGGCGGCGCGAGGCTTGGCACCGCCGCGCGGGCGGGTCACCATGACAAGCGGGGCTTGTCATGCACTTGTCTCTTGCTGGCCCCTTCCCACCCCTTCCCCCACACCGGGAGCCGCGATGGACCCCGCACGACACGGCCGCAGCCACCGCCCCGCCCGCCGGGACCTGCTGCGCGGCGGCGCCGTACTCGGCCTCGCCGCCACCACGGCGGCCCTGCCCGGTGCGGGCGCAGCGGCACAGGGCCGCCGGCGGCGGGCGAAGGTCCGCCCCGGCGCCGAGTGGATACCGGCCGACCCGGCCAACTACACGGCGAGCAGCAGGCCTTCGTCGTACCCCGTGCAGCTGGTCGTCATCCACGTCACCCAGGAGACGTACGCGGACACCGTGGACATCTTCCAGAATCCGGCGCGCGCCGTCTCCGCGCACTACCTCGTACGCTCCCGCGACGGCCATCTGGCACAGCTGGTCGAGGACCGCAACATCGCCTGGCACGCCGGGAACTGGAACTACAACACGCGCAGCATCGGCATCGAGCACGAGGGCTGGATCGACGAACCGAAGTGGTTCACCGACGCGATGTACGCCTCCTCCGCCGCGCTGACCGCCGCGATCTGCGCGGAGCACGGCATCCTGGTCAACCGCACGAACATCATCGGGCACCACGAGGTGCCCGGCGCCGACCACACCGACCCGGGCCCGCTCTGGGACTGGGACCGCTACCTGCGCCTGGTCCGCGCGGCCGGGCGCAGGTAGCGCCGCGGCCCGCCGGCCGGACGGCGGGCCCGGCCGGCAGAGCCACCTCGCTCAGGAGAAGACGACCGACTTCATCAGCAGCCGGTCGGACGCCTTGCCCCCGGGCCGGAGGGTGTAGTACTCGCCCTGGCAGTGCTCGTCGCGGAAGACCGTCACCGTGGAGCGGGTGGTGTTGTGCGGGCCGAAGGCGTAGAGACCGGGCCGGTACTCGACCTCGGGCAGGTTGATGCACTCCTCGCTCGGCGGGGCGGCGAGGGTGCCCTCCAGCGCGACGTAGTCGCCGTTGGAGTAGTGGTAGACGAAGGTCCCCTCGGCGGCGAAGGAGGAGCCCGGGAGGCTCAGGGCGAGGGCGAGGGCCGCACCGGCGGCGGCGACGGCGTGACGGAGGCGCATGGCAGAGATCTCTCCACGAAGTGGGGCAGAAACGGACAGCGCTCAACCTATATGTCCCGCTGGACGGCAGTACGTTCTTGCGTCGCGTGCCGCACCTGTGTCGCCGCCGGTTCGTCAGCTGCCCGGGAGCGCGAGGCGTTCGGCGAGGCGCCGGTAGGACTCCAGCCGGTCGGCCGGGTCATGGGTGTTGAGCGTCAGCAGCACCTCGTCGGCGCCCGAGTCCGCCACCAGCCGCCCGAGCGCGTCCGCCACCTCGTCCCCGGTGCCGTACAGCTGCGACTGCCGCGCCTCCTCGAAGTAGCCGCGCTCGCGCTCGGACATGTCCGCGGGGCGCACCTCGGCCGCCGGTACCAGCGGCGGGAAGACCCCGCGCGTACGGGAGACCGCCGTCGCCCACGCCTCCGGGACCTGGAGCAGCTCCGCCCGCGCCCGGTCGGCGGCGACCGCGACGCTCGAGGCGACCACCACGTACGGGCTCCGCGCGTGGGCGGAGGGGCGGAATCCCTCGCGGTAGCGGCCGATCGCGGCGTGCATCCGCGCCGTGTCCCGCAGCGCGCCGATGACCAGGGGCAGGCCGTGCGCGGCGGCGATGTCCGCGCCCGCGCCGGTGGCCAGGACGAAGGCGGGCACCCGCAGGCCCCGCGACGGCACCGCGTGCACCCCGGCGTTCGACTCACCGCCCGCCGCGGCGCCGCGCTCACCGGCGGCCTCGCCGGTGTTCTCGCCAGCGGCCTCGCCGGTGTCCTCGAAGTAGCCGAGGAGTTCGGTGAGTTGGGACTCGAACGCGTCGGCCGCCGCCTTGTCCGTACGCAGGGCCCGGCGCACCGCGCCGGTGAAGCCGACCGAGCGGCCGAGCCCCATGTCGATGCGCCCCGGGAAGAGCGAGGCGAGCACGCCGAACTGTTCGGCGACCACCAGCGGTGCGTGGTTGGGCAGCATCACCCCGCCGGTGCCGACCCGGATGCGCGAGGTGGCCTGGGCCACCGCGGCGGCCAGGACGGTCGGGGCGGAGCCCGCCACACCGGGCACGCCGTGGTGCTCGGAGACCCAGAACCGGTGGTAGCCCAGCTCCTCCGCCTGGCGGGCGAACCGCACGGTCGCGCGCAGCGCCTCGGCGGGGTGCCGGCCGGCGCGGGTCAGCGAGCGGTCGAGGACGGAGAAGCGCGTCGGTTCGGGAAGCGCGGGTGCGGCAGCGCCGGCAGCGGTGTCAGCGGCAGGGACGGCGTCGGCGGCGGGGACGGCGGCAGCCGGTTCGGCGGGGAACATGTCCCGCACAACGCGCACGCCCGCACCCCCGATTCCCGCGCCGTTCACCCGCCCGCGCCCTCCTCCAGCAGGCCCGCGTCGTGGGCCAGCAGCGCGATCTGCACCCGGTTGTTCAGCTCCAGCCTGGCGAGGACGCGCGAGACATACGTCTTGACCGTCGGCACGCTCATGTGGAGCGCGCCCGCGATGTCCGCGTTAGAGCCGCCCTGCCCGACGGCGAGCGCGACCTCGCGCTCCCGCTCCCCCAGCGCGTCCAGCGCGGCGCGGGCGCGTGCCCGACGGGTGTCCTGCGCGGAGGCGGCCACGTGCCGGATGAGCCGCCGGGTGACGGCGGGCGAGAGGACCGGCTCGCCGGCAGCGACCTTGCGCACCGCCGCGACGATCTCGGCGGGCGGGGTGTCCTTGAGCAGGAACCCGGCCGCACCGGCACGCAGCGCGCGCAGCACGTGTTCGTCCGCGTCGAAGGTGGTGAGGACGACGACCTCGGGCGCGCCGGGCCGCGCGCGCAGCCGTTCGGTTGCGGTCAGTCCGTCGACCACGGGCATCCGCAGGTCCATCAGCACCACGTCGGGCGCGGTGCTCCCGGCCAACTCCGGCACCTGCGAGCCGTCCCCGCCCTCGCCCACGACCTCGACGTCCGCCAGGCCGCCGAGCATCAGCCGCAGACCGGCGCGTACGAGGGGGTCGTCGTCGACGAGGAGCACACGGATGGCCATGGGGCCACCGTAGTCAGCGGGCGAGGTCCGGCTCGTCACGGGCCTCCGCGGCGGCGGACGGTAGGTCGCGCCGGAGCTTCCAGGGCAGCCTGCCGGTGAGCTGGAACCCGGCGGCGGACGGGCCGTGCTCCAGCTCCCCGCCCGCCAGCTTCGCCCGTTCGGCCAGCCCGATCAGCCCCTGGCCCGCACCTGGCATCGCCGTCCCGGGGGCGCCTGGGTGCGGACCGGGGGCGGCGGCCTGCGGGTTGCGCACTTCCACGGTGAGGCCCTCACCGGGGCCGCCGCGCAGCGTGACGGTGACCGCGGCGCCGGGGGCGTGCTTGCGGGCGTTGGTGAGCCCCTCCTGCACGATGCGGTACGCCGTACGGCCGACCAGCGCCGGTGCCGCCGCGGGCTCGGCCACCCGCCGGCGCAGTTCGACCCGCGCCCCGGTGGCCCGCGCCTCCGCCACGAGCCGCTCCAGGTCGGCCAGGCCGGGCTGCGGTCTGCCGCCGTCCTCGGGGTCGCGCAGCACGCCGAGGATGCCGCGCATGTCCTCCATCGCCTGGTGCGCGCTCTCCCGGATCACCCCGGCGGCCCGCTGGATCTGGGAGCGCGGCGCGTCGGGGTTGAACTCCAGCGCCCCGGCGTGAACGCTCAACAGCGAGAGGCGGTGGGCCAGTACGTCGTGCATCTCCCGGGCGATGTCCTCGCGCACCTGCCTGCGGGCCTCGTCCCCAGCCCGTTCGGCGCGCTCGCGCAGGCTGGCCAGCAACTCGCGGCGGGAGCGCACGTACAGGCCCCAGCCCGTCATCCCGGCGACGAGTGCGAAGTAGGTGAGGGACGAGGTGGTGGCGGGCGAGCGCGGGTCGGGCCCCTCGGCCAGGAAGACCGCGATCGGGCTGAGTCCGAGGGCCGCGACCCAGGCCGTCGTCCGGGGCGGGCGGCGGGTGGCGACGGTGAAGAGGGCGACGAGGGTCGGCCCGGTCATGAAGTGCCCGAACTTGCCCGCGACCAGCAGGACCACCGTCAGCTGCACGGGCCAGCGGCGGCGCAGGAAGAGCGCGGCGCAGCCCGCCGCGGCGGCCGTCTGGTCGAGGAGCCGCGCGGTCTCGGACATGTCCTCGTCGATCGCCACCCCGTCGGAGGTGATCACCGCGAAGACCGCCGAGCCCAGGCAGAGGCCGATGTCAGTGGTCCAGTCGCGAAAGGTACGGCGCATGGTCGGTGAATCTACTTTCCACCCGCCCGGCGTGGTCCACCGCGGGGCGGAATCCGCGACCTTCGGACGACGGGAGGCAGCCGATTCGCGACTTTCGTCGACACCTCCGCTGCCGACGGCCGATGCCCGCGGTGAGTCCGCCTTTCTAGCCTCGTGGCATGAAGAACCTCCTCGGATTCCTGAGCTTCATCCTGATCTCCCAGGGCGTCGGCTCCGTGCTGAACGAACTGACCGGCGGCTGGTTCCACCTGTGGGCCGGTGTCCAGCGTGTCCCCCTGCTGGACGGGCTGGAGATCTACGCGAGCCTGCTGCTCATCGTGCTGGGGACGGCAGTCGGCGCTGCGGCGGGACGCGCCCGGGCCTGACCCCGCAGGCGCCGGACCCCGGCCCCCGGTGGCGCCCGGAAGCACCGGGGGCGAGGACGCAGGACACGGAACGGACACGATAGGGACACGACGGGATATGCCATTGTGGGAGGCGGTCCGGCGCACCGCCGATTTCCTGTTCAGAACCCTCACGCGTCGAAGCCCGGCGCGATACGGTGAATACGCGGCGGCTCTCCACGACCCGTGATGCGGTTCCGGCCGCCGAAGCCCCGCCATGGCGTCCTACCCCCTCGCCCGCGGTTTCGGTTTCCCTCAGGTAACCTCTTGACCGACCGATTGGTCTATGCCAATCCTGTATCCCCACACCACCCCCCGCGTGGCAAATTGCAAGAGCCTCCTTGGAGGGGTTACCCATGCTCAGTCGGTACAGCGCGAGACGTACGAGCCGCGCCCCCAGAACGGCCCGGCGGCTTCTCGCGCTCGCCGTGACGACCGCGCTCGTCGGAGGCTGCGGCGCGTTTTCGGATTCGGGTGACGACACGAAGACGCTCGACGTCTGGCTGATGAAGGGGAGCCTCACCGACACGCTCACGAAATCCTTCGTCAAGGACTTCGAATCCCGTAACCCCGGGGTAGAGGTGGAAATCACCGTCCAGGAGTGGCCGGGGATCAACAAGAAGGTCAGGAAGGCCCTCAAGTCGGGGCACGGGCCGGACGTGATCGAGGCGGGGAACACCCAGCTGGCGGAGTACGTCGAGAGCGGCGGCGTCCGGAACTTCACCACCAACGTCATCGACCTGGACGGCGACAACTGGATTCCCGGGCTCAAGGACTCCGGCCAGATCGACGGGTACCAGTACGGCATCCCCTTCTACGCCGCCAACCGCGTCGTCATCCACCGCACCGACCTCTTCGAGGAGGCGGGGATCACCTCCCCGCCCAAGAACCGCGCGGAGTGGCTGAAGGACAGCGCCGAACTCGACGCGCCCGAGGGCCAGCAGGGCATCTACCTGCCCGGCCAGAACTGGTACGTGCTGGCGGGCTTCGTCTGGGACGAGGGCGGTGACCTGGCCACCGAGCTGAGCGGGCAGTGGGCGGGCTCCCTGGACACCCCCGAGGCGCAGCGCGGCATGGAGTTCTACCAGAAGCTGCACGCCTACGGCGACGCGAGCACCGACTCCGACGAGTCCAAGCCGAACGAGCTGGAGACCTTCGCCAAGGGCGACATCGCGCAGATCATCGCGGTGCCGGGTTCCGCCGAGCTGATCACGGCCGCCAACCCGAAGCTGAAGGGCAAGCTCGGCTTCTTCCCCGTGCCCGGCAAGAAAAGCTCCGAGCCGGGTGCGGTCTTCACCGGCGGGTCGGTGCTGATCATGCCGGAGAAGAGCGACCGGCAGGACGAGGGGTACGAGTTCATCAAGCTGCTCGCCGGCGACACCTGGCAGAAGCGGATGGCCGAGACGATGAGCTACGTGCCCAACAAGACCACGCTCGCCGGCGCCCTGGAGGACGACCCGGGTGCCGCCGCGATGGCCAAGGCCGCGGTGAACGGCCACGCCACCCCGGCGTCCCCGCACTGGGGCAACCTGGAGGCCAAGAACCCCATCAAGGAGTTCCAGACCCAGGTGCTGGAGGGCGCGGACGTCAAGGTGGCCTCCGAAGAGGCCACCCAGAAGATCACCAGGCTGCTCAGCGGCTCCCCCGACTGACGGCGCGTCGCACCCGGGCTGACGGCGCCGCTCCGCCCTACCGGCGCGGCGCGGTGGTACGCATGACCCCATGGAGTGGTTCGCGGCACCCGAGCTGTGGCTGAGCCGGCTGCTCGTGCAGCGGGCGCTGGCCGGTGTGTACGTGGTCGCGTTCGTGTGCGCGGCGCTCCAGTTCCGTCCGCTGGCGGGCGAGACGGGGCTGCTGCCGGTGTCGCGCTTTCTGCGCCACGCGCCCTTCCGGGCGGCGCCGAGCCTCTTCCAGTGGCACTACTCCGACCGCTTCTTCGGGGTGGTCGCCTGGTCGGGTGCCCTCCTGGCCGCCGCGGTCGCCGCGGGCGCCGCCGACACCGTGCCGCTGTGGGCCGCGATGCTGGTGTGGGCGCTGCTGTGGGCGCTCTACCTATCGATCGTGAACGTCGGACAGCTGTGGTACGCGTTCGGCTGGGAGTCGCTGCTGCTGGAGGCGGGCTTCCTGGCCGTCTTCCTGGGCAACGAGCGCGCCGCGCCGCCGGTGCTCGTGCTGTGGCTGCTGCGCTGGCTGCTCTTCCGGGTGGAGTTCGGGGCGGGGCTCATCAAGTGGCGCGGCGACCCCTGCTGGCGCCGGCTCACCTGCCTGTACCACCACCATGAGACACAGCCGATGCCCGGCCCGCTGAGCTGGTACTTCCACCGGCTGCCCAAGCCGCTGCACCGCGCCGAGGCAGCGGCCAACCACGTCACCCAACTGCTCGTCCCGTTCGCCCTCTTCCTGCCCCGGCCCGTGGCCGGGGCCGCGGCCGTCCTCATGATCGTCACCCAGCTGTGGCTGGTGCTCTCCGGCAACTTCTCCTGGCTCAACTGGCTGACCATCGCCCTCGCCCTGTCCGCCCTGGACACCGCGGCGGTCACCGCGCCGCGCGCGTACGGCCCCGTACCGCCCTGGTACGCGGCGCTGGTGTGCGCCGTCACGGCGCTGGTCGCGGTGCTCAGCTACCGGCCCGTGCGCAACCTGCTGAGCCGGCGCCAGCAGATGAACCGGTCCTTCGACCCGCTGCACCTGGTCAACACCTACGGCGCCTTCGGCAGCGTGACCCGGCTGCGGCACGAGGTCGTCATCGAGGGCACGGACGCGGCGGAGCCCGGGCCCGGCACCCGCTGGCGCGAGTACGGCTTCCGCGGAAAGCCCGGGGACGTGCGGCGGCGGCCGCGGCAGTTCGCGCCGTACCACCTCCGGCTGGACTGGCAGCTGTGGTTCGCGGCGCTCTCCCCCGCCGCCGCGCGCGGCTGGCTCACCGCATTGGCCGCCCGCCTGCTGGCGCACGACGCGCCGACACGGCGCCTGCTGCGCTTCGACCCGTTCCCGCACTCCCCGCCCACCCACGTGCGGGTGCTGCTCTACCGCTACCGCTTCACCACCTGGCGGGAGCGGCGGGAGACCGGGCACTGGTGGCACCGCACGCTGGTCGGCGAGATCCTCCCTCCGGCCTCCGGGGCGGATCTGACGGCACGGTGACATCTGCCGCCGCCAGCGCGGAACGCGGCGCCCGGCGGCCTACGGTGGAGCGGTGAGAGCAATCCGGCCCGGCCGATCCGCCCCGCGCTGCGGATCCGCCCCGGCCGCCGGGGGGAGCCAGGCACCCGAGGCGGCCGAGACGACCGCTGCGCCTGGGACGACCGCGTCCGCCGAGGCCGCCGGGGCCGCGCCGCGCGCCCGGTCCGCCCGGCGGGACCTGTACGCGGCAGCCGCCGCGGTCCTCCTCTTCACCGCCGCCCTGCTGGTCGGCCGGTCCATCGAGGAGCACCAGGGGACCCTGCACCTGCGCTGGCCCCCGCTGTACGCGTACTGGCTGCCGCACTGGGGACCCGGCACCCCCGCGGCGGCGGCCGTGGCCGTGGCGGTGGTGGCGTACGGGCCGGTGCTCGCCGCCCGGCTGCGCTGGCGGACGCTGCTGCCCGCCGCGTGGGGCGCCTCGATGGCCTGGATCTGGTCGCTGGCGCTGATCGACGGCTGGCACCGCGGTGCGGCCGAACGGCTGACGACGAAGTACGAGTACCTCCAGGCGGTCGACCGGGTGCGGGAGTCAGGCCTGGGCACCACGCTGCGCACCTTCACCGACCACATCCTGCTGGGCCCCGACCACTGGCCCGCCCACGTCGCCGGGCACCCGCCGGGAGCGGTGCTCACCTTCGCCGGGCTGGACGCCGTCGGGCTGGGCGGCGGCGCGTGGGCGGCGGCCTGGTGCGTCACCGTGGCCTCCTCGGCGGCCGTGGCAGTGCTGGTGGCCGTGCGGGCGCTGTGCGGGGAGGCGACGGCGCGGCGTGCGGCGCCGTTCCTCGTGCTGGCGCCGGCCGCCGTCTGGCTCGGGGTGTCGGCCGACGGCTACTTCGCGGCCGTCAGCGCCTGGGCGGTGGCGCTGCTGGCGCTCGCGGCGACCCGCGCGGTGCGCGCGCCGCGGGCGGCGGCGCTGGGCTCCGGTGTGCTGTTCGGACTGGTGTGCCACCTGTCGTACGGCCTGGTGCTGATGGGGGTGGTGTGCCTGGGGGTGCTGGCGTCGGCCCGTACGCTGCGCCCGGTGCCGTACGTGCTGCTGGGCATGGCCCCGTGGTTCGCCGCGTTCACCGCGGGCGGGTTCTGGTGGTACGACGGGTACACCACCCTGGTCGAGCGCTACTACCAGGGCGCGGGCGGCATCCGGCCCGCGAGCTACTTCGTCTGGGCGAACCTGGCCGCCAACGTGGCCGTGGTCGGCCTCGCGGTGGTGGCCGGGCTGCGCCGGACCTCGGCGGCCCTGCCCGGCGCCGTACGGGGGCTGCGGCACGCTCCGGCCACCGGGAGCGCCGCGCTGGCCCTGCTGGTCACGGCGGCCGGGTGCGCCCTACTGGCCGCGGACCTGTCGGGCATGAGCAAGGCGGAGACCGAGCGCATCTGGCTGCCCTTCACCCTGTGGCTGCTCCCGGCGGCGGCACTGCTGCCCGCACGCGGCGCCCGCTGGTGGCTGGGTGCGCAGGCCGCCCTCGCGCTGACCGTGAACCATCTGGTGATCACCGGCTGGTAGGAGGCCGTACCCCGCCGACGCGGGATGACGGTGTCTCAATTCCCTTGTGCACAGCGGAGAACGCCGCCGAATTGATCGAATGGGCGCCCTGGCACCGCGTGTCGTCGGCCACCTCCGGGCCGGTTCCCTTTGCGATTCCGGGCGAGGCATTCCGCGAGGATTCCCGGCGCATTCGCCAGGGCGCGCTCGGGATTTCGGCGAGGGTGCGGAGGCCTCGTCGCCACCCGCCGCCGCCGGTGATTTCCGGTTCGCCTTCCGCTTTTCGGCCGCCCGGCACGGCAGGCGCCCGCCCGCCCGCTCGACGTACGCGTTCCGTAAGGCTCCGGCTACCGGAATCCGGCCGCCCTTCGGGTTCTGATGGAGGGTATGAAGTCCCTTTCACCGCCCCGCTTCCACGGACGGCTGCATGATCCCCGTACGGCCACGGTCATCGGGCGGTGGCTGGGCGCCGCCGTGCTGGTCTGCTTCGTGACGGGTCTGATCAGCCATGTGCTCCAGGAACCGCCGCGCCTGCTGGCCGACCGGCTGCCGTCCCGTCCGGCGGGCGGCTACCGGATCACCCAGGGCGTGCACGTCGCGACCGGCATCGCGGCGATCCCGCTGCTGCTGGCGAAGCTCTGGGCGGTCTATCCCCGGCTGTTCGCCTGGCCGCCCGTACGCGGCGTACGGCACGCGCTGGAGCGGCTCGCGGTCGGCGTGCTCGTCGCCGCCGCGCTGCTCCAGCTCTTCCTCGGGCTGGTCAACATCACGCAGTGGTACCCCTGGCCGTTCTCCTTCCGGCCGGTGCACTGGGCGCTGGCGTGGGTGCTCACCGGCGCGCTGCTGCTGCATCTGGCCGTCCAGGCACCGCGGATCGCCGCGCACTGGCGGCGGCGTTCGGCGGGCACCAGGCGGCTGCCCGACGAGCCGCACGACCAGCCCGACCGGCGCGCGCTGCTGCTGGGCGTCGGCGCCGCCGTGGGCGCGGTGACCGCCGTGACGGCCGGTCAGACGCTGACCCCGCTGCGCCCGCTGGACCTGCTCGCGCCGAGGCACCCCGACCACGGCCCGCAGGGCCTCCCCGTCAACCGTACGGCCGCCGCCGCCCGCGTCTCCCCCGCCGCCGTACGCGACTGGCGGCTGCGGGTGGCGGGGCCGCGCCCGTACACGCTCACCTGGGCGCAGCTGGCCGCGCTGCCGCAGCACGAGGCCGAGTTGCCGATCGCGTGCGTGGAGGGGTGGAGCGCCATGGCCCACTGGCGGGGCGTGCGGATGCGCGACCTGCTGGACCGCGCCGGCGCCCCGCCCGGTGCCACCCTCCGGATCGTCTCGCTCCAGCGCCGTGGCGGGTACGGCGTCTCGCAGATGGGCGCGTCCTATGCCCGCGACCCGCTCACGCTGCTGGCCCTGCGGCTGAACGGCGAGGTGCTCGACGCCGACCACGGCTACCCGGCGCGCGTCATCGCGCCGAACCGGCCCGGTGTGCTCCAGACCAAGTGGGTCACCCGGATCGAGGTGCTGCGGTGACCGGGCTGCGCGTGGCGCTCGCGGTGGCGGGCACCGCGCTGCTGGGGTGGGGCTGCTGGCTGCTCGTCGTCGACACCTCGCCGGGCACCCCGGGGCAGACCGTGCTCTGGCTGGTGGGCGCGGTGGCGGTGCACGACGGCCTGCTGGCTCCGCTGGTGCTGCTGACCGGTGCGGTGCTGGTGCGTCCCTTCGGACGGGTGGGCGGCGTGCGGCGGCTGCCGGGCGCGCTGCGCGGCGGGCTGATCGTCGCGGGCTGCCTCACGGTGGTGGCGCTGCCGCCGCTGCTGCGCCAGGACGACCCGCGCTACACCTCCTCGCTGCCGCTGGACTACACGGCCAACTGGCTCCTCCTGCTCGCGCTGACCGCCGTGGTGACCCTGGCGCTGCTGCTCGGGCCCCGCACGGCCGTGCGGGTCAGCGCCGCGGCCGAGCGGCGGCGCACGCGGCGGGAGGAGCGGGCACGGGCGCGGGAACAGCAGCGGGCCCGGGCGCGCGAGCGGGACGAGGGGCGCCCCGGCCGGGCGGAGGACGGCGGAGGCGACGGCGGGCCGGGCGGCACGCCGCCTCCGCCCGGCCGCTGACCAGGCGCTGCGGTGCGGCGGCCCGCACCGCCCCGCCCCGCACCGCACCGTCAGCTCGCGCGGTGCAGCGCCAGGAAGGCGCGGTCGCGCACCGACCACTGCGTGCTCACCGCCCACCCCTGCGCCTGCGCCCGGTGGCGCAGCGCGTCGGGCCCCAGCCGCGCCCAGGGGAACGCCGGACCGTGCCCGCCACTGCCGTCGTCCAGACGAACCTCGACGTGCTCCTCCACGTCGGCCGGCGCCGCCTCGGCGAGCAGCAGTCCGCCGGGCGCCAGAAGATCGGCGACGCGTGCCAGCAGTACGCCCGGGTCGCCGCCGATGCCGATGTTGCCGTCCAGGAGCAGGGCGCTGCCCCAGCGGCCCTCACCCGGCAGTTCGTCGAAGACCGAACGGCACAGCGCGTCCACCCCGCGCCGCCGGGCGCGTGCGACCGCCTCCGGGGAGGTGTCGATCCCCAGTACGGTGCTGCCCCGCCGCGCGAGGGCGGCGGCCATCCGGCCCGGTCCGCAGCCGATGTCCAGGACGGCGCCCGCGCAGCGCCGCAGCACCGTCAGATCGGCCGCGTCCGCCCGTGCGCACCAGCGCTCCACCTCCAGCGGCAGCAGCCAGCCGTCCGTACGGCGCAGGAAGAGCGGGCCGCGGCCGGTGCGCAGCGCGTCGCCGTACAGGTCCGGGTGCCAGGGTGGCGAGGGCTGTGAGGGCCGTGAGGACCGCGAGGGGGCGCTCACCGGGCGGCCTCCGGCTGAAGCCGCGCGAAGACGGCGGCGAAGCGGCTGCCGTTCCCCGCGCCCACGCCGCCCGTGCCGCCTGCCGTGTCTTCCCCGTCCGCCACGTCTGCCCCGCCTCCCGGCTCTGCCGCCGCTGCGGCCCGCTCGCACAGGGCGGCGATCTCGGCGGCGTCCCGCGCGGTGTCCACGTCGCTGAGCACGGGCAGCTCCCGTACGGCCAGTCCGGCCGCCAGGAGCCGGTGCCGCTGCGCCGCACCGGTGTCGGGGGCGGACATGGGGACACCCCGCACCAGCGCCGGATCGGGCACGGCCAGGCCGAGCGCCCAGAATCCGCCGTCGGCGGCGGGCCCGAACCAGGCGTCGCACCCGTCCCAGGCGTCCGGGGCCAGCGCGGGCCACAGCAATGTGCGGGTGAGCTGCGGGGTGTCCATGCCGACGATCAGCGCGGGCCCGTCGCACAGGGCGAAGGCGGCGGCGATGCGCTCGTCCAGTCCGCCGCCGCTCTGCGGCACGACCTCGAAGCCCTCGGGCAGCCAGGGCCCCGGGCGGCCGGCCAGCACCAGCACGCGGCGCCGTACGGGCAGCCGGGCGGCCAGCTCCAGGGTGTCGGCGAGCGCCGCCTCGGCCAGCAGCGCCGCCTGCTGGGGCGTGTACGGCGGGGTGAGCCGGGTCTTGACCCGGCCGGGCACCGGTTCCTTGGCGATCACCAGCAGCGTCGTGCCGCCCGACCGCGGGCCGCCGGTCACCGCAGCACCGCCCGCATGTCGCGTACGGCCTGCCAGGTGCCCCGCCAGGTGCCGGTCACCTTGGAGACGCCGGTACGCGGCAGGTAGTCGACCTCCGTCTCCTCGATCCGCCAGTCCTCGTCGGCGGCGCGGACGACCATCTGCAACGGGTAGCCGCTGCGCCGGTCGGTGAGGCCGAGCGCGACCAGCGGCTGGCGCCGGGCCACACGCAGCGGCCCGAGGTCGTGCAGCCGGACGCCGGTGCGGCGCCGCACCATCCGCGACAGCGCCCGGTTCCCGGCCCGCGCGTGCAGCGGCCACGCGCCACGCGTGGTGGGCCGTCGGCGCGCCAGCACCAGGTCGGCCCGCCCCGCCCGCACGGGGGCGGCGATCCGCGGCAGCGCGCCGGGGTCGAGGGTGGCGTCGCAGTCGCAGAAGGCGACCAGTTCGGCCTCGGCCGCGAGCAGCCCGGCGTGGCAGGCGGCACCGAAGCCGCGGCGCGGTTCGTCCACCACGACGGCGCCGTGCGCCTGGGCGATCCGGGCCGAGCCGTCGGTGGAGCCGTTGTCCACGACGAGGGCACGCCAGCCGTCCGGGATGCGGCCGAGTACCCAGGGCAGCGCCTCGGCCTCGTTGAGACAGGGAAGGACTACGTCCCCGTACAGAGGCGGAATGTTGGTCATCTCCCACACCCTACGAACGCGGAACGGACGAAACGGACTCTCCCTCCTTACGAAACACGGACATCGGCCACTCCGCCGCCGGACGGCCCCCCGGCGAGGGCGCGGAGCTGCGAAAGTCGGCCGTATGCAGCAATCAGCACAGCGGCGTGTCCTGGTCGTGGACGACGACCCCACGGTCACCGAGGTCGTCGCGGGCTACCTCGACCGTGCGGGTTTCCTCGTCGACCGCGCCGGGGACGGGCCCGCCGCACTCGCCCGCGCCCAGGCGGCGCCGCCCGACCTCGTGGTCCTGGACCTCATGCTGCCCGGTCTGGACGGCCTCCAGGTGTGCCGGCGCCTGCGCGCCCGCGGGCCGGTGCCGGTGGTGATGCTCACCGCGCGGGGCGACGAGGAGGACCGCATCCTGGGGCTGGAGGTGGGTGCGGACGACTACGTGACCAAGCCGTTCAGCCCGCGTGAACTGGTGCTGCGGATCGAGTCGGTGCTGCGCCGGGCGGGCGCGCCCGGCCTCGGCGGCCCGCGTTCGCGCGGCGGCGGGATCACCCTGGACCCGGCGGCCCGTACGGCCTCCGACGCGCGGGGGCCGCTGGCGCTCACGCTGCGCGAGTTCGACCTGCTGGCGCACTTCCTGCGGCATCCGGGGCGCGCCTTCAGCCGGGAGGAGCTGATGTCGGCGGTGTGGGGGTGGGACTTCGGCGATCTGTCGACGGTGACCGTGCATGTGCGGCGGCTGCGGCACAAGGTGGAGGGCGATCCGGCGCACCCGCGTCTGATCAGGACCGTGTGGGGGGTGGGGTACCGCTTCGACGCGGAGGACTCCGGCCCGGCGGCCTCCGGCGGGGACGGCCATCCCGGTGGCCCGGCCCGTCCCCTCGACGCCCCGGGCGGCGGTGGCGCCGGTGCGTGACCTGCTGCTGATCGCGCTGTACGCGGCGCTGGGCGCCGCCGCGGCCGGGCTCGCGGGCGCGCTCGCGCTGCGCGTGGTGCGCCGCCGCTCGGTGGGGGTCTCCCTGGCCGTGCTGACCGCCGTCGCGGTGGGGGCGATGCTCGCCGGGACGCTGACGGTGGCGCGGGCGATGTTCCTCTCCTCGCACGACCTGACGGTCGTGACCACGGTGTGCGCCGTCGCCGCGGCGGCCTCGATGCTCACCGCGCTGCTGCTGGGCCGCTGGGTGATCGGCGGCCACCGCGCGCTGGAACAGGCCGCACGCACCCTCGGCGAAGGCCGCGGATTCACCCGCCCGAGCGCCCCGATGTCCGCCGAACTCACCTCACTCGCGCGCCAGTTGGCCGACGCGAGCGAGAAGCTTGCGGTGGCACGGGAGCGCGAGCGGGCCCTGGAGGAGTCGCGCCGCGAGCTGGTGGCCTGGATCTCGCACGACCTGCGCTCCCCGCTGGCGGGCCTGCGGGCCATGGCGGAGGCCCTGGAGGACGGCATCGCGGACGATCCCGCCCGCTACCACCGGCGGATACGGGGCGAGGTGGAGCGGCTCTCCTCGATGGTCAACGACCTGTTCGAACTCTCCCGCATCCAGGCGGGGTCACTCGCCCTGAGCCCCACCCGGATGTCCGTCTACGACCTGATCAGCGACGCCATCGCCGGTGCCGACCCGCTGGCGGCCGAGCGCGGCGTACGCCTGGCCGACGACGGCGTGGAGCCGGTACCGGTGGAGGTGGACGGCAAGGAGATGACCCGCGTACTGGCCAACCTCCTGGTCAACGCCATCCACCGGACGCCCGCCGACGGCACCGTCGCCGTCGCCGCCCGGCGCGAGGCGGACGGCGTGGTGCTGTCGGTCACGGACGGCTGCGGCGGTATTCCGGTCGACGACCTGCCCCGGGTCTTCGACACCGGCTGGCGCGGCACCCACGCCCGCACCCCGCCCGCGGGGGCGGGTCTCGGGCTGGCCATCGTGCGGGGGATCGTGGAGGCGCACGCGGGCCGGGCGGCCGTACGCAACGTACCGGGCGGCTGCCGCTTCGAGGTCACCCTCCCCGCCGCGTGAAGTGAGGCCGCCGAGAGGGCTGTCAGTGGCCGCGCTTACGGTGTGGCCACTGGACCTGCCGGAAAACGCCGCGGGTCCGCCCAAGGGGAGGGGTCTGCCATGGCTGCCACGGCCACCGGGTCCACGGCATCGACGACGTATCTGGAGCTGTCGCAGGAAGGCGGCGGCGCGCACAAGTTCTACGAAGTGTCCGTCGACGGCCAGGTGGTGACGGTGCGGTACGGGCGGATCGGCGCCGCCGGGCAGACGCAGACCTCGACGTTCCCCACGCCGGAGAAGGCGCGGGCCGCCGCGGCGAAGAAGCTCGCGGAGAAGGCGCGCAAGGGATACGCCCCGGCCGTCCCCGGCCAGCGTGCCCCGCGCGCGGTCTCCCGCCGCCAGGTGACCTCGGCGCCGTCCACCGCGCGCGCCGCCGCCCCCGTGCTGTGGCGGTTCCGCACGGGCTCCTCGGCCTTCGGCATCCATGTCGACGACGAGCGCTGCTGGGTCGGCAACGAGGCGGGCGACGTCTTCACCCTCGACCACGAGGGCGGCGTACTGGCCCGCTTCGGCCTGCCGGACGGCGTCAAGTGCCTGGTCGCCGACGACTTCTGGATCTACGCGGGCTGCGACGACGGCCGGGTCTACGACCTGTCCTCCAAGCTGCCGTTCGCGGCGTACGACATCGCGGCGGACGTCGACATCTTCTGGCTGGACATCCACGAGGGCGTCCTGAACGTCTCGGACCGTGCGGGCCGGCTGACCGTCATCGACCACGAGGACGAGCACCAGTGGGCCCGCCGCAGCCAGGGCGAGTACGCCTGGATGGTCCGCGCCGACGGCCGCGCGGTCTACCACGGCCACCACCGGGGCGTCACCGCGTACGCGCCCGACGGGGGCGGCGAACTGTGGCACACACCCACCCGGGGCGACGTCCTGTTCGGCTGGCAGGAGGAGGACTCCGTGTACGCCGGGACGTCGCACCGCGTGGTCCAGCGGCTCTCCAAGACCGGCGGCGCGATCGAGGCCACCTACGCCTGCGACAGCCCGGTGTACTCGTGCGCCACCTCGCCCGGCGGACGGTTCGTCTTCGCCGGGGACTCGGCCTCGTCCGTCTACTGCTTCGACCGGGACGGCACCCGCCTGTGGAAGCTCGGCACGGGCGAGGGCTCGGCCCTGTCGATGCAGTACCACGACGAGCGGCTCTACCTGGTCACCACGGCCGGCTCGCTGGTGTGCGTGGATGCGAGCGAGGCGGCCATCGCCGCGGCGCAGCAGGGCACGGTGCCGGTGGCGCGGGACGTCAAGCTCGCCGCGGCGCTCCCGACCTACGCACCGGCCACCGCCGTCGACGCGGTCACCACGATCGCCCAGGCCCCCTCCGGAGCGATCGTGGTCGAGTGCTTCCAGGAGGCTGGCACCCTCCGCGTGCACGTCGTGTCCCAGGGCTACGACCCCGCCTGGAACGTCCAGTTCCCGCGCGCGATACGCGAGCCCGGCGCGCGGTACGTCGTGGACGCCCTGCACGTGGCGGCGGGCGGCTTCTACCGCGTCCGCGGCGACATCCGGCGACTCCGGTGACGGTGGGGCGCGGCCGGGCCCGCAGGGCACGGAGGCTTTGGCGGTCCCGGCCGCGCTGACCCCCGAGCGGGAGGGCGGAGCGCCGTCGGTGCCTACCGGCCTCCCGCCTGCCCGCCTCCCGCCTGCCCGCCTCCCACCTGCCCGCCTCCCACCTGCCCCGAGCGGCGGCCCGGACGCAGCGGCGCGTGCGCGAACTCCTTCATGCCCTCCTCGAACCCGACCCGGGGCCGCCAGCCCAGCTCGTCGCGCAGCCGCTGCGAGGACGCGGTGATGTGCCGGACGTCCCCGAGCCGGTACTCCCCCGTCACCACGGGCACCGGCCCGCCGTACGCCGCCGCGAGCGCGCCCGCCATCTCCAGGATCGTGTGCGGCTCGCCACTGCCCGTGTTGTACGCCCGCAGACCGCCCTCGGGCAGCTCCCGCCCCGTCGGCCCGGCCAGCGCCTCCAGCGCGGCCACGTTCGCCGCCGCCACGTCCCGTACGTGCACGAAGTCGCGGCGCTGCGCCCCGTCCTCGTAGACCCTCGGCGGTTCACCGCGCTCCAGCGCGGAGCGGAAGAAGGAGGCGACGCCCGCATAGGGGGTGTCGCGGGGCATCCTGTCGCCGTACACGTTGTGGTAGCGCAGGCTGATCGCACGGCCGCCGGTGGCACGTGCCCAGGAGGCCGCCAGGTGCTCCTGGGCCAGCTTGGTCGTCGCGTAGACGTTGCGCGGGTCGGCGGGGGCGTCCTCGCCGACCAGGCCCGGATCGAGCGGGTCGCCGCAGTGGGGGCAGGTCGGCTCGAACCGGCCGGCGTCCAGATCCCGTACGGACCGGGGGCCGGGCCGCGCCACCCCGTGGCTCCGGCAGACGTACCGGCCCTCCCCGTAGACCACCATCGAGCCCGCGAGCACGAGCGCGCGCACCCCGGCCGCGGCCAGCTGCTCCAGCAGCACCGCGGTGCCCAGGTCGTTGCAGCTGACGTAGGCGGCGGCGTCGGCGAAGCCGTTTCCCAGGCCGACCATGGCGGCCTGGTGGCAGACGGCGTCCACCCCCTTCAGCGCGTCGGCCATGGCCGCGGCGTCCCGTACGTCGCCGCTGACGACGGGCGGCGAGCCCGCGTCCGAGGCCGCCGAAGCCGCCGTGTCGAGGGGGACGGGCTCGTGACCCGCCTCCCGGAGAGCGTCCACGATGTGCGAGCCGATGAAGCCCGCTCCGCCTGTGACCAGTACGCGCATGAGCCCACGCTAGGGCCGCACGTCCCGCACAGGCGGGCGCCGCTCCCAGGCGTCAGAGGTCCGTAAGGTCTGACCACCACCCCGGTCACAGCCCCTGCCCCGGGGTGCCGCCCCCCGGGGCGCGCGATCACCTCACAGAGTGCGGTATTGTTCTCATGCCCGACCGGCACGGGGGAAACCCCAGGCCGCACGGGTCACCGGGACGTGGCGCAGCTTGGTAGCGCACTTGACTGGGGGTCAAGGGGTCGCAGGTTCAAATCCTGTCGTCCCGACGGTGTTTACGCAGGTGAGGGGCTCATCTCCTAAATGGAGGTGAGCCCCTCAGCTATGTGCGGTGCCTTCTGGGAGCCAGCTGGGAGACGACTCCCACAGAGCCGTCATGCACCGCTTCCCGCTCCCGCAGCAGCCGCTCCAGCACCGGCACCGCCGAGGTCCGGCACAGGGCCAGGCGCTCGTCCAGCGACACCTCCCACTGCTCTGTCAGGGCATCCACGAGCCTGATCCGCATGGAGTCCGTCACGTGCGCGTACCGGCCCGACACCGAGCTGTCCGAGTGACCCATCCGCTCGTCCATGAGCACCTTGGGCGTGCCCAGGTCTTCCATCAGCGTGCGGTGGGCGTGCCGCAGGCCGTGCCGCGTGAGACCGTGCCGGATCGGCAGCCAGCACGCCTCCGCCCGCGCGGCCGAGCCGCGCCCGCGAACGGGTACGCCCGGCCACGGAGTCGCGGTCACGGGCACCGGCCGCCGCTCGTACGGCGCCTTCGGCGGGTACCAGCCCGTCGCGGCAGGCTCAAAAACCCAGGTCGAGTACCCGGATCGTTTCCAGTGGACCCCGTCCCCAGAGATGCCCGTCCGGCGCACGAACCCGAGCTGGGCGACGGCCTTCTCCACCCGCGCCCGTGTCAGCTCGGAGACGCGGGTGGGCCGGTTCAGGACGTTGGAAACGGTGCCGGCGGAGACGCCCGCCTCGCGGGCGACGTCGGCCAGTGTCGCGCCGTCCCTGCGCGCTCCTCCTCCGGCCGGGCCACGGCCGCGGTAGACGTAGGCGCGGCCGTGGCATGGACACTTCGCCGGGGCCGCGGCCCCGGCGACGAGGCGGGCGAGCCACTCGGGGGTATCGATGCCCCGGTAGCTGTCGTCCTTGGGCGGGCAGCGCACCAGCGCGCCCGAGTCGAGTTCGTAGAGCTGCCACTCGACGCGGATCAGCCGCTCGCGGACGTACTCGGGCTCCAGGCCGACGACTTCACCCCAGCGCATGCCGGTGTAGAACTTCATGATCGTGGCGACGAACTCATCGCCCCGGCCGGTCAGTAGCGATGCCCGTTCGGCGAGCAGCAGTGCGCCCAGCGGGCCCGTGATCGCCTTCTCGGGCCCGCGGGCGGATGTCCGCCCGGCGCGCTTACCTCGATTGCGGCGGCGGGCCGCCGGATTGGAGCCGATCAGCCCTTGATCTACGGCGTCGCCGAGTATGAGGTGCAGCAGGGAGCGGTATGCGTCAACGCTTGTGGCCCCCTCCGCTCGCTTGGCACGCTCCCAGGACTCGACGTGCTTTCGGGTGATCGCCGCGAGCGCCATGTCGCCGAAGGTCGGCAGCAGATGCTTGAGGCTGTGCCCGTACGTCTGAAGCGTCGAGTCAGCGAGTTCCTGCTCGGCGTACCAGCCCTCGTCGGTGGTATCGGGCTCGCCGAGGACGAACTCGTGGAAGGTGATGCGGCCGACTTCGGGTGCGACCCACCCCCCGCGGCCTACGGCGGCGTCCGCTTCCCGCTCAGTCTCCTGGCCGGCCTTCAGTGCGGTGCGCTTGGTGGGGAACTTGATGGCCTTGCCGTCTGCGCCGCAGACGGTCCCCGTCTTGCCGTCGGGCCGCTTGTAGCGGGCCCGGTAGTAGTCCTTGCCGTCTCGGCCCCTGCGCTTCTCCGGGTATGCCACTGCGTGCTGCTCTCATCCGTGGAGAGCTGCGCGGCACCCCGGTGAGATCCGGGGTGGTGGGGGGGACGCAGCGTCTCAGCTAAGTCACCTGCTGGGGAGTCCATCCCCATGTCCCCCTGTCTCGTCGTTGAGCTGTACTTCCAATCTGTGGGCCTCCTCTTCGGTGAACGTGTCGGCGCAGAGGTACACGTCGGCCCGGTTGGGTCCGGTGGGCTCGATCCACATGCGCACGCCGTGCGGCATGCCCTGGACGCGGTGGACGCGGGCCCGGTGGAGTGTCCGCATAGATCCCCCAGACCTAGCGGTGGTCCCCTCACTCTGAGAAATCACATCAGACCATATGAGTGACGGGTTGTGTAGGTATGGGGGCAAAGAATCTGAACCCTGTACTACTGCCCGGGAGTTGACGTGTCGTCATCTTCCAGACGTCGCAGGTCTGGCTCTCGGTCGCGCCATTCCCGCAGCGCACGGTGCAGGTCCTCGTCACTCGCGTCCGGCTGGCCGCGTACGACGATGGTGGCGGTGAGGGCGCCGCCAGCGGTCGGCACGGTGATCACTTTCGAGTCCAGCAGCGGCCCTTCACCGAGCGCGTGCCTCACTGCGAGTGACAGGTCATCCGCGTCGGGCGAGAACGCCCCCGCAGGCGGAATCTGGGTGTCGGCGCCTGAGGGCGGCTCGCCGCGCATGGTCGGCTCGCCGCCTGCAAGTACAACCTCGGGCGAGTCATCAGTCCAGCCGACGAGGCGTGCGTACTCCCTGATCGTCAGCGTCATCTTCGCGACGCTGCCCTGCTCGATGTTGCGAATCGCCCCACGCCCCACACCTACGGCTTGGGCAACATCCTGCTGCTGAAGGCCGCGATGCCTACTCGCCGCCTTCAGTTGTGCGCCCAGTCGCGCCCAGTCTCGGGTCATGCGGCACATCATGCCGCATCCGAATGCACCACGGCAGGCCACATCTCGCCTAGTGAGCAGCGCATTCGCAGCGCACGGGTTGCACGCGACGAACGCAGAGTGCGCCCCGAGTGCACTACACGCGTCACCATGTGCATTCTCTGTACGTAAACTGAGCACAGACACTTGCCATCGTGCACCCTGAATGCCTAGTCTCTGAACGTGACACCAAACGGCACCGCCATTCGAGCCCACCGGAAGGTCCAGAGACTGAGCATCCGTGGCCTTTCGCAGCTCACCGGACTTGATCACGGATACCTGTCTCGCCTGGAGCGGGGACTGATCAAGGAACCATCCGCCGACAGGCTTCTCCGCATCGCGGAGGCGCTGGGGGTGCCGCCCGCAGACATCACCCGAGGAGAAGACGTGTCCACCACGGCCACGCACAAGCCCCCCGCCCCGGACCCCACCAGCGAGTCCGAGCTGCGGCGCTACACCCCCGAGGAAGTCGTCGAGAAGCGGCTGATGCCGTACGGCAGCCCGCGCGTTCTGAAGATCAAGGCGTACCGACGTGAGGTGCACCACCACAACGACGGTGGCCGGATCACATTCACCGCCGAGGACATCCGCCTCAACTCGGTGCTCGGTGCGGTGCAGCCAATCAGCGCCTGACCCCCCACGTACAAGCGGGGCCGCCCGGCTGATCCCCGAGCGACCCCTGACCCACCCACAACCTCGAAAGGACGGGCCATGACCGCCAAGGTTATCCCGCAGACCGCCCCGGCCACCGCGCTGGTGCAACTCCTCACCTCTCAGCCTGATCTCGCCGGCCGGTTCCCCGCGAGCTGGAGCATCGACCAGGAGCGGCCCGTCCTGCGCGGCTGGCTCCAGGGCGCGTACGCCAACTTCGAGGCGCTGGGCGCCTACGCCCATGCCCTCGGCGGCTGCATCCGGCCGCGTGGACGCGACTACGAGCACGGCGGCGAGCGGTACCGCAGCCACGTGCTGACCACGGTGTGGCGGGATGTGCGCATCGAGGTGACCGCGATCATCCCGCTGGCGGTGTCGGACGCGTACCTGAGTGAGGGCCGTGCGGCTGAGCAGCACCACCAGCTGGTGGACCTGGATCGGGACTCGGTGTGCCGCACGGCTGACCTCGGGGTGACGGCGTGAGTACCGCGAGGGCGCTGAACGCGCTGGCAGGCGTGATCCACCGGGCGCTGGCGCAGGATCGGACGCCGATGGGCATCGCGTTCGCGGTCGACGCGGCCGGAATGCACCAGACACCGGAGGGTGCCGCCGCGCTGGAGCGCGATACGCGGGAGCAGGTCGCTGCCGCGATCGAGGAGCGGGGCCGCGCGTTGCTGCCGGGCCACCCCGTATACCCGTACGTGCGGGTGTTCGCAGCGCTGGCGCGGGGCACCGAGACGCACGAGGACGTCCCGGAGCTGCTCGCCGAGATCGACCGGCTGCGCGCCGAGCTGGCCGCCCGCCCCCGCCGCGCCGAGGTGCTGCGCGAGGCTGGCACTGCGGTCGGTGAGGTAGCCGAGGAACTCCGCTCCAGGGGCGGTGACCTGGCCGAGGACCGCGAGTGGGCTGCCGCGCAGGCAGCCCAGGCGCTGTACGGCATGGCCGACGACGCCGAGCAGGACACCGGAGACGTGCCGCCGCTGGAGCTGCGCTGGTCGCCGCAGGACATCGAGTGGGGCGACGACGACTCGGTGACGGTGCTGCTGTCCGGCCCGTCCGGCGGGCCGTACGTGCTGGAGCTGGACCCGGAGCGGGCCGCCGCACTCCGCGCCGACCTGGCCGGGCCGGTGCCGTACGAGCTGGGCGAGGGCGCGGCCGTGTGCTGTCACCTGCACCGGGCGGACGGCTGCTGTGACCCGGAGGACTGCGGGCCGTGCTGCGAGTCGTGCCCGTCCTGCCCGACGCTCGCCCGGCAGCGCGCTGCCGAGGACCAGGCCGCGCGCGACGAGACGACGGGCGGTGCGTCGTGACGCAATCCATCTGGGACATCCTCTGGACCGTCCTCGCCTCCATCGCCCTGTTCGGCGGCACCGTTGCGCTCGTCTTCGTCGCGGTGCCGACCGCGGGTGACCTGATCGGCGACTGGCGCCACCGCCGCGCCGACCGGCGCGACAACCCCGCCCGGCACCGCTCGGGAGACCCCCGATGACGCCCGCCCAGCGCGCCGCGCAGCGCATGGCCGACATCCTCCTCCTGTGGCCCGCCCACGACGCCGCCACCGCCGCTGACCGGGACACCGCGCTCGCTGACGCGCGGGCCGCCGTGTGCCTGGCCCGCGGTGTGCCCGCCGCTGACGTCGACCCCGGCGCGGGCTACGACGTCTCCTACCGCGCCTACACCGCCTGCCGCGCCTCGTGGCGGCACCACATCAGCCAGCGGGGGCTGGACGAGTTCTCTCGCCGGGACCTGGCCGCGGCCATCGCCCTGTGGGCGGCGTGCCGCCCTGAGTACCTCACCGGCGACGACTGGCTCACCGGGATCGCCACCGAAGGCGGTAGCCAGTGACCGCCCGCCTCGACCTGCTGCGGCACGAGGTCGCCCGCGCCGGCGGGCAGTGGACCACCGGCCGCGTCATGCGGCTCTACCGGACCACCGGAGCCGCCCCCGGCCGCGCCACCGCGCGCGGCGACCTCAAGACGCTCGCCCGACGGGGCGCCCTCACGCTGCACGACGCCCACGGGCGCCGCTACTACACCGCCCGCCCGAGGCCACGCCCAGAAGACGCCCATGGCCCGCTGGCACCGCTGGGCCAAGCCCACCCAGCCCCAGATCCTCACCCGCATGCGCGCCCGCCGCGCAGCACGTACCGGAGGCAGCGCATGAGCATGACACTCCTCGATCGCCTGGTCCTGGACGGGACTGGCATCTACCCGCGCATGATCCACCTCGCCGACGGGGACGGCCCCGGACGCAGCAAGTACTGGATGTCGGTGACGTCCATGCCCTGCCCTGACGGTGAGCACCCGGCCGATGGCCAGTTCAACTGGTTCGACGTCCTGCTGGGCACGTACGTGATCCCGCCCGCGTCGTGGGCTCCGTACGCCGACCCCGAGGGGTCGGGCGACTACCGGTCCGTGCCGTCTCACCTGCTGCGGTCCCTGATCGCTGAGCACGGCGGGGAGCTGAGTCGATGACCACCACCGTGCTGGCCGGGGCCGCTTCGGCCCCGGCCGCCGTCGTCGGCTGGTTCGAGCCCGGGTCGCCGGAGTGGCACGCGGCCCGAGCGGCGGGGATCGGCGGGAGCGAGATCGCCGCCGTCCTCGGCCTCTCCCCCTACGAGTCCCCGTTCTCGCTGTGGCACCGCAAGCGCGGCACGGTGCCGCCGCCGGAGGAGACGGAGGTCATGTACTGGGGGAAGCGCCACGAGCCCACCATCTGCGACGAGTTCGCCCGGCGGCACCCCGAGGTGGTGCTGCACCCGGCGCCCACCTACGCCGCCGCCGGCCGCCCCTGGCACATCGCCAACCCCGACCGGCTCGCCGTCGCCGCAGACGGCGCGGTCGAGATCGTGGAAGCCAAGACCAGCCGGGATGACGAGGGCTGGGGCGAGCCCGGTACCGATGACATCCCGGTGCACTACCGGGCGCAGGTCCGCTGGTACTGCGCAGCACTCGGCGCCCGACGGGCCCATGTGGCGGTGCTGATCGCCGGGTGCGAGTACCGCGAGTACGTCATCGAGCCGGACCAGGCCGACACCGAGCTGATGCTCACCCGCGGCGCCGCGTTCATGGCGTCCCTGGCCGCCGGTACGCCGCCGCCGATCGACGGCCACACCGCCACCTACCAGGCCGTCAAGGCCATCCCGGACGGCATGGACGACGTCGACGTGCCCATCCCCGAGCAGCTGCGGGGCCGCTTCCACGCCGCGCAAGACGGCGCGTGGGCGGCCGAGGACGAACTCACCGCCTGCAAGTCCCTGCTGCTGGACGCGATCGGCACCGGCCGCCGCGCCACCTACGAAGGCGACCGGATCGCCACCCGCACCGTCCGCGGAGGACGCACCTACCAGCTCCTGCCCGCCCGCACCCGAAGGAACGCCCGATGACCGAGAACACCGTGACCGCCGCTGTCGCCGTCCGCGACACCGGCCCGGCCGCCATGGTCGAGCAGTACCGCGACGAGTACGCCGCCCTGATGCCCTCCCACATCAATCCCGACCAGTGGGTGCGCCTGGCGGTCGGCGCGATCCGCGGCGACGTCAAGCTCGTCCAGGCCGCCACCAACGACATCGGCACGTTCCTCCGCGAGCTGCGCACCGCCGCCCGCCTCGGGCTGGAGCCGGGCACTGAGCAGTTCTACCTGACCCCCCGCAAGGTCAAGGGGCGGATGGTCGTCAAGGGCATCGTCGGCTACCAGGGGTTCATCGAGCTGATCTACCGGGCTGGGGCCGTCTCCAGCGTGATCGTGGAATCCGTCCGCGAGCGTGACTCCTTCCGGTACGTCCTGGGCCAGGACGACCGGCCCGTCCACGATGTCGACTGGTTCGGCGGGGACCGCGGTGACCTGGTCGGCGTGTACGCGTACGCGGTCATGAAGGACGGCGCCACCTCCAAGGTGGTCATCCTCAACCGCCAGCAGGTGATGGAGGCCAAGGCCAAGTCGGATGGCCGCAATTCGGAGTACTCCCCGTGGAACACGAACGAGGAGGCGATGTGGCTCAAGACCGCCGTGCGCAGGCTCACGAAGTGGGTTCCCACGAGCGCGGAGTTCCGTCGGGAACAGCTGCGTGCTGCGGCGGAAGTCGCGGGCGAGCTGGCCGCCGCGGACGCGCCGATGCCGCCGCAGCCCGTGGAACTCGCCGACGACGAGGGTCCGATCGACGCGGAGTTCGTGGACGAGCCCGCGGCCGGCTGGCCGGCCGCTGCTCAGCCTGGCTCGGGCGGTGCCCAGTGACCGCGCTCGCCTTCACCGACACCGAGACCACCGGCCTGGACCCGCGCCTGCACGACGCGTGGGAGATCGCCGTCATCCGCCGCGAAGCGGACGGCACCGAGCGCGAGTACCTGTGGCAGGCCCGCGTGCCGCTGCACTTCGCCCAGCCCGAAGCCCTGACCATCGGCGGCTACTACCAGCGGCACGCCGTCCAGGGCCCCTACCCGGCTGCGGACATGACGTGCTCGCCCCCTGGCGCGCTGGGGCCGTACGAACTCGCCGGTGAGATCCGCCTCGCGCTGGAGGACGCGATCCTGATCGGCTCGAATCCCGCTTTCGACGCTGCGTTCCTCGCCAAGATCCTGCGCGCCAGCGGCATGCAGCCGCCCTGGCACTACCGGACGGTCGACGTGACGACGCTGGCGGCCGGGTACATGCACGGCGCCCGCGATGGCGCCCAGGACCCCGGCAGGAAACCGGCGCCGGCTGTGCCGTACTCCTCGCACGGCGTGTCCCGCGCGGTGGGTGTCGAGCCGCCGGGCTGGGGTGTGGCGCACACCGCGATGGGTGACGCCCGCTGGGCCCGCGACGTGTACGACGCGGTCACCCGCGGGCCGGGCGAGGTGACGACGTGACGACCGCCCTGTACGTGGCCGCCTTGTGGCTGGGCGCGTCGCTCGCCGCCGCCGGCGCCTGGGCCCGCGCGGCCCGGCTGCGCCGCCGCCTCCATCACCTCGACCGGCCGCGGGTCGCCCGCTGGCTGACCGAGGACGAGGTCATCGCGGCGCTTCGCGAGCGTGCGTACGCGGACGCCGCCGCCCTCGAGGCGGCTGACGTGGCGTGGATGCCCTGCGCTGACCGCGGCCCCTCCGAGGCCCCGCACGAGCCGTCCGGCGACGGCGAGTACACGTGCGCCCTGTGCGGCGCCGTCACCCACCTCACCACCACCACGGAGGACTGACCCATGTCTGAGCAGCCCGAGACCACCGCCCCGCGGTGCCCCTGCGGCGGGGACATGGAGACGTGCACGTGCGGCACCGGCCGCCCCCTCCCGCGCCCCCGCCCGTACGCAGGCAGTGCACGGTGACCGCCCCGCAGACGCGCCAGGAGTGGAACCGGGGCATGACCGGGCCCTCCGCGCCGGGCCGGGAAGTCACCCGCCCCGGAACGTGCACGGCCGAGCGGTGCGGCATCGTGGTCACCCCCGGCCGCCGCACCCCCACCCGGATGACCCGGGTACACATCACCAGCTCCCGTGAGCCCGCCCGCTGGTACTGCACGGGCTTCTGCGCCCTGTACGGGCAGGCCCTCGCCGAGCTGCGCCCGGCGGGAGATATCCGGTGACCACCCCGCAGATTGCCGCCCCCGCCACCACGGCGGGGGCGGCCCCCGCCCTCACCATCACCGTCCACGGCACCCCCGGCCCCCAAGGCAGCAAACGCCACGTCGGCCGCGGGGTGATGGTCGAGTCCTCCAAGAAGGTCAAGCCCTGGCGGCAGGACGTCAAAACGGCCGCGCTCCAGGCCATGCACACCGGCGACGAGACATGGCAGCCCCTGGACGGCCCCCTCTCCGTCGCCGTCACCTTCACCATCAGGCACCGCCCGACGAGTAAGCCGAGTTGGTGGCCGGCCGGAGTCCGCTGGTCCAAGACCTTGATGTGGCGGCCCGCCTCGATGCCGGACCTCTCGAAGCTGCTGCGGTCGACCGAGGACGCGCTCACCGACGCCGGGGCGTGGAAGGACGACGCCCGCGTGGTGGAGTACCGCCGCCTCGCTAAGCACTACGTCGGAGACGACGCGAGCGACGTGCTGCGCTCGGGGCCCGGCGCGGTCATCCGCATCTGGCGCATCGGAGGCGATGCCGCGTGAAGTACCAGCAGCCTCCCGAGCGCCTCACCTGGTACCACCTGGGCTACCTCCTGATGGCCGAGGCCGGAACCCTGACATACGACTTCGAGAGCTACCGGGTCCACGGCGTGTCCAACAACGCTGTGACCGGCCGCTGGTGCGGACTCCTCGCGTACGGCTGCGACGGCCTCGTCCTCACAGAGGAAGGCCGGAGGCGACTCGATGAGTGGAAGTCTTCCCCGGCCGGGCTGGCGTGGCTCGCCGAAGAAGCGGACATGGCCGAGGTCGAACGGGGTGAGACGGCGCCGCTGTCTGCCCCGGCCCAGCCTGTGGCCGCGGTGAGCCTGCCCGGGCCCGAAGGGCCGGACGCGCTGTTCGTGCTGCCCGACCATGAGGAGGTGCGGCGGTGAATCAGAACGCGACCGAGGCCGAGATCGCTGTCCTGCTGCATCAGGGCCTGACCAACACCGCCATCAGCCAGCGGCTGCGCTGCGACCGGCACCGCGTGGCCCGCATCCGCCGCGACCTGGGCATCCCGAACGTGTCCCCGCAGCCGCTGACGCTGGAGCAGAGGTGGCGGACGCTGACACGGCCCGTCAGGGGCGGGCACCTGGAATGGCTGGGCCAGCGACAGCCCGTCAGCCACACGCCGATCCTGAGCTACCGGGAGGAAAAGTTCACCGCGGCCCGGATCGCGTTCCGCATCCGCACCGGCCGAGACCCAGTCGGATACGCCCGCGCCGAGTGCGGCATCCCCCACTGCGTCGCCCCCGAGCACGTGGACGACACCGCCGCCCGACTCCGCACCAGGGAGCAGCTGCGGTACCTCACGGGCGGCCAGAAGCGGGCCGAGGAGTGCGCCCACGGGCACGACCAGGACGTCCACGGCCGGTACGCGCCGGACGGCACCACCTACTGCAAGGCGTGCAACCGCCAGCGGAAGCGGAAGGCGCCTCAGCCGGCGACGGGCGGTGCGTCATGACCGCCTGGCGCGCTGAGGAGCGCTGCGCCTGGCCGGACATCGACCCGGACGCGATGTACCCCTCGCCCGCCGACGCATCCGGTATCCGGGAGGCCCGCGAAGTGTGCGCGGCCTGCCCGATCCGTGTCCGCGCCGCCTGCCTCGCCGAGGCGATGCGGGACGAGGGCGGTCAGCGCGCCGAGTCGAGGTGGGGCGTACGCGGCGGCCTCACGGAGGACGAGCGCTCCCTGCTCTACCGGCGCACCCGCCGCGCCGAAACCAGGGCCGCCGCGTGACGCGGCGGGGTGCCGTGACCGTCACGGCGTGGCTGCGGGTCGACTGCGGCCAGCAGTCCCGCGGCGGCGCCAGCTGGGTGCGGTACCCCGCCGCCGACTACCTCTGCTTGCGCTGCGGCTGGGCGGACTCGGCCAGCGGGGACGCAGTGGCCGCCTTCGTCACCACCATCCGCCGCACCCACGCGGCCACCTGCACCCACCGGAAGGACATCCCGTGACCAAGCACATGGACGTCGGCCGCAGCTGGCGCACACCCATCAAACACGACTACCTGCGGAGCATCGTCGGCCAGGAGGCCGGGGTCATCCCGCGCCTCGGCGTTCGCCGCGGGATCTGGTACGACCTCACCGCGGGTGACGCCGCTCCCGTTGAGGGCGAGACCTGGTACCGCGCCTGCTCGCCGGGCATCCTCTCCTACTACGCGGCGACCTGCCGCATACCGGTGAGCGTTCGCCTCCACGAAATCGCCGTGGCCAACTACGACCGGCTCCTCGGGAATCTCGACGCGAACCTGCCGGGTCTCGGCTACCTCGCAGTTGGTTCCGAGACGTGGGCCCACCCGGTCAGCAAGTCCACCGTCGTCGCCCAGTTCGGCAGCGGCGCGGACGCCGACGTCACCGACATCGGCCGAGACACCGCCGTATTCGTCGTCAACGACCCGAACGCGATCACTGAGTGGGCGATGCGTTCCACCTTCGCGGCGGAGATTGCTTCCAGGGCAAGGCTGTTCCGCTGCCTGTCCACCATGGGGTGCAACCCGGCCGGCCTGAAGCGGAACAGCATCGACGTCCGCATCAAGTGGTTCTCCACTGTGCGGGAACAGCAGTACGCACTGCCCGAGTACCGCGACTTGTCACTCGCCGCGCTCGACCAGGACGAAGCGCAGTGGGCGTATCTCGTGGCGACAGCCGAGAAGTGGCGGCACAAGACCGACCACGCGGCCCGGAAAAGCGCGAAGGGCTGCAACCGGTCCGTGAGCATTGCTTGGTGGCGGCAGGACTGCGGCGAGTTCGACGACCTTCTCCTGCGGCTCTTCTTGCAGAAGTCGGAGCTGAAGCAGATCAGTGGCCGGGAACGCGAATGGATGGCGGCGAGCAGCGACCAGCGGCTCGCGATGATCCCGCGCCCCGTCGCGCCGACCGCCGATGCCCTGCCCGACTCCGGTGGGGACCTGACGCTGTTCGACCTGGACGCCGCGGCGTGACCCGCCACTACGCGCCACCCCGCCCCGGCGTCGACCAGCCGTACCGCACCTACGCCGAGTACCTGCGGCACCCGCGGTTCCTCACGGTGCGGCGCGCGGTGTTCGAGCGGGCCGGTGGCCGTTGCGAGCACTGCGGAGTGCGCCCGCCGACAGAACCGCACCACTGGCGCTATCCGCCCTGGGGCGCGTTCGACGTCCCGGAAAACCTTGCGGCGGTGTGCCACCGCTGCCACTGCAAGATCCACGGCAAGGAGAACTGACATGGCGAAGCTCGGGCCCTACGAGGTGCACCCGTTCGCTGACGCCTTCCCGCTGATCGACGGCGAGGAATTCGAAGAACTCGTCCGCGACGTCAAGCGCAACGGCCTGCGCGAGCCGATCGCCCTCAACCACGACCGGACGGTCCTGATCGACGGCCGCAACCGGTACCGGGCGTGCGAAGCAGCCGGAGCGGACCCGGTGTTCGAAGCCCTGCCGGAGCGCTACACCGAGGCGATGGTCCTCGACCTGATCGTGTCGAAGAACCTCGCCCGCCGCCAGCTCAACGCCGGACAGAAAGCGCTGATGGCACTGGAGTACGAGCGGCACTACTCGGCGGCAGCGAAGGAAGCGCAGCGAGCGGCTGGCCGTCAGACCGCAGAGAAGGTGAATGCGCAGGTCACAAGCTCGACGGTTCCCGCAGATCTGCGGGAAGCTGGACCGGACCGCCGCGAGCGGGAGTCGACCACTATGGCCGCGCGCGCTGTCGGCGCGTCGGGTCGGGCGGTGCAGCAGGCGAAGGCCGTCGTGCGGGACTCGCCGGATCTCGCCGCCCAGGTTCGTGCGGGTGCTCTGGCGTTGGACGCGGCGGACCGGCAGCGGAAGCAGCGCATAGCCGCCCTGCCCAAGCCCGAGCCCGCGCCGAAGCCCAGCCCGGTCACGCTCACCTTGCGCACCCACACCGGCGAGCCGGTGAACTACCCGCAGCCCGCCGCCAAGGCCACATTCAACGAGTCCCGCGGCACCGGCATCTCCTGGGCCGCCTGGTCCTGGAACCCCGTCACCGGCTGCCTCCACGGCTGCAACTACTGCTACGCCCGCGCCATCGCCACCGACGAGCGGTACGCCGGCGCCTACCCGACCGGCTTCACCCCGCTCTACCACCACGAGCGCCTCGACGCCCCGGCGAACACCGTCATCCCGGCCGCGTACCGCGACGACCAGCACCCCGGATGCGCCGACGGCGAATGCAAGGTGTGCGCCTACCGCCGCGTCTTCGTCTGCTCCATGGCCGACCTCTACGGACGCTGGGTCCCCGACGAGTGGATCCAGGCCGTCCACGCCTCCATGTGCGCCAACCCGGCCTGGCAGTACATCACCCTCACCAAGTTCCCGGCCCGCTACGTCGGGTTGGACATGCCGCCGGGCGCCTGGGTGGGCACCAGCGTGGACGAGCAGAAGCGCGTACGCATCGCCGAGAACGCCTTCCGGGAGATCGACGGTCCTGCGGTCAAGTGGCTGTCGCTGGAGCCCCTCAAGGAGCCGCTGGAGTTCACCGACCTGTCCGTCTTCGACTGGGTCGTCATCGGCGCGCAGACCGAGACGCGGCAGCCCGGCGGTGTCGTGCCCGCGTTCGCTCCGCCCTTCGACTGGGTCGCCCGCATCGTCATCCAGGCCCGCGAGGCCGGCTGCCGCGTGCACCTGAAGCCGAACCTCGTCAACGGCCGCCCCGGCATGCAGTTCCCGGACGAGTACCCGCTGCTCGATAGGCAGCGCGAGTAGCACCACCATCCCGGCATTGCCCCCCCGTACGCACGCACGATCCGAGGTCGAGTTGAGCACAGAGCAGGGTCAGGACGGCAGGGCTCCCGGGAGCGTCCCCAACGCGTTCGGGAACGCACTCGCGTGGAAGTGGGCGCCCGCCATGCCGACCAGGCTGCGCCGCAGCATCCTGACCCTGCTCTACGCCCTCCGCGCCATGGCCAACGCCTCGGGGGAGCTGCGGTTCTCCGGCGACCGGAAACCGATCCGCATCCAGGACATCGCACGGGCGGCCGGCGCGAGCGAGAAGGACACCCGCCGCTATCTGCGGGCTGCGATCGCCGCTGGTGTCGTCGCGGTGAAGGGCGAGCAGAAGCGCGGGAAGGCGACGCTGTACGTCCTCGTACTCACGCCGTGGCCGGACTGGGCAGCGGGTGAGGCGGTGTTGGCGGCAGCCCCGAGGAAGTCAGGAAAGAGCCCCGCGCCGTGGCAGGACAACGAAGAAAGTTCGGGTGACCGCGACCCGAACCAGTTCGGGCCCCCGCGACCCGAACTTACCGGCGGTACGGACGACGAAGTTCGGGTGACCGCGACCCCACCGAGTTCGGGCCCCCGCGACCCGATTGGTTCGGGCCCCCGCGACCCGAACAACCCAGGGATAGCCAAGGAACTACCCCATGACGCGGCCGAGGTCTCTTCCCCACCTCAGGTAGATCCGGGTGCCGGACCCCAAAACGATCATCCAGTCCCAGGACAAGACGACCACGACACCGCGCCGCCACCCGCCGCTCAACCGCTCGGCACCGTCACCGACTTCGCCCGCTGCCCCGACTGCGGCACCCGCCACCTCCCACGCCGCACAGACCACCGCTGCGCCCGCTGCGCAGGCACCACCACCGCCAAGATCCGGAGCGCCTCATGACCAACACCCTGACCGTCACCGTCAACGGCGAGTCCGTCCCGCTCGACGACTGCGGCTGGCTCGAACGACGGCCCTGCGGCTGCGTCGTCTCCGTCGTCCTCGCCGTCGTCAACAGCCGCACTCTCGCGACCGCCGACCAGGCGCACCGGCACTTCAACCCCACCCGAGGCGACCGCGAGCAAGCCGCCCGCCAAGGGATCACCACCGAGCTGATCACCATGGACTACTACCGCGACAACCTCCGCTCCCGCTGGGAATGCGCCGCGCACGCGAGGGCCTCGTCGTGACGCCCCAGGAGCGGCTGCTGCTGGAGGAGCTGCCCACCGGCACCTTCGGCGGCGAGTACACCGCACCGCAGCCGCCCCGCACGTACGCCACCCCCGCCGACGAGCAGCTGCGCCACGCCGCCGACCTCGCAGCCGCGCTCGGCACCTGGGTCTACGACGAGGCCCACCGCCCCCGCCACCTCCACGCCATACCCACCACACAACAGATAGCCGCCACAACGACCGCCGACACCGACACCGCCAGGAGCGCCGCCTGATGACCACCCGCACCCCACGCCGAGTCCAGCGCACCCGCACCAAGGGCGGCGGCATGCCCGCCGGTGCGAAGTACGTCGGCCGCGGCTCGAAGTACGGCACCCCGTACCGCGCGTACGACTCCAGCCCGGCCGAGCGGTACGGCGCCACCCTGCTGCTGGCGAACCTCCTCGTCGCGCGCCGCAGCTTCCCGCAGCCGGAACTCCTCGTCGCGTACCCGTCGGACGAGGAGATCCGCGCCGAGCTGGCGGGCTGGGACATTGCCTGCTGGTGCGCCGTACCGGAGCCCGGCGAGCCGGACCACTGCCACGGGGTCCTACTGCTCGCCGTCGTACGCGGGGAAGACCCGACCGCCGCACTCTGGCCCGCCGCCGCGGTATCCGGTTCCGGCCCGGCCCGCGCAGGCGGTGCCGCGTGAAGCCGCCGGTGCCGTACTTCGGCAGCAAGGCCCGCATCGCGTCCTGGATTGCCGGGCTGCTCCCGGCGCACGGGCACTACGTGGAGCCGTACTGCGGTGGCCTGTCCGTGCTGCTGGCCAAGCGCCCCAGCGCGATGGAGACCGTCAACGACCTCGACGGCGAGCTGATGACCATGTGGCGGGTGCTGCGCGACCGGCCGGACGACCTGGTCCGCGCCTGCGCGCTGACCCCGCACTCACGCACCGAGCTGGCCGCCACCTTCGAGCCGACCACTGACGAGCTGGAGCTGGCCCGGCGGATCTGGTGCCGCCTGGCGCAAGGCCGCTCCGGAACGCTTCGCACCACGGGCTGGCGGCACTACATCGACCCGGCCGGATCAGGAGCCTCGATGCCTGGCTACATGGCCGCCTACGTCGACCGGCTCGCCGCCGCTGCGGAGCGCCTCCAGGGCGTGTCTCTGGAGTGCCTGCCCGCGCTGACGCTCATTGGGAAGTACGGGGCGCAGCCCGAGGTGCTGCTGTACGTGGACCCGCCCTACCTCGGCAGTACGCGGCCGCACTCGAACTACCGCTGCGAGATGCGCGGCGAGACGGATCACCGTGAACTCGCGGCCGCGCTCCGGGACTGCGCCGCCGCGGTGGTGCTCTCCGGCTACGCCAGCCCGCTGTACGCCGAGCTGTACGACGGCTGGCACCGATACGAGCAGCAGACCATGACCGGCAACGCCATCGGCGCGAAGAGCCGCACCGAAGTCGTGTGGTCCAACCGCCCCCTGGCCGGCCAGGGGGCGCTGGACCTCTTCAGCGAGGCCCCGCTGACCGTGGTCCCCGTCGCCGGCCGCGCAGGGGGTGCCGCGTGACCGCCCCCGCCCGGCTTGGCGGGATGCGGCTCTACGGCCGCGGCTTCGGCTACCACGACGCGCCCGGCCAGTGGCAGCGCACCATCGGCGCCCACGTGTACATCTTCCAGCCGATGGCCCGCGGCCTCACCGTGTGGCGGCTGGACCTCGCGGACGCGGACGGCGGGCGGGGCTACCGGTGGACGCTCGTGCACGAGCCGTCGCGCTGGCGCGACCTCGCCGCCGACCAGCTCGTCCTGGACCTGGACGCCGCCGCGTGACCGCCCCCGCACGACCTGCACCCCGACCAACTCACCCTGCTCCCCCTGGAGGACAAGTGACGACCGTGCCGTACTACCGCGACGAGCAGGTGACCCTGCTCCTCGGCGACGCGCTGGAGGTACTGCGCACGCTCCCCGACGCCAGCGTGGACTGCATCGTGACCAGCCCGCCGTACTACGGACTCCGCGACTACGGCACGCCCGGCCAGTACGGGCTGGAGGACACCCCCGCGGCCTACGTGGACCAGCTGCGCACCGTCTTCGCCGAGGCGCGCCGGGTGCTAGCCGACGACGGCACGCTGTGGCTCAACTTGGGCGACAGCTACGCCTGTCCGCCGAAGGGGAGCGAGTCCAAGACCGATGGGCTGGCAGGGCGCAGCAACCACGGCACCACCCCCGCCGGAAGCGGCGGCAAGTCCGGCGGCGGGCTGGCAGCGAAGCAGCTGCTCGGCATCCCGTGGCGGGTGGCGTTCGCACTCCAGGACGACGGGTGGATACTCCGCAACGAGATCATCTGGGCCAAGCCCAACGCGATGCCGGAGTCCGTGACCGACCGGCTCAGCGGTCGGCATGAGCACCTGTTCATGTTCAGCCGCAGCCCGCGGTACCGGTTCGACCTCGACGCGATCCGTGAGCCGCACACCGCTCCCGAGCGGCGCGCAGGCAGCCGAGCGTTCCGGGCTCGCGACCTGAATCACCGGCGCACCGCGACTGGTGCCTACGCCGGGCCCGACGCCCGCGGCCGCAACCCCGGCGACGTCTGGGAGATCGCAACCCGCCCGTATCCCGCTGCGCACTTCGCGGTGTTCCCGATCGACATTCCGCTGCGCTGCATCAAGGCCGGCTGCCGACCGAGCGGCGTCGTGGCCGACCCGTTCAGCGGGAGCGGCACCACGGGCGCCGCGGCCCGGCAGCTCGGCCGCAAGTACGTGGGCATCGACCTGAACGCCGAGTACCACGACCTCGCTCGCGACCGCTTCGCCCAGGGCGTGCTCGACCTCGGCGAGGTGCCCGCGTGACCGCCGCCTCGTACCCCGTCATCCGCTGCGACGGTCGGCCGGAATGTGACGCCGAGACGCATCACGCCTTCGCGTACACCGTCGGCGATGTCCGCAGGCTGCGACGCTCCGACGGCTGGCGGCTGCGGCCCGGCGGCAGGGACATCTGTCCCGCCTGCTGGGCGGAGGGCAAGCGGTGACCGCCCCCGACCCCGACCCGCCGCCGAAGTGCCTTGCCTGCAAGCGTCCGCTGCGGGACCCGGAGTCGGTCCGCCGCGGGCTGGGCCGGGTGTGCCATCGCAAGACTCACCCCCCGGCGCCGCCGTCCGGCGCCGTCCCGTCCCGACACCCGGCCGCACCCGTGACCGGACAACTCGCCCTGGAGGCACCGATGACCACCCAGCCCATCACCCACCTGACACCCGCACGCGAACAGGAGATCCGCGCCCGTGAATCCGCGGCGACGCCTGGCCCGTGGAAGCAGGTGGAGTGCACCGACTCCTTCACATGCCAAGTCTGGGCCGGCGAGAGCAGCAGTCCGGCCTTTAGAGCGATCGGCCGCATCGCTGCGACCGAAGGCGACGTCGCCGACGCCGAGTTCATGGCCCAGGCCCGGCAGGACGTGCCCGCGCTCCTCGCCGAGATTGACCGGCTACGCGCTGGCGTCCTTACCCAGGCCGCCGTCTCCGCCTGGCACCGCGACGGAGACGAGGCCCGCGAGGTGCCAGGCGCGTACGACGCCGAGGTCGCGCAGGCCCGCGACGCGAAGTTCGCCGCGTGGCTGCTGAAGAAGGCCCGCGAGTCCGCCACTTCGCGGGAGTCCACCGCGGACTACTTGACCCGCCTGGCCGCCAAGGTCACCCGCGGCGCCATCCGCTGACCCGCAGCAGGCCCGCCCCGAGGCGAGATGTGCAAGCGGTCCACTCCCGTTCGAGCCGGGAGTGGACCACGCCTCGAACCCAACCACGCCGGAGAGCTCATGGCCCTTACCCTGTTCGATTTCCTCGAACCCGTAGAAGTCCTCAAACGCTGCCGCCGGTGCGGTGAGTCCCAGCCCGAGTCCGGATTTCACAAGAACGGCAGAGACAAGAAGTTCATGACGATATGCCGTCTCTGCCGCGCTGCCTACCGCAAGCAGAAGGGTCGCGAGAAGCGTCGGGAAACGCGGGAGCAACGCCTCAAGCGGAAGTTGTGGGAGGACTACCGACTCACCGCCGAGCAGTACGCGGCGATGGTCAATGCCCAAGACAGCATGTGCGCGATCTGTCGCAAGCCCCCCGCTCCAGGCAAGCGGCTCAGCGTCGACCACTGCCACGCCACCGGCGTCGTCCGAGCGTTGCTCTGCACCTACTGCAACTTCGTCGTCGGTGTTCACGAAAACCATCACCAGGCGGCGCTTGAGTACCTCGCCACCTACGGAACCGGCAACCCACTGCTGAAGCAGTAGCGCGGGCCCACCGCCAGCACACCACACCCACCGGAGGACCCGATGACCAACTACCTCGACCACACGCGGATTGCCCAGACCCTGCTCGACCAGCAGGGCCAGATCGCCCGCCTCACCGCGCAGCTCGCCACCCAGGCCGCCGAGGTCCGCGCCGCCGCGAACGACGACGCCGCTGACGTGGCCGAGGAGATCGCCGCCGGATACCACGCAGCCGCGAACTCCGAGGCCAGCAACGGCGCCGGGGCAGTAGCCACCGAACTCCGCCGCCTCGCCCGCCCCGACGACACCACGGGCACAGCATGAGGACCCCGACAGGCAGCACCGTTCCCTACTCCGGTGAGCTCCGCTGCGGAGGCCGCACCTGGCCCACCGACCCGCGGTGTGACCACGCCGCCAAGTGGCACATCGCCTGGCTCCTCGCCCCGGCAGGCCGATTCAGTCTCGTCTGCGACGCCCACATGGAGGGCCTGGCCACCACCTACGACTACGTCGACCGCCACCCCGCCGTCATCGCATGCGACATGCCCGGCACCGGCTGGCAGACCAGCACCCCGAGCCGCTGCGTCCTGGCACCAACCGCCCGCCCCGCCGAGACCTACGACCGCCGCGTCTGGGAGCGCTGGCGCCGTGACGCGAAATGCGACTGCACCGCCCCGGACCCGGCCGACTGCACGGACGGCTGCGACCCCCGCGTGACACGGCAGTGCCCCTGCCACTACCTCACCCACCGCCCCGACGACACCACCGGAGCCTGACATGACCGACCCCTACCCGCTGCGCGTCGCCTTCCTCGGCGGCCGAGTCCGCCATGTCGGCCGCTACGTGCCGAACAGCAACTTCGTGACCACCGCCTGCGGCAAGCGCGACGTGCCCGTCGGCAACGGCGCCCGCCTCGCGGTCTGCGCTGCCTGCGCGAAGCGCCCCAACCCCATCAGCCAGCAGACGAGGAGTGCGTGATGGCCGACCGCCCGACCGCCAGCGAGATCACTGACGACCAGCTCGACGCCCTGTACGCCGAGCGGGACCGCGCCCGCACGGTGGCCGTCACGCTCGAGCAAGACGGCGCCCGCCTCGAGCAGCACCTCGCCGCCGCCCGCGAACTCCTCGCCGAGCAGCTGCGCCTCACCGATGCCTTGCACCGGCACGGCGGAGCGCACGACCGCCTCGGCCCCGACCTGGCGTGCGCCGGATGCGCCCTCGCCGACCGCATCCGCAGGCACCTCGACAGCGCCCAGCAGCCCGAGGCGGACCGCGAAGTGCCTCTGTGCGGCCGAACGGAGTCCGCGTGCGGCACCAACTACCCGCCTTGCGCTCGCCCCGCCGGGCACCGCGAGACGTACTGCCGCAGCAAGAGCGGCACGGCGTACTTCCTCGCCCAAGTCACCGGCCCGGGGAGACCGCCGTGCTGACCCTGCTCGCCTACGTGGCGCTGGTGTGCACCGTCACCGCGCTGCCCCTCGGCCACACCGCCGCCACCCCCGGACCCGACCCCATACGCGCCGCCACCCAACGGCTCACCAGGAGGCGCAGATGACCGAGCAGTACGAGGCGCATCACCTGCGCGCCGCCGCCCGCCAGATGCGCGCCCTCGCCGCGTGGGCGGACGCCTCCGCCGACGCGCTCACCCAGCCGGAGACGCCGCACCAGGCGCTGCTCCGTGTCCAGCGGGAGCGGCTCGCCGCGAAGGCCGCCGCCAACGACGCGCCCCACCGGGCCGCCCAACCGCCCCGCCACGCAGGCCACACGGGCGCTGTGACGCCCCAGAAGGGCGCGGACACACCAGCGGTCGCCGGGACGGGAGTTCGAGCCTCAGACGGGCACACAGCCGCCCCGTGCACGTGCGCCGACCCGTACACCTGCCCCCACACCTGCTGGTACTGCTCGGCTGGCCGCGCCACCGGATGCGAGACCTGGTGCCACATACGCCCATGGGAAGACGACACCGCGGGCCCGCCCCCCCGACACCGCTGACCCCCTCGCCCGGCCGTCCCCCTGCGGCCGGGCCCCGCACCCCGTACCGCCCGCACCAAGGGAGCACCCTCGTGGACCACACCACCCTCTGCGCCTGCTGCCCGCGCACCCTCCGCGACGACGAGCACGGCCGCTGGGCCTGCCACCCCTGCGAACACCGCATGCGCGGCTGGCTCGCCGAACTCCCCGCGCAAATGGTTGTGCTGCGCGGGTCCCGTCAGCGGGAGACCGGCGGCGGCACCCGCGTCGCCGGAAGCCGCACCGCCCCGCTCCCCGGACGAGAGGACGTCCTCAACCTCCTCGGCCCGGCGGCCCGCGGTGACGTCCGCGACGCGTACGGCGACCAGCACGGGCCGCTGCCCATCTCCAGCACCCTCACCTCCTGGGTGCGGCTCGTCGCCGAGAAACGGCGCCTACGCGGACCCATCCGGGCGGACGAAGCACAGCTCGCCGCCTGGCTCGCGCCCCACCTCGACTGGTGCTGCGCGCAGCCGTGGATACCCGAGATGACGCGCGAGATCAGCGACATGATGGCCACCATCCGCGGCATCACCCGCACCCGGCCCCGCCGGCGCCCCGTCACCCAACCCTGCCCCCGCGCGGCCTGCTCCGAGCTGGCGCTCGTGGAGGAGGACTGGCAGACGTACGTGGAGTGCTGTGCCTGCGGCAGCCTGTACACCCGAGACGATCTCGCCCTCGCCGCCCGCGTCGCCATCGCGACCCGAGATGAGCAGGAGGCCATCGCGTGAGCCCAGTCTCGGAGCAGTACGACGAGGGCGGCTGGCTCCCCGCCGGACCGCAGCGTGCCGTCAACACGCCCCCGTGGCGGGCGGAATCGGTCCTGGCCCCGCCAGGAGACGCCACACCCGAGCCGCCGCGTCGACGGCGCCCCAGCACCGTGTGCCTCACCAAGGACTGCGACGGCTTCACGGGCGAGTGGCGCACCTGGGGCGGACGCACCTACCGCTTCCACACCTGCCGGAAACCCGACGCTGGTTAGCCCCGGCACGACGAAGCGCCCGCCCCGGCTGGGGTGGGCGCTTCCGTGCGTACGGGCGCGGCTACGGCTGGTCGAGGCGCCCCTCCACCACGACACGGTGGCCGCATGGTCGCCACGTCACCACGGACGGCCCGTCACCCTCCACCGTGATCGTGAAACCCGTTGCATTCCGGTACACGGGCAGCTGGAGCACGCGGCCGGACCCGAAGACGACTAGACCGTCATTCGGACAGAACGGGCAGAAGTAGGCCAACCGGCCGTCCTGCGCCTCCAGCACCGCCTCCCAGACGTCACGACTCCACATCGGGCCGTCGGTCACGGCCGCCACTCCTCACGGAATTGAGGGTGATCGGCGTACGTCGTGGCGAGGAGCCGGAGCGTGGCACACCCATCAGAGAGACCGGGGATGCCCAGTGGGGCGTCGCACGTGGCGCAGAACTCCCCGACAGGCAGCCGCTCGTGCAGGGCCACGATCCGCCGCTTCGCCTCGACCTCGCGCAGCACGCGGGCCGGATCATGCCGGGCGATGTGAGCGACGATCTCCCCCAAGTCCGGGGCCCCCGACCCTTCCGGCTGCCCGGCCCACCGCTCCAGCCGCGTCACCTCACGGTAGTCCGGGCGATCGGCGACGACATGCGCCATCCACCCACGGTCAGCAAGATCCCAAGGGCTCGGATAGTGCTCCTCCATGAGCCGCGCCGCCTGCTCGTCCTCGGCCAGCCGGGCGCGGATGAACGCGGTCAAGGTGTCGGCCATGGTGGCTCCTCGTTGCTGGTCAGGGGCGCGGTCTGTTCGCTTGCCCGGCTGCTTCGGGTTCTGCGCGAAGAAGGTCGCCACCTCCTGCGCATGGAACCGAGGGCGCGTACTGCCCTCACCCTCGACCGGCCGAGGGAAGACGCCACGGCGGCGGTACGTGTGAACCGTCTGACGGGTGACCCCGTGCCGCGCAACGATCTGCGCTATCGACAGGTCTGCGCTCGCAACCCGAGCCTCCGCCTTCTTCGCGGGCGGTTCATAGCGGGGCGTGCCGATCTCGTTATGGGCTGGGTTCTCTGCCGTGATGGCTGCCGCCTCTGCGGCGAGAGCCGCTGTCTTGGACGGGCACCACTGATCCACCCGGCGGGCGACTTGGGACCACCACGGTTTGCCGTAGTGGTTTCGGCAACGACGGTCCGGGTCGTAGCTCGACCCGATGTACAAGAGGGTTTCGTCTGCGTCGTACAGCCGGTACACAGCGGCGGGCCTATCCCGTTCCGTCGCGAGTTTCATCAGGGGGAGTCTCCTTCGGCTTGCTCGGACGCCTGCTGTTGATGCTGGCGAGATCGGGCCAACGCCGCACGTACGCCGTTGCCGGTGGCCAGCGCACCGCGCGCTGTCCCCTGAACGTTATGCAACGGGTCTTCCTCGTGGAGAACCTTCAACTCCTCTGCGAGTGCCTCCCGCCTCGTGGAGAACCAGGTCACCGTGAACCGGGCGACGTCCAGCCACCACGGGAGTTCTGCGTGCGCGCCCCAACGGGCCATCGGGCTTCGGCCGATACCCACGTACAACAGGCGATCCGACTTGCCGTACAGCCGGTAGACAGCCGTTTCGCTACTACCTTTGATGGCGGCGCCAGGGTGAACCATTGCGCCACTCACTGACCCATTCGGTACGCCCATGGAGCGCCTTTCTCTCTGTTGGGTGCTCTCGGCCGGGCGGTCTTCCACACCGCTCGGCCTTCTCTCATTCCGGCGGCGGCCCGGTCTCCTCGGCGAGGATCTGCCGAACACGGCCGAAGCTGATCTCCAACTCCTTGGCGATCTGCCGGTAGGTCATTCCGCTCTGGTGCATCTCCCGCACCGCCTGCTGCCGCTCCCTGCGAACCCGCTCGCGTACCGAGTCCAGCATCTTGGCCAGCCGCTTGGCCCGTACCGCCGGGGGCTCGCCCGCTGCAACCGCATCGACCGCTTCGAGCACGCGCTCCACCTCCTTCGCCTGGTCGCTCATCTCCGCACCTCTCCGGGCTCGGGAGGCGGTCGTCCTGCCGTCTTGTGTAGTGAGCCTACACGTGTGTAGTCTGCCTACACAACGGCTCGGGGACCCTCCTCCGTCCGTGAACAGAACGGCCCCGGCGAAGTTGCACCTCCACCGGGGCCAGCCATCCACCTGACTTCACCAGGAGATGACCATGTCGGATCGTACCGACCAGCCCACGACCGCGCCCAGCCCGGAGGCGGCGCGCATCCTCGCGCAGGCCGCTGACGACTACGCCGGGGCCACGGCCCGCGCCGCCACCGCCCGGGAGCAGCTCGGCCAGGCCCGCAGCAACGGCAACGAGGCCGCCGGAGCCGACCGCAGCTGACCCACCCCGGCCGGGCCGCGCATGGCGGCCCGGCCCCTCCCCGGGAGCCCCTTCGTCATGGACCTGGACACCGCTGTCCGCTGGGCCGGTACGCACCCCTACCCCGCAGCCGGGCTCGGCGCGGCCGTACTCCTGCTGGCCACCACTGCCATCTGGTCGACGGTGTGCGCCGTTCGGGCCGCCCGCCGTCCCCCGGCCGCCGTGCTCGTCGCCGGGCTCGCCGCGGCAGCCTGCACCGCCTACAGCGCGGACACCTCTTGGGCGTTCGCCGAACACCGGCTCGGCATGACCGACTCGATCGAGCGGGCCGCCATGTTCGCCGCGGCCGAGCTGGCCCTGTTCTCGTGCGCGCTGATGGCCCGACAGAACCTGCGGCAGTCCGGCGCCCCCGGAACGCCCGGCGTCCTGGTGTGGGTGATCACCGGGGTGCAGATCGTGCCAGCCTTCTCGGAATCCGGCGCGGTCGGCGGAACGGTCCGCGCGTTCGTCGGGCCGGTACTCGCCGCGCTGCTGTGGCACCTGGCAATGGGGATCGAACTGCGCCACGCGAAGCCCGGCGCGCGCTCCTCCGGCCTGCCCGCAGTGCTCGCCCGCGAGCTTCGCGAGCGGCTGCTGTCCCGCCTCGGCCTCGCGGTGCGGGACCGGAGCGCGGAGCAAATCTCGCGTGACCGCGCCACCGCCCGCGCGGTGCGCCTCGCCTCCCGCCGCTGGCTCTCGCCCTGGGGACGCGCCCGCCTCGCCGCCGCCGTCACCCGCTCCGGCGCTGCACTCGACGGGGAGCAGCGGCATCAGCTGATGCGGCAGCTCGCCGGGCGCCGCGGCGCTGCGCAGCTGTCCACGGTCGAGCTGGCCTCCCCGTGGCAGCCCGAGCAGCCGCCCGCCACCCCGCGCACCCCGGCCGCACTCGTGCACCAGCAACTCACCCACATGCACCCACTCGACGCGGTGCGCCGAGTGGCCGCCGCCAAACCCGAAGCGACTCCGGCAGAGATCGCCTCCCTGTGCACGGAGCACGGCGTGGTCGTCTCCGAGACGCAGGTCCGCATCGCCATCGGCACCCACCGCGACAGCACCGCAACATACGCAACGCCCCCTGCCACGCCTGCCACCCGCGGCCCCGATCCCGCGCCGAAGCGCAGGCTCATCCTCGATCTCGCGCCCATGGGAACGCACCCGCACACCGCGATGTCGGCACCCGTCGCAGCCCTTGCAACAACACCCCGCCGCGTCGACGTGCACGCCACGCTCCCCGACGCAACGCCCGATGCAGAATCCGCCACCCACGCCCGCCTGATGACCGTGGCCGAAGTCGCCGAAGCCCGTGGCGTCAGCCCCGCAACAGTCCGCTCCTGGGTCAACCGGAAACGCATCGCACCTGTCCACCGTGACGCCAGCGGGCGGCTCCACTTCGCGCCCGAGCACGTTGCCGCCCTCCAAGAAGGACCGACATGAAGCACTGCAACGCCGACGACGACGGTCGTCGCTGCCACCGCGAGCCAGTCATGCAACACCCCGTGCCGCTCTGCGAACCCCATCGCCTCGAAGTCGCCCTGACGGTCGTCCCCGAAGTTCTCCGGGACCAGCTTGCCGCGGCGCAACAGCACACCGCCACGCCGCCGCCACGCATGGACCTCATAGGGGCGGCACGCGTTGCAGCAATCGATGCGCTGCTGGGCGGCGTACACGACACCATCGTCTATTTCGTGGCGAACGGCGGCCGAGTCAAGATCGGGTACACCTCGAACCTCGCCAGTCGCCTCGGTTCCCTCGCGCTGCGCCCGGACAGCGTGCTACTGGCGTTGCACGGCGGTCCCGAACTGGAGCGCGCGCTGCACGCCCGCTTCGCCGACTACCGCAACGGCAATACCGAGTGGTTCGACCTGGCACCCGAGGTGTTCCGGTACATCGCGAAGCAGCGGCCCACCGCAACACGGCCTGCAAGGCGACGTAACGCGCAACGACCGCCGCAACAAGACCACCTCGCAGCCGCTCGGGCTTTGCCATCCGCGCCGGACCGGGACGTGCCCTCGCTGCGAACCCTCATCCGTGCGCTGGGCATCGGACAGAAGACCGCGCAGCGCCTGCAACGCCAGCTCACAGCCGAGCGTGGCACCACCAACACCGGAGACCAGTGATGCGACTCCAGGACCGCAACACCGTTGCTGCCGCAGCGTTGCCGCCGCTCCCGCCCGGCTACTCGTACGCGCCCGAGCGGCACCCCGCCGACGACCGCGGCCCCGTGCCGCACCTCGCGCCCGTACAGCGTGCCGCGGGCGGGCCGCCGCTGTCCGGGGTGATCACCACCGTCACCGGCCGCTCCGGCGCCGCCGTGCACCTCCACCGGGCCGAGTACACCCTGCGCAGCACCCGCGGGGAGTGGACCGAGCACGGCTACGCCTGGCGCTGCGGCACCTGCCGCCACGTCACCACCGGCTACCCGGCACGCGCCTTCGCCCGCGCACTCGCCGACGCCCGCGGGCACGAGTGCGGGGTGCGCCGTGACTGACGGGCCGATCGTTCCGAGCCGCATCATCCCCGCCGGGCAGTCGCTGCCCGCGCCCCTGCCGCCCGGCCCGCCCGCCGCAGACGCGATACCCCCCTGGCGCACCCCCGCACCCGCCGCCCCACCACCCCCGCCACCGATCCCCCCGCCGGCGGCGGCGTGGCCCTGGCCCGCCCCGCCGGAGCGCCCGGCACCGCTCGAGGTCCACGTCACGGTCCAGCTCGCCGAGCCGCACATCGAGCCGGAGCGTCCCCGCCGCGACTGGTCCTGGCTCCGCGCCTGGATACGCCCCTGGCAGACCCTCATCGCCGCCGCACTCGCCGTCATGCCCATCCCCCCGTCCGGCCACAGCACCGCCACCGCCTGGGCCGCCACCACCCACCAGTGCCGCACCGAGGCCGGCATCCCCGCCGCCTACACCCTCGCCGGACTCGCCCTCACCTTCGCGGTGCTCGCCGACCTGCGTCGCCGCACCTGGTGGGCGCGACTCCTCCTGGTCACCACCTGCATCGGCGCCACCGGCGCCATCAGCCTCTTCGACCCGATCACCGCACTCACCGGAGTCCACCCGTGAACGTCGCACTGAGCCTCGGCGGCATCGTCGTCGCCCTCGCCATCCTCTGGGCCAACCTCCGCCCCTGGTGGACCGAAGGGAAGCGCGACCCGAAGGCCCTGCTGCCCTACGGGTCCGGCGCGATTCTCGGCGCGCTCGCCACGATCTGCGTAGGAGGCGCGCTCGGCTGGGGCGCCTCCGGTATCGCCGGGCTCTCCACCCGCGCCGGAGACAAGGCCGTCACCTCCACGACCGGCACCGGCAGCGCCCCGCTGGAGACCGCCCGCATGGGCGTCCTCACCCCCGCAGGCGGCGCCGTCGTCTGCCTCATCCTGGTCGGCGTGATCCTCCTCTACCGCGCCTCCGGGAAGAAGGACCGCCGCCGCATCCTCGGCGGCCTCGTCACCTTCGCGATCCTCGGGTTCCTGCCCGGAGTCGCCGCGGCCCTCTCGTGGCTGCCCGACAGCATCAACACCCTCGGCGCGCACGCCGTCGCCGCGCTCAACTCCGGTAAGGGCCTGCTGTGAAGCGCCTGATCACCGCGTGGGCTGGACGTACCCGCGCCGCCCGCCGCCTGGCCGCAGGCTCCAGCATCCTGGCCGCCCGACAGCGTGAACGCCTCATCGCCTGGATACGGGCCGGGCGTCGCGAAGACCTGACCGGCTGGCGCGCAGTCCTCGGCCCCCTCCTGCGCCTCGCGGTGCTGGCGGGCGCGGCCTGGCTCGCCTGTCAGATTCTCCGCGCCCTGCCGTGGCTGATGTGGGCGCTGACCGGCTGGTGGTGCTGGGCCGCCTGGCGCGCGGCCCCGCCGTCCGCCGAGGACCCCAAGCAGGACGGCAGCCACAAGACGGGGCACGGCGAGCACAGCGCCGCCGAGCACGACAGGCTCCGCGCAGCCCTCGCCCGCTGGTTGGACGAGGCCACCCGCGACCGCGCCGGCATCCACCTGTCCGACCTCTACGCCAGGCTGCGCGCGAGGCCCGCCCTGGCCCACCTCACCGACCCCCAGATGCGGCGCATGCTCGACCACTTCGAGGTGGGCGTCGACCGCACCCTCCGGGTAGGGCGAATCAGCGGACGCACAGGGGTGCGCAGGAGCACCATCGAGCAGCTGCTCGAGGATCTGCCCGGCCCACTCCCCGACCCCGCTCCACATCCCCGCTCTCCGCACGTGGAGAGCGATTCTGACCTGCGGGAATCCACACGCGGCGGCCCCACTCCCGACCCCTCTCAGAAGGGGTCCGGTGTGGATGACACCGATCTCGGGCGGCACTTCGGCAGCGCCATCCACCTCACTCACTGACCAAGGAACCCACCCTCGTGACCAAGACCGGCGACGGCACGATCTACACCCTCAGCGACCCCCGCGACGGGACCATCCGCTACGTGGGCAAGACCACGCAACCTGTCCTCGACCGCCTCGGCGGCCACCTCGCCTCACCCAGCAACCCCGCCATGCGGGTATGGATCAACGCGCTCGGCGCTCAAGGCCGCGTACCCGACATCACCCCCGTCGCCACCGTGCCCGTCGAGAAGCTGAGCGCTGAGGAAGACCGGCAGATCCGCAAGCACGCCCGAGAAGGTCACCGCCTGCTCAACTCGCCGTACTACCACCGGAACCTTGCCGACCTGTTCGAGCCCATCACCAAAGCAGCAGGAGCAGCGAAGCGGTCGACCGGCGACAGGAAGTTCGACGAGGCGTGCAGCAAGCTCTACGGCCCCCTGGCCGCCGCCCGCGCGGCAGGCGCGATGTCCCGCCCCCGCGTGGCCCTGCACATCGCGCTCCGAGCCCCACTGGCAGCGGTGATGCTGCTCGCCTTCACCGTCTTCTACAGCAGAGTGGCCCGCGACTTCTTGCTCGTCCACATCCCTGACGCCGAACTGACCGCCTTCTGGAACGAGTACCTCGCCGGCCCATTGCAGACACTCGGCTTCCACTTCCTGGCGACCCTCCTGCTCGTCTCCGCCGCGCTGTACGCCCAGGCCGCCGAAGCCGCGGGCGTACCGGCGCTGTCCGAGCAGCGGCCGAAGCCGCCGAAGCCGAAGCCGGCGCCGACGACGACGCCGACGCCGACGCAGTCAAACGACATCGCCCGCCAGGCCGCCGCCGCCCTCGACGCGGCTATCGCCCCGAGCACGACTCCGGCGCCACCGGGCGCCGATCCGACCGTCGACCAGACCTGAGCACACCGCCAGCTCCGGGGCGGCCCCTACCGCCAAGCAACGGCCGCCCCGGCCCATCCCCAACCAGGAGACAGGACTACTGATCATGGCATTCCAGCGCACCATCAGCCGCGAGGACCTCGCCCGCCGCAACGAGCAGAGCCGGGAGAAGCGGGAAGCGGAGAAGCAGCCCCCGCCCGAGAAGTCGTGACCGCCGCCTCCGGCTGACCTCCAACGGCCCCGCCCAACCCCTGGGCGGGGCCAGCGCATTCCACCCAGAAGCGCCCACATAGCCCGGCGTCATCTGGCATGGTCGTCACCGTCACCCCCCGCTCCGCCATGATCACGCCTTGGAGCGACCGCACATGAGAATCCGACGAACCTGCTCCGCCGTGGCGCTGGCAACAGGCCTCGCGCTCACCGCCGCCTGCGGCAGCGACGACACCAGCTCGCCGGCCACCGACGAGAAGCCCGCGTCCACCAAGGGCGCCGCAGCCGACTGCGGCCCTGACTCCCAGCTCTCCCAAGCCGAATGGATGAAGCAGTGCGGCGAGGACCAGGAGGCGCAGAAGACGGACCTGACCTTCGGTCAGACGTACGACTGGGGCGACATCAAGGTCACCGTGACCGAGGCCCGCGAAATCCCCGGCTGGGACGAAGAGCCCGGCGAGTTGGGCTTCCGCCTCAAGATCAAGATCACCAACAGCGGCGACCAGCCCGCCGTGCTCGACGACCTCAGCACGACCGTCGAAGGCGGCACCTCCGGCGGCGAAGCGTCCGCCTACGCCACCGACGAAATGGACCCACTCGAAGGACGCCTCGCACCAGGCGTCACCACCGTGAAAACCGAGGACTACGGCTTCGGCAAGCGGTACGGCCGGAAGATCGTCGTGCTCCTCGAGCGAGTCAGCGAAGCCGACCCCCTCGGCGAGGGAACGTCCCCGGAATTCACCGGCACCATCCAGGCTGGCGCTTGACTAGCTGATTGGTGCTACGCATAATCGGCAGCAGCGCCACACGTGCGCCCACAGCCACCCGGACCCCCGCCACCGTGCGGGGGTTCGTCGTACCCGGGAGGTGACAGTGGACGACACCGCGCGCGAAGACGCGGCCGGCACCCTGTGGTTCACCATCCGGCAGGCCGCCGCCTTCACCGGCCGCTCCGTGCAGACCATCTACAGCTGGGAACGGCGCGGCATCCTCACCGACCCCCACCGGGACGAGCACGGCCGCCGCATCTACACCCAGCAGCAGATCGCCGCCGCCGAGAAGACCGTCCGGCCCCGCGCCGCCCGCGTTCTCGACCGCGCCGCCGCCTGACCCCCCAGTACCCCGCGCAGGGCGGGACGTCCACAAGCAAGGGTGCTGCTGGCCCCGCCCTGCACGGCCCAACCTCTGCCGACAGGAAGGCCCGCGCCATGGCCCGCTACCGCAAGCGCCCCGTAGAGATCGACGCCGTGCAGCTCCGCTGGACTACCTGGAGCGAGGTGTGCGAGTTCCTCGGCGACGCCTTCAAGGACGCCAACCCCGGTGGTGCGCGTGAGATCAGCGCCAGCGAGGCGTCCGACACCTGCGGTGAAGATGGTCCGAACTTCATCGCCATGAATGTCCGGACCGTCCACGGTGAACTCGCGGTTGCCCGTCACGGCGACTGGATCATCCCCGAGAAGCAGCCCGGCAGGTTCTACCCCTGCAAGCCGGACGTGTTCGCCGCCACGTACGACCCCGCCTGACCGGCATGCGCATCTCTGTCACCTCCGGCGACCGCGAGGTCCACGTCCGCATCAAGGGCAAGTCCCGGAAGAAGCTCGCTGCGGCAGAAGGCACCGCCCGCCGCCTCCTCGACGCCGCACCCGAGCCTGCATCGAAGCCCGGCATCGGGTTCGCGCTCGCCTCCGACACCGAACGCGCACCCGACGACGACTGAGACGCGCCCGCCCTGGCCCCACCAGCGGCGCGCGGCGCGAGTGGCCCGCCCGAACCGAGGCGGCGGGCGGGCCACCACCCACTTCCCGACGTCCGTGCTAGCCGGAGGTGAGCCGCCATGGCCTACCAGTCCGTCGGGCAGATCCTCGACACCCTCGGCGTCACCGTAGACATCGACGGCGACGACATGCCTCTCGACGCCATCGTCATCATCAAGACCCTCAAAGCCGACGGCAGCGTATCGATCACCAAGGGCCGCTCCGAATCCCTCGACTGGATCACCGGCCTCGGCATGATCACCGCCGCGCAAGCCGTCGAGAACTCCGGCTACGCCCTCACCGACGAAGACGACGACTGACGAAAGGCCCGCGCCATGGCCCGCTACACGATCGCCTACACCAGTGGTGACCAAGAGCAAGTCGCCGCCGCATCCGTCCAGCACGAAGCGTCCGAGGACCACTACAGGTTCGTCGACGACGATGACGGCACCGTCGCGCTCGTGCCCGACAGCAACGTCCTCAGCATCGTCCGCATGCCGGGCGACGAGAAGGTGGCCGACTGATGGCCGCCGTACCCAGCTACCGCGAACTCGCCAGCCGCACTCTCGGGCAGGCCGCCGAAGACCTCAACGCAATGCCGCAGGGCCAGGTGGCCAGCGCCGAGATTCAAGCGCGCGCCGCCAAGGCGCAGGCCATCGCCACCGTCGCCGTCGCGCAGGCCCTGTTGGAGATCGGCGACATCCTCCGGGCCGAGCGCCAGGACGAAGCTGAGGCGGTGACCTGATGGCCCGCCTCCAGATCCTCGAACTGCCCGAAGGCGCCGACGACGCTCGGCCGCCGTTCGTGCTCATCGTCGACCAAGCCGACGAAACCATCGCCGCCGCCCTCGGCATGACCGAAGGGCCGTTCATCCCGGTGGAAGGCGAACAGCGACTGCTGAGCCGCCCGTCCGTGGCCGAGCAGATCGGCGCCCGCTGCGTCCTCGTCTTCGAAGAGACCATCGCCATCCCCGCCAACGAGGTGGCGGTCGACGCCGATGGGCAGCCGATCCGATGGCCCGCCGCCGAGCATTCGGAGGCCACGCTGTGACTGAACTGCGCGTCGTCGCCGAAGCGATCCGCCAGGCGGCGCCAGAGCACTACATGTGCAATGGCGGCCTCGGCTGCCCCCGATGCACCTACGACCACATCGCCGACCGGATTGATCCGGCCGTCACCTGCACATGCGAACCGTGGCGAGCACTTCAAACTGGGGACGTACCGCACCACCCGGACTGCAAGGTCAACACGGGGCCGCTGATCGCACCATGAGCGGCGGCTCGTACAACTACCTCTGCGCGGTCCAAGACCTTGAAGACCTCCAAGCCCACCGCTACGACCTCGAAGAGATGGCCACCCGGCTCGCCGGACTCGGCTACGCACAAGACGCTGCACGCGAAACCGAAGGACTCCTCCTCCTGCTGCGGCAGTGGGAAGTGCGAGCAACCGCACGCCTAGAACGGCTCACCGAGGTGTGGAAGGCAGTCGAGTGGTGGGACTCCAGCGACTGGGGCGAGGAACGCGTGAGCCAAGCCCTCGCCAAGTACCGAGGCGACACTGACGGAAGGCCAGCGCCATGAGCGGCGGCTGGCAGGGCAGCACGCGCCGATCCCGGCTCCCGGCAGACTGGCGCACCCGTATCCGCCCCGCAGCACACGCCCGCAATCCCGATCACATCTGCCACCTGTGCGGAGACCCGGGCGGGGACTACCTCGACCACAAGCAGCCGGGCGACGATCACAGCCTCGACAACCTCGACTGGGCCCACGACCGAGTGCCCCCCCACTGCCACCGGTACAAGTCCAGCGCCGAAGGCAACGCCGCACGAGCAGCCAACCCCCCACCAGGACGACGACGGCCCCCCGAACAACACCCCGGACTCCTCTGACGAAAGGCCCACGCCATGGCCTACCGCATGGGCGACCCCGTGCACAGCACGGACAAGTGCCCCAAGCCCGACTGCGACCGCCTCCTGATCAACGGCGCGCCGTGCACCTGCACCTGGCGCGCCGACGACAGCACGCCACCGCGGGGCGCCGTCATCGAGATCATCGAGAAGGGCCGGGCCACAGACGACACCACCGGCGGCAGCGTCATCGCACCCAACGACGTACGCATCAACGGACAGTCGCTCGCCGCATCAGCCGACGACCCCGTCATCGTGCACGAGATGAGCACCCGATCCGACGAGCTGGTGCGCGTCACCCTCACCCTCTTCGCCCGCCGCGTGTCCATCCGCGCCGAACACGACGACTGAGCAGGAAGGCCCGCGCCCATGGGTGAACCCGAAGACCCCATCACCGAACTCGCCGCAGCGGCAGCCCAGCTCCACGAGCTGTACACCGCCTACATCGCCGCCGGATTCACCGAACCCCAAGCCTTCGAGCTGACCAAGACGGTCATGCTCGGCAGCGTCGGCAACGGAAGCTGAGCGCCATGGCCGCCGCCCCGAGTGAAGTCTGCTGCGTCTGCGGAAGCCCCGAGGTCGTCTACCGCAACTACAAGGACATGCCCTTCTGTGAGCACTGCGCCAACTGCGGATGCGGCGGCCTCGGAGGGTGCATCCGGGTCAAGCGGGAGACGCCGACCGCCTACCTGATCCGGTACCCCAAGGGCAAGGGCGAGGACCTCCTCATCGAGGACCAGCACCTCACCCTCGACATCCGCGACGGCTGGGCCGTACTCGCCGACCCGCACGGACCCTGCCTCGCCATCCCCTCAGCCAGCGGCGCCACCATCACACGCATCGACGCCGACCCGCAGCACCAGGCCGGCGGATGAGCTGCACACGTGCACGGTGGCCGGGACTCTGACCAGGGGAGATCCCATCCGCCGACCGTTCGGTCGACCACCTGACCAAGATCACCCCTGGGGGGTGACCCAAGATCATCCCAGTCAGGCCATCGGGTTGGCATAGCAACTCGCGGTCTGTACGGGTCTATGACCTGCGGTGATGCCGGAGCGTCGCGGTCGGCGTGAGAGGGTTCAAGGGGAAACGCCTGTTCAGGGCTCCTAGTCGTTACACAGCTACGGTAGACTGAGGACATGTCAGCTACGGAGCGTCCTGGGTGCGGTCGGTGCGGGGAGTCTCTTCCCGTCGCCGGGCGGGGGCGGGTGCCTACGTACTGCTCACCGCGTTGCCGCGTGGCTGCTCACCGGGATCGGCGGGCGCCGGCCGAGCTGCGTCAGCGTGATCGGTGGGTGCGCCGCGGTCCGGCGAAGGAGCCGCTGCGGGTGGACTGCCCGCGGGCGTTGGCGTCGGTGTCGGCGCCCTCTACCTGGTCGCCGTACCGTGCGGCTGCCGCCTCGTCGCACGGTGTCGGGCTGGGCTTCGTGCTTGCCGAGGGTGATGGCATCGTGTGCATCGACTTGGACCACTGCCTGGACGGCGGCCGACTGGCTCCGTGGGCTCGGCGGATTCTGGAGCGGTGCCCGGAGACGTTCGTGGAGGTGTCCCCGTCGGGGACGGGCCTGCACATCTGGGGGCGTGGCGAGGTGCGGCAGGGTCGCCGGATTCGGCGCGCGGATGGCGCGCATATCGAGGTGTACGGGCAGGGCCGGTACATCGCCATGTCGGAGCAGCGGTACGGGGATTGCCCGGCCCTGCTGGCTGACCTGTCCGAAGTGGTTGCAGAACTGACGTGACGGCGAGGGGGTGGTGGCCATGTCTGGCTACGGACCCCCGCCGAGCGAGAACAAGCGGCGCCGGAACGCGGACGAGTTCGAGGACCAGTCGGTGACCGTCTCGGCGGACACCGAGCTGCGGGGCCCGGAGCTGCCGCACGCCGCGCTGTTCGGGCCGCAGACCCTCGCCTGGTACGACACGTGGCGCTCCGCTCCCCAGGCTGCCGCGTTCGGCGGGACGGACTGGCAGCGCCTCATCATGCTCGCGCCGCTGGTGGATGCCTACTTTCTGGAGCCGTCCACGAAGCTGCTGGCGGAGATCCGGCTCAACGAAGGCCTTCTCGGCGCAACGCACATGGACCGCCTGCGGGGCCGGATCAAGGTGGAGGCGCCGAAGCCGCCGCCGTCCGCGGCTCCGGCCGGCGTGGCAGATCTGACGTCGCGCCGCCGGCGCCTGACCGATGCCTCGTGAACTGGTCCGCGCCCCGGGACACACGCGGACGCGGTCTCTCGGGGTGGCGCTGGCGTGGATCGAATGGTTCTGCGTCCACGGCCCGGGTGATGTGCAGGGCGTTCCGCTGCATCCGCGGCACGGCGGCGAGTCTCTGCCGTTGGATGACGAGTTCGCCGGGCTGATCCTGGACTGCTACGCGCACGATGAGACCGGGCGGCGCCTGTACGACACGGTGGCGATCTCGCGGGCGAAGGGCCGGGCGAAGTCGGAGCTGGCCGGGTTCATCGGCCTGGGTGAGGCGTTCGCGCCGGTCCGCTTCGCCGGGTGGGCCACCGGCGGCGAGCAGTACCGCTGGCGGGACTTCGTATACGAGTACGAGCCGGGCGAGCCGATGGGCCGGCCGATCACGTACCCGTTCATCCGGTGCCTGGCGACGGAGGAGTCCCAGTCAGGCAACACCTACGACAACATCCTGTTCAACCTGGAGCACGGGCCGCTGGCGGAGGATCTGCCGTCCGGTGTCGCCGGGATGACGCGGATCTTCCTTCCACAGGGTGGGGAGATCCGGCCCTCCACTGCTGCGGCGGCCTCCCGGGACGGCGGCAAGGAGACCCTCGCGGTCTTCGACGAGCCGCACCTGTACGTGCTGCCCGAGCTGCGGCAGATGTACCGCACGGTGGACCGGAACCTGCGGAAGCGCCGCGAGGCGGCCCCATGGGCGCTGCTGACCTCGACCATGTACCAGCCGGGCGAGGACAGCGTGCTGGAGAAGCTCCACGAGCGAGCGAAGCTCATTGCGGAAGGCAAGACGCGTGAGCACCGCCTGCTGCTGGACCACCGCGAGGCCCCGGCCGAGGTGGACCTGTCGGACCTGGAGCAGATGCGTGCCGCGCTGCGGGAGGTGTACGGGCCGCACGCCGATGCGCTGGACCTGGACGGCATCATCGAGTCGGAGTTCTGGAACATCGAGAAGGACATCGAGGAATCCCGCCGGTACTTCTTCAACCAGCCGACCGCGGACCGGGATGCGTGGACGACGCATCCGCTGTGGGCGGCGTGCGCGGACGTCGAGCGGATCGTCGCGGATGATGCGCCGATGGTGATGTTCTTCGACGGGTCCAAGTCGGATGACGCCAGCGCACTGGTGGGCTGCGATGTGGAGACCGGGCACCTGATGACCCTGGGTTGCTGGGAGAAGCCCCTAGGACCTGCGGGCAAGGGGTGGCAGGTGGACCGGGCGGACGTCGACCGCGTGGTGCGGCAGGTGTTCGCCACCCGCAGCGTGGTCGCGTTCTTCGCCGACCTGGCCGAGTTCGAGTCCTACATCGACGCGTGGGCGGAAGCCTTCGGCGAGCAGCTGCTGGTTCAGGGGACGGTCGGCCGGTACGCACACTCGGTCGCGTGGGACATGCGGGCCCGGGGGCGGGATTTCACTGAGGCGTGTGAGCGGATGGAGCTGGACATTCGGGAGCGGGATGTGACGCACGACGGGGACTCCCGGCTCCAGCGGCACATCCTCAACGCGCGGCGCCGCCCCAACAAGTACGGCGTGTCCATCGCGAAGGAGGGCCGCGAGTCCCCGAAGAAGATCGACCTGGCGGTGTGCGCGATCGGGGCACGGATGGTGCGCAGGGTGCTGCTGGCGAGCACGGCGTGGGCGAAGTACAAGGCGGGGCCGAAGAAGCGGGCAGGCCGCGTCGTGACATGGGGGTGAGCGAGCCGTGCCGATGACCGAGTCCGAGCTGACGAACATCTCCTCCTGGCTGCTGTCCGCCCGCCGCGCGGAGTCGGGGCGCCTGTCACTGATCCACCAGTGGGTGCGCGGCGAGGTGCACGACATCTACGTGCCGGCCTCGGCGACGGCGGAGTACCGCAAGCTGGTCGCTCAGGCGCGGTTCAACATTTTGCCGCTGCTCGTCAGCTCCCTGGCGCAGAACCTGTTCGTGGACGGCTACCGGCCGGCGGGCCTGTCGGCGAACGCCGGGACGTGGACGGTGTGGCAGGCGAACCGGATGGATGCCCGCCAGGCGGGTCTGTACCGGGCCGCGCTGCGGTACGGCTACTCCTACGCCACGGTGCTGCCGGCCGAGGAGGACGCGGAGGAGGGCCATCCGGTGATCACGCCGTGGTCGCCGCGGCGGATGACGGCGCTGTACGCGGATCCGATCAACGACGAGTGGCCGCGGTACGCGGTGTCGGTGGGGATTCCGCGGCCGGTGCTGGACGCGAAGAGTCCCCACATGGTCACCGACATCACCGTGCATGACGATGTGGCGGTGTACACGTTCGAGGTGCCGGCCGAGATGGTGACTCCGGCGGCGCACGGGGCGTTTTCGGAGTATCTGCCGTTCGAGGGCCTGGCGATCGACGCGGCGAGGGTCACGGTCGCCGAACACGGCATGGGCGTGTGTCCGGTGGTGCGCTATCTCGACTCGTTCGGTGACTTGGATGACGGGCCGGAGGGCGTGGTGTGGCCGATGCTGCCCGCGCAGCGGCAGTTGAACCAGACGACGTTCGGTCTGAGCATGGCTGAGTTGTACGAAGCCTTCCGGCAGCGGTGGGTCACGGGCATGGCGATCCCGGAGGATGCGGACGGTAATCCGGTCGAGCCGTGGAACGCGGCGGTCAACCGGGTGTGGCACGCCGAGTCGCCGGACACGAAGTTCGGTGACTTCGCCGAGACCAACCTCAGTGGCTACCTGGACAGCCGGGACAAGACGCTGCTCTACGTCGCCAGTGCGCGGCAGATCCCGCCGCACTCCCTGGTCGTCGGCAACGCGGTGAGCAACGTGTCTGCTGAGGCTCTGGCCGCGCTGGAGGCCGGGCATCAGCAGGACATCGCCGAGCATAAGACCAGCTTCGGGGAGTCGAATGAGCAGCTGCTGCGGCTGTGCGGGCGCGCCATGGGCGACGAGGCCGCGTGGGAGGACCGGTCCGCGCAGGTGGTGTGGCGTGACACCACGCCGCGGTCCCTCGCGCAGATTGCTGACGCGCTGGGCAAACTCGCGGCGCAGCTGGAGATCCCGCCGCGGGAGTTGTGGGAGCGGGTCCCGGGCGTGACGCAGCAGGACATCCAGCGGTGGGAGAAGAGTGCGGACGAGCGCGCCGGTATGGAGGAGATGGCCGCGCTGCTGGCTTCGCCGCTGCCGGGCGCCGAGGAGACGCCGGGGGTGGAGGATGCCGAACTCGCGGGCCCGGGCGCTGACGCGCCGGCACCGGCAGACCGTGGTGCGGCTGGCTGAGCTGCTGGCGCGCCGCCTGCGTACGGCCGCGCTGCGGGCCGACGCGGAGAACATTGACGGCTGGTGGGACCGTATCGCGCCGGCCGTGCAGGAGGAGATCCTGGCCGGGCAGTCTGCGCTGGCGCGGCTGGCGCGCGGATACCTGGTGGAGCATGCCCGGCTGGAGGGCGTACGGCTGGACGGTGTGGCGCAGTGGCAGCCGGTGCCCGAGCAGGTGGCCACGAGCTTGCGCGTCACCGGGCCGGTGGCCTTCCGGGAGCACATGAGGATCAGCGGCAGCCCGGACGCCAGCGTTCGGACGATGGCCGACCAGCTGGCGGGGTCGGCGACGAGGCTGGTCCGGGAGGGCGACCGCGGCACGGTGCTGCGCACGGCCCAGGACTCGGGGGATGTGGCGGGCTGGCGGCGGATCGCCGGGCGGGCGCAGCCGTGCCCCTTCTGCCTGGCGCTGATCGGCCGTGGGGCCGTGTACACCAAGGCGACCGCCCGCTTTCAGGCGCATGACTGGTGTGCGTGTACGCCGGAGCTGCTCTACCGGCGCGAGGCGGAGCCGCCGGAGGTGCAGGACTTGTACCGGCAGTGGCAGCAGGCGACGCGCGGTACTTCGGGCCCGGCAGCGTTGCGCGCGTGGCGTGCGCATGTGAACGCACAGCGCCGCCAGGCTGCATGAGTTTCCCCGTCGCGAGGGCGGGGGTGAAGGAAAGGGAGTTGGCCGCGATGGCTGACGAGGAGATCGAGAACAACGAGACGCCGGAGACGCCTGCGACGGGCGACGAGGCGGCACCCAAGCAGGAGAGCGCTGGCCTCGGGGACGCCGGGAAGAAGGCGCTGGCGGAAGAGCGCCAGGCACGCCGGGAAGAGACGCGGCAGCGCAAGGAGCTGGAGGCCCGACTCAAGGAGTTGGAGCCGCTGGCGGCCGAGGCGGAGAAGGCGCGCGAGGCGCGGAAGTCCGCTGAGGAGAAGCTCAACGAGCAGCTCACCGAGGCGCAGAAGCGCGCGGCTGAGGCCGAGCAGAAGCTGCTGCGCAACGAGGTCGCCGCCGAGAAGGGGCTGACCGCGGCGCAGGCCCGGCGCCTTGTGGGTGCGACCCGCGAGGAACTGGAGGCTGATGCGGAAGACCTGCTGACCGTGTTCAGCGCCAACAAGGCTCCTACGCCAGAGCCCGCCGCCGGTACGGACGCCGCACCGGAGGGCGAGCCCGCACCGCCTACGCCGCCCGAGCGCCTCCGGCCTGGCGGCTTGCCCACGCCGAAGCCTCCGACGCTCCCCGAGCAGATCACCGCCGCCGAGCAGGCCGGCGACTGGGGGCAGGCGCGGCGGCTCAAGACACAGCAACTGATCAACATGACCAGCGGGACCTAACGGCAGGAGCCCCCTGCCAGAAAGTGAGGCCGAAATGGCCGGGATCACCGGGCAGGGGACCACGTTCAACCTGCCGAACTACGTCGGAGAGTTGTTCGCCGAGAGCCCGCAGGACACCCCGTTTCTGTCCGCGATCGGCGGGCTGACCGGCGGCGAAGCTGCGGCGACCACCCTGTTCCAGTGGCAGGGCTACGACCTGCGGGACGCTGCCGTTGACCGGCAGCGGGTGGAGGGCGCGAACGCGCCGACCGCCGAAGGGCGGGCGCGGTTCAACGTCACGAACGTCGTGGAGATCCACCAGGAGGCCGTCGAGATCTCCTACACGAAGCTGGCCGCGAGCGGCCAGTACAACTCGACCGGCTCGACACACCCCGGCTCCGTGGGGATCGCCGGGGCGAACCCGGTGATGAACGAGGCGGACTGGCAGATCAGCCAGGCGCTGAAGCAGATCGCACGGGACATCGAGGTCACCTTCCTGGCGGGGACGTTCCAGAACCCGGCGAACAACAGCACGCCGCGGAAGACCCGTGGGATTCTGCCCGCGATCACCACGAACGCTATCGCGGCGGCCGGTGCCGCGCTGACCCATGACACCGTGATCGACCTGCTCCAGATGGTGTGGGAGTCCGGTGGCATTCAGGAGTCGGGGACGGCGACGCTGATGTGTAACGGCTACCAGAAGCGGATGCTCACGAAGCTGTTCGTCACGGATGCCAACTACCAGGAGCAGACCCGTGAGATCGGCGGCGTGTCCGTATCGCGGATCATCACCGACTTCGGCGAGCTGAACGTGATGCTCAACCGGTACATGCCCACCGACACGATCGCGGCCGTGTCCCTGGAGCAGTGCGCCCCGACGTTCCTGCTCATCCCGGGCAAGGGGTTCCTGTTCGTGGAGCCGCTGGCGAAGGTGGGCGCGGCCGAACGCTCCCAGGTCTACGGCGAGATCGGGTTGAAGTACGGCAACGAGAAGGCTCACGGCAAGATCACCGGGCTGGACGACGGCACCGGGTCCTGATCGCAGTCCGCAGGCCCGCGCGGCCCGTCGCCATGGCGGGCCGCGCACCCCCTTCCTCATTCTTCTTCCTGCTGGAGGTGCCAGTGGCCACCGTGACCGTCTCCATGCCGTACCACGGCTGCTCGGACACCGTCCGGCGTGCCGTGGACGCGGTCCTCGGCCAGACCTGGACGGATCTGACATGCGTAGTCGTCAACGACGGCGACAGCGAGTCGCCGCCCTGGCCCGCCCTGGAGGACATCGACGACCCGCGGCTGGTCCGCTTCGATCTGCCGGAGCGCCGCGGGCGGTACTTCGCGGACGCGGTCGTGCTGGCTGCCTGCGACAGCGAGTGGTTCGCGCCGCACGACGCGGACGACGCCGCCGATCCGCGCTGGCTCACCGGCATGCTCGACGCCGCTGAGGGTGCGGACGTGGTGCTCACCGCTCAGCGGGTGCACGCGCTGCGGGGCCAGGCGACGGTGGAGCCGGTGGTGCCCTGGAGCGACGGCAGGTTCCGGCACCATGCACACATGGCCGGGCTGTGGCGTACCTCCTGGCTACGCAAGGTGGGCGGGCCGCGGCCGGACTACGACATCGCCTGGGACACGATGCTCACGGGCACAGCCCTGGCATCCGGCGCGGCCACGGTGGTGGAGCAGCCGCTGTATGACCGGTACCGGCGGCGCGGCTCGCTGACGACCGCGCCCGCATCCGGCACCGGCTCCCCGTCACGGAAGGCTGTGACCGCGCAGCTACGGCGGCTGTGGCCGCCCATGGTGGCCGCCGCGGCAGAGGGACCGTCGGCGGTCGGCGAGGTACTCCGCGACGGCCTCGACGCCGGCGTGGTGGCCGACGTCGGCCACCACGCCGAGCGGCTGCGCGGCCTGCTCTCCGGCGTGACGCCGGAACCGGACTCCGCGGGCGCGCTTGACGATGCGGCGCTGTGGCGGGGCTGGGCACTCGACGCGGGAGGAGCCCGTACGCTCGCCGCGCAGCTGGCCGAGCACAAGCCGACCGTGGTGGTGGAGGCCGGGTCGGGCTCCTCGACGGTGCTGCTGGCGGAGTACGCCCGCGACACCGGGGCCAGCGTCGTCACGCTGGAGCACCAGGCGAAGTACCGGGACGCAACCGCCGGACTCCTCGCCGAGCGGGGCCTGTCCAAGCACGTGGACCTGCGCCTGGCTCCGCTGCACCACACGCCGGCCGGGCCGTGGTACGACACCGTGCTGCCGGACGGTGTCGGGCTGGCGCTGGTGGACGGTCCGCCGGAAGGTGAGGGCGGTCGGGCCGCCGCGCTGGACGCGCTCACTCCGCACCTGGCCCAGGACGCCGTGCTGCTCCTCGACGATGCCGACCGGCCCGGCGAGATCGCCGCACTGGACGCATGGGAACGGGCCGGCGCACAGGTCGAACGGCTGGCCACCGGTGGGAAGCCGATGGCCCTCGTGCGCCCCCGCACTGCCGTACGCGTGGACGCCTCCGACGTGGTGGTCACGCTGCTGACCGGCGACCGCCCCGAACTGCTCGCCGACACCCTGTCCGCCCTTCGCGCTACGGCGCCAGGGCTGCTGGAAACCGCGCACGTGGTGGCGCTCGACAACGGCGCCGACCCGGACACCGCAGAGGTCCTCGCCGAGCACGGCGATGCCATCGACCACGTCGAGCACCGGGCGGACCGGGCATCCATCGGCGACGCCACCTCGCACCTGGCGAAGCTTGCCGCCGAATCAGGCCGCACCTACTGGCTGCACATCGAGGACGACTGGAAGGCCACCCCGGATCACGACGGCTGGCTGGACGACGCGCGCCGCATCCTGGCCGACCACGACGAGGTGTTCCAGGTGCGGCTGCGCCACGCCGTCGAGCGGACGCTGCCCTACCACATGCACACGAAGCAGCGCCTGGTGTGGCGGGACCGCGGCGCCTGGCGTCAGGCGACCCAGGCGCACTACACGACGAACCCCACGCTGGTGCGCACGGCCGCCGCCTCCGCGCTCTGGCCAGCGACTGGCGAGCGGGAAGCGCAGGCTCGGGCGCATGCGGCCGGGCTGCGCGGGGTGGCGCAGCTGACGCCGGGCGTGTTCGCGCACACCGGCACCGGATCGCGCCGCGCGGTCACCAAGTGCCGCCCATGACCGCCTCCGTCATCATTCCGTGGCGCGGCGGCTGCCCCCACCGCGAGGCTGCTTTGCGGTGGGTGGTGAGCCAATGGCAGGCGGCCGGATACGGAATTGTGCTGTGTACTGCGCCGGACGGCCCGTGGTGCAAGGCCGCAGCGGTCGCCGCTGGGCTCGACCGCGCCGACGGCGACCTGCTGATCATCGCGGACGCCGACGTGTGGTGCGAGGGCGTCACCGACGCGGTGGCCGCGGTACGCGCCGGGGCGCCGTGGGCGGTGCCGCACGGGCAAGTGAGACGCCTGGGCGAAGCGGCCACGGCTGATGTTCTGGCGGGCGGCCCTCTCGCGGGAGGTCTGGACCGGCCTCCGTACCCGGGGTACGAAGGCGGCGGCATCACCATCCTGCCCCGCGACACGTACGAACGGGTGCCGCTGGACGCGCGGTTCGCCGGGTGGGGTCAGGAGGACGAGGCGTGGGCGCTGGCCCTGCGCATGCTGGCCGGGCGCCCGTGGCGAGGCACCGCCCCGCTTCACCATCTGTGGCACCCGCCCCAGCAGCGGGAGTCCCTGCGCTGGGGCTCGCCCGCGGGGCGTGCCCTCTACCAGCGCTACCGCGCAGCACGCACCCCAGGCGCCATGACCGGCCTGCTCGCCGAGAGGGAGGTGTCCTGTGGAACCTCTCGCAACCCCGACTGACCTGGAGGCCCGGCTCGGACGGGACCTCACGCTAGAGGAGACCGCTCGGGCGGACGCACTCCTGGCCGACGCCAGCGCACTGGTGCGCGGCTACACCCGGCAGCAGTTCACCGCGGTGGCGGACGATGTGATCGTGCTGCGCCCGGTGGGTGCGGTGCTGCGCCTTCCGCAGCGCCCGGTGACCGCCGTCGTCTCCCTCGCCGCGGTGGGCCCGGACGGGGGCACGGTGGGCGCGCTGTCCGGCTGGGTGTGGGACGGCCGCGACAAGGTCGACCTGACGTGCGCAGGACCGTCCGGGTCGTGGCCCCTGAACTGGAGCGGCCCGCTACCGGATACCTACCAGGTGACGTACTCCCACGGCCAGGCGACCGCCCCGGCGGACGTCCTGGCAGTCGTGTGCCGCATGGTGCTGCGCACCCTGACCGCGCCGACCGTGGCGGGCAGCGTCACCGGCGAGACGATGGGCCCCTACTCCTACCGCACGGACGGCTCCGGAGCCGGAACCGCCGTGGCGATGACCGGCGAGGACCGTGCGCAGCTCACCGCGGGAGGCTATCGGCGCGCTGCGGGGACCACTCAGGTGAGAGCGCTGTGATCGCCCATGGCGAGACGGTGGTACGGCTACGCCGCGGGCCGTCACCGGGCCGGGACCCGCGCGGCCAGCCGATCCCCGGGCCGCTGATCGAGACGGACATGCCGGGCTGCGTGGTTGCCCCGCGGGTGGACGAGACACCCACACCTGGGGGCGAGGACCAGCAGGCGCGGGACACCGTCATCGTCGGCTGGACCGTCTATGACCCGCATCGACGGGACTGGCTCACCACCGACCAGGTGCGTGTCCGCGGCGAAGTCTGCGAGATCACCGGCGAGCCCGGCAACTGGTTCCGCAGCCCGTTCACCGGCACCGGCGCCCCGGTGGAGTTCGCCGCAGACCGGATCACCGGATAGGAGGCGGCTATGCCAGCGAAGTTCAGGATGTCGAGCAGAGGCGTCGGCCAGCTGCTGCGGTCTCCGATGGTGGAGGCGGAGATGCTGCGCCGCGCCCACGTCATTCGAGGTGTCGCGGTGTCTACCTCGCCGACGGGTACGGCGGCGTGGGACCCGCACCCGGGCCTGTACCGGTCCTCCTGGCACGTCACGTCGACGCGGCGGGGCGGCAGGAACCGGGACCGGGCGGTCGCGTACGTGTCCAACTCGGCGGCGTACGCCCGGTGGGTGGAGTACGGCACGGAGCGCGTCCCTGCGCATCATGTGCTGCTGCGCGCCGCCCAGGTGGGGGGCCGGAACTGATGGCGGCCGTCGGCTCGGTGGATGTCGAGGTGCTGCTGATCGGCTGGCTCCAGGCCCGCGCTGGTCTGTCGGTCGTGGTCCGTGACGAGCTGGACAACAACCTGGTGGACGAGCTGCCGACGATTCAGGTGGAGCGGGTGGGCGGCGCCGATGACGGGCTGCGACTCGATGCCGCGCTGGTCGACGTCGACGTGTACGCCGCGACCCGCGGCGAGGCGGTCGCGCTGGCCGCGCAGGTTCGCGGCTGGCTCCTCACCGACCTCCGGGGCTCCGCAACGGACACGGCGGTCGTCGGCCGCGTGGTCACCATCTCCGCCCCCAGCTCCAGGCCCTACGAGAACACCGCCCTCCGCCGTGTGGGCGCGACGTATCAGATCTACGCACACCCGGTCTCCTGACCGGCAGGCCCGCGCCGGTCCTGTAACCCCTGAACCCCAGCCCTGAGCTGGGGTTTCTGCATGTTGGGAGACCTCATGGTCAACATCACGCGCGCCTCGGACCTTACGGTCGTCGGCGCGAACGGCGGCGGATGGGTCGCGCCCACCGGAACGGCCGCGCCCGCGACGCCGCTCACTCAACCTCTGACTCCGTGGGAGCCGCTCGGCGCGACGTCGGACGACGGGCTCGTCTATGGCTTCGATGAGGACTCCGAGGAGTTCACTCCGTGGGGTCTGACCTCTCCTTTCCGCACGATGATCACCAAGTCGGTGCGGACGTTCGGGGTGACCCTGTGGGAGACCTCCCGCGTCGCCGTCCAGTCCGTCATGTACCGGCTGCCCGCCGCTGACCTGGAGCCCGTCGGCGGCCTCACGAGCTTCGCGGAGACCGCATCGCCGGTCCCGGACCGCCGCGCCTGGTGGTTCCTGGTGATGGACGGGGAGACCGCGAAGGGCTTCTACGTCCCCCAGGGCGAGGTGTCCGACCGGTCCGACGTGACGTTCAAGCAGGACGAAATGTCCGGCTACGAGATCACAGTCACCGCCTACCCCGACGAGGCCGGAAACACCGTCTACCACGCCGACTCCGTACCTGCCACGCCCGCCGAACCGGCGTCCTGAACGGGTGGCGGGCCGTCCCTGGCGCGGGCCCGGCCCGCCACCTGCACAACCAAGTCCCGCGCCACAAGGAGGCCCGCGCCATGGGCAGACACATGTCCGACGAGGACTTCCTCGCGGACCTGATCAACAGCACTCAATTCCAAAGCCACAAGGCCCTCAGCGGCATGTGCGCCGACGGCCTGCACCGCGGCTGTACCTGGCTCACCACTTCCGACTACATCCTCTACTGCTCATGCGAATGCCATCAGGAGGCCCGCGCCATGCCCACCACGAAGAAAGCCCTCGCCGAAGCCGCCGCCGAAGCGCAGGAGGCGGAGGCGGAGGATGTCGAGTACGTCACCGTGCCGCTGGCGGGGTATGACGGGGTCACCAAGGATGTCCGCTGCGTCCCGTCCGGCCGCTGGCGCTCCTCGACAATCCGCGCACTCAACAACGGCGACATCGACGCGTTCATGCGGGCCAGCCTGCATGAGGACGACTACGAGATCTTCGAGGATCTCGACCCTGACATGGACTCGTTCGGCAAGTTTGCCGGGGACGTCGCGCAGAAGTCCGGGGAGGCCCTGGGGAAATCCAGTGGACCGCGCGGGTCCTCGAGGAGCACGCGGAGGCGGTAGAGGCCGACCTCCTCGACCGCGGGCACGACGTCCTTGATGTGCACCGAGGGCTCATGACGTGGCGCAGGCTGCGGGTGCTGATCCAGCATCTGCCGCCCGAGTCCCACACGATGACCGCGCTCCGCAACTCGATGTCGGACGAGGAGTTGGCGGAGCAGTCCGAGCAGGGTGAGCCCGAGCGGGGCCGATGGTCGCAGACCGAGCAGCTCCTCGCGCTCATGGCTGACCGGATCGCCCGCCTGGAGTACGTGCTGATCTGCGTCAACACCGAGAAGAAGAGCCAGCGGCCGGAAGCGCCGGAGCCGATCCGTCGGCCGGGTGCGAAGCCGCCGAAGAAGAAGACGGCCGCCATGACCGACGGCGCCGCCGAGGTGCTGTTCCGGCTGATCAACGGGGGCGCCGCATAGGCGCTCCACCGCGAGAGGGGGTCCTCTCGTGGCGATCAGTGTCGGCAGCGTCGAGGTCGATGTCGTCCCGAACACCCGCGGCATCTACACCCAGCTGCGGGGCGCGCTGGTTCCGGCGGCGACCCGCGCCGGGGAGGACGCGGGCAACGCCGCCGGCCGCAGCTTCGGCCCGGCGATGCGGTCCGAGGTCGGCGGTATCGGCCTCCAGATCGGGCAGCAGATCGGCTCGCAGATCGCCGCCCGCATCACGGCGGAGATCCGGGGCGCTCTGCGGGACGGCATCACCCAGGGCGGGCGCACTGCCCGTCCTGCGGCGACCCGGCAGGGCGAGCAGACCGGCGGGGCGTTCGCGCGGTCCGCCCGTGCCCGGATCGAGGCGGCTTTCAGGTCTTTGCCGGACGTCACGATCGGCGCCGACACCTCGGAAGCTGACGCTGATATTCAGGCGCTCCGTGCCCGCATGGAGACGCTGTCCGGCCGCACGATCGGCGTCGACTTGGACGCGGCGGAGGCCCGCGCCGAGATCGAGGAGATCGAGGAGCAGCTGCGCAGGCTCGGCGCGTCACACCCGGACGTGACGGTCCGCGCGGACACTGCGCGGGCCCGCGCTGAGCTGGCTGCCGTCCGGGCGGAGATCGACCGCATCTCCGCTGATCCCGCGCGGGTGCGGGTCGAGACCGATGGCACCTTCGGGCAGCGGCTCCGCGTCGCGGTGCAGCAGGCCGAGGCTGCCCTCCCCAACATCAACATCGGGGCCGACACCAGCCCTGCGCAGGCGGAGATCGCATCCCTGCGCAGCCAGCTCACCGCGCTGCGGGATGTCCGTATCGGCGTCGACATGGACGCCGCAACAGCCGCCGCCAAGGTCGCCGACCTCCAGGCCCGCCTGGAGCGGCTGTCCGCGTCTAACGCGGACGTCGCTGTGCGTGTGGATGCCGCTGCGGCGATGGCGCAGCTGGCCACCGTGCAGGCGATGGTGTCCGCCCTTGACGGGCAGCGAGCCGAGATCAACGTCTCCACGAGGCAGGCGCGGAGCGCGGTGCTCCAGCTCGCCATCGCGGTGGCCGGGCTCGCCGCCATCCCGGCCATACCGGTGCTGGCCGCCGGGATCGGGTCGATCGCCGCAGCGGCAACCGCCGCAGCGGCGGGCGTCGGCGCGCTCGGACTCGCCGCAGCCCCGGCCATCAAGGACATCGCCGGGGCCCTGGAAGCGCAGAAGGCCGCGCAGGACGCCGCCACGCAGTCGACTGGCCAGGGTGGGCAGGCTGCTGCGGCGGCGGCCCGGCAGGCACTCCAGCAGTCCGGTGCGCAGCGGCAGCTGGCGCTGGCGCACCGTAATGCGGGGCAGCAGATCGGCCAGGCGCAGCGGGGTGTCGCGGACGCCGTTCGGGATGGTGCGGCGCGTGTTGCCCAGGCCGAGCAGGGCGTGGCCGATGCGGTGCGGCAGGCGGCGCAGGCCAGCACGGCGGCTGCCGCGCAGGTGCGCACGGCCCGGCAGGCACTCGCCGGCGCCTACGAGCAGGCCGCGGACCGGATGCGCGCGGCGGGCGAGCGGGTGCAGGCTGCCGAGCAGTCCTTGGCGGATGCGCAGCGCACGGCCCGGCAGGCGCAGACGGATCTGACTCAGGCCCGCCGGGATGCGGCGGCGGAGCTTCAGGATCTGTCGCTTCGGCTCGCCGGTGCGCAGCTGTCCGAGCGGGACGCGACGCTGTCCGTGCAGGAGGCGCAGGCGCGGCTGCGCGCCACGCAGGTGGCCGGGTCTAAGGCGACGCTGCTGGAGCAGCAGCGCGCGCAGCTGGCGTATGACCAGGCGGTCCAACGCCTGCGCGAGCAGCAGTTGGACACGAAGCGCCTCGCCGCGGACAAGCGCGCCGCCGACAAGTCCGGCGTGGACGGCACGGAGCGGGTGCGGTCCGCGCAGGAGCGGCTGGTCGCGGCGCAGCGCGGTGTCGCCTCCCAGGAGGCGGGCCTGTCCAAGGCGCGGGAGGAGATGGCCCGCCAGCAGGTCGCGAATTCGCGGGGTATCGCTTCGGCGCAGGAGAGGGTCGCGGTCGCGCAGCGGAATGTGGCTCGCGTTCAGGAGGAGGGTGCGCGCTCGGTGGCGCGCGCTCAGGCGGCGGTGGGTGCGGCGGAGCAGCAGGCCGCGCAGTCGGTGGCGCGGGCTCAGCGGCAGGTGGCGGCGGCACGGCAGTCGGCGGCGGACAGTATCGCCGCTGCGGAGGCGCAGGTCCGCTCGGCGCAGATCCGGACCGCTGGCGGTGCGGACGCTGCGGCGACCGCGCAGGCCAAGTACCAGGCCGCGTTGGCGAAGCTGACTCCGTCGGCGAGGGGCACGTTCGACGCGTTCGTGTCTCTGCGCAGCGCGTTCACGGCATGGTCGAGGGCTCTTCAGCCTGCGGTCATGCCGATCTTCACGCGCGCGCTGAACGGGATGAGGAACAGCCTGCCGGGGCTGACGCCGTTCGTCCTGGAGGCCGCGAAGGCCATCGGAGAACTCCAGGACAAGGCGAGCAGGGGCTTCAAGTCGGCTGGCTGGGCCGAGTTCAAGAAGGACCTGTCCGGGTCGGTGCGGCCTGCGGTCGTCGGTCTCGGTGTCGCCCTCGGCAACATCGGCAAGGGCGTCGGCGGCATCATCGCCGCGTTCCTGCCGCACATGGATTCGATCTCGGCCCGCATGCAGTCGATCACCGGAGGGTTCGCCGACTGGGGCACCAACCTGAAGGGATCGCCGGAGTTCGAGGGGTTCCTCTCCTACTCGGCGGAGATGGGGCCACAACTCGCGGCCACTTTCGGGGACATCGCGAGTGCGGTACTCGAAGTATCGCGCGCACTGTCGCCGCTGTCGGGTCCGCTGCTGCAAATCCTCGGCGGTGTGGCGCGCGCGATCGCGTCCATCTCGGAATCGCTGCCCTGGCTGCTCCAACTCCTTTACCTGGTATGGGTCGCAACCAAACTGTGGACGCTCTCTCTCGTCCTACTCAATTTGGTCATCAACATGAATCCGATTGTGCGGATCATCTCGCTGATCGTGCTGCTCGTCGCCTCCGTCGTCTACGCGTACAAAAATTTTGGTTGGTTCCGCACTGCGGTGCAGGCGGCTTGGGACGGGATCACCGCAGCCACGTCGTGGGCGTGGAATTCCGTCCTGAAGCCTGCACTTGACGCGATCTGGGCGGCGCTGCAATTCGTGGGCGGTATCGCCGTGTGGCTGTGGCGGAAAGCGATCTGGCCCGCCTTCCAGGGCATCGCCACTGTCGCGAAGTGGCTGCTGATGATCGTGGCGGTCCTCGTCGTCGGCCCGATCGTCGTCGCGTTCCAGCTGCTTGCGGCGGTCGGCAGGTGGTTGTGGCAGAAGGTGCTCGCCCCGGTCTTCCGGGGGATCGCCGCGGTCGCCTCCTGGCTGTGGCAGAAGATCATCAGGCCGCAGGTCAACGCGTGGATAGCGATTCTCCGGTTCCTCGCGGCGGTGGGAAAGTGGCTGTGGCAAAAGGCCCTCGCCCCCGCATTCCGGGGTATCGGATCTGTCGCCTCCTGGCTGTGGAACAAGGTGATCCGCCCGGTCTTCAACTGGATTTCCGACAAAGCAAAATGGCTGTACCGGAAGGGCATCAAGCCTCAATTCGACGCCATCAAGACGGCCGTCGGCAAGGTCAAGGATGCTTTCGTTACGGCGAAGGACGGCATCGGCAAAGCCTGGAACAAGCTGAAGACTTTGACGAAGAAGCCGATCGCCTGGATCATCGACATGGTCTACAACAAGGGCATTCGTGGTCTCTGGAATGCCGCCGCCAAGGTCCTGCCGATTAAACCAATCAAGGACAAGTTCAAGGTCGATGGCTGGGCGACAGGCGGCCCCGTCTACGGGGCGGGTACCGAGACGTCAGACTCCATTCCCGCCGCGCTGTCCCACAACGAGCACGTGTGGACGGCGAAGGAGGTGCGGGGTGCGGGCGGTCACGCGGCGATGGAGTCCATGCGCGCCGCAGCCCGCCGGTCCGGCACCGCCTACGCCAAGGGCGGCGCTGTCGCCCCCACCGGCGCGCATGGCGGCCCGATCGACTGGACGGCCGGGGTCGTCAAGGGCGCCGCGAAGGGCGCGGTCAGCAAGGTCAAGGGCGCTGTCGGGAAGTTGAAGGATCTGGCCCTCGGCGGCGTGTATGCCGGGGTGAAGGCTGCGGCGAAGCCGATCCGCGACCTGATCGGGAAGATCCCCGGCGGGAAGTCCGGATTCGGGAAGCTCGCGACGGCGCTGCCGAAGGGCCTGCTGGACGAGGCCCTGAACGCGATCAAGGGGTCCGAGGACTCGCAGATGGGGTCCGGGCAGTGGGCCAAGCCGGTGGACGCCAAGTACGGCACACGCTTCGGCGCGCGCGGCGCCATGTGGTCCTCCGGTCGGCACACCGGCCTGGACTTCCCGGCGCCGACGGGGAAGACGGTGCGCGCGGTCGACAAGGGCAGCGTCGCGGCGGCGCGCAACGGGGGCCCTTACGGGCAGCACATTGCGATCGACCACGGCGGCGGCCTGTCCAGCCTGTACGCGCACCTCTCCTCCATGGCGCTCAAGTCCGGTGCGGTGGACCGGGGGCAGACCATCGGCAAGGTCGGCGCCTCCGGCAACACCTCCGGCCCCCACCTGCACCTGGAAGCCCGGAGGCACGGGAAGCCGACCGACCCGATGCCGTACCTGACGGGCGGCGGGGGCGGCTCCGGGAAGGGCGCCGGACGCTGGCGCGGCGTCGCCTCGGCGGTGCTGCGCGAGCTGGGCATCTACTCGAAATACAACCTCGACGCCGTGCTCCGCACCATCGCGAAGGAGTCCGGAGGCAACCCGCGCGCGATCAACTTGTGGGACTCCAACGCGGATCGGGGCACCCCGTCGAAGGGTCTGATCCAGACGATCGACCCCACTTTCAACGCGTACGCGGGGCGGTACAAGAGCCGCGGTGCGTATGACCCGTACGCCAACATCTACGCCGGGATCAGGTACGCCCGCTCCCGGTACGGCAAGGGCTGGGCGGCGCGCATGTCGCGGCCCGGCGGCTACGACTCCGGCGGCTACCTCCCTCCGGGCCTGTCCACGGTCTACAACGGCACCGGCCGCCCCGAGCCCGTGCTGACGAGGCAGCAGATGTCCGCGCTGACGGGTGCGGCTGCGCGCGGATCAGACGGGGCCGCGTCACTCGGTGACCTGCACGTCGCCGTCTACGTCGGCGACCGCGAGATCACCGACATCGTCCGCACCGAGGTGCGCACCAGCGAGCAGCAGCTGGCGACGGCGCTCCGCGCGGGAAGGAGGTGACGCGGTGGCGATCCCCGGGAATTTTCTGGCCCCCACGACGGAGCAGGTCGACCCGAACACGAGCGGGTGGAGGGTCCGCCTGAACTGCACGATCTCGCTGGGCGCTGGGGGGCGGAACGGTCCGGGCGTGCTGGGTCTGGTGTCCGTCGCCGCGGGCGAGATGCAGGCGGAGACGGTCACCGCCTACCCCGTGGTGGCGGGAGAGGTGTACTTCGCCTTCGCCGACACCTCCAGCGCTGCTCAGCCGGAGCGGATCGGCATCGAGTGGCTGGACGAGTCGCTGGCGGCGGTCGGCACAATCACCTGGTCGATGACAACGACAGCAGCGTCCGCGACGTGGCACCGCGTGTCGGTGGCCGGGGTGTGCCCGGCGGGTGCCTCCCGCGCCCGCCTGCTTCTTTCCAGCACCACGGCCGCGCCAGCGGTCCACTACTGGGAGAACATCTACCTGGGCCTGCCGATCCGCACGCAGGGCAACCTGTTGCCGTTTCAGGTGGAGTCCGGCGGGGAGCTGGACACCACCGGGTGGGAGGCGGAGACCAACGCCGCGGTCACCCGCAGGGTTCCGGTCCGGTCGTGGCCGGTGGACTGGTACCTCTCCGGCGGCCATCTGATGACGCTCACCGCAGTGGCGGCCGGTGATGCGGTGATGCGGTGCACGGAGCGGGTGATCGCCTCACCGGATGTCGACTACCAGGGCTACGCCTACCTGGGCCCACCGACGGCGGTGAGCGTGCCGTGGGTGGAGCTGCGCTTCTACGACGCGGGCGGGGTGCTGCTGCTGAGCAAGCGCGGCGTGCTGGCACCTCCGGGTACCGGCTTCTACCGGCAGCGGGTGTCGGGCATCTCCCCGGTCGGCACCGCCACCTGCGAGGTGGCGGTGGGGATGACCGGGGCGACAGCCGGACAGAAGCTGGACGTGGAGGGCGTCGTCATCAAGCCGGCGACGCCGCTGAAGGCGGGCTCGGTGATCCCGGAGGAGGACGCCTCTTTCGAGCAGGGCCTGGGCGGGTGGTCGGTCGCCTCGGGGGCTGCGACGGCGGCCCGCACCACCCCGTGGGCAGCCGTGATGCCCGCGGGGAGTTACGCGATGCGGGTCTCTTCGGCGGCCGGTGCGAGCGTGCTGCGCTCGCAGCAGTTCGGGCCGATCGCCGAGGGCCTTTCGTGGCGTGCGGAGATCTTCGTGGCGCACGCGGCGGGCGCCTCCTCCTGGGATGTCGACCTCCTGGTTCGGTGGTACGACGCGGGCGGGGCGGAGCTGTCCCTCGGCGGCGACACCGGCACTTTCACCCTGCCTACCACGGGCTCGTGGTGGATCATCTCCGATGACGTGCTGCCGCCTGCGGGGGCGGTGTCGGCGCGGCTGGAGGTCGAGGTCACGGCGACGGCCGCCGCGTCCGCGCTGTATGTGGACGCGGTGTCGCTGCGGCAGGTCCTGCCGCTGTCATCGGCGGTACCGGACGGGCTGCTGGCCCGGATGACGGTGACGGTGCGGGAGGCGTCAACGGGCGACCTGATCACCGTGTGGCGGATCACGCCCGACGGGAAGCGGACGCTGGTGCGCGGCCCCTCCGGGCTGCTGGACCGGGTGCCGCTGGAGGGCGACGAGCTGAGGGTCGAGGACTACGAGGCGCCGCTGGGCGTGCCGGTGTCCTACTACGCCGAGGCGTACGACCCGATCACCGGCGCGGTCACCAGCACCTGGCAGACCGCCACGGCGACCATCGACCCCGGCGACGGCAACCTGGTCTGGCTGAAGGACCCGGGGATGCCGCACCGCAACATGAAGGTGCTGGTGCAGCGGGGCCCCGACTGGACGAGGCCTATCGCCCAGGCCCAGTACCAGGTGCGCGGGCGCCGCAACCCGGTGACCCTCTCGGATGTGCGGGGCGGACTGGAGGGCGACCTCGCGGTGTGGACCCAGGACGACGCGCAGCGCGCGGCGCTGCACTGGCTGCTGGACTCGGGCCACACCCTCCTGGTGCAGGCGGCGCCCGGCTACGGCCTGGATGAGGGCCTGCATGTGACGGTCGGTGACGTGGTGGAGGGGCGGACGGCGGGCACGGCGCTGGAGCCGTGGCGTGCCTGGACGCTGCCGCTGCGGCAGGCCGATATGCCCACCGCGGTGGGGGTGGCCGGCACCGCCGGCCGCGCCTGGCAGGACGTCCTCTCTGAGCACGACACTTGGCAGCACGTCTCGGAGCGGTACGCCACCTGGGAAGACGTCTTCTTCGGCACCCAGATGGGAGCGTGATGTATCCGCCGCCCTCACCGCGATTTCTCGCGGCGCTGACCGAGTCGCATGTGCTGGCCTCCCGGGTGGAGCTGCACTGGCCCGATGGGCGGGTGGACGTCCTGCCGCACACCGGGGGCAGCGTGACGGTCGACCGGGGGCAGGCGGTGCGCCGCACCGCGACAGTGGAACTTCCCGACCCGGGCCTCCTGCCGTATGGCCCGGCCGAGTTCCTCGCGGTCGCCGGGTGCCGGGTTCGCATCCTCTCCGGTATCCGGTATCCGGGGTGGGAGGAGCCGGAGCTGGTGCCGGTCTTCACCGGCCGCCTTGACTCGCTGGAGGGCGATCCGGACACCGGCCCGGTCACCCTCACCGCCTCCGGCCTCGAGTCGAGCATCGCGGACGACAAGTTCACCGCGCCGTATTCGACGCGGGCCGCATCAGCGGCGGTCACCGCGATCACCGGCCTGATCCGCGGGACACTCCCGGACGCGGTGATCACCTCCAGCGTCTCCGACGAGCCGCTGGGGCCCCGCACATGGGACGCGCAGGCGGACCGGTGGACGGCCGTGCAGGAACTGGCGACCGCCGTCGGCGCCGAGGCCTTCTGCGATGCGGACGGCCAATTCGTGATCGCGGAGTTGCCGGATCTGCTGACCGCTCCGGTGGCGTGGGAAGTCGCGGCGGGCGAGGGCGGGGCGCTGATCTCCGTGTCCCGCGGCTGGTCCCGCACCGGCATCTACAACATCGTCGTCGCCACCGGCGAGAACACGGAGACGGATACCCCGCCGGTGTCGGCGATGGCGCAGGACGAGGACCCCACGTCACCGACCTGGGTCGACGGGCCTTTCGGGCGCGTGCCGCACTTCTACTCCTCGCCCACTCTCACCACCACCAACGCGGCGCAGGGCGCCGCGAACAAACTTTTGCGGGACGGCGTGAAGGCGGCCTACACCGCCGACCTCTCCAGCCTGCCCAATCCTCTGCTCGCCCCCGGGGATGTCCTGCGCGCCGTGCACGGAGACGGCCGCCGCACCCTCTACCAGGTCGAAGCCTTCACCCTCGACCTGTCCCCGGGCGGCGCTTTCGACATTCAGCTCATCGGCGGCAAGGAGGACGCATGACCAGCAGCAGCGCTTCTCTGGCGTCAGCCATCGCGGGCGCGGCCCGCCACCAGGGCGAGAGCACCCCGGCGGTGCGCGGCGCCGACTGGCACCTCAACACGGTCACCGCCGTGGGGTCGGACGGGACGGTGGACTGCGGGCAGATCCGCGCCCGCCGCCTGCCCACCTACCCCCTGCCCGCCGTCGGCGACATCATCGTCATCACCCGGAACGGGTCCGGCAGTTGGCTCGCGATCGGCCCCACCGACGACGGCCCCGGCGCCTGGACGCCCCTCACCCTCGCCGCCGGCTACCGGTGGCCCGGCCACGGCTACACCGCCGCATACCTGCGGGAGGGCCGACGCATCACGCTGCGCGGCCGTATCGAGCCGACCAGCGGCACCATCGCCAGCGGCGCGACACTCGCGACCCTCCCCACCGACATCGTGCCCACCAGCACCGGCGAGATCGGCTACGCGGGGGTGCGGAACTCGACGGTCTCCCCGGCCGTGGTGCGCCTGGCCATCGCCACCGGCACCCGCAGCCTGCGCACTTTCGAATCGACGTCTCCGCCGACCTGGGTGTGCCTGGACGGCTGGACCTACTACCTGGACTAGGAGGGCCGCGTGCCCACCACAGACGACTACGGGCAGGGCGTCCAGCTCGCCGTGCTCACTGATGCACCGGATGCCAGCAGACTTACCCGCGACCTCGCCGACGGCCTGGTACCCCGCTCGGTGATGCGCTTCGCGGACGCCGCCGAGCGCAACGCGACCCTGACCAGCCCGATCGCGGGCATGGTCGCCTGGTGCACCGCGGAGAAGATTTTCACCGGGTACGACGGCACCGGCTGGGTGGTCCTCGCGGCGGGCACGCAGGCCTGGACGACGATCCCGCTGGCGTCCGGCTACTCCCATAACGGAAACGACAACGGCCCCGCCCAGTACCGCATCGTCAACCTCTTCGGGGAGCGGACTGTGATGCTCCGCGGCGGGGTCGGCCTGACCTATCCGTCGGGCTCGCTGCCGAACGGCGGACTGCTGACGTCCACAGCGCTGCCGACGGCCGCCCGCCCCACCACCCTGCGGACGAACGGTGTGCCGTGCTCGGTGCTCTCGTCCGTGGTGACCTCACTCAAGCTGGACGCGCAGCCGGGCGGGCACTTGGCCGTCATCGGCACCGGCACGAATGACAAGCCGCCCTGGATCAGCCTCAACGGATGCTTCTACAGCCTGTGATGGGAGATCTCATGCCCGCCCAGCCTGCACCGATCCGCCCACGGGCAGCCCCGGCGGCCGACCAGGGCACCCTCCATGACCTCAACCGCGGCCCGGCACCCACGAGGGGCCGCGCGGCTGCCCGCCGCGAACGCCGCCGCGACAGCGTGCGGGAGGACACCCACGAGGGGATGCTCCTGGACGCGCTCCAGGCCGCCGATGTGCGCCTGGCGCCCCGGGATACCGCCGCGGTGACCGCCCTGGCGGCGCTGGATACGGCCACGGTGGGCACCGTCGTCCAGTGGATCAAGGGCAGCACGCCCGCACCCCCGCCACCACCCGGGGCGCCACCCAAGACCGCCACATGAGGAGTCGCTATGGCTACACCGTTGTCCGCGTCCGCGCTGCTGGCGGCGCTCAAGACTGAGGGCGTGCGCGTGAAGGAGCGCTCGGGCTGGCGCAGTCACGACCGGAACCACAAGGGTGCGTGGGGCGGGGTGAACGGGCTGGTCATCCACCACACGGCCGGGCGGGATTCGCTGGCGCTCTGCTGGTCGGGCACCAGCTCGCTGCCGGGTCCGTTGTGCCACACCCACCTGGCGAAGGACGGCACCGCCACCATGCTCAGCGCGGGCCGGGCGAACCACGCGGGCACGTTCGCGCGGAACGCGCACGACGCCGTGGTCGCCGAGTCGTCCACCCATCCGCGGCCCGACGCGGCCGAGCCGGTCGACGGTAACCGGCACTACTACGGCATCGAGATCGAGAACCGCGGTGACGGGAAGGACCCGTACCCGGCGGTGCAGTACGACCAGGCGGTGCGCTGGGCTGCGGCGATCTGCCGGGCGCACAAGTGGTCGGCGGACAGCGTGATCGGCCACAAGGAAGGCACCCGCCGCAAGATCGACCCCACCTTCAGTATGGCCACCTTCCGCCGGGATGTGGCCGCGCGGCTCAAGCACGCGCCCGGCTGGGGCGGAGACACAGACCAGGAGGACGAGGACATGGCCATCAGCAGGGCAGATGCGGACCTGATCGCGGAGCGGGTGTGGCGCAGGGACGGGTTCTTCACCGTGCCGTGGGCCACGGACACCAACCCCGAGTGGGCGCCGGAGAGCGTGCTGCGGCACGTCGGTGAGGTGGCGCGGGAGACCCGCAGCCGGGTCAAGGGCCTCCAGGCCGCCGTGGCCGAGCTGGCCGCGCGGGGTGCCGCCCGGGACGCGGTCCTGGAGCGGCTCGCCGCGGGCGGCGGGCTCACCGCCGCCGAGATCACCGCCGCTGCGGAAGCGGGCGCCCGAGCTGCCCTCGACCGCCTCGGCGACACCCTGACGAAGGAGAACTGACCATGAGCACGCCTACCACTATCCTCCGCAGCGCCCGTACTTACGCCGTGGACCTGGCCGAGCGCGTCGCCTCCACCTTCGTGGTGGCCGCTGCCGGTGTGGCCGTAGCCGCCGGCCCCGCCGACATGTTCTCGGCGAGCTTCTGGGAGACCGTCGGCGCGGCGGGGGTAGCTGCCGCCGGATCGCTGGTGAAGGGCCTGGCGTCCCGGCTGATCGGCGACCGGCAGAGCGCCTCTGCGGCGCCCCGGGTCTGATCCTGTCCGATGAGCGCGGCCGGGAGGGCGTATGGACGCTGCCATGGTCACGGCGATAGGTGCTCTGCTGGCCTCGCCGGTGGCCGCGGCGGCGGCGGTGTACGGCTCCCGGCTCGCCGGGCGGGCACAGCGGGAGGGCGGAGTGATCACCGGATACGACAGTCTCACCGGCCGGCTGACGGCTGAGCGGGACAAGGCTGAGCGGGATCAGGCGGCGGCGGAGACGAAGGTCGCGACGCTGGAGCTGGAGATCGCGCGGCTGCGTCTGCTGGTGCAGCAGCTCGGGGGGACGCCGTGACGCGCGCGGAGCACATGCTGTACCGCCGAAGGTGGCTGCTGTACATCGTCGCGGCGCTGCTCTTCTTGGGCGGGGCGGTGACGGTGGTGTGGGTGCGGGTGGACCAGGAAGCCAGACGGGCGGACGAGCTGCGGACGGAAGCGGACCGGCGCGGTACCGCCGTCTCCACTCTGGCCACGGACGTGCGGACGCTCCGCGCCCAGCTGAAGGCGGACGGTGAGGTGCCGGACGCGCCGGACCCGGCGGAGGCGGTGGCGGATTTGCCGGAGCGGGCGGAGGTTCCGGTGCCGATCCCCGGCCCACCCGGATCAGACGGGAAGCCGGGCGGGCGCGGCCCCTCGGGCAAGCCCGGTACGCCCGGTGCCGAGGGCGGTGAGGGCCGGTCCGGCAGCGACGGGGAGTCGGGCCCGGCCGGAGACCCCGGCACTGACGGCGCCGACGGGCAGGACGGCGTCGACGGACCCCAGGGCGAGACCGGTCCGGCTGGCCCGCCGGGGCCGACCGGAGATCGCGGCCCGGCTGGCGAGCAGGGTCCCGCAGGTGAGCGCGGTCCCGCTGGGGAGCCGGGCCCGGCATGCCCGGACGGCTACAGCCTCCAGGCCCCGGCCGGTGATCCGGATGCGCTGGTGTGCCGCCGCGACGGCGCGCCCCCGGCAGGCGACCCCGGCACGCCCGAGGCCCGCGCGCTGGACCCGACACGACGCCAATACCCGTAGACGCACCGTGCCCCCGCCACCTGCTTCGGCAGGCGGCGGGGGCGCGTTCGTGCGTCCGGGGTCAGGTGCGGTTGGGGCGGACGCCTTGGCCGGGGCGTGCGGCGTGGGCGGCGCGTACGGCGTCGGCGTGAACGTAGGCGCGGGCGCGGCCGTCGGGGCCGACGCGGTGTGTGCGGGGGATGCGCCAGCGGGTGAGCTGGCCGCGTGCGGAGCCGGGCTGTACGCCCAGGTAGGCGGCTACCTGCTGGACGTCCCACAGCTCAGGCTCGGGCGTATCGTCGGGCATGGTGCGGGCTCCTTCCGTGCTGGAGCGGCCCGCCCCCGGATGCGTCGGGTGGCGGGCCGCTCGCTGCGCTGGGGGTCAGATCTGGTGGGTGGCGACCGCGATCGGGTCCGCCCCGCTGTCGGCCGAGTCCTTGCTCTCCCAGATCATCACGCGCATGGGGCCGGGCTGGCTGCCTGCGTTGCGGAGGTCGGTGATCCGGTCGTCCAGCAGGTCGGCGGCGACGGTCTGCGGCGCCTCGCCATCCAGGGCGAGGGCGCCGTGCGCCTCGTCCTTCTCGGCCTGCCAGGTGACGCCGTCGTCGGATACCTCAATGGCGTAGTGCGCGGTGTCGTCGGTGGCGTGCTTTCCGACGGTCGCCCAGAACTCGTCGTGGTCGAGGGTGTCGATGTCGACGGCGCCGTGCTGCTCGATGATGTCGGCGACGATGGCGTCGACGTCGTAGGTGCCCTCGGATGCGTCGGTGGCGGTGGCGACCTGGTGGCGGACGTCGCTGCGGGTGGTGGTCATGGGAGGCTCCTTCTCCTGTGCCTTGGGCGGTTGCCCTTGGCGATGACCCAATCCTTGCATCACGTGCTGCAAGGTGTCAACCCGTTCACGGCACGTCCCCGTCCCACCGCATGCACCCGTCCTCCGCGAGGGAGTACAGCGCCCGCCCGCCAGGGCCGAACGTGCCCGCCTCGGCGATGAGCGCGAGCCCTTCGCGCAGCTCGGCATCCGTCAGCGCGGACGCGTCCAGCTCCTGCCCGTCCAGCGGGCCGCCGTACAGCGGCATCAGCCTGAATCCCATGAGGGTCATCCTGGCCCACCGGGCACCCTGGACTGCATTCGAACTAATATCGAACATCGTGATGACCGGGGACAGCTGGCGGGAGCGTGCGGGGCCGTGGGCCCGCGCCACCCTCCCGGACGGCCAGACCCTGGACGTCATCGTCACCAGCCGGGAGCGCACCCCTGACGGGGCCTGGTGGTACGCCTGCGAGGTGCTGCTGCCGGACCGGTGGCAGGACGCGGACGGCGCCGCGCGACCGACGGCGGCGCCGACCGCGATCACCGTGCACGAGCAGCACATCACCCCCATCCCGGGTGAGCGGTACGGCGCGCTGCCGACCACGGGTGCGGTGGCTGGCCGCCAGTGGCTGCTCGCGCGGGTGCGGATGCCCACCGCGGATGGCCCGGCGTGGTGGCTGCACCGCGCGGACTGCTGGCAGGCGCACGGGGAGATGCGGCGGATCACGGCGGCGGAGGCGGAGCAGGCGCACCAGGAGGGCCAGGCGGCGGCCTGCGACGTGTGCCGGCCAGACCGCGCGCTCGGCTGACGCGCCGGGCATGGCGAAGGCCCCCACCGGGTGAGGTGAGGGCCGATCGCTACCACCCAACTGCGGGGCGGGCGTACCGTTCTGGGTGTCTGCCCGACACCAGAACGAGGAGCACCAGTATGCCCGAAAGCAGTGACACGCACATCGGCGCCCGAATTCGAGGAGCCCGGAAAAGGCGCGGAATGAGCCAGAGGGAGCTGGCTCGTGCATCCGGCGTCTCTCTGTCCCTGGTCAGCAAGCTGGAGCAGGGGGAGCTGCTGAACACTCGCCTGGAAACCGCCCACCGTCTCGCCGTCGCCCTCGATGTCGCCACCTCTGACCTGGTGAGCAGGGACGGGCACGACGCAGCGCACTCCGCTGAACCAGCCGCCTCGCCGTGGCGTCAGGTGAGCCGGGCTCTGGAAACACCGCCCGCTCAGCAGGGCGACGAGCAACCCACGCAGGTCGGAGTGGCCGGCACACTCGCTGGCGCCCGCGCCCTTTTCGCAACGGAGCGATACGCCGAACTGGCCGGGCTGCTGCCCGCGCTGATCCGGGACGCGGAGGCTCTGGCCGATGTGCCGGAAGCTCGCCCTTTGCGCGTGCAGGTCTACCAGGTGGCAGGCTCTCTGCTGGGGCAAGCCCGACAGCGTGAGTCGGCGGACCTCGCGCTCCAGCGGGCACTGAGCCTGTCAGACACTGCGCTGGAGAGCGCCGCGAGCATCAACTCGCAGTGCCAGGCTCTGCTGTCGCAGGGGCAGTTGAGCGTGGTCGGGGAGCTGGCTACGAGGTGGGCGGCAGAGGTGGAGCCCCGCGTGTCGACGGCCCGGCCGGAGGAGTGGGCAGCCTGGGGTGGGCTCATGCTCCGTGTGGCTGCCGCCGCTGTGCGGGACAACCGCCCGAAGGAGGCGGAGCGAGCGACGCGTATGGCGCAGATGGCGGCCGTGGCCCTAGGCCGCGACGTGATCACGGGCCCGGACTACATGCGGCACTTCGGGCCCTCCACGGTGGTACAACAGCGTGCGGAGCACGCCACGATCAAGGGGCGGCCAGACCGGGTGCTGACTCTGCATCAGGAGGTTCGGGGCTGGCGCCCAGCCCGCGGCGGTGGGAAGAGCGGGCACTATCGGCACATGCTGGATGTCGCCCACGCCCATCTGCGGCTCCGTGAAGCGGATGCGTGCGTAGGCATCTTGGATGAGATCCGGACGGATGCTCCGCAGTGGCTCGGGAAGCAGCGGTACGCGCGAGACATCATGTCGGATGTGGTCGCGAGGCGCCGGACGCTGACGCCGCAGATGCGGGAGTTGGCCGACGCTGTGAGGCTCCCGCTGTGAAATCTTGATACTTGGTGGTGCGGCGCCGGGAAATTGTCATGGTGACCACACGACACCCTTCTCTACGGTCTGTGAGTACCTGATCACTCACTCTCCCGGGGGTGCCCGATGCCGCCCGCCCCACCTGTGCCTGCCCCGCCCGATGCCGCTGTGGTGAGGGCGGTGATAGACCGCGCGCAGGCCGCGCTCGCCGACCCCGGCCGACCCGATCTGGCGCCGCTCGAGAAGGAGTTACGCGCCCACGCCACCGCGCTCCTAGCCGCAGCCGAGGCAGCAGCGAAGGCGGAGGACCTGTGGCACGGCTCGCTGGCCTGGTGGCAGAAGCGCTCCCGGCTGGACATGGTGCGGCACACCCTCGACTGGCCGCCCGCGACCACGCCGGTGATCGCGCACGCGCACTGCTTCCTCCTGACCACCGACTGCCGCGCCCTCCTCGCCTACCTCGAAGACGAAGACGAGGCCCCGCGGTGAGCCGGCGGCCCGAGGCGGTGGTGTCGGCGCAGACGGTGCACATCGGGGACACCGTCCGCGTCTACGGCGCCCCACGCGTCGTACTCAACCTGCGAGCCCTGCCGGGCGGGGACAAGCTGCTCTTCTTCGAGGGCGGCATCACCTACCGCCTCCTGGTCAACGTCCCCCTGGACAGCCCCGCACCACCAGCCGCAGAGCCCCCACGCCAGTGGCACTGCACCCCCGACCACCACCCCGACGCCGAACCCGTCACCCACGCCATGCAGTGCACCATCTGCGCCAAAACCTCCGCCGGCTACACGGACTTCGCCGCCGCCCAACGCTGGGCCCTCGAGCACAGCGGACGGCTGCCCACCCACACCATCTACCGGGAGATCATCCGCCGCCCCTGGCGCACCATCCCCACCGAGCCGAGGACCCCATGACAGCCGTCACCGCAGACGACCTCATCGAACCCGCCGGGGTGTGCTGCCTGTGCGGTGAGCACGCGCCGGAGCGGGTCGCGGTGGCCTACATCGAAAGCGGCTCCGGCCCGGGGCGCGTCCCGCTGGGCTGCCTGCCGTGCGCCCGGACGCTGCTGCTGCACGGCGTGGGCCACCGCTGGCTCGCCGACGACCTCGCCACGCTCGACGCGGGACGCACAGCCCCGCGCCTGCGGCCCGCACCGCCGCCGCCGGATGCGGCGTGAAGACCGGCTCCGGCCCGCCGTGACCGCCCCCGGCGCGGCCACCCGGAGCCCGTCCCCGGCCCGCGCCACGTCACCGCGCGGCCCGGGGGCAACCCACCACCACGCCGAGGAGCGGAGCCGTCATGAGCAAGCGCAGGCCGCACGAGCAGCGGGACACCGACGAGCTGATTGCCGAAATGGGGGCCGCGTCACGCGAGGCCCGGGAGACCGATGATCCGCAGCTCAAGGCCATCGCTACCCACGTCGCGGAGACGCGCGCGGACGAGCTGAAGATCCGCCACAACGAGACCAACCGCTGACCCCGCGCTCCGGGTGGTGCCTCCCGGCGGCGGCACCACCCGGCCCCACCCACCCGAAGGAGACCCGTGAGCGACTACGGCGAGTACGAGGACAAGGCCAGCGGGAAGAACCGTCCGCCCAAGGGCAAGCACGTCAAGGACGGCGCCGGCGGCAAGCACAGCAAGCCCCCACCCGGCGGCGACCAGGGCACCGCGGGCGGCTCGTCCGGCTGCATGGTCGCCTTACCCTTACCGGCGGTCGCGGTCGGTATCGTGGCGACCGTCCTCACCCGAGCCCGGAGGCGATCCGCGTGAAGATCCGCACCGTCGGCCTGTGCGCCGACCCCGAGTGCACCAATCCCGAGCCACACGAGGACAGCGACGGCACCCGCTTCTTCGGCGTCCCCGCCTGGAGCATCTGCCTCGCGCTGATCGTCGCGGCCGGGGTGGCACTCCTCGCGTACACCGCCGCCGTCCGCTGACCTCGGCCCGGTCAGCGCGCCCGTTCGCTGGCGACCAAGTCTGAGGGCGGCACCTCCAGCGCATCCGCGATCCGCAGGAGCGTGTCCAGCCGCGGCGACGCGTGCCCCTGCTCGATCCGGTTGATCGCCTGCCGGTCGATGTCGGCCGCCTCGCCGAGACGTTCTTGGGTGAGGTTGCGCGCTATGCGGGCGGCTCGGATTCGGTCGCCTGTGATCTGGCGTTGGGCGACGATCCAGGCGGGCGGCGGGGTGGCAGACGGCACTCCGCCAACGCTCACCAGACCAAGATCGAAAGTCTGTATCGTAAACCGTACAGTTTTGGATCATGATCTGCCGGGGTAAGCAGTCATCAGCAAATATGCCAGTGACACAAGTCACTGCCCGTGGGGCGTGACGGCTCGACCAAGGCGTAGTTGAACAAGTAAGAGACGTGCCGGGGACGAGTCGGGTGGTCCCCTGCTCTGAGCCCCGGCACAGCGGCCCTCTCCCCCCAGGAGGGGGCCGCGCCATGTTCTGGGAGCCAACGGGGAGTTGATCTTGCGTATTCAGGCTGTACTCAAAGCGATCTGAGAGTGTAGGCAGAACGCAAGATCGCAGCACCAGGAGTCGAAGCACCCACCCTGACCTGCCAAAACATCACCCATACAGGCAGGTCACAGCATCGCCAGACGCGATGGCTCTTCCCAGCTGGCTAAGCTGGGGGTCAAGGGGTCGCAGGTTCAAATCCTGTCGTCCCGACGGTGTACGAAGGCGCTCTGAGCAGGGAGTAATCCCAGCTCAGGGCGCCTTTATCTTTTACCTGACACGACATCAGCCTGACGGTACGTCGGCGGGACCACCTGGGGACACGGTACAGGGAAAAGCCCTGATCAGACTACGTGCGACCAGTGACCATGATCATCACGTACGGGACCGGGCTGGTGAGTTCCCTGCGACACCCTCAGCGAAGCGTTCAGGGGCGCCGACGGAATGGGAGCCGCCGGGGAGAGGTGGGCGCTGAGCGAGCGACCTGCCCCGGTGATCGTGCGGAAATCGCCGCTCAGCACCCACCACCGCGGCCGCACCAGTGGCGGCGCCACCCAGTGTGGACAGGCGCGACCGGGCTGGCGGCCAATGGCCTGTCACTTTGTCCTGCCTCGGGGCCTTCACGTGATACGAACCGGATCACGAGACACTAGCCCTGCCGGTCCAGCCATTCTGAGATCACGCGGTTGGTTTCTTCGGGCATTTCCCCCTGGATCCAGTGACCGCAGTCCAGGCCGACCACATCCACGTTGGGCACGAACTCTGCCAGTCTTTCGAACCTCGGGCTCGCCCAGTCCTGGTCGCCGTAGATCATGAGGGTGGGCTGCTTGATGATCGGGTCCGCGTCCGCCAGTTGGTGCCAGTTGCGGTCGAGGTTCCTGTACCAGTTGATGCCGCCGGTGAATCCCGACGTCTCGAACGCGGAGATGATGACGGCCAGGTCACTCTCGCTCATAGCGGGCTCACCGAGCGGTGCTTCCGCCTTGGCGAGATTGATGAATGCCATGCCCGGCTCAGGGAGCGCGGGGGGCACGTTCTTCCGGTAGAGGTTGCGGATGAACTGGGAGGTGTTGGCATCGAACACGGCGTCCGCGACGCCCGGCTGCCGGTTGAAGTGGACGAAGTAGAAGTCGCCGCCGAGCAAGGTTTCCATGACCTCGATCCATGGTGTTTCTCCGCGTTCCATGTACGGCAGGCTCAGGTTGATCAGCTTGTTCACCCGGCCGGGGTGCAACTGGGCCAGGCTCCAGACGACGAACGCGCCCCAGTCGTGGCCGACGAAGGTGGCGTCCTCGTAGCCATAGTGGTCCAGGAGCGCGACGAGGTCGCCCGTCAGGTGTTCGATGTCGTAGTCGGTCACCTCGGCCGGGCGGGAGGAATTGCCATATCCCCGCTGGTTCGGCGCGATGACGTGGTAACCGGCAGCGACGAGGACGGGCAGCTGGCGACGCCAGGTGACGGCGTGCTCCGGCCAGCCGTGGCAGAGCACGATGGGCTTGCCCTTGTTTTCCCGACCTGCTTCGAAGACTTCCAGCTCCACACCGTTGACCTGGATGAGGGTGGGCTCGGGAAATTCTGCTTGGTTGAACACTGCACTTCCTCTCTGAGGGCGCTCGCCGGCGATAGACCTCCTCGATGAGGTCATGTCGCCAGCTTGCTATCCAAACCGGTCACCTTGTGACCGGTTTTTATGAGAGTTTTGTCTGTATGCGATCCGATCGGCTGGTGGCCATACTTCTCTTGCTGCAACGGCGCGAGCAGGTGACAGCCGCGGAAGTCTCCCGGGAGCTGGACGTCTCGGAGCGCACCGCCCGCCGCGACCTCGACGCCCTGGCCATGGCCGGGGTGCCGGTGTACTCCGTGCAGGGCCGAGGCGGCGGCTGGCGCCTCGTGGGCGGCGCTCGTACCGACCTGTCCGGGTTGACCGCCAGTGAGGCACGCGCCCTGTTCCTGGCTGTCGGCCCGGCCTCGGATGCGACGCCAGCGGTGAAAGCAGCTCTGCGCAAGCTCGTCCACGCTCTACCGAAGCCCTTCCAGGTGCAGGCCGAGGCAGCAGCGTCGTCGCTGGTCGTAGACCCGCAGCGATGGGGGGCGAGCCGGATCGAGCACCGGCCGCCCCGCTTCCTCGACGAACTCCAGGACGCGGTGATCAGCGGCGTCCAGGTGTCGCTCGGCTACGTCGACAGCAATGGCGTCAAAACCCGGAGAACCGTCCACCCGCTGGGCATCATCGCCAAAGGTCCTGTGTGGTACCTCGTCTCCAACACCGAGACCGGCCGACGGGTATTCCGGATCGACCGCGTGTCGTCCGCCGACACGACCGGCGACCCCGTGCACCGACCCGGGGACTTCAACCTTGCCGAGAGCTGGAATGAGATCGCCGAAGAGGTCGATCGCAAACGAACGCCGCTGGAGGTCCAGGCGGTATGCACACCTGACGGGACAGGCATACTCCGGATGGCGCTCGGCGACCGGCTCGACGTGGGAGGCTCCACGACCGACGGCCGCATCGAGGTCGTGATCCGCGGCCCCAATGAGTACATCCTCGCCGGCGAGCTCTCCGGGCTGATCGAATGGGTGGAGGTGACCGGCCCTCCGAGCGTCCGAGACCGCCTGGCCTCGATCGGCAACGCCCTCGTCGAACGATACGGCCGGCCGCGCACCAGCGGAGACCTTCACCCGTCTTGAAGCCCGACGATTTCCTGGAGCGGCAGGTCCCGCCCACGCTGGACGGCTACGCGATCGCGCTCGGCCTGATCGCCCCACCTCAGCGAGGTCTTCCGCCACGCTTCTGGGGCGTGATCAGCGATCTTGTGCCCGATGACCTGTGGACCCGCATCGCTCCGATGCTGCCGCCACCCCCGCGGCGGCGGCATCGGTATGCAGGTCGACGCCGGACCGTCGGGGAGGTGAGAGCCAACCCATGCGGCGGACACGACGCCTGTTCTGCCGAATCCGGTCGATCCCTCCTGGACCCGCTGGGTCACTCTGGCCATGCTCGCCCACGCCTTCCTCACCGTGGTTCGGGCCGAGGAATACTCCCAGCACGTCACCCCCGACGGGCTGATCCCGCTGTCCTTCAACGAGATACAGCGACTCTTCATTCACCCTGGCAGTCCGGCCCGAGCGCGCGCCGGCCACTAGCGACGACAGGCAGCCACCACGTAGAGATCACGATCTTGCCCGTCGGAGGCTCCCGGGACGAGGAAGGCCGCTTGCGAAATAGACGAGACAGAGAGGACGTTGCTACGACGGTTGCCCTGTCTGAAGTCGGTCTCCCGACAGAGGAGGCGATCGCACGATGATCCCCGGGGGGGATCACGCTTCCGAATCAAGGAGTCCCGCTGATGGTCAGTGTGAGTACGGAGAGCGCAGCAAAGACCGAGCAGCGGCTACGGCGTGTGATCGCCCGGGCTGACCTCGTCGTGCACGACGGCGTCTGGTGCTTCGAAGAGTCTCCGGCCGACCAGCCGCCAGCGCTTACCGCCGAGACGCTGGCAGTCGTTCGGGACCAGGAGAGCTGGAGCCGCCTGGGCCCGCTCACCCAGGAGGGCGATGACGTCGAACGCTTCGGAATCTTCTCCTTCCACTTCGCCGACCATGCGGACAACAGCGGTTTCGTCGGCTGGCTGGCCACCCACCTCAAGGCTGAGCTGGGAACCGGTGTATTTGTTGTCTGTGGCAGCAACCGCGCCCGCGGCGGCATCTACGACTACTGGGGCTGTCCCATCGACTTGCTGGATCAGGCCATCGCGGTCGTCAGGACGCTACGAGACAGCTGACCTGTTCTGCCGCGGGAACTCGGCTTCGGCTCGGGCATGACCTGCTGGCGGCGCCTCGCCGAATGGACCGAGGCCGGTGTGTGGCCCTGGCTGCACGAGGTCCTCCTCGCCAAGCTCCGTGGCGCGAACGCCCTGGACTTCTCCCGGCAGTGGTTGACGGCTCCCATATCCGGGCGTTGAACGGGGCTCCAAGACGGGACGAAGTCCCGTCGACCGTGGCCGGGCGCCCGCCCGTCCGGCTCCTCACGTGGATCTGGGTAGCCGCACCTTGACGCGCACCGGGACGGGAAGGCCGGTCATGCGCACCACGGTAGGACCGTCACCGTAGGAGCGCCACGGGCCGCCGGGCCCCGTGGCCGCTCGGAAGGTCCGACAACAGGCCAAGGGCGAACTCCCGGGCCCGGCGCCGCCGGTTCCACCCGCGCGAACCGCGGCGCGATGCGGCCCTTCAGCGCCTCGAACCTGTCCTGCCCACGGGCAGGACTGATGATCACCGGCGGCCGTGGCCGTTCCCGGACCGGCACGCCAACACGCTCATGATCTGTGAGTCCCCGCCCAACCGGTGGCGGCCACCACCTCCCACGCGATGTCCACGACAGGCCGTCCGTCCGTCGCCACTCGCACGGTCTGCGCGGGGGCCCGCTGATCCAGGAGCCGTGCCTTGCGGACACTTCCTTCCAGCTCCTGTTCCAGTTCTGAACCGAGTTCTCGGCCCACCAGCCGTTCGCGGGCGGTGGCATCGGAGGCGGTGAGCAGGACTCGTACGATCCCCACCCTGACCCCCATGGCGCGCTCGAACATGCCTGTCGACTCAGGAAGCACACTCATGGTGTTCGTATAGATCAGGCGTCGGTAGCCGCGCTGGGCGAAGTTCGCCCACACGGCAGTCAGATTGCTCTCGGTAATCGCCGCGCGGTGAGGGTCCCCCTCCGGTGCAGGATGCACCTGCCCCATGAAGTCACCGTCGATGATCGCGTGCGAGACCGCCTCGGCCCGCAGCAGCGCTGAAACTTCCCACCAGCCGGCGACCACCTCAAGCGATCCGATATCTGTCCGCCCGCGGCGCTGCGAGCAGTTGAGGCACGGCAGATGATCGCGATGCCGAACCAGCGTCATCCGAGGGCCCGTCAGGCCGGGTCCTGAAGCGCGTGATCGTCAGTTCTGGGCGTCGAGTTGGATGTGCGCGATGCCTTCGTCCAGGAACGTGGCCAGGTCCTGGGCTTCGGCGTGGACGGCTTCTTGCTCCTGGGCGGTGAGGGGCCTCAGGGGGCTGATGCGGAGCTGGTGGCTGCGCACGGTCCAGGTAGCGGTGACGCGGCCGTCGACAAGGACGGTGCGATGGCCCGCGACGGACAGACCGAGGTGGGGGTCGTCGATGATGCGGCTACGGTCGCGGTAGCCGAGGATGGCGTTGTCGAAAGCCGGGAGGAACCGGACGGGGGCAGGGGTCTCGGGGTGGGGGCGGGGTGCGTCGGGCAGGTCGAGCAGTTCACGGCCGCGTTCGTCGCGGAAGGCGACGAGTTCTTCTCGGGCGGCCTTGACGGCGGCGGGAAGACCGGCCAGGCCGCACCAGGCGCGCAGGTCCGCACCGGCGGCGGGCCCGTAGGCGGCGAGGTAGCGGCGTAGCAGCTGCTGCCCGACGGGATCACTGTCGTCGGCGGGCAGGGGGGCGATGTCCCGTTCCAGCCAGGTGGCCAACGGCAGGTTGCGCACGTTGGCAGTCCGGTGCCACAGACCGCGGGGCGGGAGTTGGGCCATGGGGATGAGGGCCGCGACGAGCAGTTCGCCCAGCGCGCGGCGTGGCGGGCCGGGCCAGCGGTCTTCGAGGGCTTGTACGAGCTGGCTCATCGTGCGGGGCTGCCGGTCGGCCATGACCGCGCGGCCGGCGGCGGCGACCTCGTCCACGTCGATACCGGCCAGTTCGCGCCGGTAGGCTCCCAGCCCTCGCTGGCGCAGCATGGCGTCGTGACGGGCGCGCCAGGCGATTGCGTCGGCGGAGGTGATGAGGTGGACGGTGCGGCGCATCATGTGGGTGCGCACCACCGTGCGGCCGGTGAGCGCCTCGTCCAGTTGCTCGGGCTTGAAGTCGGTCAGGCGCGACCACAGCCCGATGAAGGGTTCCTGGGGCTCCTGAGCCTGCAGACCGCACAGGTGGGCCACCGCCTCGGGCGCGGAGGTGTCGCTGCGCGTGAGCAGGTGCTGGCGGGCGAGGGTGGCGCGGTTGAGGGCGCGGCTGTCGAGGACGGTCATTGCGTTCTCCTGTTGCGGCTCGCCGAGGCGGGGGTGGCACCCGGCGGGCAGGTTGTCGAGCTGGCACGTGGTGCCCAGGCGGTAGGCGCTGACTCCGATGCCCGTCCGTCCACCGCTTCCGCATCCGCACCGTGTCCCGTTCACCTTCGCTGCTGTACGGGTTCGGTGGCTGCGGCGGACCGGACGGCGCGGGCATGCCAGGTGGGCCGGTTCAGCCGTCGTACGGGGCGGTGACGTCCAGGACCCAGTTGACGCCGAAGCGGTCGGTGAGCATGCCGTACAGCGGCGCCCACTGCGCGCTCCCCAGCGGACGCACGATGGCCGAGCCCTCGGCGAGCTTGCCCCACAGGGCGCTGATCTCCTTGGCGTCGTCACCGCGTACGGAGACGAAGAACGGGTTCTCGCCCTGGTTCCAGGGCAGTGGCGAGGGCACGTCGTAGGCCATGACGTGGAAGCCGTTGTCGCCGGCCACCTCGCCCCACATCACCCAGTCCGCCTCGCTCTCGTTCTGCACGGCGCCCGCGTCCTTGTAGGTGACCGCGACAGTATGTCCGCCGAAGACGGACGCGTAGAAGTCCAGCGCCTCCCGTGCAGAGCCCCGGAAGTTCAGGTGAGTGGTGGTCGTGACGGGCATGACCTGCTCCTTGCCTCGATGTGACGGATACGCCGCCGACCGTCCGAGCCCGGCGGCCGCCGTGGCCAGGAGCGATGCCTCCCGAACGGCTCATGTGCCACCCTGGCGGAGGTAGCGGACAGGACGTGTCCGCTACCGAGCGGAAAATGGATCTCATGCATAAAACATCCTCCAGGCTGCTCGCGCTGCTCTCGCTGCTTCAAACGCACCGTGACTGGTCCGGCGAGGATCTCGCCGGCCGCCTGAGCATCACCTCGCGCACCGTGCGCCGTGACATCGACCGGCTGCGCGGACTCGGCTACCTGATCACGACCGTCAAGGGGCCGGCCGGCGGCTACCGTCTGGAGGCCGGCGCGCACATGCCACCCATGCTGTTCGACGACGGCCAGGCCGTCGCCCTGGCCGTCGCGTTGCAGACCGCAGCCACCGGCACCACCGTCGCCGAGGACGCCCTCCGCGCCCTGGCCACGCTCCGCCAGGTCATGCCACCGCAGCTGCGTCACCGCATCGACCTGTTGCGCGTCACCGCCGTCCCACTGCCCGCGGCCCGCGACGTTCCTCAGGTCGACACCCGCGTCCTGGTGGACCTGAGCCGCGCCCTCCACGCCTGCGAGGAACTGCGCTTCGACTACACCCCGGGCCCGAGCACCTCAGCCGACGCTCCTCGCCGCGTGCAACCCCACCACCTGGTCACCTGGCGTCATCACTGGTACCTCGTGGCCTGGGACCTCGACCGCGAGGACTGGCGCACCTTCCGCGTCGACCGCATCCGGCCCCGCACACCCACCGGCCCCCGCTTCGCCCCCCGCGAGCTCCCCGGCGGCAACGTCTCCACCTTCATCGTCAGCCGATTCCGCGGCAACGAGGGCACCACCACCGACTGGCCCTGCCTGGGCGAAGTCATTCTTCACCGCCCGGCCGCCGACATCGCGCCCTTCGCCCAGGACGGAATCGTCGAGGAACTCGACTCCCACCGCTGCCGACTTGTCCTCGGCTCCTGGTCATGGACCGGACTCGCCGCGACCATCGGCCGCTTCGACACCGATGTCGACGTCATCGGCCCGCCCCAACTGGCCACCGCGTTCGCCGACCTCGCCGCCCGCTACGTCCGCGCCACGAGACGAGGCATCGATCCGACGCCGCGGACCTGACACTCCACCCCGTCACCGTGTACCGGCGGCGCGCCCCTCGACCCGGTCGGGCAGGATCGGAGCCGGCCTGCCGGAGCGGGGCTCGTCGATCAGCCCGTCCAGCCGCATCCGGATACACCTTGGGAGACCCGCTACTTGGGGGGCGTGAAGGTGACCGGGAGGGTTCGCGGGCCGCGGAACGTCGGGGCGTACTCCCAGTCGACCTCGCCGCTCGGGATGTCCAGGGTCAGATCCGGCAGCCGACCGAACAGCGTGGTGATCGCGATCTCCGTCTCCAGCTTCACCAGATGGCTGCCCAGGCAGGTGTGCGCGCCGTGGCCGAACGCCAGGTGCGGGCGGGCGTCACGGGTGAGGTCCAGGGCGCCGGGGTCGGGGAACCGGTTCGGGTCGCGGTTCGCCGCCGCCAGCGACAGCAGCACCACGTCGCCCTCCCTCACGCGGGCGTCCGCGATCGTCATGTCCTCGCCCGCATACCGGTATTCCGCCACATGCGACGGCGAGTCCAGGCGCAGCAGCTCGTTGATCGCGTGGGACCAGTCGACGTCGCCGCCGAGCAGGGCGGCTCGCCGGCCGGGGTCGTCGAGCAGGCGCAGGATGGTGGTACCGAGGAACTGGATCGTGGTGATGTGGCCGGCGCCGATCAGCGTCATGACCATCACCTCCAGCTCCTCCCCGGTCAGCGCGCCCGACTCGATCAACCGCGTCGGCAGGTCGTCCCCCGGGTGCGAGCGTTTGTAGGCCACCAGCTTCCGGACGTATCCCAGCACCTCGGCCAGCTTCACCTCGTCACGCGGCTGCTGGAACTTCGCGCCGAACCACATCTCCAGCACGTCGGCGGCGGGCGCTCGCTCGGCTTCCGGGACGCCGAGCAGGTCGTGCATGACGGCAACCGGTACCTGCCGGGTGTACTCGGCGACGAGGTCCGCGCGTCCCCGTCCGGCGAACGCCTCGAGGGCGTGCGCGCAGGTCCGGGCGGTGCGCTCGCGCAGCCGGGACACTGCGGCGGGGGTGAACGCCGCGGCGACGAGCCGGCGCAGCCTGGTGTGCCCGGGGTCGTCCAGGTTGGACAGTCCGGGCAGGTGCGGGTCGGGGTTGACCGGCGCGCCGCTGCCCAGGCGGCGGTCCGCCAGGCAGGCGCGGACGTCGTCGTACCGGGTCACCAGCCACATCCGGCCCGGGACGTGCGGGCCGCTGACGGGGCAGACCGGGTCGTGCTCGCGCAACCAGGCGTAGCCCGGGTACGGATCGGCGGTCACGACGGGCGACCGGCGATCAGCAGCTTCTCCAGCGGGGACGCGGCAAGCGGTACGACCCGCGCCTCGGTGAGCCCGGCCTCGCCCAGCCATGCCGCGAGGTCGGTGTAGCGGTGCACGCCGCCGCCGTGGCCCTGCCACAGGGTCAGGTCGAACATGCCGAGGAACCCGGCCGCGGCCGGGCCCGAGCCGGCCGGTGGCTCCCGGTCGTGGTCGAGGATGGCGATGCTTCCCGTGGGGGACAGCGATCTCGCCGCGCGCTGGAACAGCTCGCGGCACTCCTCGGGGCGGTGGCCGTGCAGGACGTTGAACAGCAGCACCAGGTCGTGCCCGGAGCCCAGGTCGTCGGTGAGGTAGTCGCCTGCCCGCGCCGTCACCCGGTCCGGCGGGGCGTCTTCGCGGAGGGCCGTGACCGTCTCGGGCAGTTCGAAGACGGTGACCCGCACGTCCGGGCGACGGCGGCACAGTTCGACGGTGTGGTCGCCGTGGCCGCCCCCGATGTCCAGGACGGTCGCCGCGGGAGGCAGCGCGGCGGCGATGTCATCGGCCAGTTCCACGGCGGCGCCGGCGAGCATCCGGCGCAGCCGGGCCGCGTGGGCGGGGCGCTCGCTCAGCCAGGTGTAGAAGCCGCGGCGGGGCGTGCCGGTACGGATGGTGTCCTCGATGTCGGCCCACTGCTCGAACAGGACCTCGTGCCAGAACAGTTCGACGTCCTGTGAGCCGGGCGTCGCAGCGGTCGTGACTCCGGCCTCGTCGTGCCGCAGGTAGCCGAAGGCCACCAGGATGTTCACCAGGCTGCGCACCCCCCGCGGGTCACCGCCGATCGTGGTGGCCAGCTCCTCGACGGACAGCGGGCCGGCTTCCAGCGCGGTGAACACCCCGAGCCGGACACCGGCGATCATGGCCCGGTACCCGGCCGCGCCGAGCCGGTCCAGTACCGGAGCCGGGACACCAGGGGATTCTTCGGGCAAGGGCATGGTCATCCACTTCCGGAAAGCGCGCCGGCTCCGGTGAGGAAGTCCAGGTGCCTGCGCAGCATTCGCTCGTTGGCCGGGGGGAACCCCACTCCCGCCCCGGCCGCGGCGGCCCAGGTGCGGGAGCAGTCGAACCGCGGGTGTGGGCGGGGGCGTTCGGGCAGGGAGAAGGCGAGCGGGGCGAAGGGCCCGGCCGGGTCGGCGAGCATCCGCTCCCGCCACCGGTGGTACGGCACCACCTCGGTCGGGTGGCCGTACGAGGTGAGGGCGGCGGCGAGGGCGGCACGGGTGAGGCCGCCGTCGCCGTGGTAATGGTGGTCCCGGCAGCGGTCGTTCGGGGCCTGTGAGAGCGCGACGATCGCCGCGGCCACCGTGTCCACGGGCACCATGTCCAGCACTTCGGCGGTGTCCGGTACGGCGCCCGCGGCGGCGCATCCGGTCAGCCAGCGGCTGAACGCGGAGCGCGGGTCGGCGGCGCCGGTGGCGGTGTCGCCGACGATGGCCGCGATGCGGTGGATCGAGACGGACAGGCCGTGGCCGCGGGCGGCGGCGGCCATGGCATCGGCCACCCATTTGCTGAGGTCGTAGCCGCTGGTGAGGCCGCTCGGGTCGGCGGGAGCGTCGGCCTCGGTGACGACGCGGCCGTCGTAGGCGTCACCGAGGAAGACGCCGAGGGTGGAGATCAGGTGCAGCGGGGCGCCGCTGTCACCGGCCAGGCGCAGGATCGCGGCGGTGGCGTCGACGTGGACGGGTTTGAGGGCGTCGTAGGGCGCGGCGAAGTGGGGCACGGCGGCGTTGTGGTAGATCGCGTCCACGGTCGTGAGGGTGTGGTGATCCTCCGCGGACAGGCCGAAGCCGGGTGCGGACAGGTCGCCAGGGACCGGGATCACGCGGTCGTCGGCCGGCAGCCGGCCGAGGGAGCCCTGGCGGACGAGGCAGTGGATCCGGGCGTCGGTCCGGGCCAGGAGCTGGTCGAGGAGGCGGCGGCCGAGGAAGCCGGTGGCGCCGGTGAGCAGAATCCGGCGCGGCGGGCCGGCCGAGGGGACGCCGGGTGGGTGGACGCCGCGGAGGCGGATTCCGGGTGGGGGCACGGCGTCGGCGCGCAGGCGGTCGACCGTGGGCAGGTCCGCCGAGGCACCGTCGTCGACGGCTGCCGCGAACGCCGCCACGGTGGGGGCGGTGAACAGCGTGCGCATCGGCACCGTGACGCCGAGGCGGTCGCGGACGGCGGCGAGGACGTGGGCGGCGAGGAGCGAGTGACCGCCGATGGCGAAGAAATCCGCGGTGCGGTCCACGTCGGGCCGGTCGAGAACGGTGGCCCAGATGGCGGCGACCGCCCGCTCCGTGGGGGTCCGGGGCGGATCTGCCGGGGCACAGGGGGTGGTGAGGGGTTCGGGGAGGGCGGTGCTGTCGACCTTGCCGGTGCTTGTGGTGGGCAGGGCGTCGAGGACGACCACGGTGTCCGGCACGAGATGCGCGGGCAGTCGGGCGGCGCAGAAGGCTCGCAGGCCGGGAGCGTCCGGGACGGCGACCCGCGAGTCGGGGGTGGCCGGACCGGGTGCGTTCCGGGCGGGCGTGGTCGCGGCCGGGGCGGGTGTGGGCGTGGTCGCGGTCGGGGCGCCGACGTAGCCGATGAGGCGGTCGCCCCTGGCCACCACCACGGCCTCCGCGACGGCCGGGTGCGCGGCGAGCACGGCCGCCACCTCCCCCGGCTCCACCCGGTTGCCGCGGATCTTGACCTGGTCGTCGGCCCGGCCGACGAACTCGAGCGTGCCGCGCGGGTTCAGCCTCGCGAGGTCGCCGGTCCGGTACATGCGGGCGCCGGGGTGGGCGCCGTACGGGTCGGCGACGAAGGCCGCGGCGGTCGCGGCCGGGTATCCCCGGTACCCCCGGGCGGGCGCCATCCCTCCGATGTAGACCTCACCGACCACGCCGACGGGCACCCGGCGCAGAGTCCGGTCGAGGAGGTGGACGCGGACGTGTGGCAGCGGGCGGCCGATCGGCAGCCGGGTGGGGTGCTCGCGGCCGTCGACGGTGCGATGGCTGGTCGCGCAGACGGTGGCCTCCGTCGGGCCGTAGTGGTTGTGGAGGGGAATGCCGTGCTGCGCCCACGCCCGGACGGTGGCCGCCGGGACGATGTCGCCGCCGACCATCATGATCTCCAACGGGAGGCGTTCCCCGGCGAGATCGGCGACCCAGCGCTGCCAGAGGGGAGCCGCCGTGTCCACCGCGGAGACCCGGTGCTCGGCGCAGAGCTTGAGGAGGTCCGGTCCGGTGAGGCCGCCCGGGTCGGGGTGGATGACCAGGGTGGCTCCGGCCGCGAGGACCGGGAAGATGTCGCCGAACGCGGCGTCGAAGTGCGGGGGCGGGACCATGAGGAGGCGGTGCGCGGCGGTGAGGCCGTGTTCGGCGATGAACGCGGTGGTGAGGTTGAGGAGCGTGTCGTGCTGTACCTCGACGCCCTTGGGTTCGCCGGTGGAGCCGGAGGTGTGGACGACGTAGGCGAGTTGCAACGGGTGGAGGGGCACAGGTTCGTGGTCGCCGGTGGCGGGGAGGGCGTCGCGGGTCAGGACGGTCCGCGCCCCGCTGGCGGTGATCAGGGCGCGCTGGCGGGAGGGCGGCTGGGCGGGGTCGACGGGGACGAAGCATCCGCCCGCCTTGAGCACGCCGAGGATCGCGATGATCGCGTCGGCGCTGGACGGGATGGTGATCGCGACCGGGTCCTCGCTCCGGATACCGGCCTCGCGCAGGCGGCGGGCGACGGCTGAGGATCGGCGGTCCAGGTCGCGGTAGGTGAGGGGGGCGGCGGCGAGGTCGAGGACGGCGGTGGCGTCAGGCGTTCGGGCGGTGTGGGCCGCGATCAGGTCGACCACCGTCGTGGCGGCCGGGCGGATGTGCGCGGCCGGGCCGGTGTACGGGGTGTCCGCTCCGCCGGGGGAGGCCGGGTCGGACCGCGTGCCGAGGGCGGTGTGGACGGCGCTGTCGGCCGGGGACAACAGGTCCAGGTGTGCCAGCGGAAGACCGGGGTGGCGGGTCACGGCCTCCATGACCGCCAGCACCTGGTCGGCGATTCTGCTGATCGTGTCCGCCTCGTACCGGTCGGTGCGGTAGTCGATGAGGGCGGGCCAGTCGCCCTCACCCTCCCTGAGGTGGAGGGTGAGGTCGAAACGGCTGGTGGCGCGGTCGATCGGCAGCGGGGTGGTGGTCAGACCGGTGAAGGTGACGGGTGCCGTCCCGCGGTTGAGGACCAGCATCGTCCGGATCAGCGGGTGGTCCTCCCGCGGGGTGGGGACCGTGGTGAGGATGTCGGCCAGGGAGATGTCGGCGTGGTCCATCGCGTCGGCCACCACTTTGGTGGCGTCGGCGAGCAGGTCGCGGGGGGTGGCTCGACGGTTCGTGCGGAGCCGGAGCGGGAGGGTGGTCACGAACATGCCGATCGCGTCGTCGCACCCGGCCGGGCGGGTGCTGACCGGGGCGCCGACGACGAGGTCGTCACCACCGTCCCGGGTGGAGGAGACGAGGGCGAAGACGGCGAGGAGACCGGCGAAGGTGGTGGCCCGCTCTCCCCGGCACCAGGTGGCGAAACGGTGGGCGAGCCCGGCCGGGACGGTGAACCGGTGGGTGGCACCGGGGACGCCCGCGCGGCGGGGGCGGGCCGGGGCAGGGTGGTCGGCCAAGGGTCCGGAGACGGGCGGGGCGTCGCGGAGTGTCTCGGCCCAGAACGCGGTGGTTGCCTGCCGTGGACCCACGGCTGCCGGTGCGGGGCCCGGCAGTTCCGGTGCACTGCTCCGCGCGCTGAGCGCGGCCCGCGGCCCCTGGGCATCCGCGGTGGCCAGGAGCGTCAGCAGGTTCGCTATCGAGGTGTCGTCGCAGATGATGTGGTGAGCGGTGAGCGTCAGGAGATGGGTCGTGGGGGCGGTTCTGATCAGGTGGGCTCGCACCAGCGGGCGCCGGGTCAGGTCGAAGGGGTGGTCGGCGTCCCGGGCGGCCAGGCGTTCGGCCTCCGGCCACGGGTCCGCGTGCGCGCTGAGGTCGGTGGTGCGCCAGGCCCTCGCCGACAACTCGTCCGTGCAGGGCGCCGCGCTCAGCAGCGGAGTGCCGTCATGGACGACGATCGCCGACCGCAGGACGGGGTGGGTGGCCAGGATGCGGGCGAACCTGGCACGCAGGTCCGCCTCGTCGAGCGCGCCCGCCAGCCGGAACGCGGCGTGCACGACGTAGGCGCCGTTGTCCTGGCCCGCCTCGTGGAGGATCCACAGTCCGTGCTGCGGGCCGGAAAGCCGTCCCGGTGGGACGGGCGCCGGCCCCGGGGTGCCGGGGAACTGCGGAGTCCCGGGACTGCCCTGGCCCGCCTCGATCGCGGCGGCCAGGGCGGCGGCGGTGGGGTGGGCGAAGAGGGTTCTGATCGTCACCTCCACGCCGGCCGAGGCCCGGATCTCGGCGACGGCCTTCACCGCCGCCAGGGAATGGCCGCCGGAGAGGAAGAAGTCGTCGTCGCGGTTGACCGGGTGAGCCAGCAGGCGCGCGAAGATCTCCGCGATCGTGGTCTCCAGCCCCGGGCGGGGATCAGGGGCGGCAACATCGTCCGCCGGTGGGGGCAGCGCGCGTACGTCCAGCTTCCCGGAGCTGGTCAACGGGAACGCGTCCACGGACACCATCGCCGACGGCACCAGGTAGGCGGGAAGGACACGGCTCAGCCGCTCCCGCACGACCGGCCAGCGAGGCGGCCCGGCGGCCGGGACCACGTAGGCCACCAGGCGGTCGCCGTCACCGGCCACGCAGGCGTCGGCGACCTCCGGGTCCGCCCGCAGCGCCGCCTCCACCTCGGCCGGCTCCACCCGGTGACCACGCACCTTGAGCTGCGCGTCCACCCGCCCGACGAACTCCACGACGCCGCCCGGCCGACGCCGCGCCAGGTCGCCCGTCGCGTACATGCGCGCGCCGGGGAGTGGCGAGAACGGGTCGGCGACGAACCTCGTCGCCGTTTGGCCGGGCGCGCCGAGATAGCCGCGCGCCAGCGGGAAGCCGCCCACGTACACCTCGCCGACCACGTCGTCGTCCACCGGCCGCAGGCCCGCGTTCAGCAGGTACACGGCCACCCCGCCGAGCGGGTCGCCGATGCCGAACCGGCTGCCTTGGTGCACCCGTCCGGCGGTCGACCAGATCGTCGTCTCTGTCGGGCCGTACGCGTTCCACAGCTCGGCCCCAGGCGCCGCGTCCGGGGCCGTGTGCTCCTCCGCCGCGGACACCGCGGACTGCGGGGCAGCCGTCAGCGAGCCGGCCAGCTCCGGCGTCAGCACCTCCCCGATCGACACCCGGACCCGCACGCACTCCGGCACTCCCCCGGCCGCCACCAGCACCGCCCACACCGACGGGGTGACCTGCACGGCCGTGACCGCCTCGGCCCTCAGACGCCGCGCCAGCGCGGGACCGTCCACCATGATCTCCGGCGGTACGGCCGCCACCCGGGCGCCCACCGTCAGTGGCCCCACCAGTTCCCACACCGAGATGTCGAACGCCGGGGAAGTCATGGCCGCGACCACGTCCCCCGCGCCCAGCCCCGCCAGCGCCGTCGACCGGGCCAGCATCCCGGCCACCGCGCGGTGCGGCACGCCCACCGCCTTCGGGCGGCCGGTGGACCCGGAGGTGTGGAACACGTACGCCAGTGACTCGGGCGTGATTCCGGGATCGACGCGCGCGAACTCCTTAGGCAGGTCCGGGATCTCGGTCAGCACCACGCGGGCGGCCTCGGTGACCGCCCGGCGCCTCGGCTCGGGCCACAACGGTTCCACCGGCACGTACACCGCGCCCGCCCGCCAGATCCCGAGGAGGGCCACGACCAGGTCCGTGCCGCGCGGCAGGTCCACCGCGACCCACTGCTCCGGCCCGGCGCCCCTCGCCCGCAATACCGAGGCCAACGCCGCCGAACGGCGCTCCAGCTCGGCGTAGGACAACTCACCCACCGCGAGCCCGTCCGCGCCGAACCGGATCAGCTCCAGCACGGTCGACGGCGCCGGAGCACCGGCCGGCCCGGCCGCCGGTGCAGTCACCGGCGAAGACCCTGCCGTCAGCGCCGACAGCCGGTGATCGGGGCCGGCGCACGCGCGGTCCAGCAACGCCAGCAGCCGCCCGGCGAGACCGTCGACCGTCGCACCGTCGAACAGGTCCGTGTCGTGCTCGGTGACCACTGCCATCTCCGTGCCGCCGGACTCCACCATCACGGTGAGGTCGACGTCGGCCGTGCCCGTGTCCGGCAGCATCCGGTCGGCCCGTACGCCGGGGAGGACCACCTCGGCTGGGTCCTGCATCACGAGGTGCGCCTGGCACAGCGGCGCGTGGCTCGGGTCGCGGGAGGCACCGACCGCCTCGACGATCCGGTCGAACGGGACTGCCGCGCCGCCCAGTCCCGCCGCGACCGCGCGGCGGGCCCTGTCCACCAGCTCGCGGAACGTCGGATCGCCGCCGATCCCCACCCGCAACGGCACCGGGTTCACGAACATTCCGACGACGTCGGCGAACTCCGGCCCCGGCCGCCCGGACACCAGCGTGGCGACCACCACGTCGTCCTGACCCGCCGTCGTGCCCAACGTGGCGGCGTACGCGGCCTGCAGCACGACGAAGCGGGTGGTACGGGTGGCACGGGCGAGCGCGTCGACCCGCGCGGTGAGCCCCTCGGGGACGGCGTGGCGGCGCAGCTCCCCCCGGAAGGCGCGCATCCTGGGGCGGGGCCGGTCGGTGGGCAGGGTGAGCAGGTCCGGCACACCCGCCAGGTCGGACACCCGGCGGGAGGGGTCGCAGTCGAGGGTGTCCGGCGGCGCTCCAGGGTCCGGCAGGGGCCGGGCCGGGTCGGCGTACAAGGCACTGATCTCCCCGCACAGCACCGACAGCGACCTGCCGTCGACGACCGCGTGATGCGTGTTGATCACCAGTACGTGGTCGGCCGGCGTGATCCGGCCCAGACGGATGCGGAACAACGGCCCGGTGCGCAGGTCGAACGGCTCCCGTACGGCCTGCGCCGCGAACGCCTCCGCGTCCGGCACCGTCCGCATCACGACATCGGCGGCGCCCGCCGGTCCCGCCCGTCCGACCGGCTCGCCGTCGACCTCCTCGAACGTGGTCCGCAGCACCGGGTGCCGGGCCACCACCAGATCCGCCGCGCGCCGGAGCGCGTCCACGGACACGGGGCCGGCGAGCCGGAAGACCGCCGGGTTGTTGTGCAGGGGCGCGCCGTCGGCGAACGCCTCGAGGAACCACAGCCGCCGGGCCCCGGGCGGGAGCGGGAGCGTCATCGGTACGCCCCCCGGTCTCCGAACCGGCGCCGGTACGCCGCCAGATGCTCCGGGTCCGCTCGCAGGAACGGCGCGTCGGCGGCCACCATGTGCCGCACCGCCAGCAGCGGCAGCGGGCTGCGCATCGGCCGGAAGTCCGCGTTCCACAGACCGGGCGCGGACGGCGGTCCCGGGTGGAACTCGCCGATCATCAGGCCGCGTTCCACGAACCCGGGCTTCAGCTCCCGCTGCGTGCGGTCGATGTCCACGGGTGCGACGTCCGGCAGCACCACCAGGACCGTCCGGTACCTGGCCTGCGGCCCCTCGCGCGGCGGCAGGTCGGGGAACCAGTCGCGGTAGGCGGTCATCACCGCCCGCAGGTCCGGCCGTCCGGCATGCACGGCGAGGAAGAGCGCGCCCCGCTCCAGCGAGACGGCCGTGTACGGGCAGACGTCGCCGCCCCGCCCCAGATCGGGGTGCGGCCGGCACAGGTAGGACCGCGCCCACGCCAGCACCACCTCGGCGGCGGCAGGCAGGTCCGGGTGGTCCGGCTCGAACAGCGCGACGTCACCCGCCGGATGGCTCAGCATCTCCCGCTCCGCTTCCGCCGCGCCGCAGCGAGCAGCGCGACTCCGCCGAGCCCGGCGAGTCCGCCGAGGAGGCGGTCCTGGCGGCGGGCCCGGGCGAGCGCGTCGCCGTACGGGAGGCTGCTGTGGCTGATCATCGCGTACAGCGTCCGCCACCCCGGCAGCAGGCGGGCGAGCGCGAAGTCGATCCGCTTGCGGGCCAGGAACACCGGTGACCGCACCCGGTCGCGCAGTTCCACGAAGTTGCGCGCGGACAACTCGGCGAGCACGTCGGTGTGCGGGCGGCGGCGTGCCTCGAAGGCGGCGAGCGCGTCGCTGGGGGCGTACGCGGCGAGACACGCGTCGAGCACCGCGCAGTCCTCGAACGCGGCGTTCATTCCCTGGCCGTAGAACGGGAACACGGCGTGCGCGGCGTCGCCGACGAGGACGACACCGTCGTGCTGCCAGGGCGCGGTGCGCACCGAGACCAGGCTGCCCGGCTCGTGTGCGAGGAACTGCGTGACCAGGTCCGGCACCAGATCGGTCAGGTCGCCGAACTCCTCGGCCAGGAACGCCCCGGCCCGCGCCGGGTCGCGCAGCCCCGAGAACCCGGTCTCGCCGTCGAAGGGCAGGAACACGGTGCCGGTCAGCGATCCGTCCGGGTTGGGGTGTGCCACCACCAGCCCGCGCCTGCTCGGCCACACGTGCAACGCCTCCGGCCGGTCGACGGCGGGGATGGTGAACTCCCGGTAGCCCCAGTCCAGGTGCGTCTGGTGGAACTCGCCGCGCACCCGGCGGCGCAGGTGCGTGCGCACGGTCGAGTACGCGCCGTCCGCGCCCACGACGAGATCCGCCGAGAACGTCCGGGCCGGGGTCCGCACCTCGGTGCCGGCCAGGCCGGTGACGCGGTGCCCGAACCACAGCCGCACCCGGGGCACCGCTTCGGCGGCGTCGAGCAGGGCGATGTTCAGGTCGTGGCGGCGGACCGAGTGCAGCACCTCGGTGTCGTCCGCGCCGTAGGGCTGGTAGGTGGCCCGGCCGCCGTGGTGGACGATCCGCCCGCGCATGGGAACCGCTTCGGCCAGGGCCCCCTCGAGGAGGCCGATATCGCGCAGCGCCGCCCGCCCGCGTTCGGACAGCCCGACGCTGATCGACGCGGCCTCCGGGCCCTCCTTGCCGCGCGGGTCGCCGCGCCGCTCCACCACGTCCACCCGGTGGCCGCGGCGGGCCAGCCGGATCGCCAGCATCGTTCCGGCCATACCCGCCCCGACGATGACGACGTTCATGTCCGGCCCCTGGCCGGGTCCAGCGACGCCACCGGGTCCACCGGGTCCACCGCGGACAGAGCCTTGGCGAGATCAGCGGGGGTGGCGGCATCGAACACGGTGGCCACGGACGCCTCCACGGCCAGTTCGACCCGCATCCGGCTGACCAGCGCGGCGGCCATGAGCGAGGTGCCGCCGAGGGCGAAGAAGTCGTCGTCCGGCGCGACCGAATCCACCGACAGCACCTCGGCGAACAGCCGGGCGAGGTCGTCGGCGAGCGCACCCGACGCCCGCGGCGCGGGCTCGGCGAACCCGGCCCGGTCCAGCTTTCCGTTGGGGGTCAGCGGGAAGTGCCCGACCACCTCGATCATGTCCGGGACGAGGTGCTCCGGCAGCCGCTCGGCCAGGTGCGCGCGCAGGTCCGGCACGCTCGCCCCGCGGCGCGGCACCACGTAGCCCGCAAGCCAGGCGCCGAGCGGTCCGGAGCGGGCGACGACCGCCGCCCGCTCCACCGCCGGGTGAGCGCCGAGCGCGGCCTCCACCTCGGCCGGTTCGACCCGGTGGCCGCGGATCTTCACCTGATCGTCGGCCCGGCCGAGGAAGAGCAGGTCGCCGTTCGGCAGTACGCGGACCAGGTCGCCGGTGCGGAACATGCGCGAGCCGGGCGGACCCCACGGGTCGGCGACGAACCGCTGCGCGGTCTGCCCGGGGCAGCCCAGATAGCCGCGCGCGACCCCGGCGCCGCCGACGTACAGCTCGCCCTCGGCGGCCGGGGCGCACGCCTCGTCCAGCACACGCAGTTCGGTGCCGGGGATCGCCGCCCCGATCGGCACCACCGGGCCGCCGGCGAGCGGCGCGCTCATGGTGGCGCACGCGGTCGTCTCGGTCGGGCCGTAGGCGTTGATCATCCGTCGCCCGGCAGACCACCGGGCGACGAGGTCCGGGCCCAGCGCCTCCCCCGCCACGATCAGGCAGGCGACCGAAGGCAGCGCCATGTCCGGCTGGGTGGCCAGCGCGCTCGGGGGCATGCACACGTGGGTGACGCCGTGCTCGGCGACGAACCGGGCGAACGGCTCGCCGGGCGGCAGGCCCTCGGGCGGCGCGAGAACGAGCGCAGCCCCGGTGAGCAGCGCCATGCACAGGTCGGCGACGGCCACGTCGAAGCCGACCGACGCGTACTGCAGCACCCGGGCACCCGGGCGGGCACCGAAGCGTTCCTGCTGCGCCGCGACGAGATGCGCGATCCCCGCATGGGGAACGACCACGCCCTTGGGTCTTCCGGTCGAGCCGGAGGTGTAGATGACGTAGGCGGCGCACGCAGGATCTGGTTCCGCCCGCGGGGCGGCGGACACCGGCGTGGCCTCCAGCGCCCGCAGCTCCTCCGGCGTCAGCATCAGGGCGGGACGGGCGTCGGCGAGCACGGCGGCCACCCGCTCCGGCGGTTGGGCGGAGTCGACCGGCAGGTACGCGGCCCCCGCGGCGAGCACCGCGACGACGGCCACCACCATGTCCGCGCCGCGCGGGATCGTGACGGCGACGATGTCGTCCGGTCCCACTCCGCGCTCGCGCAGCCCGCCCGCCACCGCGGATGCGCGGGCGTCGAGCTGCCCGTAGGAGAGCGTGCCGTCACCGGTGACAACAGCGATCGACTCCGGGGCCCGGGCGACCTGGCGCCGGAACATCCCCACCATCGTCTCGGCCGGTAAGGGATTCACCTTGTCTAATCGCGCGTCCACTGCGGTTTCACACTCCGTGACCCACGGAAATCCATTAGGGGAACGGGGGGAACTCTGTCCCATGACGCGGATCGGTGTCAACGAGTCGGCGAGGTACTTACTCGGCGCGCACCCGGTGCGCCGAGAGCAATGGCAATTATGAGAACTTGCTCATGAAATCTTTGTCCCGCCGGTCTGTGCGGTGCTATAACCTGGCCAGCATCTTGCAGCCGCTTCCCGAGAACTGATCAGTTACGCGCCGCCGAGCGTGACCAAGTCTGCTCGGAAATGGGTTGGCCCATCTGGAGGAGTTCGGATGAGCGGGACATCGCCGGGTACGCCGTCAAGAGACACACCACCGACGTTCGTGCCGGTCGACCAGTTAACCGAAACGCGTCTCGTGCGGGTCGCCGGCTCCTCTCCCGACCACGTCAGCGCGCTCGCGCAGTGCCCGGACGACCTCCCGCCGATCCTCGTGCACCGGCCGACCATGCAGGTGATCGACGGCGTGCACCGCCTGCGCGCGGCCAAGCTGCGCGGGGACGCCACCATCGGCGTGCGGTTCGTCGACGGCACCGAGGAGGACGCGTTCGTGCTGGCCGTGAGCGCCAACGTGACCCAGGGATTGCCGCTGACGCTGGCCGACCGCACGGCCGCCGCCGCCCGGATACTCTCCTCGCATCCGCACTTGTCGGACCGCCTGATCGCGTCGACAGCCGGGTTGTCCACCAAGACGGTGGCCGCGATCCGGAAGCGTTCAACCGGGGAAATGACTCAGTTGAACACCCGCCTCGGCCGCGACGGGAAAGTGCGGCCACTCGACGCCTCACACGGCCGCATGATTGCGGGTCGGGCGATTTCCAAGAATCCAGATCTTTCACTGCGGGAGATCGCCCGAATCGCCGGAATATCGGTCGGCACCGCCCGTGATGTCCGGGAAAGAATGCGCCGCGGCGAGGACCCTGTTCCGCCGCGGCATCGCCTTTCCGCCGGAAACCGCACGGAAAGCAACGCGCCGGGCAGCAACACCGGCGGCGTCAACGGCACCATCGGCACGCCGTGCGCGGAACGAGGCCGGTTCCTGCTTTCGCTGCGCACCGATCCTTCGTTGCGGTTCTCCGAGATCGGCCGCGCGCTCCTGCGGCTGCTCGACGCCAACACCCTCGACGCCGCGCAATGGGACCGCCTCGCCGCCGCCGTCCCCCAGCGCTGGTCACCGGTCGTCGCCGACCTCGCCACGGACTGCGCGGCTGACTGGTCGGCGCTCGCCGGCCGGGTCCGCGGCCAGGTCCGCGTCAGCGCGTGAGTCCGGCGCGCACGCCACGGCGATCGCCGCCGCCATCTCGACCACCGCGAACAGCGCGATCACCGGAAGCAGCGACGAGGAGTCGCCGGTGATCGCGACCGCGACCAGCGGCCAGAAGCTGGAGATCGTGACGCCCACCTGGTAGGTCACGGCGATCGCGGAGAACCGCACCATGGTCGGGAACAGGTCCACCAGGAACGCCGCCAGGCCCCCGTAGATCGCGCCGTGCGCGAGGGTCAGCGCGGGGATGAACACCAGGGCGACCAGCATCGGATCGCCCGAGGACAGCCAGGCGCCCGCCGGGATCATCGCGACCACAGCGGCCACGTAGCCGAAGATCATGACCCGCCGGCGGCCGAAGCGATCGGACAGCGCGCCGAACACCGGCAGCGTCACGCACTCTCCCAGGGCCGCGATCATCAGCCCGGTCAGCACGGTCGACCGCACCTCCGGCCCGGCCTTCGCCGCGTGCGCCACCAGGAAGACGGTGAACATCGCGATCACCGAACCGGTGCCGAGCGATGCGAGAATGCCGATCACCACCCGGCGCGGCCACCGCCGCAGCACCATGATCACCGGCACCCGGGCGGCGCGGTTCTCCGCCCGGCCACGCACGAACTCCGGTGTCTCATCGACCCCCAGGCGGACCCAGATGCCGATGCCGACCAGGACGCTCGATGCCAGGAACGGCAGCCGCCACCCCCAGGTCAGGAAGTCCTCCTCGGGCAGCTTGGAGATCAGCACGAAGGTCAGGTTGCTGCCGAACAGCGCCACCGCGAAGCCCATCGCGGGCCAGCTGCTGAAGAAGCCCCGGCGTCCGGGCGGGCCGTGTTCGGTGCTGAGCAGCACCGCGCTTCCCCATTCGCCGCCGATGCCGATGCCCTGCGCGACGCGCAACGTCACCAGCAGGACCGGCGCGAGGACACCGGCGGTGTCATAGGTGGGCAGCAGGCCGACGCCGAACGTGGCGATGCCCATGACGAGCAACGTCCACACCATCATCGACTTGCGGCCCACCCGGTCGCCGAAGTGGCCGAACAGCAGGCCCCCCAGCGGACGCGCGACGAACCCGGCCGCGTAGGTGGCGAACGACGCGAGCACACCGCCGGCAGCCGACGAACCCGGGAAGAACAGCGGGCCGAAGACCAGCGCGGACGCCGTCGCGTACAGGTAGAAGTCGTACCACTCGATGGCGGTGCCGATGGTGCTCGCGATCAGCACCCGGCGGACCGAACGAGGTGACGAGGTCACCCCTGGTGTCACGCGTCCTCATCGGACACGAGGGCCCGCCCGCCGAGTTCGTGGGGATCGGCGGCGAGGTCGTAGGCCCACACCTGCCGCCCATCCGCCTCCCAGATCACCTTGCGCCCGTCCGCGCGCACCGCGTGCAGCGCCCTGAGGTCCGGGTAGTCGTCCGAGGCGGCGGCCCGCTCCTGCGGGAAGTAGGTCTCCGAGTACGCCTCGCGGGACGCCCCGGTGCCGTCCGCGAAGAACTCGGTCAGCGAGGCACCGTCGGAGGACCGGGGGTCCAGCCCGAGCTGGTCGAGCACCGTCGGCATGATGTCGACCAGCCGCACCTGGCGCTCCACACGCATCCCCGCCGGCACCCCGGGGCCGCTGATGATCAGCGGCACGTGCTGGGTCGCGTCGAACAGCAGGCAGCCGTGGCCCTCCTCGTACGGGTGGCCGAGGTCGCCGGCGTGGTCGTTGGGGTACCACCCGGCCAGGTCCTCGCCGTGGTCGGAGAAGCACACCACCAGCATCGATTCGAGATCGTGGCCCATCTCGGCGATGCGGCGCAGCAGGAGCTGGACGTAGTGGTCGGTGTAGGCGATCTCGCCTTCGTACGGGTTCGCCACCTCGACGCCGACATCCTCCGGCGGCTCGTACGGCCAGTGCGCGTCGAAGAAGTGCGCGAACAGGAAGAACGGGCTGGTGCCGTCCAGCGTCTGGAGCCAGCGGGTGGCGCGTTCGACCACCAGGGGCGCGCGCTTGAGCGCCAGTCCGCGTAGTTTCACGTCGCCGACCGACAGCGGGTCACGGCCGTCCGGCAGCCGCGGGATCTCGTCGTCGTAGAAGTCGAACCCGCGGTCGATCCCGTACCACTGGTTCAGTCCGGGGCAGGAGACCACCGCGCCGTTCGTGTACCCGGCCGCCGACAGGCACTCCGCCAGCGTCGGCACCCGCTTGTCCAGCGCCTCGCGGAACAGGTGCCGCACCCCGTGGCGGGGCGGCTGGAGCCCGGTGAACACCGTGGCGTGGCTGACCGGCGTCAGGGGGCACGACGAGATCGCCTGCGTGAAGCTGACCCCGCCCGCACGCAGCCGCTCCACGCCGGGGTACTTCCCCGAATACGCCACGTCGGCGCGCACGGTGTCCAGGGAGATGAAGAGAATGTTCGGCTGTGTGGTCACCGGGATTCCTCTGTATTTCTCTGTCGACGCCAGCGGCACCGAAGGCTAGCAACGGGCTCCCCGCGTTCGACAACGGCGAACTGCGCGGTATGAACACCAATGCTGAACAGCACATCCCGCCACTACAGTTACCTGGCGGAGCGTCCACGACCGTGACGCGAGGGAGAATTCACATGGCGCGCAAGTTATCCCTGGCCCTTGAGCTGTATGCCGACGCGAAAGACACCGTCGACCAGCGCTATATCGAGCAGATGCGCAACCAGGACGCCGAACCGGTGCCGGCCGATCCCACGCTGCCGAGGTTCACCCTCGTCGTCGGACCCTCGCCGTTCACCATGCCGCGCGGCTGGGAGTTCTTCCTCACCTCACCCTACGAAGGTGCGACGTACATCTCGACCGTGCTGCACAACGCCGGGTACCCGGTGCGCATCGTCGACGTCCGCTACACCCCCGACCCGCTGCAGGCGGCGTACGAACAGATCATCGCAGGCACCGACGTGCTCGGTGTGTGCACGTTCGAGGACAACTTCCCGTTCTGCCGCGCGCTGATGGCGATGGTCCGCGATTCGCACCCGGACATACCGATCATCTGCGGCGGCTCGCTGGTCACTTCCGCTCCTTCGGTGTTCATGTCGGACACCGACTGCGACATCGCGGTGATCAGCGAGGGCGAGATCACCATCCTGGAGCTGATGGAGAGTTACGCCCGCGGCTCGTGGCAGCGGGATCTCCCGACCGTCAAGGGCATCTGCTACCGGGACGAGAAGGGAAAGGCGCGCCGCACGCCGCCGCGCGGCCAGATGATGGATCTCGACGCGCTGCCCAGAATGCGGCTCGACCTGTGGCCCCAGGCGCGGTCACCGCTGGGAATGCAGCCGCAGGTGATCTCGTCCTACAGCCGCGGCTGCAAGATGGACTGCTCGTTCTGCTACCGCACCACCCCGCAGGTGCGGGCCAAGTCGCCGGAGAAGATGGACCGCGACCTCGACTGGCTGAAAACCCAGTACGGCGTGGAGTTCTGCTTCTTCGTCGACCTCACGTTCAGTTCGCACCGCGGCCAGACCATCGAGATGTGCGACGTGATCTCCCAGCACGATCTGCGGTGGACCTGTCTGACCCGGTGCGCCGACATGGACGTACCGCGCATCGACGCGATGCGGGAGGCGGGTGCGGACATCATCCTGTACGGCGTCGAGTCGCTGGGCCGCGAGGTGTTGCGCGAGGCCCGCAAGGGCAGCAGCGAGAACCTGACCGTCCGCGCGATGCGCACCACGTTCGACGGCGGCGTGCGGTTCGGCTCGCTGCTCATCGTCGGTCTGCCGAACGAGACCGAGGAGTCCCTGTCGGACATGGTGAAGTTCGCCGAGCAGTACAACCACGTGACCCGGGTGAAGTACCTGTCCGCCATGCCCGGTACGACGGTGTACCAGGACGCGGTGCGGAACAAGGTGATCCGCACCGAGGTCGACCACCTGAACTGGCTCTCGGTCGAACAGGCGCTGCACGAGGACGAGTTCCTGAACGTGAGCGGGCTGCCCGAGCGCGTCTGCCGGGACGCGTACAAGCGTGTCTACGACGCCTACCAGCCCGGACCGGTGATGGACTTCCAGCACTGGCCGGAGCACTTCCAGTACTTCCACCCGCAGCCGGCCGACGGCACCGAGCGTTCGACGTCGTACGCCGGGTCCGGCTGGCGCGCGGGGTGGAGTTCCGCCGCCGCGCCCCTGGTTCCCGGTTCCGAACGGTACACATTGGACAAGGTGGCCGACGCGGCGGTGGCCGAGGTCGGGAGCACCCTGATGGACTGCGGCGCGAAGAAGCTCGCGGTCGAGGTCTGACCGGTGTCCACTCAGGACGGCCCGATCCTGATCATCGGGACCGAGCGATCCGGGTCGAACCTGCTGCGGTTGGTGCTCGACGCGCACTCGCGGATCGCGGTCCCGCACCCGCCGCACTTCATGCGGTACCTGTCCGGCATCCCGTACAACGGTGATGTCGACGCGATGGTGGGCGACGCGATGTGGCTGCTGCGCCACCACATCCACCCGTGGCCGCACGTGATCGACCGGGCCGCGGTGACCGAGGCGGCCGGCCTCTCGCTGTTCGGGGTGGTGTCGGCGATCTACGACCAGTACCGCGTCGCGGAGGGCGCGGCCCGGTGGGGGTGCAAGAGCACGTTCATGGTCGAGCACGTCGACGAGGTGCTCGCCGAGCTCCCGGACGCGCGGTTCCTGTGGCTGGTGCGCGATCCCCGCGATGTGGTCGCGTCGGCGAAGCGGGCCGTGTTCGGCTACTGCCACCCGTACCGGATGGCGCTGCGGTGGACGGCCGAACAGGCACTCGCCCGCGCGGCCCTGGAGCGGTGGGGGCCGGGAGTGGTGCACCTGGTGCGGTACGAGGACCTGGTGTCCGCGCCCGACCGGGAGATCCGGGCGATCTGCGACTTCGTCGGTGAGGCCGTCGAGCCCGCGATGCTGGCGCATCACCTGCGTGGCAACGCCCGGGTGACCGCGTCGCTGTCCGCCTCCTGGCGTACGGCGGGCGACCCGATCACCACGGCCCGGATCGGCGCCCACCGGCGGGGGCTGTCCGACCGGGAGCGGCGGCAGGTGGAGAGCGTGGCCGCGCGGGCGATGGAGACGCTCGGCTACCCGTTCGAGCGGGCCTCCCTGGACGAACCGGCCCCCGGTCCGCTCGGCGTCGCACTGCGCGGGCTCACGGTGCGGCTCGCGGTGGAGGCGCGATCACTGTGCACCGACCGCAACCACTTCCGGCGCTGGCGGCGCGACGCCACCGTCCGCCGGCTGCGCCGCCGCGCGACACCCGGCCGCGCCCTGTTTCCGGCAGGAGAGAGCAGATGAACGAAACGGGAAGCGTCCGTACGCACTTCGCCGACCGCGCGCGCACCTACGACCGGTCCAGCTCGTGGTGCACCGACGACGCGCTCGGCGAGCTGATGCTGTCCGCAGCCGAGCCCCAACCGGGCGATGCGGTCCTGGACGTGGCGTGCGGCACCGGACTGGTGTCACGGCTGTTCGCCGGACGGGTGCGGCGGCTGGTCGGCGTGGACATCACGCCGGAGATGGCCGAGCAGGCGCGCGGACTGCTCGACGAACTGGTGATCGCCCCGGCGGAGGAGCTGCCGTTCGATGACGGCACGTTCGACCTCGTGGTGTGCCGTCAGGGAATCCAGTTCATGACGCTGCCGGACGCGGTGCGGGAGATGGTCCGGGTGACCCGGCCGGGCGGGCGGATCGTGCTGACCCACCTGTGCGCCTACGGGGACGACGACCGCGACGACTACTTCGAGATCCTGCGGCTGCGCAACCCGGCCCGGCGGCACTTCTTCCGGCCTGCCGATGTCGGAGCCCTGCTCGCCGGCGCGGGGTGCGACCCGGTGCGCTCGCAGCGGTACGTGTCGGTGGAGGACGTGGACGTGTGGGCGGACAACGGCGCGATCGGCGAAGACGCGCGGCAGGCCATCCGGGACCGCTACGGGAGGGCGTCGCCCGCGTTCCGCGCACGGCACGCGGTGGCCGAGGCGGACGGGCGGATCACCGACCACATGCTGTTCGTCGTCGCCTCGGGAACGAGGGTCTGACATGGAACCGGACCAGTCACTTGCCGACGGCGTGCGGGCCGCGTTCCTCGCCGAGGCGGCCAGCGCGGCGCGGTACACCTACTTCGCACAGGTCGCCGAGATCGAGGGTCACACGGAGGCGGCCCATGTGTTCGACGAGCTTGCCGAGAGCGTGGCCTGCGCCGCACACGGGCACCTGGATGTGCTGCGCGACCTGCTGGGCGGCGACGCTCCGGGCACCGGCCGCGCGAACGGGGGCGACACCCGCCGCAACCTCGCCGCGGCGATCAGCGGCGACCTCGGCGAGGCCACCGAACGCTACCCCGGCCTGGCGGCGCGGGCGCACGCGGAGGGCGTGGCCGATGTGGCGAGCTGGCTGGAGACGCTGCGCACGCTGAAGAAGACGCATGTGGACCGGCTGGAGCAGGCCCTCACCGGGATGGCCGAGCCGCGGTTCGCCGGGAACGGAGCGCCATGACCACCGACTACACCGCCGAGGCGATCACGGTCTACTCCGGGCTGGAGGCGGTGCGCCGCAACCCGTCGATGTACGTCGGGTCGACCGGCCCGGACGGCGCCCACCACCTGGTGCTCGAACTGGTCGACAACGCCGTGGACGAGGCCGCCGCCGGGCACTGCGGCGCGATCCTGGTGGAGCTGCACGGCGACGGCTCCTGCTCGGTCACCGACGACGGCCGGGGCATCCCCACCGACCCGCACCCGGAGGCCGGCATGCCGGCGTGTGAACTCGTGCTCACCACGCTGCACTCGGGGGGCAAGTTCGACCACTCCTCGTACGCGACCTCGGCCGGGCTGCACGGCGTCGGCCTGGCCTGTGTGAACGCGTTGGCGGAGTGGCTGCGGCTGGACGTGTGGCGCGACGGCGCGCACCACAGCGAGTCGTTCGCCCGAGGCGCGGTCGAGACCCCGCTCAAGCGGGTCGGCGACAGCGGGCGCAGCGGCACCCGGGTGTGGTTCCGGCCGGACCCGGAGATCTTCTCCTCCTGCGTACTGGACGCGGACCTGGTGCACGCGCGGCTGCTCGACATCGCGTACCTGCACCCGGGCCTGCGGGTCGATCTCACCGACCACCGCACCGGGCGGCAGGAGTCGCTGTACGAGGCGACCGGGGTACGGGGCCTGCTGGCCTACCGCGCCCGCGACACCGAGAAGGTGCACGCCGAGCCGGTCACCCTCACCTGGGACGGGGACGGGTGCGTGATCGACGCCGCCGTCCAGTGGACCGAGGGGTACGCGGAGCAGATCTTCAGCTACGTCAACACCATCCGCACCGACCTGGGCGGGTCGCATGTGGACGCCCTGCGCAGCGCGTTGGCCGAGGTGGTGGCCGACCATCTCGGCCCCTCGGCGGACAAGATGACCGTGGTCGACATCCTGGAGGGGCTGACCGCGGTGATCGCGATCCGGATTCCGGACGCGCGGTTCGACGGCCAGACCAAACGCACCCTGCGCAACGACGCCGCGGGCGCCCGCGTGTTCGACGTCGTCACCGAGCAGGCGCGGCGGGCGCTGGCGGCCGACCCGGAACTGGCCCGCCGCATCGCCGAACGGGCCGTCGACGCGAGCCGGGCCCGGCTCGCCGCGCGGCTGGCCGGGCGGACAGCCCGCTCCCGGACCCGGGCCGTCGAGGTCGACTACGCGGTCTACCAGCGGCAGTTCGGGATACGGTCGAAGGACTGGCACGACTCGTGCGCCTGGCTCACCGACGAGGACCTGCTCGGCAGGCACGCGGAGCTGTGCGCGATGCCGCCGGACGCGCGGATGCTGGACGTGTGCTGCGGCAGCGGTGTCGTCGGCGGCGCGTTCCGCGGCCGGGTCGGCGAGATGGTCGGGCTGGACCTCACCCCGGAGATGGCCGCGCTCGCCGCCACCCGGCTGGACGTCGTGCACCAGGGCACCGTCTACGACCTGCCGTTCCCCGACGCCAGTTTCGACCTCGTGGTCACCCGGGAGGTGCTGCATCTGCTGCCCCAGCCGGAGAGGCCGGTGTCGGAGATCTTCCGTGTGCTGCGGCCGGGCGGGCAGTTCATCGTCGGGCAGATCGTGCCGTACGCGGACGTGGACGCGTTCTGGATGTTCCGCGTCTTCAAGAAGAAGCAGCCGCTGCTGTACCAGATGTTCCGCGAGGAGGATTTCCGGGCGCTGCTCACCGGCGGCGGGTTCACCGACGTGCGGATGGAGGAGTACTTCCTGTGGGAGTCGATCGACCGGTGGATCGACACCCACGAGACGACACCGGTGAGCCGGCAGGAGATCTACCGCCTCTACTACGACGCGCCGCGTGAGGTGCGCGCCGTACACCCCTTCGAGGTGCTGCCGGACGGCTCGGTGCGCGACCGGTGGCGGTGGTGCGTCTACTCGGTGCGGAAGCCCGGCCATGCTTAGCCGCACGGTGGATCGCCCGGTCGCCCAGGTCGTGCGCGGGCTGGAGGCGCTGCGGCCGCTGCGGGGCACGCCGGTGCCGCACTTCCGCACGAAGGTGCGCGATCTCGTCGTCGTCGCCTCGAGTTCGCGAGGCGGGTCGAGCATGCTCGCCGAACTGCTGCGGTCCTCGCCGCACCTGCTGCACCTGCGCGGTGAGCTGAATCCGCTGCTGCGGCTGGTCGGCCTCGATCACCCGCACAGCGGCACCGGATGCGACGTGCTGGACGCGGCGCACTGGCACGGGCTCCAGCCGCGGGCCCGGGCGTTCTTCGAGGCGGAGCTGGCGCTGGACGCGGGCTCTCCGGGCACCGGCGTGGAGAACCTGGCGGCGGACGCGGCATGGCGGCTGATCGTGCAGTGGCCGGGGCTGGACCTCGATCCCGTCGACCTGGTGCGGACCGCCGAGTCCGTACTGGACCGTGATCTCCCCCGGTTCGCGCGGGCGCTGATCGGCAGGGCGGGCGTGAACCCGTGGTACTACGACCTTCCCGGGAAGTCACCGGGACCACGACCGGCCGGGCCGCCCGGTGACGTGCTGCTCGAAGAGCCGCCCTTCGTCCTCCCACGTCCCTGGCGGCCCGCGGACGAACACGATCTCGCCACCAAGCCACTGGTGATCAAGACGCCTGGCAACGCCTACCGGCTCGGCTTCCTGCGGGCGGTGTTCCCCCACGCGCGCCTGCGGGTGCTGCATCTGACCAGGAACCCGGCCGCCTCCGTCAACGGCCTGGTCGACGGGTGGCTGCACCACGGGTTCCACGCGTACCGGCTGGACGAACCGCTGCGCATCGCCGGATACACCGACGTGCGGCCGGCCGACCGGCACTGGTGGAAGTTCGACCTGCCACCTCGCTGGCCCGCCTACACCGCCGCCCCCCTGCCCCGGGTCTGCGCCCACCAGTGGGTCTCGAGTCACCGTGCGGTGCTCGCGCACGGGGCGGATCACACGGTGCGGTTCGAGGACCTGATCAGCGGTGCGCACGCCCGCGCGGACGCCGTCGGGCGGATCGCGGACTGGCTGGGCATCCCGTTCGACGGGCCGCTGAAGCGGGCCGCGGACGACGGCGTCGCCGCCGCTGTGGCCACCGCCGCACCACGCCCCGGCCGGTGGCGGGCGCGGGAGGAGGAAGTCCGGTCCGCGCTGAGCGCAGACGTGCTCGCGATGGCGGAGAGGCTCGGCTATGCCCGTGACGACCACTGGATCTGAGCTGAGCACCCACGGCGGCCCGGGGTGGGTCCCCCGGGTGGCGTCGCATGTGGACGAAGTCGCGGCCGGGAGTGTGTGGGCGCCGTGCGGGTACCGGTCGGAGACGGCCGCGCTGCGGTCGGTGCTGCTGGTCCGCCCGCCGGACAGCCTCGCCGCGGTGCGACAGCCGGGGGCCTCGCTGATGCTCGGGCCGGTGGATCTCCCGGCGATGCGCGCGCAGTGCGACGCGCTGGCCGACCGTCTGCGGGAGTACGGGGTGGAGGTCCACCTCGCCTCCCCCGCGGCGGCGCCGAACGCGGTGTTCGCACGGGACCTGTTCTGGATGACCCCGGCCGGGGCGGTGCTGGCGCGGATGGCGTCGGCGCAGCGGGCCGGCGAGGAACGGCACGCCGCGCTCGCGCTGGCCGAGGCCGGGTTCCCGATCCTGCGGACGGTGTCCGGCACCGCCGTGTTCGAGGGCGCCGACGCGCTGTGGATCGACCCGTCGACGGTGATCGTCGGGACCGGGTTCCGCACGAACGCGGCCGGCGCGGCCGAGGTCGCCTCGGCGGTCGCGGGACTGGGGGCGCGGGTGGTGACGGTGCCGCTGGCGCCGGGCGTACAGCACCTGCTGGGGACCGTGATGTTCCTCGACTCGTCCACCGCCGTCGTCCACCGGGCGGCGAGCACACCGGAGTTGGCGGCGCTGCTCGCCGAGTACGGCTACCGGGTGATCGCGCTGCCGCCGGACGAGGAACTGCTGGTGCGGCGCGGGATGAACCTGCTGGTGCTCGCACCGGGGCGGGTGCTGATGCCCGCGGGCTGCCCGGGAATCCGGCGGACGCTGGAGCGAGCGGGTACGGCCGTCGACGAGATCGACGCCGGCGCGTACCTGCGTGCGGCCGGCGGGATCGGCTGCGTGACCGGGGTGGTGCGCCGTGCGCACTGAGAGCCGGCCACCTGCCCGGCTACTGGGCCGGGTAGACCGTGGGGTCGTCCAGCGGCACCTTCAGCCAAGAGATCATCTGCCGGAGCTGGTGGTAGGCCGCGAGCCGCTGCTCGTCGGAATCGGCCTCCTCCGCGGCCGCGATCGGCTCCCACAGTCGCGGCACCATCACCGGACCGAGTTCGAGCAGGCCGCCGCTGCCGCCGGTGGCCCACTTCGCCAGCACGTACCGGACGATGGCACCGACGGGGATGTCCAGGTTTTGGGACATGCCGCGCACGGTCTCCAGCGGATCGAGGAGCCCGTAGTCGACCACCTCGGCCTTGAAGTTGGCATGCGGGTCGTCCGGTGGCCAGCACCGTTCCCATCGGCGCAGCCGAACCGCCGGCGTACCGGTCGCGTCGTAGGCCAGGTCATCCATGTCGCCGTCCATACCGCCACCCTAGGCGGCACCGAGCTTGTCCGACCGGACAAGGATGAACACCGAAGCCAGGAAAGGAGAACCAGTGAACGACAACCTTCGTGAGGAGCAGGTCGCACTCGTTCCGACCGACTCGGGCGCCGCTGCCGGCGGCACCGCTACGGCCGACGACGAGGCGATCCGTCAGCAGCTGCGCAGCCTCGGCTACCGCATCTGATCCCACCGCCCCGGCCCGCCCGCACGGGCGGGCCGGGGCGTCCTCGCGAAGGAGGACGAGCAGGCCCGCCACGCAGCCGCGGCTGGGGTGCCTCGGGCGGCTCCTGCGGATCGCCGGTGTCGTCCCACCCGGTCGCCCCGGTCCTTCCGGCTGTCCCGGTGATCCGGCCGGCGTTCGCCTTGGCGTGCCGTCCCCGCACGCCGTGGAAAGCGGGAGTGTTGACCACCCGGCGGCCCGTTGTACTGTGCGGCGACTGGGAGGCGGCATGGCTGAGACGACCAACCCGTTCGACGACGAGAACGGAGTGTTCCTGGTGCTGCGCAACGACGAGGACCAGCACTCGCTGTGGCCGGAGTTCGCTCCGCTGCCCGCCGGGTGGCAAGTGGTGCACGGCCCGGACGGCCGGGCGGCGTGCCTGGCCTACGTCGAGGAGAACTGGACCGACCTGCGTCCGGCCTCCCTGCGCCGCGCCATGGACGGCTCGGCCGGGTGAGCTTCCGGACGGATACCCGGTCTTTCTAGTGGCGGCGGTGGTGGACCGCTGCACCACCTGCATCACACTCCACGTCCGCCCGCCGCCGATGGACGCCTCGACGGTGCACGGGCGCCGCGCTGATGTCCGCGGTTGAGCGTCGGAGCCAGTTGGACAACCACATTTCACACGGTGTACGGCGTGCAAGCGCCCGCGGGAACCTGGCGGCCTGGCGGCATAGGGGCAGAACAGTGAGTCGGTCCACACTTCCGTTACCACGACCACGACCACGGGAGCAGCGCGGGTGCGCGCTGCTCGTGCAACAAGGCGCCTGGGACATGCCCAAGGAATCGATGCCGCTCGCCGCCGGTTATCTCACAGCCGCGGCACAGGCCGATCCCGTGGTGGGACCCGAGTTCGAGGTGAGAATACAGAACTTCCGCGGTGGAGAATCGCTCGGCTCGATGGCGCGCACGATCTTCTCCGGGGTGATGCCGGACGTGCTGGCGTTCTCCGTCTTCGGCTGGAACTTCAACCAGTTCGGCGCGCTCGCCGAGACCTACAAGTCGGTGCGCCCGGACGGCTGGGTCGTCTTCGGCGGAACGCACGTCGCACACCAGGCGGAGCGCGTCTTCCGGCGCTTCCCCGAGGTCGACATCGTCGCCAACGGCGAGGGCGAGTTCACTTTCCGCGACCTGCTGCTCGCCGTCCTCGAGGAGAAGTCGCCGCACGATCTGGCGCAGGTGCCGGGTATCTCCTACCGCGACGAGGAAGGCACGGTCCACACCACTGCCGAAGCACCGCGCATCGAAGACCTGGACAGCATTCCTTCGCCATTTCTGACGGGGGCCATCCCACTGCTCGACCACAAGGGCCGGTTCCCCTACGACGTGGCGCTGATGGAGACCAACCGCGGCTGTCCGTACAAGTGCTCGTTCTGCTACTGGGGTGGCGCGGTCGGCCAGCGGATGCGCGACTTCTCCCGCGAGCGGCTGCGCGCGGAACTCGACCTCTTCGGTTATCACCAGATTCCGACGGTGGTGCTGTGCGACTCGAACTTCGGCATGCGGCAGCCGGACGCGGAGTTCGTCGAGGACCTCGTCAGGACGCGCGAGAAGTACGGATTCCCGCAGTCGTTGGAGACCTCGTGGGCGAAGAACAAGTCCAAGACGTTCCACAACATCATCCGCCGGATGAAGGCCGAGGGGTTCCAGAGTTCGTTCACCGTGGCTCTGCAGACGCTGGACGACACGGCGTTGCGTGACATGGGCAGGAGAAACATGCGGCTCAACGAGTGGCAGGAGCTGGCGGCATGGCTCGCGGCGGAGGGGCTCGACGCCTACGCCGAGCTGATCTGGGGTGCGCCGGGTGAGACGGTCGACTCCTTCCTGACGGGCTACGACCGGCTGTCCGAACACGTCTCCCGCATCGCCGTCTACCCGCTGTTGCTGCTGCCCAACACGCACTACACGGAGCACCGCGAGGAGCACGGCTTCGTCACCGTGCGCGGCGACAACGACGACTTCGAGTACGTTCTCGCCAACCGCACCGTCACGGTCGCGGAGAACACGATGATGCAGCGGTTCATGTTCTGGGCCCGGATGATGAGCGAGAACATGTACTTCCGGCACATCTGGGTGCCGCTGCGGGAACTCGCCGGGCTCACCCAGAGCGCCGTACTGCTGATCCTGTCGGACTGGTTCCAGGACTCGGCCGATCCCGCCGTCGCCGAACTACTGGGTCATGGCCGCGAGTTCACCGATTCCGGCGTGGTCGTCGAGTCGCTGCACAAGCTCTACGCCGACCCGAGGTTCGGGCCGGTCTTCCAGCGGTGGTGGGATGAGGCGATCCTGCCGAAGGTGCCCGAGCGGCACAGGCCGCTGCTGAACGAGATCTTCCGCTACGACAACGCGACCCGCCCGATCTACTCCGGAGCGGGTGCCGAGGACGCCGAGGTACGCAGCATCGACGGCCTGCCGCACTACGTCCGCAGCGGCCTGCGGTTCCAGTACGCGATGCCGCACGTCCTCGAGGCCATCCGCGCGAACAGGCCGTTCGACGATGCACCCTCGCCGGTCGAACTGACGCTCGCCTACCGTGTCGGGTTCGACGACTACGTCGACAATCACGAACTCGCGGCCTACTACGCCAGCCGTTGCCTGGAGATCCGCGAGCTGACAGCGCCACGGACGCACACGCCGCTCGGCAACGCGTCCACGCACTGACCCTCTGGAGACGGGATCATCTTTGGCGCGCCGTGGTGACCTCGCCCGCCCACGTACGCAGGGCGACAATGTGGCCGAGCATGCTTGAGTACGAGGCGAATGCCGGCGCGATGACCTCTTCCACCGGATCTCCGTCGGCGACGGCGTCCGCGAAGATATACCCGTCGCACTCAAAGATGCGCTCGTCCTCCGTATGTCTGGTGTCGACGAACAGGTAGGAGTCTTCCGAACCGTGCGACCCCCCGATCACATAGCCGTGTGCGTGTTCCACAAGTTCGGCAAGCAGCTCATCCCCAGCGTTACCCAGGCCGATGCTGTACCAGATGTCGCCCTCCAGGTCGGACGCGCCGCACTCGTAGTCGAATCCGTCGAACAGTGCCAGAAGCGGCGAGTGGGTAAAGGAGAGGGCGAGCCTGGAGCGTTGAATATGCGGCGGCAACACGAGGCCGTACCCGGATTCCACTTGCGCCAAGGAAGCCTCGGTGTCCCTCGCGAAAGAAAGTGAAGGGAATCGCTTGATGAATCGATTGAAGTTCTGCCTGTCAAGCTGCGGCAGGTCGGCATCACGAACCCAGTGGAGGGCCGTATCGGCATCGCCGAAGACTTCTCGTCCTGTCGAGATCCCCATGCTTTACCGCCCCCAACTGGCGAAAGTTTCCCCTTGTGCCATGGCGAGTCCTTTGTGGTTCCCCGTACCATCGCTTCCCCTTACGACCTGGTCCGCAAGAAGTCAGCTTCCCCCAGGCACTCGGCGGCGTCGTAGAGAAAGTCGATGTACGCTCTGTACGCTGGCCCGTAGGCTTCCTTGGCCAACAGTATGTGGTCCTCCCGCTCTGCGGGACGCGCCGTGATCGCCCGCAGCACGACGACTCCGAAACGCTCCAACGCCCTGGTTGCTGCGAGGGCGCGGGCGGCCACCGCCTCCGGCCCCTCGGCAACCACGGCGGATTCCAGCGGAGCGAGCCCCTCGGCGGGGGCGCGCCAGGAGGCGAGGGTGTCGGCGAGCGATTGCGCGGTCTCGGCCTCGTCCATGTCGGCCGTCAGCGCGACCTCGAGGTACGACTGCCGGACGCGGTCGAGATTCGCTGTGCACGCATCGGCGTAATTCCCGTAGATAGACTCGCGTGAGCGTTGCCCCATGACGGCATCCCCTCTCCTCGTCCGGTGGTTCGGGCGCAGGGCCCCGGAGCCCACCGGCCCGGCCGGGCCGGTGGGGCCGGTGGGACGACCTGACGCAAGCGCGCCTCAGACCAGCTCGGGCTGCGGTTCCCGTTGCGTCGGCGGCACCGGTGCGGGCTTCGGTTCCCACGACCTGGTGGTGCGCACGTAGAGGTGAACCACCGAGGCAGTCGCCAGGAGGAACAGCGGGCCGAACACCCACGGATACGTGGCCATCTCCATCGGCAGATAGCGGTAGGAGACCAGGAACACGGCGAAGACGGTGGTGCCATAGGCGACCAGCTGGATTCCCGACCGGTCCCAGCCGCGGTCGAACGCACGCAGCGCCGCCTCGATCGTGACAGCGAACACCACTCCGGCAATGATGTCCACGCCGTAGTGGTAACCGAATCCCAGCGTCGCGCCGAGTGTGGCGATCAGCCAGAGCGTGCCCAGGAGTTGCAGCATGCGCGGGCCCCTGCGGGAATGAATGAAGATCACGACAGCCCATGCCGTGTGCAGGCTCGGCATGCAGTTGCGCGGGGTGATCTCGTCGTGTGGCATCCACTGCGGCGTCTCGATCGGCGGCGGCGTGTCCGGCCACAGGTTGGCCACCGCCCAGGGGCCGCCGTCGGCGCCGTAGGCGTAGATCGGTCCGACCACCGGGAAGATCATGTAGATGGCCGGCCCGAGAAGGCCGATCACCAGGAAGGTGCGCACCAGATGATGACTCGGGAACCGGCCCTCGTCCGCCACACGGCGCATCTGATACGCCGCGACGATGACCGCCGCCAACGCGAGCTGCACGTAGACCCAGTCGAGGATGCCGGTACCGATCGGGCCGGTGGCCCTGACGATCCGACCCGCCACCCACGACGGATCACCCAGCGCGTGATCGGCGGTCGCCACGTACTGGTCGAGCACCGTGGTACGGGTCGTCGAAGTGATGAGCAGCCAGGTCTCGCCGGTCTTGCGGCCGGCCACCAGCACCAGGCCCAGCCCGACGCCCTTCAGGAGCAGGATGCGTTCCCGGCCGGTGCGGCGCGTGACGGCGATGACCGCGAAGGCCAGGATCACCCACAGCGCACCGTTGCCGAAGTACATCTTCGCGTCGACCGCCCACCGCACGGGCAGGTAGGCGATATCGATGCTGATCGCGGCGGCGGTTCCGATGATCCGCTGCCGCCAGGGGAGCACCACCATCATCAACGCCATGCTGGCGTACAGCAGCGGCCCTGATTTCGGGGTGAATATCACCTCTCGTGCCTGAGTGGCGACCGGCCCCGGCAGACCGTAGTGATGCGCAGCGATCTCCATCGCGATGAAGAACCCGAGAGTCGCCACACCCGCCGTGACCCACAACATCGCCTGCGGCTGACGGCACACGGCAGATATGCGGTGCACTTGTGCAGATATTCGTGAAGTTATAGATGTCAATTTTCAGCCGATTTGTTAGTTTTCGGTAGCAGCGCATGCTTCGACTAGACGCATGCCTTTCCGGGGAAGAACGGGCGATCAGGGTGGACACCGTGAGGCCGGTCGTGCTAGCGGAGCGGAATGGGTGGGTTTCGCCGGTCCCTGGTCCAGCGCCTGGGGGAAGACCGTCGAAGCTCTCGACGCCTGGCGAGCGTCGGGGGCTTCATGGATTATCAGCGGATCGAGGCCCAGGTCAAAGAGGGGGCCGGGAGGAAAGACTGTGGAGGAACCCACACCCCGCCGGTGGAGGTGGCGGGGTGGACCCCCGGTGCGGCCGGGCCTCCCGGCCCCTCGGCACCGCGCTCGGCACCGCGCTCGGCACCGGAGTCGGCGGCGGAATCGGCGCCTCCCGGGAGAGGTCAGTGGAGGGTGGGCCGGTAGATCAGCTCCTGGATACGGCCGTCGAGAGTCCGGCTCTCGAGCAGTTCCAGGTCGAAGTCCGCCGCACCCTGGAAGATCGGGTCCAGCCCGGTCCGGCCGGTGAGGGCGGGGAAGAGCGTCACCTGGAGGCGGTCGACCAGGCCGGCGGCCAGCAGCGCCCGGTTCATCGACAGACTGCCGTGCGAGCGCAACGGCACCGCGGACTCCTCCTTGAGCCGGGCGACGACGTCGACGGCGTCACCGCTCAGCACTGTCGCGTCCGGCCAGTCGAGGGGACCCTCCAGCGTCGTCGACACCACCGTCGCCGGCAGGCTCCTCATCCGGGTGACCCACGGGTCACGTACGTCGGACTCCTCGGTGCTCGCGGCCAGCATCTGCGCGAACATGCGGTACGTGCGGGCACCGAAGACCATCCGCTGCTCCGGTCCGTACAGCGAGTGACGGTGCTCGAGCAGTTCGGGGCCCTGCTTGCCCCAGTAGCCGGTCCAGTCCCCGCCGGCGGCACCGTAGCCGTCAAGGCTGGAAAAGACGTCGAAGGTGTAGGTAGCACTCATGTCGCTCTCCTCGCGTGCGGTGGGGCGGTGGGTGTCCGTACGGACGCCGGGGGCTTCGGAGACCGTCGCACCGGACAGACCCGGCGCGCTGCCGAAACTCATCGCCGTGCCCACCGCGAAGGGGCCTGACCACCCGAACGGCACCTACGCGATCACCGGCCGCCGGCCGCCCGGGACAGCGAGCGGGCAGCGCCGCGCATCCGCCGTCAGCCGCACGCTGCCCCGATGCCCCGCCGACGGCCCGCACGGCCGGTCCCTCGCGGCGCCGACTTCGCGGCGCGGGGACCGGCCGGGCGGGGGCCGTCAGGAACGGGTGATCCGCGCGAGGTTCCAGGCGTGGTTGCGACGGCACCGGATGGTCTGCGAGTCGTCCGGACCCAGCACCCGCGTCATGTCGGCGGCGAGCCGCTCCATCAGCCGGGCCGCTTCCGCGTGCTGACCGGCCTGGCCGAGGTTCCAGGCGTGGGAGTGCCGGCTGGAGAGGGTCTGCGGGTCGTCCGGACCCAGCACCCGCACCCGGTCGGCGGCGAGCACCTCCATCAGGCGGGCGGCCTCCGCATGCTCCCCCGCATGCCCCAGATCCCAGGCGTGGGAATGACGGCTGTAGAACGTCGACGGGTCATCCGGACCCAGCACCCGCGCCCGATCCGCAGCGACCTGCTCCATCAGGCGGGCAGCCTCCGCATGCTGACCGGCCTGACCCAGATTCCAGGAGTGATGGTGACGGCTGGAGATGGTCTGCGGGGCGTCGGGGCCCAGGACCCGCAGCCGGTCGGCGGCCACCTGCTCCATGAACCGGGCGGCCTCCGCGTGCTCCCCGGCGTGACCGAGGTAGACGGCGTGGTCGTGGCGGCTGTTGAGCACGTCCGGGTGATCCGGCCCCAGGGTCCGGGCCTGGTCGGCGGCGAGCACCTCCATCAGGCGGGCGGCCTGCGCATGGCCCCCGGCATGGCTGAGGTTCCAGGCGTGGGAATGACGGCTGGAGAGGGTCTGCGGGTCGTCCGGACCCAGCACCCGCACCCGGTCCACGGCAAGCGCCTCCATCAGGCGGGCGGCCTCCGCATGCTCCCCCGCATGCCCCAGATCCCAGGCGTGGGAATGACGGCTGTAGAACGTCGACGGGTCATCCGGACCCAGCACCCGCGCCCGATCCGCAGCGACCTGCTCCATCAGGCGGGCAGCCTCCGCATGCTGACCGGCCTGACCCAGATTCCAGGAGTGATGGTGACGGCTGGACAGCGTCTGCACGTCGTCCGGACCCAGCACCCGCACCCGGGCTGCGGCCACCTGCCCCATCACCCGGGCGGCCTCCGCGTGCTCCCCGGCCTGACCGAGATAGATGGCGTGGTCGTGGCTGCTCCTGAGCGTGTCGGGGTGGTCCGGCCCCAGGGTCCGGGACTGGTCCGCGGCGAGTTGCTCCATCAACCGGGCCGCGGCCAGCGGGCCGACGCTCGTCGCCGTGTGCGCGGCCTCGGTGTAGCGGCGGGTCGGCTCCTGCGGACGGGAGGTGGACGGTTCGGTGACCGTGCTCTTGTCGGCCTGCGGGGCGCCGGGGCCCGGTGGCGCGTGCTGCGGCAGCAGGAGCGTGATCGCGTGCGGCCAGAGCGTGGTGGCCGGCCACTTGTCCGGCGGGCTCCACAGCGAGGCGATGGTCTGCAGCAGTGCGGTGGGCGTCGGCCGGTCGGCCGGGTCCTTGGACAGGCAGGCGGCGACCACGTCCCGCAGGCTCTCGGGCACGGCGTCGATGTCGGGCGCGCCGTGCACGATGCGGTGCAGCAGGGCCAGCGGTGCCCCCTCTCCGAACGGCCCCCGCCCGGTGGCCGCGAAGGTCAGGACGGCGCCGAGCGCGAACACATCGCTTCCGGGCCCCTGTTCGGCGCCGTCGACCTGCTCGGGCGACATGAAGCCGGGGGTGCCCATGACCATGCCCGTGGTGGTCAGCGCGGTGCCGTCCAGGGCACGCGCGATACCGAAGTCGATGAGCCGGGGCCCGTCGGCGGCCAGCAGCACGTTCGACGGCTTGACGTCCCGGTGCAGCACCTGGGCGGTATGGATGTCCTGCAACGCCTCGGTCAGCCCGGCGGCCAGCGGCCACAGCGAGGCCAGTGGCAGCGGGCCCGCCTTGGCCACCGCCTCGGCGAGATCAGGCCCGGGCACGTACACGGTCGCCAGCCAGGGCGGGTCCCCGTCGGCCTCGGCGGCGACGATCGGCGCGGTGAAGGCGCCGCCGACGGCCCGGATGGCCGCGACCTCCTGGCCGAACCGGCGCCGGAACCCGGCCTGGCGGGCCAGGTGCGGATGTACGGTCTTGACCGCCACCGCCCGGCCGGAGGGAGAACGGCCCAAAAAGACCCGTCCCATCCCGCCCTCACCCAGCCGCCTGCGCAGCGTGTACGCCCCGACCTGCCGCGGATCTTCCGCGGCCAACTCCTCCATCCCGCCCCCTTGTTGCGATGCACCACCGAGCTCCTGATCGGCCTCGCACCGAAACTTACCCGCACCGCCCACGATCAGCCCACTCGGTGCGCACGGCTGACGGAGCGGCGGGTCCCTGCTCTGCCTCGGCGCGAGCTGACGGGCCGGACCGGGAGGGCGGGGTGACGACGCTTGGGGCGCGCCGAAACGGAGCACCCGCGGCCGCCGCGGGGCTCTCCGGAGTCGCGGACCTCACGGCAGCTCAGAGCAGAGGGGGCGCGGACGGGGGCGCGGGTCCGGCTTCCGGGGCGGCTCCGGACCCGTTCGGAATCCGGCGGTGGATGTCCGCGAGCATGTTCCGCATGGCCATGCGGAAGATCTCGGCCCGGTGGGCGCCGAGGAACGCGGTGTGCCCGAACACCTCCAGGACGACGAGGCCGTGCATGTGCCCCCAGGCGCCCAGGAAGAGGGTCACGGCGGGCGGCGGCAGGTCTCCGAGGCCGTCTCGCGGCAGGGCCTCCAGGTAGGTCCGCAGCGGAGGCGAGAGCGCGGAGGTCTCGGCCGCGGCCAGCTGCGCCGGGGTGAACCCGCGGAACATCTCCCGCTGGAAGATCGCGGCCATCCGGCGGACCGCCTGGGTGGTGGAGCCTCCGACGGGCGCCTCGTAGTGCCGCAGCGGTGCGCCGTAGAGGAGTTGGAACAGCTCGGGGTGTGCGATGCCCCAGCCGCGGTAGCCCTCGGCGGCGACCACCAGGCCCGGCACGCCCGGGTGGTCCGCCGCGGAGTCGGCGGCGGCCCGCACGGCGGCGGCGAGGTCGTCGTAGGTCTTGGTGACGAGCGCGGTGACGAGGTCGTCCCGGCTCGGGAAGTAATGGTAGAGCGCCTGCACGGTCATGCCCAGGCTCCGGGCGACCGCGCGCAGGGACAGGGCGGCGGGCCCGTGTTCGGTGATGTGGTGCTCGGCGGCGGTGAGGATCTCGCGGGCGGCGGCGGCCCGGCGCCGCTGGCGCAGTGTGGGGACGGGCGCTTCGGGTTCGGCTGGGGACATGCAGCGACCGTACGGCGTCCACCGGCGCGATGTGCACCCTGTGAAGAAATTCTCACACTGCCAAACCCTGTTGCTCCTCGCTAACGTCGACAGCGGCGACGAGGAGTGCGACACCGCGCTCCCGGGTCCCGGCCCGCGTCGTCTTCGCGGCGTCCGGCACGGACGCACGGCTTGCGCCCCCGCTGCCTGGCCTGGCCGTCAAGTGGCCCACGCCTTTTCAGCTATGCCTTTTCACCGTGGGAATCCGAAGGAGATTATGCGTGTTTGAACGCATCGCCGAACTGGCAATTCGCCGGTCCCGGCTGGTACTCGTGATCGCCACCGTGGCCTTCGTGGTCATGGGAGTGGTGGGCGCCGGCGCGTTCGGCAAGCTGGTGGAGGGCGGCACCGACGACCCGAACGCCCAGTCCACCAGGGCCGAGCAGCTCATCGAGGAGAAGTTCGGCGGCGAGACGAACCTGATCCTCCTGGTCCGCGCGCCCCAGGGCCGCGTCGACGCCCCCTCGGCCGAACGGGCGGGCCGGGCGCTGGTGGCCGACCTCGAGAAAGAGGCGCACCTGGAGAACGTGGTCTCGTACTGGGGCACCGACAGCCCCGCCCTGCGCTCCGAGGACGGCCGCGAGGCCATGGTGCTCGCCCACGTCGAGGGCGACGAGACCGAACGGGCGAAGAACGCGGAGAGCATCCTCGACACCTACACCGGCACCTACGGGGGCAAGCTCGCCGTCACCGCCGGAGGCGGCATCGCCGTGGGCGCCGACCTGTCCACACAGGTGCCCAAGGACCTCCTGCTGGCCGAGATGATCGCCGTGCCACTGACCCTGATACTGCTCCTGATCGTCTTCGGGAGCGTGGTGGCCGCCCTGCTGCCGCTGGTCATCGGCACGGTCGCGATCGCGGGCACGTTCGCCGAACTCGCCCTGCTGGGCGGCGTCACCGATGTCTCCATCTTCGCGACCAACCTCACCACCGCCCTGGGACTCGGGCTGGGCATCGACTACGCGCTGCTGATGATCAGCCGGTTCCGGGAGCAACTCGCCGGCGGGGCGGAGGTGGAGGACGCCGTCCGGCACACCGTGCGCACCGCGGGCCGTACGGTCGCCTTCTCCGCCGCCACCGTGGCCGTCGCACTCGCCGCGCTCCTGGTCTTCCCCCAGTACTTCCTGCGCTCGTTCGCCTACGCGGGCGTCGGGGTCGTCGTCATCGCCGCCGTGAGCACGCTGTTCGTGATGCCCGCCCTGCTCGCCGTGCTGGGGCACCGGGTCAACAAGGGGCGGATGCCGTGGGCGAGGACGGCGGGGCGCGCCGGCACCCGCGCTCCCGTGTGGGGGCGGCTGGCCCGCGTGGTGATGCGGCGGCCCGCGCTCACCGCGCTGCCGGTCCTGGCGGTGCTGGTGCTGGCCGCGAGCCCGCTGCTGGGCATCAGCTTCGGCACGCCGGACGAGCGGGTGCTGCCGAAGGACGCCGAGAGCCGCGAGGTGGCGACGGCGCTGCGGGAGAACTTCGACGGGAACGACGACGCGGCGATCCACGTCGTGACCCAGGAGGGCGTGGACGGGGCGGCGCTGGGCGCCTACGCCGCCGATCTCTCCCGCCTGGAGGGCGTCGTCCGCGTCGAGTCGGCCACCGGTACGTATCTCGACGGCGAGTCCACCGCGCCCGGCCAGGCCGCACTCGGCCGTCCCGACGCCCAGCGGATCACCGTGGTGAGCACCCTGGCGCCGAAGTCGGGTGCGGCGCAGGATCTGGTCAAGGAGGTACGGGCGACCGAGCCGCCGCAGGGGTCGCGCCCCCTGGTGGGCGGCACCGACGCCGAACTGATCGACTCCAAGGACTCCATCGCCGGCCGGCTGCCGCTCGCGGTGACCCTGGTGGCCCTCAGCACCTTCCTCCTCCTCTTCCTGTTCACCGGCAGCCTCCTCCAGCCGCTGCGCGCGCTGGTCCTCAACCTGATCAGCCTGGGCGCGGCCCTCGGCGTGATGACCTGGATCTTCCAGGACGGCAACCTCGCCTCCGTGCTGGGCTTCACCCCGCAGCCGATGGAGACGGCGATGACGGTGCTGATGTTCTGCATCGCCTTCGGCCTCTCGATGGACTACGAGGTCTTCGTCACCAGCCGCATCAAGGAACTCCACGATCAGGGCGAGGACAACGAGAGCGCGGTGGTCAACGGCCTGGGGCACACGGGGCGCATCGTCAGCGCGGCGGCGCTGCTGCTGGCGGTGAGCTTCTTCGCCTTCGGGACGTCCAAGGTCAGCTTCATGCAGATGTTCGGCCTGGGCAGCGGTCTGGCCATCCTCATCGACGCCGTCGCCGTACGCGGTGTCCTCGTACCCGCCGCGATGCGCCTGCTGGGGCGCTCGGCCTGGTACGCGCCCGGCCCGCTGCGGAAGCTGCACCGGCGCTTCGGCCTCAGTGAAGGCGGTCCCGCGGCGGTTCCGGCGCTCGCGGTGGTGCCGGAGCCTGCGGCCCCCTCTCCGCGGCAGACCAGCTCCGCGGGCGGCTGACGGCCGGCCCAGCGCCCGCCGCCGCGCGGTGCCCGCCTCCCCCACACGGAGGCGGGCACCGCCGCGCGTTCAGCCGGAGGCCGTCAGCACCTCGGGATTCGCGCAGTGCACGAGGGGCTCGCCCGCCAGGAACCTGGCCGCCTCCGAGGCCACGATGGCGGCGGCGTTGTGCGCGGTCTGCTTGCTGGCCCCGGCCAGGTGCGGCGTCATGACGAGGTGGGGCGTGGTCAGCAGCCGCGAGCCGGCGGGGAGCGGCTCCTGCGGGAAGACGTCGAAGGCCGCGCCGAAGAGCTGCCCCGAGTCCAGGGCGTCGCACACGGCGTCGTAGTCGACGAGCGATCCGCGGGCGCAGTTGACCAGTACGCCGCCCGCGGGCATCAGGCCGATCAGCTGCCGGGAGATGAGGCCCTCGGTCTCCGGCGTCGCGCGGGCGTGGACGGTGACGAACTGGGAGCGCCGCATGAGGTCGGCCAGGTCGGTGACCTCGGCCGGTGCCGCGTCCTCGGCCCGCACGAAGGGGTCGGCCACGAGCACGTGCGCGCCGAAGCCGCGGAGGATGCGGGCGACGCGCGAGCCGATGGCGCCGTATCCGACGATGCCGACCGTGCTGCCCTGGAGTTCGGGACCGACCTTCTCGAACATGTAGTAGTCGCCCCGCCAGGTGCTCGCGGCGAGGTCCGCGTGGGTGGCGGGGACGCGGCGGGCCGCGGCCGTCATGAGGGCGACCGTGTGCTCGGCGGTGGCGGTGGCGTTGCGGCCGGGGGCGAAGGAGACGGCGACGCCGTGCCGGGTGGCGGCCTGGAGGTTGGCGTTGACGGGGCCGCCCCGGCTCACGCAGAACAGGCGCAGGTCCGGGCTGGCCTTCAGGACGCGCTCGGTCAGCGGCGCCATCTGGGTGACGCAGACGTCCACGCCGTGCAGCGCCTCGATGAGCTGGTCCTCGGTGCCGGACGCCTCCCGTACCTCGGCCACGTCGCCGAACGGCTCGAGAGGCCAGGGCAGGGTCAGTTCACGGAAGGCCGCCTCCGGTGCCACCGGCCGGAGCCGTTCGGTCAGCAGGGAGTTGAGGACGAAGTGGTCACCGGCGGTCAGGATGGTGGTCACCTGAAGGCTCCTGGGGTCACGGGTCGGTTCAGGGTGAGCAGCGAGGGCCCGCTGTCACGCAAGATGAGTTCGTTGAGCGCGCAGTTGTCCAGGAACGGGAAGATCCGGCGGTACTCGCGCAGCGGCAGGCCCAGCATGCGGCACAGCGCGAGCCGGATGGCGGTGGTGTGCGCCACCACCAGGACGCGGCCCTCGCGGTGCTCGGCCTGGAGGTCGGCGAGGAACTCGCGGTAGCGGTCGCTGGCGTCGCGGGGGTGCTCCCCGCTGGGGAGGTGGTTCGCCACCGGGTCGGCCTTGAAGGCGGCGAGCTGTTCGGGGAAGCGCTCCCGCATCTCCGCGCGGGTGAGGCCCTCGGCGATGCCGAAGTCGAGTTCGCGCAGGCGCGGGTCCACGTTCACGGGCAGTCCGGCGCGCTCCGCGCTGTCGTGCGCCGTCTCCTGCGAACGGGTCAGCGGGGAGGCCCAGACGGCGGTCAGGTCCGCCTTCTCGGCCCAGTCCGCGAGCGCGTGTGCCTGGCGGCGGCCGCGTTCGGTGAGCGCGATGTCGGAGCTGCCGGCATACCGGTTCTCGGCGTGCCACACCGTCTCCCCGTGCCGGACGAAGATGACATGGAGGCTCATAGCGCCGTCCTCTCTCGTGCGTGGGCCGCGACGACGCCGGGGAGCCAGCCGCGTTGGACAAGCAGGTCGAGCAGCCGGAGGTAGCCCTCCTCGTGCGCGGCTCGGTGCGCGCCGCGTGGTTCGAGGGTCCGGTCGAGCCGCACCATGGCGGCGGCCACGGCGTCCAGCGGGGTACGGCTCGACGCGGCCAGCACCGCCATGCCGAGGGCGGGCTGCGCGTGGCGCGGCAGGGTCACCGGGCGTTGCAGCACGTCGGCCCGCAGCTGGTTCCACAGGTGGTTGCGGGTGGCTCCGCCGGTGAGCACGACCGCGCCGCCGGTCGGGGCGCCGAGCTGGTCCACGTAGTCGAAGCAGAGCCGTTCGACGTACGCGGCGCCCTGCATGAGCGCGGCGAAGGACTCGGCCCGGCCGGCGGGTTCACGGCTGCCGAACGCGCGTGCGCCGGGGGCGAGGAAGGGGAAGCGCTCGCCCGGGGAGACCAGCGGGTAGCGCAGGAGGCCGGTGGGCAGCAGTGCCGCGGCCTCCTGGGTGAGCACGTCCAGGTCGGCGTCGGCGAACTCCCGGGCGACCAGGCCGGCGCCGACGCTGGAGGCGCCGCCGGGCAGCCAGTGGCCGGAGGGCGAGCGGTGCGAGTAGACGACTCCGTGCGGGTCGTGGACGAGGTCCTCGGTGACTCCCTTGAGTACCAGGGTGGTGCCCATCACGGAGTTCCAGCTGCCGACAGAGGTCGCGCCGGAGGCCAGTTGGGCCGCGCAGCCGTCGGTCATCCCGGCGACGATGGCGGTGCCCTCGGCGAGGCCGGTCTCGGCCGCCGCAGCGGCGCAGACCTGGCCGATGACCGTGCCGGGCAGCACCAGCTCGGGCAGCATCGCGCGCGGGATCTCCAGCGCCTCGAGCACTTCCTCGGGCCAGCTCACCCGCGCGGCGTCGGCGCCGGTCTTGAGGGCGTTGCTGGTGTCGGCGGCCACCTGGCGGCCCGCGAGCCTGCGGTTGACGACGTCGTTCTGGTGCGCCAGCCGCCAGCCGTCCTGGGCCGCGCGGGGGAACCGTTTGAGCAGCCAGCGCAGCTTGGGCAGCGCCCAGGACCGCTGCATCCGCTGGTATCCGGCCCTGGCCCACTGCCGCTCCCCGGCGGCGTTGACCTCTTCCGCCTCCGTACCGGCGCGCCCGTCGTCGTACATCAGCGCGGGGGTCATGGCCGCGCCGCGGCGGTCCAGCAGGGTGATGGTGCCGGAGGTGGCGTCCACGGCCACCCCTTGGACGCGGCGCAGGTCGGCGCCCGCCGTACGGGCCTGGCCGATGGCCGTGCACACCGCGCGCCACCACTCCTCGGGGTCCTGCTCGTGGTGGTCGCCCGTGCGGCTGCTGGTCAGCGGGGCCGAGCCGGTGCCCAGCACGGTGCCGTCGGCCGTGGCGACGACCACGCGGACGCCCTGCGTGCCCAGGTCGACGCCCAGCCAGGCGTCCCCGGAGAGGGCCCTCACGCGCCGGCTCCGTCGTGCGTGGGCGTCTGGCCCTCTCGCCACAGGGGCCGGTTCAGCTCCCGCAGGCGCAGGAAGTCGGCGTACCGCTCGCTGAAGCCCTCGAACGCCGCCGGATCGGGCCGGTGGGTGGCGGCGACCGCCACGTGCCGGGCGGCGGCGGAGACGAAGTCGGGTTCCTGGCCGGTGGCGACCAGGCCGGTCAGCCAGGCGCCGCGCGCGCCGACCTCCGTGTCGGCGGGGATCGTCACCGGAAGGCCGGTCACGTCGGCGATCAGCCGCATCCAGAAGTCGCTCCGGGTGCCGCCGCCGCAGAGCGCCAGGGTGCCGGGGGCGCCGGGGGCCGCGGCCAGGCAGTCGCGGATGGTCATGGTGACGCCCTCCACCAGCGCCCGGGCCACGTCCTCGCGGCCGGCCTCCAGGGAGAGGCCGGTCAGCGAGCCGCGCGCGGCGGGGTCGAAGAAGGGGGCCCGCTCGCCGGCCGGCGAGAGGTAGGGGACGAACCGCACTCCGGCGGTGTTCCGGCTGCCCCGCGCCGCCAGGCTCATCAGCTCGGAGACGGAGGCCAGCCCGAGCATCCCCCTCCCCCAGTCGAGTACGTCGCCGCCGCTCATGGTCGGGAAGGCGCGCAGGTAGCGGCCGGGGACGCCGAGCGTGACGGTGATGCCCACCCGCTCGTCGGTGACCACGGTGTCCGTGACGACCTCCGTGGCCAGCGTGGTGCCCAGGATGCAGGCGGCCTGGCCGGTGTTGACCGCGCCGGCGCCGATGGCGGTGGCGCAGATGTCGTAGGGGGCCAGCACCACCGGGACGCCCGCGGGCAGTCCGGTCTCGGCCGCCGCCGAGGCGCTGAGCGTGCTGACGCGGTGGTCGTCGTCGCGCAGTTCGGGCAGGAGCCGCCGGGCCCACTCCAGTCCGTAGAGCGGGAAGAGCCGGTCGGACCACTCGCGGCGGCGCAGGTCCAGGAACGGCGCGGAGGCGTCCGACTCGTCGACGGCGGGCTGCCCCGTCAGCTTGAGGTGGACCCAGCCGCCGCAGGTCAGCAGGTGGCTCGAGCGGGCCATCCGGTCCGGGTCGTGCTCGCCCAGCCAGGCCAGCACGGCGTTGGGCATCCCGGTGGAGATCCGCGACCCGCAGATCCCGAACGCCTCCTGCGCGACCCCCTCGCGCTCCCAGGCGGCGATCTGGGCGGTGGCGCGTCCGTCGTTCCACAGCACGGCCGGTCCGGTGGGGCGGCCCTGGCCGTCGACCAGCCAGGCGCCGTCGCCCTGGGCGGTGACCGCGACCATGCCGGGTGGCCGGGGCAGCGCGTCGGCGACCTCGCGTACGGCGGCGGCGACCGCGGTCCAGACCTCCGCCATGTCCTGCTCGGCCCATCCGGGGTTCGGCCGCCGCACCTGGGTCGGCCGGCGGCTGACGGCAAGCTCCGTCCCGTCGTCGCCGTAGCCGACGGCCTTGATGGTGGTGGTGCCCGCATCGATGGCGATGGCGGTCATGCGCGTCACCCCCGCCCGTGCGCCTGGCGCGAGCGCCGGGCGACGGAGTCCAGGCCCACCGCGATGAGCAGCACCGCACCGGTGATCATGAACCGGTAGGAGGAGTCGAGGTTGAGCAGCGTCAGCCCGCTGGAGATCGACTGGATGACCAGCACGCCGAGCAGCGCGGCGAAGGCCGAGCCGCGCCCGCCGAAGAGGCTGGTACCGCCGATCACCGCCGCGGCGATGGCGTTGAGGTTGACGTCCCCGGTGCCCGTGCTCTGGTTCGCCGCGGCCAGCCGGGAGGCGGCGAGGATGCCGCCGAGCGCGGCCAGCGCGGAGCACATCACGAACGCCGAGGTGTAGACGCGCCGCACGTTGATGCCGGCCCTGCGGGACGCCTCGGCGTTGCCGCCGACCGCGTAGAGCGAGCGGCCGAACTTCGTGCGCGTGAAGAGGTAGTGCATCACCAGCACCAGCGCGACGAAGAAGACGAACATCCAGGCGACGCCGCGGGTGCGGTTGAGGTAGAAGACCGTGAGCAGCAGTCCGGCCAGCAGCAGCGAGGACTGCATGAGCAGCCACTGCAGCGAGGAGGACGAGAGCCCGGCGCCGCGGCGAGTACGGGCGCGTACCCAGCCGTTGGCCAGGAAGCCGCCCGCCGCCGCCACCGCCAGGGCGTAGGAGAGCCAGCCGGGGACGAACCACAGCTGTGCGAACTTCACCAGCTGGGAGTCGTAGGGCAGGTTGATCGCGTTCTGGCCGCGCAGCAGCCACAGCTGGACGCCGAGGAAGGCCAGCAGTCCGCCCAGGGTGACCACGAAGCTGGGCACGCCGAAGCGGTTGAGCACCTGTCCGTAGAGCCAGCCGATCAGGCAGCCGGCGGCGATGGCGGCGAGCAGGGCCAGCCACATCGACTGCTCGTGCTTGACCATGACGACGGCCGTGATAGCGGCCGAGACGCCGCTGACCGAGCCGATGGACAGGTCGATCTGGCCGACCAGCAGGGCGCACACCACGCCCAGCGCGAGGACGCCCACCGGGACCATGTCGAAGGTCAGGTTCACCAGGTTGGTGCTGGAGAGGAACGTCTGGTTCAGCGACTGGAAGATCGTCCAGATCACCACGATGCCGGCGACGACGGGCAGCATGCCCAGGTCTCCGTCCCGCACGCGGCGGATCGAGGCCCGGACGCTGTCGGCGATGCCCTGCGGCGTCACGAGACGCTCGTCCTGCTGGTCGGTGGCCGCTGCCACCGCGGTGTCGGTGGAGGTCACTGCACTTCCTTCTCTGCCCGAGGGGAGGCCGCGCGGCGTGCGACGCGCCGCGAGACCACGTTGTCGGTGGCGCCGGTGATGGCGGCGATGATCTCTTCGGAGGAGACGTCGCCGACGTCGTACACGCCGTTGTTGCGGCCCAGTCGCAGCACCGCGACGCGGTCGGCGACGGCGCGGACGTCCTCCATGTTGTGGCTGATCATGACCACGCCGAGCCCGTTGTGCTTGAGCCGCTCGACCAGGTTGAGGACCTCGGCCGTCTGCGCGACGCCCAGCGCGGCCGTCGGCTCGTCCAGCAGGATGATCTTGGGATCGCTCAGGAGGGACCGGGCGATGGCGACCGTCTGCCGCTGACCGCCCGAGAGGGCGGCCACCGGGACGCTGAGGGTGGGGATCTTGGCCGACAGCTGGCGCAGCAGCTCCCAGGAGCGCTTCTCCATGGCGACTTCGTCCAGCATCCAGGGCCGCAGCTCCTGGCCCAGGAACAGGTTCGCCTTGACGTCGAGGTTCTCGCACAGGGCGAGGTCCTGGAAGACCGTGGCGATGCCCCTCGCGTGGGCGAGTGCCGGGGAGCCGAGCGACTCCTCCTTGCCGTGCAGGAAGATCTGGCCCGCGTCGGGTGCGTAGACCCCCGAAAGGACCTTCACCAGCGTCGACTTGCCCGCGCCGTTGTCCCCGACGATGGCCACCACCTCGCCGGCGGAGACGTCGAGGTCGATATCGGTCAGCGCGGCGACCGCGCCGAAGCGCTTGCAGATTCCCCTCAGCGACAACACGGTGTCCGTGCCCGCACCGGTAACCGCGGTGCCTGTCATCATGGCCCTCTTCTCTCGGTGTCCGCAGCCCTCAGACTTCGGATCGCTACTTGATGCCCAGGCGCTCGCAGTCGGCGGCGTACTTCTTGGTGCACACGTCCTTGACCTCGACCACCGCGTCCGGCCCGAAGATGACCTTCTTGAGGTTCTCCTGGGTCACCACGGTCGGCTCGAACAGCTGCGACGGGGTGTCGAACAGCTCGGTCTCCGCCTTGGGCTTCTCGCCCTGCATCAGCTGGTGGGCGACCTCGGCCGCCGCGTTGGCGACGGTCTTGATCGGCTTGGAGATGGTGTTGTACTGGTCGCCCGCGATGACTCGCTGGATCGCGGCCAGTTCCGCGTCGTTGCCGGTGATCGGCGGGACCTGCACGTCCGCGGCCTTGAACGCGGCGGTCGCGCCGCCGCTGGTGCCGTCGTTGGCCGCCACCACACCGGCGATCTTGCCGCGGTACTGGGCGATCTGACCGCTCACCCACTGCTGGGCCTTCTCCGGCGACCAGTCCGGGGTGTCGTACTCGGCGAGCCGCTTGTAGCCGCTGTCGTCGACGGCGTTGTGGATGCCCTTCTTGATCAGCGCGGCGGCGGCGTCCGTGGGCGACCCGTTGACCAGGAGCAGCCCGCCCTTGGCCTTGGTCTTCTTCAGGTGGTCGACCAGCGACTGGGCGATGGACTCGCCGATCGCCTCGTTGTCGAAGGACACGTAGAAGTCGGCGGCCTTCTTGGGGATCGGACGGTCGTAGGCGATCACCTTGACGCCCTGGGACTGCGCGGTCTGCACGATCGTGGCCGCCGCGGCCGAGTCGACCGGGTCGAGCACGAGCACCTTGGCGCCCTGCGCGATCGCGGAGTTGGCCTGCTGCTGCTGGAGCGAGGCGTCGCTGTCGGCGTTCTGGTAGATCACCTTGCAGTCCGCGCACAGCTTGGCCATCCGCTTCTTGAACAGCGGGGCGTCGTACTGCTCGTAGCGGGGCGAGGCGAGGTCGGGCATCAGGAACGCGACCTTGCCCTTGCCGTTGCCGCCGCCCTCCTTGGCGTTCCCGGAATCCGGCTCCTCGGCGCATCCGGTGAGAACGCCCACGGCGAGGATGCCGGTGAGAACACCGCTGGCCAGTTTTCTCATGGTTCCGCTCCTTGATCCGGGACCGCGCAGCCGTCGGCCGGCCCGCTGTGATGTACCGCACAAGAAACCCGCGTGTTCGGCAGGTGTCAACACACTCCGAGAAGTGAACACCGAAGCATGATTCATTAATCATCAGAGCTGTTCACTCACCTGGCACAGGTGAACATCGGTGTGTCATGCTCCCCGAAGAGCGCGCCATGGACCGAGCTGTAGCACGCTCCTCGCAGATGGGAGGCGAGCCACGGGCGAGATCAAAAAGACACACCCGGCACATGTTCTGTTAACAGAAAGGGAACAGAGGGAGTCCATGGAGGAAGAGCTAGATCCGGCCACCGACGGCGGCGGTCGCGGACCGCGCGAGCGGCGGGAGCGGATCAAGAGCCGGGTGGTCGACGAGGGCTTCGTGCGCATCGAACGGCTCGCCGACGAGCTGGGCGTGACACCGATGACGATCCGGCGCGATCTGGACTATCTCCAGGGCAAGGGGTGGCTGCGGAAGGTGCGCGGCGGGGCGACCGCGCAGCCCTCGACCGCGTTCCACGGGGACATCCGGCACCGCACCCAGGCCATGGCGGAGGAGAAGGGCGCGCTCGCCCGGGCCGCCCTCCCCCTCGTCCAGCCCGGGCAGTCCCTCATCGTCGACGAGAGCACCACCGGCCTCGCGCTCGCCGGACTGCTCTCGCAGCGGGCGCCGCTGACGGTCATCACCAACTTCGTACCCGTCATCCAGGTCCTGGCCGGCAGTCCGGGAATCGAGCTGATCTCACTCGGCGGCGCGTACTACCCGGCCTACGACGCGTTCCTCGGCATACGGACCATCGACGCGGTCAACAGCCTGCGCGCCGACACGCTGTTCGTCTCCACGACCGCCATCACCCGCGGCCACTGCTACCACCAGTCGCAGGAGACGGTGGGCGTCAAGCGGGCGCTGATGGACGCCTGCGACCGCAAGGTCCTGCTGGCCGACCACACCAAGTTCCAGCGCCGCGGCCTCTATCAGCTCGCCCCCGTCACCGCGTTCGACCTCGTCATCGTCGACGCCGGCATACCGGCGTACGACCTCGACGCGCTCCAGGCCAGCGGCGTGGAGGTGCTCGTCGCCCCCGCGGGGTGAGCCGGCCCGCCGCGGCGGCCCCGTCCTACCCGTGGGGGACGAGGGCCCGGCCGAGCCCGTACTCGTTATTGAGCAGCCGGGTCGCTCGGCCCGGAGGACGACGGGCCCGGGCCCGTCCGGAAAGGCTGGTGAGGTCCCCCGGAACAGATACGGAGACCTCATTCCATGGCCACCTTCTTGTACCGACTGGGCCGCTGGGCCTTCAGGCGGCGCCGCCGCGTAGCGCTGCTGTGGGTGGCGGTGCCGGCCGTCGCCGTCTTCGCCGCCCTCCACGCAGCAGAGCCTCCCGACGACTCGTCCTCGATGCCGGGGATCGAGTCCCAGGAGGCGTTCGACCTCATCAACGAGCGGTTCCCGGGGACCGAGGCGGACGGCGCGGACGCCCGGATCGTCTTCGTCGCCGAGGACGGGAGGAAGGTCACCTCCGGCCCCGACCGCGCGGCCGTCGAGGCCCTGGTGGCCGAGGTGGCCCAGGGGCCGCAGGTGGCCGAGGTGGTGGGCCCGTTCGAGGGGCGGGCGGTGAGCGAGGACGGGTCCACCGCGTACGCAGCCGTCACCTACGAGGTGCGGGAGGGAGATCTCACCGACGCCGCCACCGGGGCGCTGGAGCGGGCCGTCGAGAGGGCCCGGGACGCGGGACTGACCGTCGAGGCGGGCGGTTCGGCGCTGGAGACGGAGTCGGCGGCCGGGACGGGTGAGGTGATCGGCGTCGGCATCGCCGCGGTGGTACTGCTGATCACCTTCGGCTCGCTGGCCGCCGCCGGGCTGCCGCTGCTGACCGCCCTGCTCGGCGTGGGCATCAGCGTCTCCGCGATCATCGCGCTGGGCAGCGTCCTCGGCCTGTCCTCGACCAACGGCGAGCTGGCCATGATGCTGGGGATCGCGGTCGGCATCGACTACTCCATGTTCGTGGTCTCCCGCTACCGCGAGGAGCGCGCCCGGGGGCACGCCCCCCGCGAGGCCGTCGGGCTGGCTGCGGGCACCGCCGGCTCCGCGGTGGTCTTCGCCGGGCTGACCGTCGTCATCGCGCTGGCCGGGCTCTCCGTGGTCGGTGTCCCGATGCTGACCAAGATGGGGCTGACCGCGGCGGGTGCGGTGCTCATGGGTGTACTGATCGCGCTGACGCTGGTCCCCGCGCTGCTCGGGTTCTGGCCGGACGCGGTCCTGGCGCGCCGGGTCCGCAAGGGAGGCCGGGGCCGCCGGGGAGACCGCCGCGGCGGTGCGACAGTCCCGGCCGCGGAGCGGGGGCGGACGGGCGGCGCGGGCGAGCGCTGGGCGCGGTTCGTGCTGCGCCGCCCGGTGCTCGTGCTGGTCGTCTCGGTCCTGGGCCTGGGCGCGCTCGCCGTGCCGGCGGCGGATCTGCGGCTGGGCATGCCCGGCGACGAGGCCCGTTCCACCGCGACCACGGAGCGCCGCGCCTACGACGCCCTCGCCAAGGGTTTCGGCCCGGGGTTCAACGGGCCTCTCACCGTCGTCGTGGACGCGCGGGGAGCCGACGACACCCGGGCCGCGACGGAAGCGGTCGCCGCGAAGCTCGCCGGCACCGAGGGCGTCGCCTCCGTCTCCCCGGCCCGCTTCAACGAGGCGGAGGACACCGCGGTGCTCGCCGCCGTCCCGTCCACCGCACCCACCAGCGAGCGGACGAAGGACCTCGTCCACACCCTGCGCGGCGGACGCCCCGCCATCGAGGCCGCCACCGGCGCGACCTTCGAGGTGACCGGCACCACCGCGCTCGACATCGACGTCGCCCAGAAGATGCAGGACGCGCTGGTCCCCTACCTGTCGGTCGTGGTCGGCCTGGCCTTCCTGCTGCTGATGCTGGTCTTCCGCTCCGTGCTGGTGCCCCTCAAGGCCGCCGTGGGCTATCTGCTCTCGGTCCTCGCCTCCTTCGGCGCGGTCGTCACCGTCTTCCAGCACGGCAACGGGGCCGGGCTGTTCGGCGTCGAGCAGACCGGGCCGATCATGAGCATGATGCCGATCTTCCTGGTGGGCATCGTCTTCGGCCTCGCCATGGACTACCAGGTCTTCCTGGTGTCCCGGATGCGTGAGGCGTACGTCCACGGGGAGCCGCCCGGGCAGGCGATGGTGACCGGTTTCCGGCTCAGCGCCCCGATCGTGGTGGCGGCGGCGCTGATCATGGTGGGCGTCTTCGCCGGGTTCATGACCGCCGACGATTCCATGGTCAAGATGGTCGGCTTCGGACTGGCCGTCGCCGTCATCTTCGACGCCCTCGTGGTCCGGATGGCGTTCGTACCCGCCGTCCTCGCCCTGCTCGGCAGGGCCGCCTGGTGGCTGCCGCGCCCGCTGGAACGGCTGCTGCCGCGCGTCGACGTGGAGGGCGAGGCCCTACGGGAGCGGGCCGCCCTCCCCGCCCCGGCCGAGGACGGCCCGCCGGGCCGGGTGCCCGTCTGACGGCGGCGGGCCGCCCGCCCCGGGCCGGGCGCGGGCGGCCCGCGCCTGGCCGGGGCGGCGCCGCGTGACCCACCATGAGTCCAGAACGAGACCGGATGCCCGACCGGAGGAGGCCATGTCCACCAGCTGGCGACGGTACGCCGACCACCACCCCCGCCTCGTCGAGGCGGCGTTCGTGCTGCTGCTCTACGTCGCGACGGCCAAGCAGTACGACCAAGGCGGACCCGGCTGGTGGCCCGGGCTGCCCCTGGCGACCGCCGCCTGCCTCGCACTGCCGTGGCGGCGGCGCCACCCGCGCGGCGTCGTCGCGGCCACCGCCGCCTGCGCCGTCCTCTCCAGCGGCCTGGGGTACGAGGTCTCCGCGCTGCTGCTGCTCCCCCTGATCGTCGCGTTCTACGAGCTGACGGTCCGCCTCCCGCAGCGGACCGCGTACGCGCACCACCTCGCCGCCGCCGCCCTGATCGCCCTCACGGCGCTGGTCTTCGACCAGCCGGACCAGCCCCTGGCCGACAGGGCGGTCGCGCCCGCCTTCTGGCTGCTGCTGCCCGTCCTCCAGGGGTCGGCGGTACGGGCGCGGCGCGCGTATCTGGACGCCGTACACACCCGTGCGGAAAACGCCGAGCGCACCCGCGAGGAGGAGGCCCGCCGGCGCGTCGCCGAGGAACGCGTGCGCATCGCCCGCGAGTTGCACGACGTCGTCGCCCACCACATGGCACTGGCCCACGCCCAGGCGGGCACCGCCGCCCACCTCGCCCGCGAACGCCCCGAGGAGGCCGCGCGCCTCCTCGACGAGCTGGGCACCACCACCGCCGCCGCGCTGCGCGAACTCCAGGCCACCGTCGGCCTCCTGCGCCGGCCGGACGATCCCGAGGAGCCGCTGGACCCGGCCCCCGGGCTCGCCCGGCTCCCCGAGCTGGTCGCCGCCTTCGCGTCGGCCGGACTCCAGGTCGCCGTCACCGTCGAGGGTGAGGAGCGGCCGCTCTCGCCCGGGGTGGACCTCACCGCGTTCCGGATCGTGCAGGAGGCGCTCACCAACGTCGCCAAGCACGCCGCCGGCAGCACGGCGCGCGTCGGACTCGCCTACGTCCACGACCGGCTGACCCTCACGGTCAGCGACGACGGCGGCCCCTCCCCGCTCCCGCCGGTCCCCGGCGGAGGATTCGGGATCGTCGGCATGCGGGAGCGCGCCCGGTCCGCCGGCGGCCGCCTCCGTACCGGCCCCCGCCCCGGGGGCGGCTTCCTGGTCACCGCCGAACTGCCCCTCCACTCCTGATCCCCGAAAGAGCCCTGATGACCATCCGCGTGCTACTCGCCGACGACCAGACCCTGCTGCGGGCGACCTTCCGCATCCTGATCGACTCCTGCGCGGACATGGAGGTGGTGGACGAGGCCGAGGACGGCGGACGGGCCGTCGAACTCGCGCGCGCCCACCGCCCCGACGTCGTCCTGATGGACATCCGCATGCCCGGCACCGACGGTCTCGCGGCCACCAGCGCCATCTGCGCCGACCCCGGGCTGCGGAGCACCCGCGTCCTGATCCTCACCACCTTCCAGACCGAGGAGCACGTCGCCCGCGCGCTGCGCGTCGGCGCGAGCGGCTTCCTGGGCAAGGACGTCTCCGCCGACGCGCTCCTGGAGGGCATCCGCACCGTGGCCGCCGGGGACGCGCTGCTCTCCCCCGCGGCCACGCACTCCCTCATCACCCGCTTCCTGGCCACCCCCGAGCACGGCGCCGACGCGCAACTCGCCGCGGATCTGGTTACGCTCACCGCCCGCGAACGCGAGGTGACGGCCATGGCCGCAGAGGGGAAGTCCAACACCGAGATCGCCGAGGAGCTGTTCGTCAGCCCGCTGACCGTACGCACCCACATCCAGCGGGCCAAGACGAAGCTGGGCGCGCGGGACCGCGCCCAGCTGGTCGTCTTCGCCTACCGGTCCGGCCTCGCGGGCGGAGCCCCGCAGCGAGAGGGCGCGGTCAGCGCAGACCGTGACGGCGGGAGACCAGGCGCTCGGCGGCGGTACGGGAGGTGAGGCGGCGCAGCGCGAAGGCCAGCGGCGCGTTGCTGCCCACCGCGTACAGCGGTTTCGGCCGGGCGGCCTCGATCGCCCGGACCACGGTGCCCGCCACCCGCTCCGCCGGGACGCCCCGCGCCTCGTTGGCGTTCAGGGCGGCGAGCATGGTGTCGTACTCGCCCCGGTAGGGGGAGTCCGGCGCCACGTACTGGGTGCGCCGCTCGCTGATGCCGGTGCTGATCGAGCCGGGCTCGACCGTGGTGACGCCGACGCCGTAGGGGGCGACCTCGCGGCGCGCGGCGATCGCGAAGCCCTTGACGGCCGCCTTGGAGGCCACGTACGAGGAGCGGTAGGCGAGCGGGAAGCTGGCCAGCATCGAACCGACCATCACCACCCGCCCGTAGCCGCGGGCCCGCATGCCCGGCAGCACCAGCTGGGTGAGGCGCACGGCACCGAAGACGTTCAGCTGGAAGAGCCGTCCGACCGCCTCCATCGGCAGCTCCTCGATCGGGCCGCTCTGGCTCTCACCGGCGTTGTTGACCAGGATGTCCACCGGGCCGGCGGCACGCGCGCACGCCTCGATGCCCGCCTCGTCGGCGAGGTCGAGCGCGAGGTACTCCACGCCGGGGACCGGGGCGCCCACCGAGGCCGGGTCCCGGCTGGTGCCCAGGACGCGGTAGCCGCGCCGGGCGAGCGCGGCGGCCACCGCCGCGCCGATGCCCGAGGAGGCGCCCGTCACGAGCGCGGTCCTGCCGCCCGCCGGGGCCGTCACGGCGCCTCGTCCGCGACCGCGACCGGTGTGCTGTACGCGTGCAGGACGTGCAGGAACAGCTCCTCGCGGCGGCGGCGCGCCTCGCGGCCCCCCGGCTCCAGCAGCACCTGGACAGCCGTGCCGTCGTGCGCGGCCACGAGCGCGTGCCCGAGGGCTGCGGGGTCCCCGACGCGGCGGCCGGTACGCGCGAGCGCGCCGACGACCACCGGCAGGATCGCCTCCTGGAAGGACTGCTCGCGCGCGGCCATCACCCGCCGCAGCGGCGGGTTGCGCAGCGCGTGCGCGGTGAACTCCGCGGTCACCCGGTACCACGCGTCATCCAGGGGTATCGCGGCGAGCGCGGCGCGCAGCGCCTTCTCCGGGTCCTGGGGCACCTCGTCCAGGGCGGTGCGGATGTCGGCGAGCATGCGCGCCGAGCGGTCCTCCCACATGCTCAGGAACATCTCGTCCAGCGAGGAGAAGTTGGAGTAGAACGCGCCCCGGCTGTATCCGGCGCGCTCGCAGACCTGCTCGACGGTGGAGCGGCCGAAGCCCTCCTCGGCGAAGACCTCCAGCGCGGCGTCCAGCAGCCGCTGCCGCGTACGGGCGCGCCGCGCCGTGACGCGGCGCGGTCCTGCGGCGGGCGCGCCCTCCTCGGTCGCTGCTGACGGCATCGTGCACCTCCCGGTCCCGGAATCTCGATACATGAGCGTATCGGATACACTGGTGTATCGAGAAGGGTCCGGGCCCTGCGGAGAATGCCGTCCGGCGCGGTGTCGGACGGGAGCGGTGGGAGCAGCGGGCTCGGCGGGACCGGCGGGCTCGGTGTCAGGCCGGAGCGGGGGGCGCGAGTCGCTCCTCGGGCGGGGGCGGGCCCGGGGGCGTGCCGTCGCCGAAGGGGCGCCCGCCGAGCTGCTCGCGGTGATGCGGTGTCAGCCAGCCCGCGGGGTCGGGCCCGACGGGGACGATCCCCGTCGGATTGATCCCCCGATGCACCGCGTAGTAGTGCCGCTTGATGTGGTCGAAGGAGACCGTGTCCCCGAATCCCGGGGTCTGGTAGAGGTCGCGTACGTACGCCCAGAGCACCGGGTCCTCGGCGAGCTTGCGGCGGTTGCACTTGAAGTGGCCGTGATAGACGGCGTCGAAGCGCACCAGCGTGGTGAACAGCCGGATGTCGGCCTCGGTGAGGGTGTCCCCGACCAGGTAGCGGCGGTCGGCCAGCCGGGCGGAGAGCGCGTCCAGGCGGCGGAAGACGTCCCGGTAGGCGCCCTCGTACTCCTCCTGGCCGGTGGCGAAACCGGCGCGGTACACGCCGTTGTTGAGGTCCCGGAACACCTCGTCGGCGATGGCGTCGATCTCGTCCCGCAGCGGCTCGGGATACAGGTCGGGGGCGCCGGGCCGGTGCAGGGCGGTCCACTCGGTGGCCAGGTCCAGGGTGATCTGCTGGAAGTCGTTGGTGACCAGGAGCCCGCTGGGCACGTCGACGATCGCCGGGACGCTCACCCCGCCGGGGTAGCCCGTCTCCCGCGCGTCGTACGCCTCACTCAGGTAGCGGATGCCCAGGACGGGGTCCCGGCCGCCGGGGTCGAGGGTGAACCGCCAGCTGCGGTCGTCCTGGATCGGGTCGGTGACGGCGAGGGAGAGGGCTCCTTCGAGTCCGAGCAGGCGTCTGGAGACCAGGGCCCGGCTCGCCCACGGGCAGGCCAGGCTGACGACCAGCCGGTAGCGGCCCGCCTCGACGGGCCAGCCGTCCGCGCCGTCTGCCGTGACGCGGTCGGTGAAGTGGCTCGTGGACCGCTTGAACGCTTTCCTGCCGTACGCGGTGTTGCCCTCTGCCGTGTCCGTCATCCGGGCCCTCCTCGTCGTGCGATTGCGATCTCCCACCGCCACCGGACTGCCCCGGTCGTATGATCATCATGCACGGGGCCGGGCTCGGCCACCGCGCCCGCCGCCCGCGCCCGCCCCCGGCCGCCCCCTCAGCCGCCCACCGCCCCAAGACCCGCCTCGGCCAGGATCTCCTTGATGCCCCGCCGCTCCCCCGCGTCCAGCGGCAGCAGCGGCGGGAGGGTGGCCGGGTCGGCGAGGACACCGCGCAGGGCGAGCGCCGCCTTGAACGCGCCCAGCGCCGCCGCCGTCGCCCCGATCCGGGTGCGGTCGGCGACGTCGACGATCCGGAACAGCCGAGCGAGCCGGTCCTGTTCGGCCCGGGCGGCGGCCAGGTCGCCCTCCCGCGCGGCGCGGTGCAGCCGTACGTAGCCGTGCGGGTCGACGTTGCCCAGGCCGGGCACGATCCCCGCCGCGCCGAGGGTGACCGCCAGGTCCGCGAGCAGTTCCGAACCGGTGAGCGTGGGCAGCGCGGTGCCGGTGCGGCGGAGCACCTCCCGGAAGTGCGCCAGGTCGCCGCTGGAGTCCTTGAGGGCGATCACCAGTTTCTCGGCGGCCAGTTCCGCGACGATGGCGGGGGTGAGGCGGGTGCCCACCGCTCCGGGGATGTCGTACGCGATGACGGGCACGTCGACGGCCGCCGCCACCCGCCGGTAGTGCTCCACCACCTCTGCCGGGTGCGGCTCCACGTAGAACGGCGCGGTGACCACCACCGCGTCCGCGCCGGCCGCCGCCGCCAGCCGGGCGTGCTCGATGACCCGCCGGGTCCCGGTGTCGACGGCGCCCACCAGCACCGGCACGGCGCCTGCCACCGCGCCGACGGCCACCTCGGTGACCGTACGCAGCCGGCCGGAGTCCAGCAGGGCGGCCTCGCCGGACGATCCGGCGAGGAAGACGCCGTCCACGCCCGCGCCGAGCTGGAAGCCGATCAGGCGCTCCAGGGAGCGGCGGTCGATCTCCCCGGCGGCGTCGGTCGGGGTGACCAGCGGCGGGATCACGCCGCCGAGGGAGAGTGCGGAGTCAGAGACCACGAGGGGCCGTCCTTTCGGAGGGGGTGTCCTTGGGGGTGTTCGGGGCGGCGGCGAGCGCGGGCGCGTCGGACTCGATCCGCAGCGCGCGTCCGATGCGGGCGGGCAGGTTGAAGCCGATGATCAGCGCGACCACGGCGGTGAGCACCCCGGCGAGGAGGGTGAGCGCGGTGCCCAGGCCCGTGCGTTCCGCGATGGAGGCTCCGGCCAGCGGTGCGACGGCACCGCCGAGCGCGCCGACGTTGTACGAGAAGCCGAGCCCGGCCGCCCGTACCCGGGTGGGGAAGTGGTCGGCGATGTACTTGGGCAGCAGCCCGGAGATGCCCTGGCTGGTCGCCTGCATCACGAACAGGAACAGCCACAGGAGCACCACGTTGCCCGAGTCCAGGGCGAACACGGGGAAGACGAACGCCAGGGAGAGGAACAGGCCGAAGACGTAGGTGCGCCGGGTGCCCAGCTTGTCACCGACGACCCCGGCCAGGCAGGACCCGGCCGCGTAGCCGAGCCCGGCCCAGGTCAGGGCGTCCGAGACCTGGCCCGCGTCGTAGCCGAGTTCGGTCTTGAGGTAGGTGGGCAGCAGCGACTGGATGGGCCAGGAGTAGAGGAACGCGCAGAACGTCGTGACCATGATCGCCAGCATCACCGGCCAGAGACGTCCGGCCAGTTGGACGGTGAAGGCGATCAGGCAGAGCACGGCCACCCCGGCCAGCGGCCACGCGGCGGCACCCGCGTTCTGGCTGAAGAGCAGCACGAGCACGGCCGACAGGAGCACCGCGAGCGCCCCGTTGCCCACTCTCCTGCGGGGGGCGAGCAGCACCGAGGAGGTGGTGACCTCCGGGCGGTCGCCGACCTCGGCCTGCCACTCGGCCGCCTCGGGCAGCGCGCGCCGCAGGTAGAGGGTGAGCGCGATCGGGACGATGCCCGCGTAGAACAGCCAGCGCCAGCCCGCCACGGGCACGATGACCTCGTAGGCGAGGGCGGCCAGCACCGTGCCGATCGGGTAGGCGGAGAGCAGGAAGCCGGTGGCCCGGTTGCGCATCGACTTGGGCCAGGACTCCATGACGTACGTCGCGCTGGAGCCGTACTCCCCGGCCATGCCGATGCCGACGATGGCGCGGAAGATGAACAACGACCAGTAGCCCCAGGCGAATCCGCACAGGCCGCTGCCGACCGAGAAGGCGAGGATGGCCAGCAGCATCGCGGGCTTGCGGCCGTACCGGTCCCCGATCGCGCCCAGCACCAGCCCGCCCAGCCAGCGGGAGACGAACGCGGCCGAGACCAGGGTGGCGGCCTTGGTGAGGCTGATGTCGAAGTCGTCCGCGATCTCCGTGAGGACGAGAGTGATCAGGACGAAGTCGAATCCGTCCAGCAGATAGCCGAGCCAGGCGGCGAAGAACGCCTTGCGCTGCGCCCCGGTGAGGCTGCGGAAGGAGTGCGGGGTGGCTGGCGCCGAGGTTGCCACGGGCGGGACCTCCGGTAACGGGAGACATAGGATGTCCTATGTCCGCGCAAGCTACCGTCGGCCGCGGCGGCCACGCAAGCGTTTGCCCCACGGGAATTCCACCCGGTTCCCCTCCCGGGCACTCCCCCGCGGGTACCGCGTCAGGCGGGTGGCAGCACGGCGGATGCCGCCTGGCACAGCACTAGACTCTGGAACGTGAGTACTTCGGCGACACGCAAGCCCGCCGGCGGCGCCCGAGCCAACCAGCGCGCGCTCCAGGCGGCGATCAAGCAGCTGATCGTCGACCGGGGGTTCGCGGCGGGCGCGCTGCTGCCCACCGAGGCGGAGTTGATGCGGCAGCTGGAGGTGAGCAGGCACCCGCTGCGCGAGGCGATGAAGGCCCTGGAGGCGGTCGGCATCGTCGACATCCGCCACGGCCACGGCACGTACGTGGGCTCGGTGCCCTTCTCCGCGCTGGAGGCGGGGCTGTCCTTCCGCGGCGCGCTGTCCGTACGCGGGGACTACGCCGACATCCGCAACCTGCTCGAAGTCCGCGAGGTGCTCGAAGCCGGGCTGGTCGGCCGCGTGCTGGGCGCCTACGACCTGCTCGACTTCGCGGCGCTGGACGAGGCGGTCGCCGGGATGGAGCGGGAGGCCGAGGAGGGGCGGCACACCCCGGCGCTGGACTGGGCGTTCCACGAGACGCTCTACCGCCCGCTGGACAACGAGCTGGTGCTCGACCTGCTCCAGGTGTTCTGGAAGGTCTTCGACGCGCTCGACCCCGACCTCCCGCGCGCCGCGGACACCGCCGCCCTGACCGCGCGCCGGCACCGGCAGATCCTCGAAGCCCTGCGCGCCAAGGACGAGGCCGCGCTGCACGAGGCGATCAGCGAGCACTTCCGCGGCATCCGCTCCCGGCTGCGGCAGCCGGGCTGAGCCCGCGAGGGCGGCGGCTGGGGCGGCCCAATGCGGCGGCCCCGCCGCCGACAGGGAGCCGCCGCCGGCCGCCGCCGGGACCGCCGCATAGACCGCTGCTGGTCAGGGGCTGGGCCAGCGCAGCAGCGCGCCGAGCCCGCCGTCCGGCGCCCGGGCCGGATCGGGCACCATGACGGCCTCGGCGCCGTTGGCCGCAGCCGAACGCAGCAGCGCGTCGTCCGCGCGCGCCGTCATCGGCTGCGCCTCCCCCAGGTAGCGCAGCTCCGTACGGCGCGTCGCGAGCTGGTCGGGATCGGGGCCGACCCACACCGTACGGCCGACGTCCGGGCCGTCCTGGGCCAGCAGGAGGGCCGAGATGCGGTGCTCCCGCGCGGCTTCCACCAGCGCGGGCAGCCCGGCGGCCGTCGACGCGTTCGCGCCGCCGTTCCCGCGCGCCGCCTGGTAGCGGTCCACCACCTCGTCCGTGCGGCCGGCCTCATGCACCGCGCGCACCTCCGCGATGTCGCGCTCCAGCCGGGGGCTTCGCGAGCCCGGCGCCCGGCCCCCGTGCTCGCTCTCGACCGCGACCGCGGCCAGCGGCGCGGGCAGCCGGTCCCGTACGGCGCGGCGCTCGCGCGGGTCGCCCGCCAGGAGCAGCAGGTCGGCGCCCGTGCGCCGACAGGCTTCGGCGGCGGCCTCCGCGATCTCCCCCGCGTTCTGCTCCCAGGTGTTCTCGACCCTGGCGTGGAAGTGCTTCTCGGACCAGTCGGCCGTCGGGACGCGATGCACGGGCCAGTCGGCTCCCTGGACCTGCCCGGCGTCCTCCCGCCTGGTGTCGCCGCGCAGTTCGAAGTCGGCACCCGTGCGGTCCACGTACGCCACCAGGCACAGCGGGTCCTCGCCGACGCCCCGCAGCAGCGGAGCGGTCCTCGGCAGGACGGCCCAGTCGGCGAACGGCCGCGTGGGCGGCCCGGCGAGCGGGGTGTCGATCACCACCGTGCCCTCGGTCGCGAGCACCGCACGTCCGCTGCGCCTCCCGGGGCCGCCGACGGGCACGTCGGTCATCAGCGCGTCGTGCACGGCGCCGCAGGTGGCACGGTCCGCGCCGAGCGCGGCCAGTTCGTCGGCGGCGGCTCGGGCGGAGAGGTCGCGCTGCTTGGCCGCGTCCTCGCTCGTGTGCGTGGTGTCCGCGTACACGGAGGCCCACGGGCCGGGCCGGTCCAGGACCGGCCGCAGAAGTGCGAGTTGCATGGAAACTCCCGGTTGTTCTCGGGTCACCTGCGGCGCTGTCCACTCCCGGGTGCCCCACGATCCCCGACGAATGCATCCGCCGCGCGGAACGAGGCCCGGCACTCCCCCAGGTCACCGGACGGGGACAGCGGGTCGCACCGTGCCCCGGGACCGGCGGGTGCGCGGCCGAGTGACATCCGGCGCTGCGGGCACCCGTTGCGCCATGTACCCAGCACGCGCAGCAGACACCGCAACCGCGGACCCCGCTCGAATGCCCTTCGCCGCCGCACGCGACCTGATGGTCGGCGTGGGGCCGCTGGTGATCGGCCTGGTGATCGTCGTGGCTCTGATCGTGGCGGTCGGCTACGGCACGCGCCTGCGCCGGAGGGGGGATCTGCGGCCTTCGGAACCCCCGCCGCCGGCCCGGCACCGGGCCGGCGACCGGCACCGCGACGCGCCCGTGCCCACCCCGACGCCACGGGGCGACGGCAGGCGGGGCCCGCACGACCTCACCGCGCAGAACACCCCGGCCGACCCGGCCAGGGAGGCCGCGGAAGCCGCGGAAGCCGCCGAGGCCCCAGGCGCGGCCGAGACCACGGAGACCGACGGGCCCGCTCGCGGGGACCGCCGGGACGGGGGCGCCGCCCCGCCGGGCTGACCTGGGCCGCGCACTCGCCCGGGTGACCGCGCGGTCACCCGGGCACGTCGGCCACCCTCCGTCCCTCACCCCGTCCGTTCCGCCAGCCGGGCCTGCTGGGGCGCGACGGTGTACACCGGGTCCTCTGCCGAAGCGACGCCCGCCGCGAACACGGCGAACCGGGTGCACGCCGATCCCGCCAGCAGCGCCAGTCCGCCCGCCACCGCGGCGGGGCGGCTGCGGTGCCCCAGCAGGGCCGCGCCGGCGGCGCCCGCCGTGGTCAGCACCCGGGCCGCGCGGCGCAGCCTGCCCGCACGGCCGGTGCGGAGCGTCTCGGCCACCATGCCCAGGCGCCGTTCGACGGCCCGGTCCGCCGCCGTGTCGGCGGCTGCGGCCAGCACGGCGGCACACCGCGCGGGGGCGTTCTCCCGCAGCGGTCCGGCCGCCAGAGCCATGCCGGAGGCGGCGGCCGCGGCGGAGGCGGCGAAGAGGTAGGGCAGTTCACGGTGTGCCCCGTGCCAGGCCGGCACGGCGGTGTCCGCCGCGAGGACGGCGGTGTAGGTGGCGACCGCGGGCCCCAGCAGGGCGGCGGCGCCCGTCGCCACCGCGCCCGCCCGTGGCAGCAGGCCGGTGGCGGCGCTGGCGGCGGCTGCCGCGGCCGCCGGTCCGTAGGCCGCCAGCAGCCAGGACCCCACGCTCATCGGCGAGGTGGGCTTGAAGACCCGCAGCATGTGGGCGAACCGGGCGGGTCTGCCCAGATCGTTGACGAGGGCGGCCGTCGCCAGCGAGACACCGCCGAGAGAGGAGACCTTCAGCGCGGTCGCCGTCCGGGTGCGGCCGGTGAGGTGGGCGCCGGCGGCGAACACCGAGCCCGCGCCCGCGAGGCCGCCGAGGAAGAAGTATCCGGCGATGTCGCGGGCGGCCCAGGACGGCGCCTTGATCACCGGCCGCCCGTAGTAGTCCTGGAACTGGGCGCGGGGCACCATCGGCTCCTCACCGCGCTTCCCGCCGGAGCCGCGCCGTCCACGCCGCGCGCCGCGACCGGCGTCCTCGTTCGGTCCTCCGCGTCCGCCCTGATCCGGCCGGCTCGTGGCACCAGCGTCCGTCATGCCGCTCCCCTCCCCGCGCGCACGGCCCGTGCGGCGGACCGCAGAGCTGCGGGCGCCTTGTACGACAGCAGCGCGCCGCCCACCAGGGACAGCGCGGCGGCGCCCGCGTGCCGCCACATGGCGGGCAGGTCGCGGGTGGTGACCTGGGGGTCCGGTGGCAGCCCGTAGACCGCGGGCTCGTCCAGCAGCAGGAAGAACGCGCCGTCGCCGCCGACGCCGTCGTGCGGGTCGTGCCCGTAGAGCCGGGCACCGGTGACGCCGGCCTCCTGGAGCTGATCGACCCGCAGGGCGGCGCGCTCGCGCAGTTCCTCCAGCGGGCCGAACTGGATGGACTCGGTGGGGCACGCCTTGGCGCAGGCGGGCTCTTGGCCGGCGCCCAGCCGGTCGTAGCACAGGGTGCACTTGAATGCCCGCCCGTCGGTGGGGCGTTGCTCGATGACGCCGTACGGGCAGGCCGGTACGCAGTAGCCGCAGCCGTTGCAGATGTCCTCCTGGACCACGACCGTGCCGAACTCGGTGCGGAAGAGTGAACCGGTGGGACACACGTCCAGGCAGGCGGCGTGGGTGCAGTGCTTGCAGACGTCCGAGGACATCAGCCAGCGCACGCCGTCCGCCGCAGGGCCCGCCTCCGGGGCCGACGTCAGGGCCGACTCCGGGTCGGCCAGCGGCAGTTCGGTGCGCCCCTGCGGCGAGACCGGCTGTTCGATGAAGGCGACGTGCCGCCAGGTGGACGCGCCCAGTGCCTCGGTGTTGTCGTACGACATGCCGCTCAGCGAGAGGCCGTCCTCCGGCAGCGCGTTCCACTCCTTGCAGGCCACTTCGCACGCCTTGCAGCCGATGCAGACGGAGGTGTCGGTGAAGAAGCCGACCCGGGGCGGCGGGTCCGGGTGGCCCGCGTCGCCCGCGGGGTCCGGCTCCGGGCCGCTGAGGAGGTTGCCGGTCACGGTGTGGTCTCCCTGCCTGTCATGGCGGTGATGCCCGCGCGCCGCCGGTAGTCGGCGACCAGCCGGCCCAGGTCAGCGCCGCGCGGGCGGCGGCCCGGGCGGATGTCCGCGGTCAGCGCCTTGTCCTCCTGGATGTGGGCGTTGGGGTCCAGGGCGATGGCGACGAGTTCGTTCGCCGCGTCGCCGGTGACCACCCCGTTGGGACCCCAGTGGAAGGGCAGCCCGATCTGGTGCACGGTCCGGCCGTGCACGGTGAGTGCGGCGATCCGGGAGGTGACCAGCACGCGGGCCTCGACGGCGTTGCGCGCGGTGACGATGGTGGCCCAGCCGGTGTGCTCGAGCCCGCGTTCGGCGGCGAGCGCGGGCGAGACCTCGCAGAAGAACTCCGGTTGCAGTTCGCCCAGGTACGGCGACCAGCGGCTCATCCCGCCGGCCGTGAAGTGCTCGGTGAGGCGGTGGGTGGTCACGATGTACGGGTAGACCTCCGCACCCGGTTCATCCCCGCTGGGGTGGTAGCGGTTGCCCGGGCGCGAGTGCAGCAGCCGTACCGGCGAGCGGGAGCGGCGCGGGTGCAGCGCGTTGGGGAAAGGGGAGTCCTGCGGCTCGTAGTGGGTGGGCAGCGGGCCGTCCACCAGCCCGGCGGGGGTGAACAGCCAGCCCTTGCCGTCGGCCTGCATGATGAACGGGTCGTCGCCGCGCAGCGCGTCCGGCCCCCGGGCGCCCGCGGGCGGCACGTGGTCCGGCGCGCGGTCGGCGATGAAGTCGGGCACGTCGTGCCCGGTCCACCGACCCGCCTCGGCGTCCCACCACACCAGCGCCCGGCGGTCGCTCCAGGGTGTGCCGTCGGGCGCGGCGGAGGCGCGGTTGTACAGGACGCGACGGTTGGCCGGCCAGGCCCAGGCCCACTCGGGGGCGGTCCACTCCTGCTCGGTGTGCGGGGTGCGCCGGGCGGCCTGGTTGACGCCGTCGGCGAAGACGCCGCAGTAGATCCAGCAGCCGCAGGAGGTGGACCCGTCGTCCCGCAGCTGCGTGTAGGCGCTGAGCGGACTTCCGTCCCGGCCGCGGCCGTTGATCTCCGCCAGCACCGCCGCCGCCACCGGTTCGCGCAGTTCTCCCTCTTCCGGATAGTCCCAGGTGAGGTCCTGCACGGGGCGGTCCATGGGGTCGGTGGACGCGGCCAGCGCCGCCTTGATCCGGCGTCCGAGGTGGTAGGTGAACCACAGGTCGCTGCGGGCGTCGCCGGAAGGTTCCACGGCGGCGTGGTGCCACTGCACCCAGCGGTTGGTGTTGGTGAAGGAGCCTGACTTCTCGGTGTGCGCGGCGGCGGGGAAGAAGAAGACCTCGGTGCCGATCTCCTCGGTGCGCAGCTCGCCCGACTCGATCTCCGGCCCGTCCCGCCACCAGGTCGCCGACTCGATGAGCGAGAAGTCGCGGACCACCAGCCAGTCCAGCTCGGCCATCCCGAGTCGCTGGAGCCGGGTGTTGGCGGAGCCGACCGCCGGGTTCTCCCCCATCAGGAAGTACCCCTTGCAGACACCGTCGAGCTGGGCGAGCACCGTGTCGTAGGTGTTGTGGGAACCGGTGAGCCGGGGCAGGTGGTCGAAGCAGTAGTCGTTGTCCGCGCGAGCGGCGTCCCCGTAGTAGGACTTGAGGAGGCTGACGGAGTAGGCCCGCATCTCGCCCCAGAAACCCTTCTCCGTACGGCTGGCGGCCACGTACGCGTCGAGGTCCTGGTGCGCGTGCGCGTGCGGCATGGGCAGATAGCCGGGCAGCAGGTTGAAGAGGGTGGGGATGTCGCTGGAACCCTGGATGGAGGCGTGGCCGCGCAGAGCCTGGATGCCCCCGCCGGGGCGTCCGATGTTGCCCAGCAGCAGCTGGAGGATGCTCGCGGCGCGGATGTACTGGGCGCCGGTGGAGTGCTGCGTCCAGCCCACCGCGTAGACGAAGGCGCTGGTGCGCTCCGGGCCGGAGTGGGTGGTGAGCGCGTCGCAGACCCGCAGGAACGCCTCCTGCGGGACACCGCAGACCTGCTCGACCAGCTCCGGGGTGTAGCGCGCGTAGTGGCGCTTGAGGATCTGGTAGACGCAGCGCGGGTGGCGCAGCGTCTCGTCACGTTCGGGGGCGGGGTGCGCCCGCGGGCCGCCGGACCCGTGGGTCTCGGCGGCGCCCGCGCCCTGGGCGGCCCGCTCCCCCGCAGTCCGCCCTTGCGCCGCACGCACCCGCTGCTCGTACCGCGTGTCGCGGTCGCCGGCGGACGCCTGGACGTCGGTGCCCTGGTACTGCCAGCTGCCGGTGTCGTACGTGTGCAGCTCCTCGTCGAGCCCCGAGAAGACGCCGTCCAGGTCCTCGGTGTCGCGGAAGTCCTCGCCGACCAGCGTCGCGGCGTTGGTGTAGGCGAGGACGTAACGGCGGAAGTCCTTGTCGTGGGCCAGGACGTGGTGGATGATCCCGCCGAGGAAGGCGATGTCGGAGCCGGCGCGCAGAGGCACGTGAAGGTCGGCGAGCGCGCTGGTGCGGGTGAAACGCGGGTCGACGTGGATGACGGTCGCCCCGCGCGCCTTGGCCTCCATCACCCACTGGAAGCCGACCGGGTGTGCCTCGGCGAAGTTCGACCCCTGGATGACGATGCAGTCCGAGTGCTGGAGGTCCTGCATGAAGGTGGTCGCGCCGCCCCGCCCGAAGGAGGTGCCCAGCCCGGCGACGGTGGAGCTGTGGCACACCCGCGCCTGGTTCTCCACCTGTACGACGCCGAGGCCCGTGAAGAGCTTCTTGATCAGGTAGTTCTCCTCGTTGTCGAGAGTCGCGCCGCCCAGGCTCGCGATGCCCAGCGTGCGGGCCACCCGCAGACCCTCGTGCTCCCACTGCCAGTGCGCGCGGCGCGTGGCGAGGACCCGCTCGGCGACCATGTCCATGGCCGCCTCCAGATCCAGCACCTCCCAGTCCTTCGCGTACGGGCGCCGGTGGAGCACCTGATGGCGGCGGGCGGGGCCGGTGGTCAGCTGGAGGGTGGCCGAGCCCTTGGGGCAGAGTCTGCCGCGGCTGACCGGGGAGTCGGGGTCCCCCTCGATCTGCACGACGCGGTTGTCCTTGACGTAGATCTGCTGGGCGCAGCCCACCGCGCAGTAGGGGCAGACGGACGGCACCACCCGATCGGCGGTGCCGGTGCGCGGCCTGAGCCCTCCGGTGCGGGGCGAGGTCACAGCCTGGCCGCGTCCCAGCGGGTCGGCACCGGTCAGCTGGCGGTAGACGGGCCAGCGTCGCAGCAGGCCGCGGATGTCCATCGTGGCTCCTCCCTGCGCAGCGGTCGCGGGCGGCGGGTGCCGCTCAGCGCGGTATCCAGGCCCAGTCGGCGACCTCGGGGAGGTCGCTGCCGTGTTCCCGTATCCACGCGTGGTGGCGCAGCCGCGTGTCCTCCATCGTCTGGCGCAGGGCGGCGGCCCGCACGGCGAGACCGGGCACCCGGTCGATCACGTCCATCACCAGGCGGTAGCGGTCGAGGTCGTTGCGCACCACCATGTCGAAGGGCGTGGTCGTGGTGCCGATCTCCTTGTAACCGCGTACGTGAAGGTGGGCGTGGCCGGTGCGGCGGTAGGCCAGGCGGTGGATCAGCCAGGGGTAGCCGTGGTAGGCGAAGATCACAGGCTGGTCGGTGGTGAAGAGCGCGTCGTACTCCGCGCCGGTCATGCCGTGCGGGTGCTCCCGCCGGGGCAGCAGCCGGGCCAGGTCCACGACGTTGACCACCCGTACGGCCAGCCGCGGCAGATGGGCGCGCAGCAGCATGGCGGCGGCCAGTACTTCCTGGGTGGGCACGTCGCCCGCCGCCGCGAGGACGACGTCGGGCGGCCGGGTGCCGTCCTCGCTGCCCGCCCACTCCCAGACGCCCGCTCCTCGGGCGCAGTGCGCGCGGGCCTGGTCGAGGGTGAGCCAGTCGAAGCCGGGCTGCTTGCCCGCGACGACGACGTTGACGTAGTCGCGGCTGCGCAGCACGTGGTCGGCCACCGCCAGCAGGCTGTTGGCGTCCGGCGGCAGGTAGACCCGTACCACCTCGGGCGCCTTGTTGAGGACGTGGTCGACGAAGCCTGGGTCCTGGTGGGAGAAACCGTTGTGGTCCTGCCGCCACACGTGCGAGGTGAGCAGGTAGTTCAGCGAGGCGACGGGCCGCCGCCAGGGCAGTTCGCGGGTGACCCGCAGCCACTTGACGTGCTGGTTGACCATGGAGTCGACGAGGTGCGCGAACGCCTCGTAGCAGGAGAACAGCCCGTGCCGGCCGGTGAGCAGATAGCCCTCCAGCCAGCCCTGGCAGGTGTGTTCGGAGAGGATCTCCATCACGCGGCCGTGCCGGTCCAGGTTCTCGTCCACCTCCAGTACGCGCGCCTGCCAGGCCTTGCCGCTGGCGGTGTAGACGTCCTGGAGCCGGTTGGACTCCGTCTCGTCCGGGCCGACGATCCGGAAGTCGCGGCGCTCGGACGTGTCGGCCATCAGTCTCGCCAGCAGACGGCCCAGGACTCGGGTCGGCTCGTGCGAGGTGGCCCCGGGCCTGCCGGGTTCCACCGGCGCGGCGAAGTCGTCCAGGGGCGGGAGGGGCAGGTCCCGCAGCAGCCGCCCGCCGTTGGCGTGCGGGTTCGCGCCGAGCCGGCGGTCCCCCCCGGGGACGGCGGCGAGGACGCGCGGACGCGGGCGGCCGTGGCCGTCGAAGAGTTCGTCCGGGCGGTAGGAGCGCAGCCAGCGCTCCAGCAGCCGCAGATGCTCCGGCTCCTCGCGCACGGCGGCGAGCGGCACCTGGTGCGCGCGCCAGGTGCCCTCCACCGGCACTCCGTCGACCTCCGCCGGGCCCGTCCAGCCCTTGGGCGTACGCAGGACGATCAGCGGCCAGCGCGGGCGCTCGCGGACGCCCTCGGCGCGGGCCCGGTGCTGGATGAGGGCGATCGCGTCCAGGGCGTCGTCCAGGGCCGCCGCCAGGGCGCGGTGGACCGTGGCGGGGTCGTCGCCGTCCACCAGGACCGGCTCGTGGCCGCAGCCGCGCAGGTAGTCCGCCAGTTCGGGCCACGGGAGGCGGGCCAGTACGGCCGGGTTGGCGATCTTGTATCCGTTCAGGTGCAGAACGGGGAGCACCGCGCCGTCGTGCACGGGGTCGAGGAACTTGTTCGAGTGCCAGGATGCCGCCAGCGGGCCGGTTTCGGCCTCGCCGTCGCCGATGACACAGGCGGCCAGCAGGCCGGGGTTGTCGAACGCGGCGCCGTAGGCGTGCGAGAGCGAGTAGCCCAGCTCGCCGCCTTCGTGGAGGGAGCCGGGGGTCTCGGGCGCGACATGGCTGGGCACCCCGCCGGGGAAGGAGAACTGCCGGAACAGCCGGGCCATGCCCTCGGCGTCCCGGCTCACGTCCGGGTAGACCTCGCTGTAGCTCCCGTCCAGCCAGGAGTTGGCCAGCACGGCGGGGCCGCCGTGGCCGGGCCCCCAGATGCAGATCGCGTCCAGGTCGCGGTCCTTGACGACGCGGTCGAGATGGGTGTGGAGGAGGTTGAGACCGGGTGAGGTGCCCCAGTGGCCCAGCAGGCGGGGCTTGATGTGCTGGGGGCGCAGCGGTTCGGCCAGCAGCGGGTTGTCCAGCAGGTAGATCTGGCCGACGGCGAGGTAGTTGGCGGCGCGCCAGTGAGCGTCGAGCGCGGCCAGTTCCTCGTCCGCCAGCGCGGAAGGAGTCTCCGGCGTCTCCGGCATGGATCGGGGCCTCTCTCCTAGGGTTCCGCAGGGGTTGCGCGGAGTCCGCGGGGCCGCGGGGCCGCAGGCTCAGCGTGCCCCAGGTGGCGCGGTGGCCGTCGGGGTCAGCTCGCGCAGGGGTTTCCGCAGTGCGTCCGTGAAGAAGTCGAGGAAGCCGTCCGGGTCCGGCCCGGCGTTCATCAGCACCAGCCGGTCGTAGCCCGCGTCGGCGAACCGCCGTGCGGCGGCCACGAAGCGTGCGGGGTCGGGGCCGCAGGCGAAGGCGGCGCGCATGTCCTCGGCCCGTACGGTGCCCGTGGCGGCCTCGAAGTTCACCGGGTTGGGCAGCTCGCTCATCACGTGCCAGCCGGTGACCGCCCAGCGCGTGGTGTCCAGCGCGGCGCGTTCCGCGGTCTGCTCGTCGGGCGCCCAGGCGACGGGGACCTCGGCGTAGCCCGGGCCCGTGCCGCCCGCCCGCCGGTAGTCGCGGACGATCTCCGCCTTCGCCTCGGTGACGAAGAGACCGTCCCCCAGCTCAGCCGCGATGCGCGCCGAGGCCGGGCCGCTCGCGGCGACGGCGATCAGCGGCGGCTCCGGCGGCAGGTCGAAGACCCGCGCGTCCTCCAGCCGCAGGTACCTCCCGTCGTACGAGCGGTATCCGCCACGCCACAGCAGCCGGATGATCTCCAGCGCCTCGCGGAGCATCGCGTGCCGGGTGCGCACCGCGGGGAAGCCGCGGCCCACGACGTGCTCGTTCAGCCGCTCCCCGGAGCCCACCCCCAGGACGAACCGGCCCTCGGAGACCAGCGCCAGGGTCGCGGCCGCCTGCGCGATGACGGCCGGGTGGTAGCGCACGGTCGGACAGGTGACACCGGTCGCCAGCCCGAGCGCCTCGGTACGCGCCGCGACCGCCCCCAGCACGGTCCAGGTGAAGGACGAGTGCCCCTGGACGTCCAGCCAGGGGTGGAAGTGGTCGCTGATCTCCACGAAGTCGAATCCGGCGGCCTCCGCCCGCACGGCCTGGCGGATGAGTTCGCCGGGGCCGAACGCCTCGGACGCGAGCTTGTAGCCGATCTCCATGTGCACCTCACGGGCCCGGGGGCGGGACGGCTTCGTCAGGGGTGGCGTGGCTCCCGGCCGCGAGGCGGTCACACCGGGCCGGGCGGGCCGGGCACAGCGCTCAGTCGGGAGGTTCGGGCGCGCCGTCCTCCTCGGGCCGGTGGTCGTCGACGCGGCGCTTGCCCGTGCGGGTCCCGTCGTCCGGGCGCCCGTCCGGGTCCTTCCGCTCATCCTGCTCCTCGGGAGTCGGCCCCAGATCGGGGGCGTCCTCGAGGGGCGGCAGGTCGGGGGTCAGGGGTTCCGCGTCATCCTTTTCGTCCGATCGCATGGCTGCCGGGTATCCCGGCTGCCGCACGACGAAACCCCCGCCTCGCCCTGTTCGGGTGAGGCGGGGGTTCCGTCCGTGCGGGCCGCCCCGGGGCGCCCGCGTTCCCCGGGGCGGCCCCGTCAGGTGGCGGCCGACTCCTCAGATGCGTCCGCCGGTCGCCCGGGTCAGCGGCCCGGCCCCGCTCATGGCAGTGCGGCGGCCTACCAGGAAGGAGACGGCCCCGGCCGTCACCACGGCCGCGCCCACTCCGGTGACCAGCGCCTTCCGCGCCGTGACAGCCACCCAGGTGGCACTGGCCGCGGCCTGCGGCGCGCGCAGGGTGGCCTTGAGGGCCTCCTCGGCGGCCGGGAGCGACGAGAGCGGCGACTTCGGCTCGGCCTGCTCGCCGGCCTGCTGCCGGGCCTTCTTGGGCGCGGTCTTCGCGGCGGTCCTTGTCATGCTGCCGGTGGTCCCGTTGGTCGTGTTGCCTGTCGTTCGCTCGTTGGTCTCTTCCTTAGCCATGGACTCCGGGTAGCCCGGCGGCGGCGGGTGAAACGTCCGTCGGCCGACGGACGTGGCCCGCACCGTGCCTGACGTGCCGTCACTTCACGTCTCCGCCGGGCGGCAGGAGGGAGCCGAGGGGGCCGAGGTCCAGGTTGAGGTCGGCCATGGAGAGCCCGTAGCGCTCGCAGAGTTCGTTCATGCGGTCGTGCAGGATCATCAGCGTCATGCCGATGCGCTCCTCCTGATCCCCGCTCAGGTCGCCCTCGTCGACCCGGTGCAGGGCCGTGCGCTCCATCAACTGGCGGAGCAGTTCGACAACGGTGAGCACCAGCTTGATCAGGTCGCGCTCCACGGTGTCGGGGTCGGTCCGCAGCCGCTGCGCGGGCGTTGCCGGGCGGTCCTCGCCGGGTCCGGCGGGCAGCAGGTCGAAGGCGTGGGCGGCGGCCCGTGCGACTTCGTCCAGCCGGGGCCCCGCGCCGCCGTCGGGACGTTCGGGCGCCGACGCGCGTGCGGGCGGCGCCCCGTGCTCGTGCGGCGTCTCGTGTGACCGCTGGTGTGACCGCTCGTGTGCGTCTGGCCGCACGTTCGCTCCTCTCCTCCCGCGCCCCGTCGCCTCACCAGGGCGCGGGGTCGTCCGGTGTGATCGAGTGGATGACGGCGCGGAGGTTGACGCGCACCAGGTCGACGTCGGCGATGGACAGCACGAGGTCCCCGGTGAGCACGGCGCCGCCGCTGAGCAGCCGGTCGAGCAGGTCGATCAGCGCGACCTGGCGTCCGGCGAGCGCGTCCAGCGGCTCCGGCGCCTCCGCTCCGTGCGCGGCGGCCAGGTCGTACGGGAAGCCGTCCGCGGTGCGCGCGCCCGTGCCTTGGCCGCCGCCTGCCCCGCCGCGCTCAGTGTTCACGGGGCACCGCGAACGAGTAGGGGGCCCACGGCCCGGTCAGTTCGATCCGGGCGCCGGGCACGCCCTCGGCCTGGCGGGCGACGAGTTCGCGGAACTCCTCGCCGCGCTCCACAGGCACCAGATAGCCGTCGTTGGTGACGTTCTCGCCGAGCCCGGTGGCCAGTTCGCCCTGCTGCGGGCGGTGGGACACCCGCGCCTCGGCCACCGTCCCGGCCGCCTCCGCGACGCGTTCGACGACCGCGGCCACGTCCCGGTGTATCCGCTGCCGCGTCCGCCGCGTCTCCTGGCGGCGCTGGAGGTACGCCCGGCCGGGGCTCTCGGCGGCGGGCGGTCCGGGCTGTTCGGGCACGGAGACGGCCTGCTCCGCGTCGACGTAGATCTTGACGCCCCATTCGACGTGGCCCTCCAGGCGGGCGAGCAGGCCGAAGAAGTCCTCGGCGTGCTCCGCGAGCATCGCGGCCACGCCCGCGTCGTCCCGGTAGACGGTCGCCAGCCGCATGGGGAGCACGGTGGCGTGCTCGTACGCGGCGGCGACGACGCCGTGGTGGCAGCGGGCCACGGCCTCCAGCCGCTCCAGGTCCTCGAGTTGCGCCCGCAGGCCCTCCTCGCCGAAGCTCGCGGCGGACACGGTGCTGACGAGCGCGCCCAGGCCGGCCGCGGACACCGTACGCAGCGCGGAGCCGTCCTGGCCCGCGACGACGGGGGCCATGCCCTCCAGGCTCTGCCGGCGGCCGACGGCGTACAGGTAGCACAGCTGCGTGGTCATCGGTCCCTCCCCTGCGTGTCTTCGGCCGGCTCCGCGGCCGGGAGGGCCGCGGCGGCGCGCAGTTCGGCGATCTCCGCCCGCAGCCGGGCGTTCTCGTCGCTGAGCCGTGCGCTGCCGGCGGCGGACCCGCTCGCGGCGGCGGGGCGGGCGTGCGAGGAGAGCGAGGGGTCGTGCTCCCACCAGTCGATGCCCATCTCCTTCGCCTTGTCGACGGAGGCGACCAGCAACCGCAGTTTGATGGTCAGCAGTTCGATGTCGAGGAGGTTGATCTGGATGTCACCGGCGATGACGATGCCCTTGTCCAGGACACGCTCCAGGATGTCGGCGAGGTTGGCCGACGATCCCTGCCGGTCGTAAGGGGCCGTCCCTCGGGTCGAAGCCATGCGGCCGGCCACTGAATCGGACATGTGTGTACGCCCCTTCCTGCGGTGCTCGGCCGCGTCAGCGGCGGGCGAGCCGCTCGTCGTCCTCGGCTTCCTCCGCCTCGTCGGCGTCGGCGTCGTCCTCGGAGTCCTCGAGCGGCTCGTCCTCCTCCGCGTCGAGGTCCTCCTCGGGCACCGCGTCCTCGTCCGTCTCTTCGTCCTCTTCGTCCTCGTCCGCCTCGGCTTCGGCCTCGTCGGCTTCGTCGTCCTCGGCCTCGTCCGTCTCGGCCTCGTCGGACACCTCCTCGGCCTCCGCCCGGGCGCGCTCCTCCTCCTCGACCGCGTCCTCGTGCGCCACCGTGACCTCGCCGTCGCGGATCTCCCCGCGCCAGCCGTCCGTGGCCTCGCCGCGCAGCATGAGGAACTTGCGGAACAGCTTGAGGTCCAGCCGGGCCCGGCGTCCCTGGGCCCGCCAGATGTTGCCGGTCTTCTCGAACAGGCCCTTGGGGAAGTACTCGATGACCAGCAGCACCCGCGTCAGGTCGTCGGTGAGGGCGTGGAAGGTCACCACCCCCTTGACGGTTCCCTTCGCGCCCTCCGTGGTCCAGGTGATGCGCTCGTCGGGGATCTGCTCGGTGACGTTCGCCTGCCAGCTGCGGGTGGACTTGGCGACCTTCACCTTCCAGTTGCTGCTGGTGTCGTCGGTCTTCTCCACGCTGACGACGCCCTTGGCGAACGTGCTGAACTCCTGGAACTGCGTCCACTGGTCGTACGCCTCGCGCACCGGGACGCCGACGTCGATGTCCTCGACGAGGGTGACGCTCTTGGACTTTCCGCCGCCGCCCCTGCCCCGGCCACCGCCCTTGCCGAAGAGGCCCTTGACCTTCTCCTTGACCGTGTCCTTGAGCTGGGAGGCGCCGACGGCCATGGCCGCCTTCGCCGGGGAGTCGCCTTCACGGAGGGCCTCGCCGCCCTTCGCCAGGCTCTTGGCCATCCCCCCGGCCCGTCCGGGCTCGCCCATCCTGCTGACCGTCTCCCCCAGCTTGCTGCCCAGACCGGTCACCGCGTGCTGGGCGCGCGCCTGGAGGTAGTGGCTCAGTTCCTCCTTGAGCCGGTCGGTGGCCGGGCTGTTCGCCACCTCGTCCTTGAACCTGCTCAGCGTCGATTCAGCCATTGCCGCCTCCACTGCCGCTCGCGGCGCGCTTGGCACCGGAGGCCGCCTTGCGGGCACTGGACGAGGCCGCCTTGCGGGCCGCCGGCTTCGCCGCCTTGCCCGACTGTCCTGCCTTGCCCGCCTTGCCCGCCTTCGCCTTCCCCGAGGCGGCCGACGATGACGAGGCCCGGCGGCGCGGCGGCGGCGACCCGTCCGCGCTGTCCGCGCCGGCCGCGCTCTCTTCCTCCTCCTCGCCCCGCTCCGCACCCTCCGCGCCGCCCTGCGGCTCGTCCAGGTCCAGGGTGCGCTCGCGGAGCGAATCGGCCAGGCCGCCCGCCCGTTTGGTGAGGGCACCGGCCGCGGCCGTCGTCGTCGCGCCGACGAGGTCCTTGCGGACCTGGTCGCTCAGACCGCTCAGCAGCGGATTGTCCGTCACCGTCTTCATGAGCTGCTGCGGGTCGAGTTTCTTCCCCGCGAGGAACATGCCCATTCCGATGGCCAGTTTGGCCTTTCTCGTGCGCCCGAGGAAATACCCTCCGACGAGCGCGACACCGATCTTGGCATTGCACATCACTGTTCTCACACCTCTCTCTCCACACTTCAGGGGTTGTGCCGGGGGAATTCAGGAACGTGCCCGCAGCCGCCGCTGCTCGTTCTCCAGCCACTCCATCCGTTCGAGCAGTTCGTCCTCCCGGCGGTCGAACTCGTCCTCCTCGATGGTGCCGTCGAGCAGTTCCTGTTCCAGCGCCGCGAGTTCCGCGCGCACCGGCGCCGGGTCGTAGTACTCGCGCTCGGCGGTCAGCAGCAGCTGGTCGATCACCCAGCCGGTGCCGCGTACGGGCGCCAGCGGCAGGGTGAGTATCTGTCCGATGAGGCCCATGGGAATCTCCCGCTCTTCGTCACACGAAGCTGTACGGCGGCAGCGGCCCGTGCAGGCTCAGCGTGTACGCCTCGCCCCGTTTCGCCGACTCGGCGTCCACCGCCTGCGTCAACTCCTCGGTCTCCGTGCGCTGGACCAGAAACGAGACGTTGAGGAAATGCGACATCGTCGGCTCGGCGAGTACGTGCTGCCGGGCATGGCGGGCGAGCTGCGTCAGCAGCGCCGCCGCCTCGCTGTCCTGGCGGTTCTGCACCTCCTGGGAGACCAGTTCGCCGAGCGCGACCTTGTCGTCGTGCGCGGCGGGGTCCTGCCGCGTGACGGCGTTGAGCCGGCGGATCTCCTCGGAGTCGGAGACGATCTCCCGCAGCAGGTCCTCCTCGTCGCGGGCGACCTTGAGATGGAACTCCACGCACCCATCGAGGTCCGCGAGCCGCTCGCTGTACGCCTCGCGGTGCTCCTCGAGTGCGTCCAGTACCTGCTGGTCGTCCGGCCCCACCAGCCCGAAGCGCATCGGCAACGCCGCTCCGTCGCGCATCAGCCGCTCCAGCACCTGCTGATGGGCGGCCAGGTCGCGCCGCTTGGCCTTGAGGTCCTGCGGCGCCTCGCTGACCACCGCGCCCAGCTCCTTGGTGCGCAAGGTGCGCAGTTCGCCACCGGGGTCACCGACGCCCTTGAGGTCCTCCAGGGCCATCGGGTGGCCCGCCCTGGTGATCGCGTAAACGTATGTGGACACGGCTAGTCCTCCCGACGGCGCGTGGTGCGGCCCTTGCTCGTGGACGAGGTGGACTTCCTCGGCTCGCGCTCCGCGGGCTCCTCCTCGCCGCGCTTGCCCTGGAGGGATTCGCTGAAGGCCTCGACCGCACCCGTCAGCGCTCCCTTGGACTTTCCTTTGGCGCCGCTCTCGGTCGCCTCTCCCATGACGTCGGTCAGCTGCGAGGGCGCCTTCCGGCCCGATTCCAGGTCCAGCCGGTTGCACGCCTCGGCGAACTTGAGATACGTGTCCACGCTGGCGACCACGACCCGGACATCGATCTTCAGTATCTCGATTCCGACCAGCGAAACCCGTACGAAGGCGTCGATGACGAGGCCCCGGTCCAGAATGAGTTCGAGGACGTCGTAGAGGTTGCCCGAACCGCCTCCCGAGGCGTTTGAGGCATTTGTCTGGGGTACCACACTCATGCTTGGTCATCCTTTCGTTGCGAGCGGATCTGCGCGAAAGGGAAAGGAGGGGGGAACCGTCAACGGCGGTCGATCTGCCCCCTCGCGTAACGGCGTACGCGCTCGTATCCGATCAGCGCTCCCTGCCCGTCCAGGCGTACCCGGTAGGTCGCCATCACGCTGGAGGTGTCCGGAATCCGTTCGACTTCCACCATCTCCACATCCGCGGTCCATCCGTCGTCGACGGATTTCATGGAGGAGACCGATCCAGGCTCGCTGCGCAGCAATTGGGCGAGCTGCGCGGCGGCTTCGTGCATCGCCTCCGCCAGTGAGAGCACGCTCTCTCCGCTCTCGTCGTCCTTGTTCCGCGTCGTTGCCATCCTCCTGCCCTCCCGGATGAGAGGAACGGTGCGGCCGCCGCGTTCTTCGGCGGTGCACCACCGAATGCCCCGCACTCCCGAACGTATGCACCCAGGAGGCGGGTCGATTGCAGGGAGCACCGTCCACCCGGTGGTTTCCGCCGTGTTCGACGGGCTGCCCGGCCACGGTCACCACCCCTGCCGGCCGGCCCCACACGTGAGGAGCCCGTCCATGGCTGAGAAAGCCGCCGCCCCCGTGCTGTCCCGGCTGCGCGCCCGGGGCATCGCGTACGTCTTCGGCCGTCCCGGAGGCGGTGTCAACGGCTTCTGCGGCGCCAGGCCCGACCGGGTGCCGGCGGGGGGCGCTCATCGGGCAGCGGGCAGACATGGCGGAGGGCCCGAACCAGCAAGATCCACGGGCTGGAGGCCAAGCCGCGGGAGGTCCGCCCGGCCCGCCTCCGGCGGCGCCTACGCGGTCGGCTGGCGCTGGCGGGCCGCGGCCTCGAGGCGGCGGTGTATCTGCTCGCAGGACTTGATGATCAGGCGCGAGACGTGCATCTGCGAGATGCCCATCTCCTCGGAGATGCGGCTCTGCGTCATGTCGCAGAAGAACCGCAGGTAGAGGATGCGCCGCTCCCGCTCGGGCAGCTTGCGCAGGTGCGGGCGCACGGACTCCCGGCGGACGATCAGATCGAATGCGGGCTCCGGCTGCCCCAGGGTGTCCTGGAGGGTGTAGCCGTCCTCGGCGCCGGGCAGTTCGGCGTCCAGGGAGAGTGTGCTGTAGCTCTCCATGGCCTCCAGGCCGAGCAGCACGTTCTCCGGGGTCAGGCCGCTGTGCGCGGCGATCTGGGCCACCGAGGGCGCCCGGCCGTCGCGGGTGAGCAGCAGTTCGCGGGTGCTGGCCCGTACCTGGTTGCGCAGGTCCTGGACGCGGCGCGGGACGTGCAGGTCCCAGGTGTGGTCCCGGAAGTGCCGCTTGATCTCGCCGACGATCGTCGGCACCGCGTAGCTCTCGAAGGCCGTGCCGCGGGCCGGGTCGTACCGCGCCACGGCCTTGACCAGGCCGAGCGCGGCCGTCTGCTGCAGATCCTCCAGGGCCTCACCGCGGTCCCGGTAGCGTCCGGCCAGCCGGTGTGCCATGGGGGTCCAGGCGCGCACCACGTCCTGGCGCAGCGCCTCCTTCTCCGGGGAGTCCGCCATCGACGCGATGCGCGCGAAGGTGGCGGAGGTGTCGGGCGCGTCGTGATGCGAGTGCCGCACCCGCCTGGCGCGCGCACCGTCTGGGGTCATGATTCGGCTCTCCCCTCGCAAATGGCCTGCTGACCGAGTTGCTCAAGGCATTCCGTGGATGTTTGGCCCGATTTGGTCCAGCGCCTTCCCAAGCTACCCGCACGCGTCGGCGTCCGCATTCCGGGCTGGTGTGCCGGACGGAGGGTCCCGGCAGGCCGAGCGGCACCCGTGCGGCGACCACGCTCCGGCTTTCCGGCTAGCATCCTGGGCTGCGGGGACACAATGGGCCGGACGGGTGAAAGAGTGGTGAAGTGGCGATGGCGGATTACGAGCCTATGAGGCTCGCGGCGATGTTCGCCTCGCTGGCCGAGGCATTGGACCAGCAGCCCTCGGTGGGGCAGACACTCCAGCAGGTCGTGGAGCTGGCGGCGGCCACCGTGGAGGGAGCCGAGTACGCGAGTGTGACCTTCATACGCAAGAAGGGGATCGAGATACCGGCGCAGACGGACGACCGGGTGGGCGAACTGGACCGCGTCCAGGGAAGCCTGGGCGAGGGCCCCGCCCTGGACGCGGTCACGGGGAAAACCGTGCTGCGGATCACCGACCTGGCCACCGAGCAGCGGTGGCCGCGCTTCGCCGCACACGCCCGGGAGCCGGGGGTGCGGTCCGCACTGGTCTGCCCGCTGCCCGGAGAGCACGGGGCGATGGGCACGCTGAACCTGTACGCCTTCCGCCCGCACGCCTTCGACGACACGGCCCTGCAGACCGCCGCCGTCTACAGCGCGCACGCGGCGATCGCCGTCTCGCACGCCGCCCTGGTCGACTCGCTCCACTCAGCGGTCGACAGCCGCCAGCACATCGGCGAGGCCACGGGCATCCTGATGGAGCGCTACAAGCTCGGCTCACAGGAGGCGTTCCACCTGCTCCTGCGCGCCTCGCAGAACCTCAACGTGAAGCTGCGCCAGCTGGCCGCCGAGGTCGTCCGCACCCGCCTGGCCCCCGAGGACCTGGACCGCGACTCCCTCTAGATCCTGTCGTCGGATCCCGTCGTCGCGGTCCCTGCCCCCCGGGGCCGGCGCCATGGCGGCGCGGCCTGGTCAGTGGCGGCGCGTGGCGCACTTCACGGTGGAGCGCCGCCGCTGCGCGGGCAGCCCCGCGTGCTCGGCGCGGGCGGGGCTGCCAGCGCCGACCGGCCGCTCGGCGGGGACCGGGCGCTCCGCACTGACCGCGTCGGCGCCGATGTCCGCCTCGACCTCGTCGTGGATACGCTCGCAGGTGCGGCTGATGAGCCGGGAGACGTGCATCTGGGAGATGCCCAGCCGCTCGGCTATCCGCCCCTGCGTCATGTCGTGGAAGAAGCGCAGGTAGAGGATGTGACGCTCGCGCTCGGGCAGCCGACGCAGCCGGGGCTTGACCGCCTCGCGGTAGACGACGAGGTCGAAGCCGGACTCCTGGTCGCTGAGCGTGTCCGCCAGCGAGTAGCCGTCCTCGGAGCCGGGCAGCTGCGCGTCCAGGGACAGTGCGCGGTAGCTCTCCAGCGCCTCCATGCCTGTGGCCACCTCCTCCTCGGTCAGGCCGCTGTGCTCGGCGACCTCCGCCCCCGTCGGCGTACGGCCGTCCAGGGTGACGCTCAGCTCACGCAGGCTGCCGCGGACGCGGTTGCGCAGCTCCTGGACCCGGCGGGGGACGTGCAGGCCCCACATGTGGTCACGGAAGTGCCGCTTGACCTCACCGACGATGGTGGGGACGGCGAAGCTCTCGAAGGCGCTGCCGTGCGCCGGATCGTAGCGGCTCACCGCCTTGACCAGTCCCAGCGAGGCGACCTGCTGGAGGTCCTCCAGATCCTCGCCACGGTTGCGGAACTGGCGGGCCAGGCGGTGGGCCATGGGCATCCAGGCCTGGACGACGAGCCGCTGCAGTTCTTCCTTGGCCCGGCCCTCGGGCATGGCGGCCAGCCGGCGGAAGTCCTCCGCGGTGTCCGGGGCGTCGTCGTGCGGGTGCCGCTTGCGCTTCGGAGTACGGGCGGAAGTCTGGGTCATGTGTGTCGCTTCCCTTCACACAGTGGTCCAATTCTCGGATACACCGCGTGAGCAGACACAGCCCGGGTGAGCAGCGACCGAACGTGTCGCTCTCGCGGGTGCCTGCTGTCTGAAGCACGAGGGGTACTGTGCCCGCCCTCGGCGAGACAAAACCGTTATCTTGCGGCCGGATCACCGCCGGACCCCTCTCGACCTGCCGCCGACCTTGCCGCCGGCCGCCGAATCCGTACCGGCGCGCCGCACATTCGCCGCACTCCGCGGGCTTACCTTCCCCGTTCCTGGTAACCCGGCGGCTTGGCTCCGACGGTCCTGCGACCGGCCGCCGGAGAAGTGCCCGTACGGCTGTACCGGTCGGCTGTACGGGCGCGCACTGCCCGGTTCGTGCGTGGAAGAGCGTGCGCGGACCGCGGACAGGCCGCGGAGGCCGTACCCGGAAACCGGGTACGGCCTCCGCGCGGCGTGGCGCGGACCGGTGCCGGGCGCCGGGCCGCTCAGCGCCCCAGCGCGCGCTTGAGCTGGGCCTTGTCCATCGTGGAGCGGCCCTCGACGCCGCGTCGCCGCGCCTCCGCGTACAGCTGCTCCTTGGTCGGGCCGCCCGGTCCGCTGTGCGACCGCTTGCCGCCCCGCCGGGCCGAGGAGATGTCCTCGGTGGAGGTCCGGCTCGCGGTGCGCGCCTCACCCGCGCGGGCGCGCTCCTTGTTCACCGTCCGGGCGGCTATCTCCTTGGCCCGGCTCTCGCTGGAGCCGTGCTCCTCGGCACCCTTCTTGATGTGCTCGTACTGGCGCTCCCGCTTGCGGTTCGATCCGGCGGGCATCGTCCTCACCCCGTCCCTGAAGGCTGCGTGCACGGTCGTCGGGCCGGGTACCCGGGCCTCCGCGACTCTCACGTGAAGTCCGACGGTGAGCATGGTTGGCCGACAGGCGCCCGGTCCTGTCCGAACCGCACCGATTAAGCTCGATGCGGGTCCCGCGCCCGGGACCCGCGGTCCGGTCATCCCTCTGCCGGTGCCGGCGGGCGGTGACATCCGCCCACGGTACGGGCCCGCACCGCAGCACCCCGACGCGAAAGGGACCACATGCCGCCGGCACCGCAGACGCACACGCCGCACGAGACCGAGAACCGCCTCATCGAACAGCTGTACGGGGAAGTACTGCGCCGCAACCTCGGTGAGAAGGAGTTCCACCAGGCCGTACGCGAGGTCCTGGAGACGCTCGGCCCGGTGCTCGCCAAGCGCCCCGAACTCGTGGACGCGCGGATCATCGAGCGCGTCTGCGAGCCGGAGCGGCAGCTGATCTTCCGGGTGCCGTGGGCCGACGACGAGGGCGGCGTGCACGTGAACCGCGGCTTCCGGGTGGAGTTCAGCAGCGCGCTGGGCCCGTACAAGGGCGGGCTGCGCTTCCACCCTTCGGTGAACCTGGGGATAGTCAAGTTCCTCGGCTTCGAGCAGGTCTTCAAGAACGCCCTCACCGGCATGCCGATCGGCGGCGGCAAGGGCGGCAGCGACTTCGACCCGAAGAACCGCAGCGACGCCGAGATCATGCGGTTCTGCCAGTCCTTCATGACCGAGCTGCACCGGCACCTGGGCGAGTACACCGACGTGCCCGCCGGGGACATCGGGGTCGGCGGGCGTGAGATCGGCTACCTCTTCGGCCAGTACAAGCGGATCACCAACCGGTTCGAGTCCGGTGTGCTCACCGGCAAGGGCGTGGGCTGGGGCGGCGCCCAGGCCCGCACGGAGGCCACCGGCTACGGCTGCGTGCTCTTCACCGCGGAGATGCTGCGCGTGCGGGGAGAGGACCTGGACGGGCGACGGGTGGCCGTCTCCGGCTCGGGGAACGTCGCGATCTACGCGATCGAGAAGGCACAGCAGCTGGGCGCGCGAGTGATCACCTGCTCCGACTCCGACGGCTACGTGGTCGACGAGAAGGGCATCGACCTGGCGCTCCTGAAGGAGATCAAGGAGGAGGGCCGCGGCCGGGTCGCCGACTACGCGGCCCGGCGCGGCAGCGACGCGCGCTTCGTCGCCGGACGCGGGGTGTGGTCAGTGCCGTGCGAGGTGGCCCTGCCCTGCGCGACGCAGAACGAGCTGACCGAGGAGGACGCCGCAACCCTGGTGGCAGGCGGCGTCAAGGCCGTCGCCGAGGGCGCGAACATGCCGACCACCCCGGCGGCGGTCCGGGTCCTCCAAGAGGCGGGGGTGGCGTTCGCGCCGGGCAAGGCGGCGAACGCGGGCGGCGTGGCGACCAGCGCGCTGGAGATGCAGCAGAACGCGTCCCGCGACTCGTGGTCCTTCGCCCACACCGAGGAGCGGCTCGCGGAGATCATGCGGCACATCCACGACTCCTGCCACGAGACCGCGGCGCGCTACGGCGCGCCGGGCAACTACGTGGTCGGCGCCAACATCGCCGGCTTCGAGCTGGTGGCGGAGGCCATGCTCGCCCAGGGCCTCATCTGAGCGGTGCGGTCGGGCCCCGGCGACGGAGCGGCCGGGGCGAGCGCCGGGCCGCCGCCGGTCTCAGACCGCCGGCGGCCGGGCCACCGCCGGGGCGGGCACGACGACGGCGGTGGCCACCAGGCCGTGCCCCGAGGTCCAGCGCCCGGTGAACGCGCGCAGCGGCCGGCCGCCGACGGCGGGGCCGGGCACCAGCAGGCGCGCGGTGAACGTACGGCGCTCCGCGTCGGCCGTGACGACCACGTCCTGGAAGCCGAGCCAGCGGCCGGTCAGCGGGAACCACGCCTTGTAGACGGCCTCCTTCGCGCTGAACAGCAGCCGGTCCCGGTACGGCCCGCCGCCGCCCGCCGGGACCGGTCCGGCGTCCGTCACCCAGTCGAGTTCCTCCGGGCCCGCGATGCTGCCCAGCACGCCTTCGGGCAGCGGCCCGTCCGGCTCCGCGTCGATGCCGAGCGAGAGGACCGCATCGGTACGGGCCACCGCCGCCGCGCGGTATCCGGCGCAGTGGGTGATACTGCCGGCCACGCCCTCGGGCCAGTGCGGCGCTCCGCGCTCCCCCTTGACGATCGGCACCGGCGGCAGCCCCAGCCCGGCCAGCGCGCGCCGGGCGCACAGGCGCGCGGTGACGTACTCCGCGCGGCGCGAGGCGACGGCGCGGGCGATGGGCTCCTCCTCCTCGGGGAAGAGCACGCCCTCGGTGTACTCCGGATCGCCGAACAGCTCCCGCGAGACGGCACTGCCCGGCAGTATGTCCTCGATCACGCCGCGCCCCCGCTCCCCCGGCCCCCGTCGGCCCGCCCCGCGGGCGCACGCCCGCGCTTCGCGCTCAGCCTAAGGGACAGCCCTGAGACCGCGCGGCCCGCACCGGCACCGCGCCGATCACCGCCCAGGCGCCGCGGCGGCCAGCCCGCCCAGCTTGTCCGGGTTGACCACGACGTACACGCCCGCGACCTGGTCGCCCTGCGGGCACAGCTCCAGGTGCACCGCCGCGTACGACGACGTCCCCGCGAACAGCAGGGCCGCCGGGACACCGTTGAGCGCCCGGTAGCGGACCTCCACGCCCTGCGGGTGCTTGGCGGCGACTGCGGCGAGCAGCCGGGCGACCTTGTGCCTCCCCCGCACCACCCGGCGCGCCGCCGGTACGACCCCGCCGCCGTCCGACCACAGCGTGACGTCCGGCGCGAGCGCGTCCACCAGCCCCCGCAGGTCGCCGCCGAGCGCGGCGCGTACGAACCGCTCGGTGGCCTCCCGGCGCACCTTGGGGTCGGGCTCGTAGCGCGGGCGCCGGGCGGCCACGTGCGCGCGGGCGCGGCGGGCGAGCTGGCGTACGGCGACGGGGGTGCGGCCGATCAGCTCGGCGATCTCGCCGTGAGGGTAGCCGAACGCCTCGTGCAGCACGAAGACCACCCGCTCCAGCGGCGAGAGGGTCTCCAGCACGACCAGCAGCGCGAGCGAGACGGTCTCGGCCCGCTCGGCTCCGGCCGAGGCGTCGGCGCCGGAGTCCGCGAGGTCCGGGCCCGCCAGCACCGGCTCGGGGAGCCACGGGCCCACGTAGGTCTCCCGGCTGCGGCCGAGCTGCCGCTGCCGCGAGAGCGCCTGGTTCACCGCGATCCGCACCAGGTAGGCGCGGGGGCTGGCGATCTCCCGGTGCTGGGCCGCGACCCAGGAGAACCAGGTCTCCTGGAGCACGTCCTCGGTGTCCGCGACGGTGCCCAACTGCGCGTACACGATCGAGAACAGCAGTTCCCGGTGGTCCGTGAACACCGCCGTCGCCGTCTCCTGGCCGGTCTCCCGCCCCGTGTCCGTCATCCCTGTACTCCGTCCTGGCTGTCCGCTGTGCTGCCCCCTGGACGGAAGGGGGCCGCCGGAATGTGACATGCGCCTCCGTCCAGCCGCCGATGTCACATTCCCGCCCGCCCGGAACCTCTTGGAGGTGTCACCGCCTGGCGCGGCGGACGGCACGCGAAAGGCGCGGAAGGCGACGAGAGGAACGACGATGCTCGACAGACTGGTGAACCTGGTCATCACCAGGGCCCGGCGCACCCTGCTGGCCGTGCTGGTCATCGTCCTCGGCGTGGGCACCCTGTCCATGGGGCTGAGCGACCGTCTGACCATGGGCGGCTACGAGAGTCCCGGCACGGAGGCGGCCGAAGCCGAGGCCGCCTTGGAGGAGGAGTTCGGCCAGGGCAAGCCGAACCTGACCCTGCTGGTCGAGGCGCCCGGCGGCGTGGACTCCGCGAAGGCGGGCGCGGCCGGGCTGCGGCTGACCGAGCGGCTGGCCCAGGAGCGGACGGTCGCCAACGTGGTGTCCTACTGGTCGCTGGACGAGCCGGCCTCGCTGCGCGCGAAGGACGGCCGGCAGGCACTGGTCAGCGGCCGGATCAAGGGCGACTTCGACCAGGTCAACGACCGGGTGGAGAAGCTGCGCGCGAAGTACACCGGCACCGTGGAGGGCCTGGAGGTCACCCTCGGCGGCAGCGCGCTGATGAACTTCGAGAGCACCGAGACCGCGGCGAAGGACGCGGCACGGGCGGAGACCCTGGTCTTCCCGCTGGTGCTGATCGTGCTGGTGCTCATCTTCGGCTCACTGGTGGCGGCGACGGTACCGCTGGCGGTCGCCCTGGCCACGATGCTCACCGTCTTCGGGCTGCTCTACGGGCTGAGCTTCCTCTTCGACGCCAACAACCTCATCGTCAACACCTGCACCTTCCTCGGGCTCGGCCTGGCCATCGACTACAGCCTGCTCTTCATCACCCGCTACCGGGAGCACACCGAGCGGGGCGTGCCGATCCCGGAGGCGATCCGGGCGACCATGCGCACGGTCGGCCGTACCGTCGTCTTCTCCGCGATCACGCTGGCGATCGCTTTCCTCTCGCTGGTCGTGATGCCCTTCGGCATGCTCCGCTCCATCGGGGTCGGCGGCACGGCGACGACGCTGGCCGCCGCCGCGGCGACGCTGGTCGTCGTACCGGCGATGCTCGCGTGGGCCGGGCCGCGCATCGACAAGCTGCGGCTGGTGCGGCGCCGCCGCCCCGCGGGCGCGGGCACGACCGGCACCTCCGCTGCCACCGGCACCGGGCCCTGGCACCGGCTGGCCGTCCTGGTCATGCGGCGGCCGGTGCCGCTACTGCTGGGCGTACTGGCGCTGATGGGCGTACTGGCCGCCCCGGCGCTCGACCTGAACATGCGGCTGCCGGACGAGCAGTCACTGCCCGAGTCCGCCCAGTCGGCACAGGTCGCCCAGGACCTGCGGGCCGGGTTCGACGGCCGCGAGGCGCAGGCCCTGCAGGTCGTCGCGCCCCGCCTCGGCTCGCCCGCCGACCGGCGCGAGGACATCGCCGCGTACGCCGGCAGGCTCTCCGACCTGCCCGGTGTGGCCCGCGTGGACGCCCTGACCGGCAGCTACACCCGAGGCGAGCAGTCGGCACCGCCGAACCCGCTCTCCCGCCAGTACGCCGGTGCGCACGGCAGCTACCTCTCGGTCATCCCCGCGGTGGACGGTCTCTCCGCGGAGGGCGCCCAGGTGGTGGACCGGCTGCGTGCCGCGGAGGCGCCGTTCGAGGTGCTCGTCGGCGGACAGCCGGCCGTCTCCGTCGACACCTTCGACACCCTCTGGAGCAGCCTCCCGCTCGCGCTGGCGATCCTGGCCCTGGGGACGTACCTGCTGCTCTTCCTGCTCACCGGCAGCGTCGTCCTGCCACTGGTGGCGATGCTGCTGAGCGCGCTCAGCCTCTCGGCCACCTTCGGCGCGCTGGTCTTCGTCTTCCAGGACGGCCATCTGCGGTGGCTCGTGGGCGACTTCATCAACACCGGTTCGGTCAGCTGGTCGGTGCCGATCATGGTCGCCGCGCTGGGCTTCGGCCTGTCGATGGACTACGCGGTCTTCATCCTCTCCCGCATCAAGGAGGAGTACGACCGCAGCGGTGACAGCCGGATGTCGGTGGCCATCGGTCTGGAGCGGGTCGGGAAGGTCATCACGTACGCGGCGGTGATCCTCTCCCTGGTCTTCGTCGTGATGATCACCTCCGGCCTCAGCTACATGAAGGCGCTGGGCCTGGGCATGCCGCTGGCCATCCTGCTGGACGCCACGCTCATCCGCGGCATACTGCTGCCCGCCTTCATGCGGCTGCTGGGCGGCGCCTGCTGGTGGGCGCCCGCGCCGCTGCGCCGCTTCCACCGGCGCTACGGCATCAGCGAGCAGGCGGCGGAACCGGCGGTTGGTTCGGCCGGTTCCACCGTGGACTCGGTGGAGCCCGCGGACCCGGCGGAACCGCAGCGCGAAGCGGACGCCGCCCGCGCCTCGGACCGGGTGTAGGGAGAGTCGGTCCTCTCCGCACCCGAGATCCCTCCCGGCCGCGCGCACCGCGGCCGGGAGGGATCTGCCCGCGGCTGGGGTCCGGCCCCGGAGGGGACCTACGCGGGCAGCGCGTGCAGCTTCTTGCCGTGCAGGGCGAAGACCCGCTTGCCGTCGGTGGCCACCAGCCAGGCGTGATGGTCGCCGGACTTGTCGTTGAACGTCCAGCGCAGCTCACCGGTCTTCGGGTCGATGGCGACGATTCCGCCCTGCTCGTCGAGGTCCGTGGCCCCGTAGAGGACGCCACCCGCCTTGACGTACTGCCGGGGCACCTGGACCTCCGCCTCCGCCAGGGACTTCGACTGCCAGATCTTCTTGCCGGTCCGCGGATCGATCGCCCGCAGCGTCCGGCTGCTGTCGGCGATGTACAGCACGCCTTCCACGACGGCCGGCTCCCGGAACGTGGTGAGGTGCTCGGACTTCACCGACCATTTCTCGGCACCGTCGGCCAGGCTGAACGCCTGAAGCTTCTGACCTTGCGGGACGATCACCAGATTCTGATGGACGACGAAGGGGCCGTAGTTCGTCTTCGTCGTCTTGTGTGTCCACACCTGCCTGCCGGTGGCGGTGTCGCGGACCGTCAGGTTCTTCTTGAAGTCGGTGTAGACCAGAGAGCGGCCCTTGACGGCGGCGTGAATCCCGTTCTGCACGGTGCCCAGATCGCGCTGCTCGCTCCACGCGGGCTTGCCCGTGGCGCTGTTCAGCGCGGCGATCATGTTGGTCCGGGACGAGCCGTCGTCCTCGAGGATCTCCGCGATGACGTACACCTGCTCGCCGTCCACCGCGATCGGCTTCGGCTGCCGGACGTCCTTGCCCAGATGGCTGCGCCAGGTCTCCTTGCCGGAGACCGGGTCGTAACCGGCGACGGTGCCGTCGTATTTGCCGCTGGCCAGGTACAGGGTGCCGTCGCCGATCAGCATCGGCGCACCGGGGACCGCGCCGTCCGGCAGTGACCACCGCTCCTTGCCGCTCGCCGCGTCGAGGGCGGCGAGCGGAGCGCCGCTCGCGATCACCACGCCTGCCACGGCCACCAGCTCGTCGTTGTCGCCGTAGGTCTGCGCCGAGGTCGACTTCGTCCACAGCGGCTCGGGGGCCTGTCCGTCCTCGCGGGCGCCGTCCTTGCCGGGAGTGCCGCCGTCGGACGGCTTGTCTGGGCCGGACCCGCCAGAGCTACCGGCATCCGCCGTGTCCTCGCGGCAGCCGGTCGCCCCGGCCGTCAGGACTGCCAGCGTGAGACCGCCCCCGGCCAGCCGCAGTACGCGCCGCCGGGAAGATCTGCCACTTGAAGTGCTGTCATGCAACGCCATCTCGCCGTACCCCGTGTGTTGTCAGAGCGGAAACGTACGCAGGGCCGACGCCGTACCGGTGCAGCGGTGCACGGCCCTGCGACCAGGAACGTTAGGCGCCGCCCGGCGCTGCGGGAGCTGCCAGGCCCCAACCGGGACAACGTCGTGAACCAACCGGGACATCATCCCCGCACACCGCTCCGCCCCTGGTGGCAGCCCATGACCCTCCGCTACCGCCTCCGCCGGCGACGCATCGGCTGACGCCGGCCGCGTCGAGTGTCCGGCTTGATGAGGTCTCCTGGACGGCGCCGAAATCACTCGCAACGGGAGGCGTCTGGCCATCCTCGGCCCGGCGCCCAGCGGGAACGGCGCCGCGCTTGCCGACGTGCTGGAAGAACACGCCGGGGCTCTCGATGAGGACTTCGCGGCCGATGTGCTGGAGACCCGTGAGCTGCTGACCCTGGAGGACCCGTGGGAAGGGTGATCCTGGGCACCGGGGTGCTCGCGGCGGCCGATCGCGGTCGGTTTGAGCTGGCCAAGCTGTTGCGCACGCGGGATGACGACATCTCCATCGCCGCGGTCACGGCGGCCGAACTGCTGCAGGGTGTGGAGTTCGCGGCCGACGAGCTCACTGCCCACCGCCGTCAGGCCTTCGTCGACGCGGTGCTCGCCGTAGTGCCCGTGGACGACTACACGCTGGAGGTGGCGCGTGTGCATGCCCGGTTGCTGGCGCACACCCGGAGGTCGGACAAGCCACGTGGTGCGCACGATCTGATGATCGCGGCGACAGCGGTCGCCACGAACCGGACGGTGCTGACCACCGACGCCAGAGCGAGGTTCGATGAACTCCCCGGCGTAGCCGTGGAGACCATCCCGGCTCCGTGAGTTGAAGGCTGTCCCGTGCAGCGCGTTCTCGCCCTGCGGCGGCACCGGTGCAGGGGACGGAGATGACGGCGCCCGGGGTGCCGGTGGGCACCCCGGGCGGGAGTCGAGAGCGAGGAGAGCGGAGGGACTAGGTCATCAGCAGTGAGAAGGAAGTCCGTCCATGGCCTCGCTGCGGCCGAGCCTAGCAGTCAGTCGGTGATCAGGTCGCGCAGGTTTTCCGGGGTGATGATCCGGGAGTCCGGGTGCAGTCCGCCGGGGCGTTCCAGGCCGATGAACGTGACGGGGCCGTCCGGGACCGTCGCGCCGTCCCACAGCGTGGTGGCCGTGGCGCGGCCGGCCATCAGGCCGGTGAGGTGGCGGACCGTGAGGTAGTCGCGCTCGACGATGCCGCGCAGCAGCGTGGCCACCGACACCCGGTTCTCCTCGACGCGGTTGTAGCTCGGGTTGCCCTGGAGGTACAGGTGGAGCCACTTGGCGCGCCACCTGCCGTCGCTCCCGCGCAGGAACGCCAGCGGCAGCGCGACTCTGCCGGGGCCGCGCAGCTCCGACTTCATGCGCACGGTGCGCGGTTCGAACGGGCGGCCTTGCTGCTCGGTGTCGCGCAGCATGAAGCCGAAGAACGACTCCTCGACCTCTTCGAAGCCCTCGCCCGAGTAGATGTTGACCTGCGGGACGATGAAGGCTCCTTGTACGGCCTCCAGCCGGAGGTTGATGAACTCCGAGGCACCCTTGGGCGCCGACGTGATGTCGCCGGAGTGCTCGCCCCCGATCGCCTTGAGGTTGGTGTACGACAGCCAGGAGCTGACCTGGTACGAGTGGTCCAGGATCAGCGCCGACAGGTCGTAGTCGGTGATCTCCCTCGACTGCTTCCAGTGCACGAAGAAGCGCAGCAGTTCACCGTCGACCGGGGAGAGGGAGCCTCGGGGCAGCACGCCGAGACCGGCGGCCGTGGCCTTGCCGCTGAGCGGCAGTGCGACGTCGAGGACGTCCGGGTCGATCAAGAGGTGGCCAGGCTCCGGGAGGCGGCGGCGCGACTCGTCGTCCAGGGCGGCGATCAGGCGCTGCCGCTCAGGCCCCCGCACGGGCGCGCGGGTGTCGGCGGTGGCCCAGGCGCGGGCGCGGCTGTTGACGAAGACGCGCCGTGCCGCCGGGCGGCCCGTGCGGTTGTGGAGGTGCTCGCGGACGGACAGCAGGACCCGGCCGGAGACCTGGGGGGCCACCTGCTCGGCGGCCGTGACGACGGCGTCGCGCTCCTCCTTGGTGCGGCACATGCGCAGCAGCCGGTCCAGGGAGCGGAACAGCTTCCCGGGGGCGGCCGTAAGCAGTCGCGCGGCTCCGGTGACGTCGTGGTCTGCGAGCAGTTCCTCGAGGCGGCTGTCGAAGGACCGAACCTCCTTCTCCCCCCGGGCGACGGCGAAGACCTCGGCGGCGTGCGGCCAGCGCGGGTACTCGTGCGGGTGCAGGCGCTCGCCGAGGCGCTTGAACGCCTCGCGGTGCGCGTGGACGTCGGCGAGCTTGGCGGGGGCCGCCGCGATCACCGAGTCCAGACCGGCGAGCAGCGCGCGACGCATGGGACGGGGCAGCGACTGGATGCGGGTCGGCACCGTGAGGGTCACGTCGCCGCCCGAGAGTGCGCAGGCCAGGCGGAGCACATCGGTGACGGTGTCCAGCAGGAGGTCCGCTCCGCCGTAGAGGCGGGACTCGTTGACGACGGCGCGGTTCTCCCGGACGGGTATCTCCTGCGGCTGCGGGCCGTCGACGCAGTGCCCGGCGAGCGTGGAGAGGTCACCCAGGTCCTCCTCGCCCAGGGGTGTGGTGCTGGCCGCCAACGCCAGGTACAGCTCGGTGACTTCCTCCTCCAGGGAGCGGCCCGGGTGCAGGACCGTCAGGCGGTCACCGGCGGCGGCGAGCAGTTCGTCATGGGCGGCGAGCAGTTCGGCGTACGAGTGCTGGTAGTCGCCGTAGGAGGGCAGGGTCAGCAGGTCGACCACGCCGGTGCGCAGCTGGGCGAAGGTGCTCTCACGCGAGGCATCGTCGGCGAGCGCCTCGGATACGCACCGCGTCCAGAAGTCGTACGTGTCCGGCACGTTGGCCGGGAAGTCGATGAAGTAGGCGTTGTGCCGCACGTGGTCGCCGACGATTTCGCGGGCGGTGTCCAGCGCGCGCGTGGCGAGGGCGACGACCGATTCCTCGGACAGCCCCGACAGCCGCTCCAGCAGGGGCGCCGACAGCTTGAAGCCCGCGGACATCAGCGCGGCGTCGAACTGCCGCGCTGCCACGCCGCCTTGGCCGGAGGGTCCGGAAGGGACGGGGAGACGGCGGGCATGCCGGATGACCAGCGATTCGAGGAGGTGGTCCATCCCGGCATGATCCCAGAACGGTACGGGGCGGAGCATCCGCGTTTCGGCGCATTGTCTTGGGGCGTGGATCTGGGCCACGTCCTTATCGAGCGGGCAGCTGCGACCGACGGACATCCGGCGCTGCGTGACGGGGCGCCCGTAGCAACCATGTCACCAGCCGCGACCGGCGGTAACCGTCCGTGGACTGTGATCTTCCTGGGCCGGGCGGCTCGTACACTGACGAGATGGAGGACCCCACGGCCACCGGGATTCTCGGTGCACGTCCGGCGCCCGGCTTGCGGGAGTACGTCGACTCGTATGTCGGCTTCGACCTGCGCGGGCTCCCCAGGGGGGTGCACTGCGGCCCGCCGAGCCGCGCGCTCACTGTGGTGATCAGCCTCTCCGATCCTCTGGAGGTGGCGGCGGGCGTCGACGACGGGTCACCGGTCACCCGATTCGGCAGCGTGGCCGGCGGTCTGATGTGCCGGTCCGTCGCGATTCACCACGACGGACGCCAGCAAGGTGTTCAGGTATCACTGACACCGCTCGGGGCCCGCGTCCTCTACGGCATGCCGTCCGCCGAGCTGGCCCACCAGCTGGTCCCGCTTGACGAGCTTCTCGGAGCGCTCGCGGTCGAGCTGGTCGACCGGCTCCGATCGGCGACAACATGGGCGGCGCGGTTCACGGCGCTGGACGAACTGCTCCTCCGAGCTGTCGGCCGTGGCGCCTGCGACGACCATGTGCGTGGGGCGCGTCCCGAGGTAGCCGAGGCATGGCGCCGCCTCGTCGCCGCGCGGGGTCGTCTCCAGGTGGGTGCGGTCGCCGCGGAACTCGGCTGGAGCCGTCGGCACCTCACCGAGCGGTTTCGCGGTGAGGTGGGCCTGTCGCCGAAGACCTTCGCCCGGGTCCTGCGCTTCGAGCACGCGCACGAACTGGCGGCGGCGCGGGCCCCGCTCCCGTGGAGCGATGTGGCAACCGTCTCCGGCTATGCCGACCAGGCCCATCTCGTCCGGGACTGGCGCGAGTTCACGGGCCGATCGCCGACGGCCTGGCGTCGCGGCGAAGTCCTCCTCGGAGCCGGGTAGCCGCCAGCCGTCCGCCCTTCACCTCGGCTTCTCTTCCCATTTCTTCAAGACCGCCCGCTCGCTGACGTGGACGATCATCGGCATGAGACTCGTCAATCACGAACGCAATGCCATGGACCTGCGGACCACCCCTGTGCACCTCGGACTGGGATCGAGGGCGAAACCGATCGCGGGTTTCGCCTGGGAACCAGAGGTTCTCCAGGCCTACAGCGCCGCGGTCGCGGCAGACGGCGCCGAAGGCCGGATGGTGATGATCTTCGACGGCGCGGGGCGCGGCGACCATTGGGAGAGCCACCCCGCGGGCGACGAACTGGTCGTTTGCCTCAGCGGGTCCGTGACGGTCACCCGCGACGTGGACGGGGTGCCCGAGCACGTTTCGCTCGGGCCGGGCGAGGCCACCATCAACCCGGCCGGGGTATGGCACGTGGTCGACATGGAGGGGCCGACGTCCCTCCTGTCCATCACCGCGACCCTCGGCACCGAGCACCGTCCTCGGACCGGCACCCGCCCGACCGAGCACCCCGGCACGCCCGGCGGGGAGGAAGCGCCGTGACGATACGCATCGCGTGCCTCGGCGACAGCCTCACCCGCGCGCAGTTCAGCGCCGACTACCTGGATCTTCTCGAACGAGGCCACCCTGCCGGTGACGTGCGGCTTGCCCGTTTCGGCACCAACGGCGACTTCGCCTACAACCTCTTGCAGCGCCTGGATGCCGTGGTCACGAACCCACCCGATGTGATCACCGTGCTGATCGGGACCAACGACGCCCGGGCGAGCCTTGCCGGCTACCCCCTCGATCAGGCCATGAAGCGCAAAAAGCTCCCCGCTCGCCCGTCGGCCGACTGGTTCCGACAGTGTCTGGAAGCCGTCGTCGCAAGGCTGCGGGCGGAGACCGACGCGACGATCGGTCTGCTGTCGCTACCGGTACTCGGCCAACAACTCGACGGAGCAGCGGCACAGGCGTCGCAAGCGTACAGCCGGATCATCGCCGATGTCGCCGCCGCCCACGAGGTGGCCTACCTTCCGCTCCACGAACGCCAGGTCGAGGAACTGCGCCAGGCGGACCCGCAGCCGATTTCCTACCGGGACGCGACGCCCGCAGCGGTCATCGGCGTCCTCGTCCAGCACGCGGTGCTGCGTCGCAGCCTCGACACGATCTCGCGGCGGCGAGGTCTCGTGCTCACGACCGACCACATCCACCAGAACAGCCGCGGCGCCGCTCTCATCGCCGAGGTCATCGAGGCCGGTCTGCCGGCCCGGACCGCATAGCTGGTTCCCGCGCCCGGCCAGTCGGATGCCCTCTGCCGAGCGGAGGGGGCACGCCTTCGGGCGGCGGCTCGGTGCCGATCGGCCGAACGCCGCGTGCTGCCCGTCCGAGGCGCGGGACGCAAGCGCCGGCTACGGGCGCAGGTTGCGGCCCCGTCCCGCCGTTGCCGAGTAACGGCAGGTCTTTGCCGAGTCACTCCTCGGAAGCCGTCGGCGGAGCGCCGGCCCCCGGCCCGGGTCCGCAGTGCAGTGGCGCGGGCGCCGCGCCGGGGGTGCCGGTGCGGATGAAGCCGAGCCAGACGGCGCGCACGGCCCGGCCGATCCCCTCCACCTCCTCCCAGCGCTCGTCCCCGAGCATCGGAGCGGCACGCCATGCCTCGCGGGTGCCCAGCAGCAGGGGGAGTTCGACGCAGTGGGTGGCACCGAAGGGCGACCCGGCCGGCCGCCAGTCCAGGCGGTAGGCGTGGGTCCGGGCACCGGCCCGGGCCAGCCGCGCCCCGAAGCGGGTCAGCGGTTCCTCGTACGTGCGCCGGGTCAGCTCCGCCGTGTCGGCGCCTTCGCGGTCGCCCTCGCCGGGGAAGGCGGACATGTCGTCGGCGTTCCAGCCGTACAGCACGTCCAGGCCGCGCACGTTGGCGTCGAAGGAGGCGCCGGGAGCGGGGAGCGGGTCCGCGCCCTCGACCGGGAGGAACGGGGGCTCCAGGGTGCTGCCGGAGCGCCGCAGGTTGGCCAGCGCGGTCGCGCGCTGGGCCGCCAGCAGGGCGGGGAGCCCGGCGGTGAACGGGTCGGCGCCGCCGGTTTCCGCGGCGAGCCGCTCGGCGAAGATCCGGCCCAGGGCGAGGGATTCGGCGCGCGGGCGCGCGGCGATCGCCAGCGGGGCGCTCTGCAGGATCGCGCGCCCGAACAGGCCCCGCGCCTCGGGCATCTCCATCAGCATCCGTACGGACAGCGCGCCCGCGGACTGCCCGGCCACCGTGACCCGGGCGGGGTCGCCCCCGTACGCGGCGATGTGGGCACGTACCCAGCGGAGCGCCTCCAACTGGTCGCGGAGGCCGAGGTTGCCCTCGCTGACACCGCCGAGGCAGAGGTAGCCGAGTGCGCCGAGGCGGTAGTTGACGCTGACCACCACCACGTCGCCCTGCGCCGCGAGCGCGCCGCCGTCGTACCAGCCCAGGAGCCCGGCGCCGCTGCTGAACCCGCCGCCGTGGAACCACACGAGGACCGGGCGGAGGCCCGCCTCGCGGGCCGGTGCGGTGACGGTCAGGTTCAGGCAGTCCTCGCCCTGGGGGCGGGGGTCCAGCGGCGGGCCCATCACCGCGTCGAGCCGGGACGGCGGCTGGGGGCAGATCTCGCCGCCCGACCTGCCCGCGTCCTGCGGCGCGAGGGGGTGGGGCCGGGCGAAGCGGGCCGCGGTGGCATAGCGGATCGGCCCGGACCTGACCGTCGCAGGAACGTTCATGCATGACCTCCGGAGGCGCTGCGGACGACGGGCGGGGGGACCAGGGCGGGCCGGGCCGGGCAGGCGTGACCGCGCGCCCGCCTCCGCCGGAGCGTACGGCTCAGGCCCCGGACGAGGCCTGCGCGGGGAGCGCGTCGGAGCTGTCCGCACCCTTGGAGCCGTCCGCGTCATCCGGCGCGTCAGGGCCGGTGGAGCTGTCGGGCACCAGGCGGAACAGCGCGGTGGCGCCGGCCAGGCTGAGCGTGCAGACCGCCAGCAGGTACCAGGTCACCCCGGTCGAGGAACCCCCGGAGTTCAGCAGCGCGGCGGAGATCATCGGGGCGAGTCCGCCGCCGAGGATGGCGCCGCTCTGGAGGATGAGCGAGGAGCCCGAGTACCGGACGTGTGCGGGGAAGGTGTCGGCGATGATGCTGCCCTGTACGCAGTGCGTCACCGGGATGATCAGGCCCATTCCGCCGAGTGCCAGCAGGGTGAGGGCCGAGCTGCCCGTGTCGATCAGCGGGAAGAACACGGCACACCACGCCAGGATCGCGGCGGAACCGCTGAGGAACATGGTCCTCCGGCCGTACCGGTCGGCGACTCTCGTCCACACCGGGATGGTCGCAAACCACAGCACGGCGGCGCCCGTGACGCCCAGGATGAGGAATTTCTTGTCGTAGTCGAGCGTCTTGCTGCCGTAGGAGAGCGTGAAGACCATGAACACGTAGGCGATGGCCGAGTTGGCGACCACGGCGACCAGCGTGAGCCCGAGCCGCGGATACCCGACCTTGAGCGCTTCCGCCAGCGGGAACCTGACGACCTTGTCCTGGGCGAGCACGCGGTTGAAGGAGGGGGACTCGGTGACCCGGAGCCGGATGACCAGGCCGACCACGACCAGCAGGAAGCTCAGTACGAACGGGATGCGCCAGCCCCACGAGGTGAACGCGCTGTCGCCCATGAGCGAGTTGGTGGCGAGGAAGCTGAGGTTGGCCAGCACCAGCCCGGCGGGGGTCCCCATCTGCGGGAATCCCGCGTACAGGTTCCGCTTCCCCTTCGGGGCGTGCTCCATGGACATCAGCGTCGCCCCGGCGCCCTCACCGCCGAGGCCGATGCCCTGGATGATGCGCAGGACGACCAGCAGCACCGGCGCCCAGAAGCCGATCGAGGCGTAGTTGGGGATGAGGCCGATGAGCGTGGAGCCGATGCCCATCAGCAGCAGGGAGACGACCAGGGTCGCCTTCCGCCCGATGCGGTCCCCGTAGTGGCCGAAGACCAGACCGCCCAGCGGGCGGGCGACGAAGCCGACCGCGAGGGTGCTGAAAGCGGCCAGGGTGCCTGCGGCGGGGCTCAGTTCGGGGAAGAACTGCTTGTCGAAGATGAGTGCGGCAGCCGTGCCGTAGAGGAAGAAGTCATACCACTCCAGAGTGGCGCCGACGAGGGTGGCGGCGGCCGTCTTGCGCGGCGCGGTCCTGGGTCCGCCCGCGCTTCCTGCTGGGGATGAATCGCTCATGAGGTGACCTGTCCGACCTGTCAATGGGGTGATAGCGGGCATCCGCTCCGCGCGAGGCCGCTCGTGAAGCCGGCGTTCACCACGCGTTGTCCGTGGATACTGAATCCCGTGAGACATGACGCACAAATGCCAAATCGGGAAGTTGGCATATCAGCCTGGGTATGTCTCCGTCGCTCGTAGCCTCCACCCCTCCGTCTCATCCAGGCCATCCCTCTCCTCTCGCCAGTCCCCCACGCACCCTCATCGATGGCTGGAAACTGCCATACCAATACGGATATGCCACCTCACAAGAATCTCATTTGTCCGGCATGGCGGCGCCTCCCAGAGTGGGGGCATGACGGCAGACACTGGGCGGTGGGTCCGCAACTTCGTTGACGGGCACTTCGTCGACCCCGACGAGAACCGCAGTTTCGAGAAGGTGGACCCGGCCACCGGCCTGGTCCGCGCCCGCGTCCACGAGGCGGACGAGACCCTGGTGGACCGCGCGGTCACGGCGGCACGGCGGGCGCTCCACGAGGGCTGGGCAGCGACGCCGGTGCGCGAGCGGACCGCGCTGCTCCGCCGTGCGGCGGACCGGATCGAGGAGCGCTTCGAGGAGTTCGTCGCCGCCGAGGTCGCCGACACCGGCAAGCCGGTCACCCAGGCACGGGAGCTGGACGTGGCACGGGCCGTGGCCAACTTCCGTACCTTCGCCGACCTGGTCGCCGCCGCGGGCCAGGAGTCCTTCCTCACCGATCTCCCGGGCGGGCGGCAGGCGCTGAACTACGCCGTGCGCAAGCCGCTCGGCGTCGTCGCGGTCATCGTGCCGTGGAACCTGCCGCTGCTGCTGCTCACCTGGAAGATCGCACCGGCCCTCGCCTGCGGCAACGCCGTGGTCGTCAAGCCCAGCGAGGAGACCCCCACCACGGCGTCCCTGCTGGCCGAGGTGCTGGCCGAGGCCGGCCTCCCGGCCGGTGTGTACAACGTCGTGCACGGGTACGGCGGCGGCTCGGCCGGCGCGTACGTGACCTCCCATCCCGGTATCGACGGGGTGACCTTCACCGGGTCGTCCGCGACCGGCTCGCACGTGATGAAGACGGTCGCGCCCCGGGTCCGGCCCGTCTCGCTGGAACTGGGCGGCAAGAACGCCGCCGTCGTCTTCGCGGACGCAGACCTGGACGAGACCCTCACCGGGCTGGCCAGGTCGGTGTTCACCAACACCGGCCAGGTGTGCCTGTGCACCGAGCGGGTCTACGTGCAGCGGTCCGTCTTCGAAGAGGTGGCTGCCGGACTCACCGAGCGTGCCCGCGGCCTGCGGCTGGGGCGCCCCACGGACGGGGCGACCACCACCGGCCCGCTGATCTCGCAGGCACACCGGGACAAGGTGCTCGGCTACTTCGAACTGGCCGAGCGGTCGGGAGCCACGGTCCTCACCGGCGGCGGCGTGCCCGAGCTGGGCGCCGGGCTCGACGGCGGTTCGTGGATCGAGCCCACGCTGTGGACCGGGCTGGGCAACACCGACCGTGCGGTGCGCGAGGAGATCTTCGGCCCGGTGGCCGCGCTGATCCCCTTCGACACCGAGGCCGAGGCGGTCGCGCTGGCCAACGACACCGACTACGGCCTCGCGGCCTCGGTGTGGACCCAGGACCTGCGCCGGGGGCACCGCGTGGCGCAGGCGATGGACGTCGGCATGGCCTGGGTCAACACGTGGTTCCTGCGCGACCTGCGCTCCCCCTTCGGCGGCGTCGGGCTCTCCGGCCTCGGCCGCGAGGGCGGCGCGTCCTCCCTGCACTTCTACACCGAGCCGACGAATGTGTGCGTGCAGCTGTGAACCGACTCCCCGACAACGAGACCTCCGCCGACACCGCCACCTCCGCCGCCCCCGTCGAGGCCGCCGCCGCGCTGCTGACGGCCGCCGCGGCCACCCGTACCCCGTGCGCACCGGTACGGGCGCAGCTGGGCCGGACCGACGTCGCCGCCGCGTACGAGGTGCAGCGCCGCGTCGCCGCCGCCCGCAGCGCGGCCGGAGCACGCCGGGTGGGTGCCAAGATCGGGCTTACCGCGCCCGCCGTCCAGCGCCAGTTCGGCGTGTACCAGCCGGACTTCGGCGTGCTCTTCGACGACATGGTGTACGCCCACACCGAGCCGCTGCCGCTGGCCCGCTTCCTCCAGCCGCGCGCGGAGGGCGAGATCGCCTTCGTGCTCGGCCGCGACCTCGACCTGCCCGGCGCCTCCGTCGCGGACGTGCTGCGGGCCACCGAGTTCGTGCTCCCGGCCATCGAGATCGTGGACTCGCGGATCGCGGACTGGGACCTGTCCATCACCGACACCGTCGCGGACAACGCCTCCAGCGGCGCGGTCGTGCTGGGCACCGTCCCGCACACGCTGGACGGACGCGACCTCGCCCGGGTCGGCATGACACTGCACCAGGACGGCGAACCGGTCTCCTTCGGCGCGGGCCACGCCTGCCTGGGCTCGCCGGTCGTCGCGGTGGCCTGGCTGGCGCGCGAACTGGCCGGGCGCGGGCAGCCGCTGCGGGCCGGTGACGTGGTCATGTCCGGAGCGCTGGGCCCGATGGTCCCGGTCGGCGGACCGGCACGGTTCCGGCTGGAGCTGGACGGGCTCGGCGAGGTCGAAGCCGTTCTCGAGGGGCCTGCCGAACCGGCGCCCCCGACACCCCGAACACCCGCGCAGTCAGCACTCCAGGAGGAGTCCAGGTGAGTTCCGCAGCCGACGGCACCGTCGCGGTCGCCGTCCTCGGGTCCGGCAACATCGGAACCGACCTCATGATCAAGGTGTTGCGCCTGTCGAAAACCCTGCGCATGGGCGCGATGGCCGGGATCGACCCGGCCTCCGACGGCCTCGCCCGCGCCGAGCGGCTCAAGGTCGCCACCACCGCAGGGGGCATCGACGGCCTGGTGGCGATGCCGGAGTTCGCGGAGATCGGCGTCCTCTTCGACGCGACCTCCGCCAAGTCCCATGTGCGCCACGCGGAGCTGGCCCGGCAGCACGGGAAGCTGATGATCGACCTGACCCCGGCGGCGCTGGGCCCGTTCGTGGTGCCCCCGGTCAACCTGGACGAGCACCTGGACGCCCCGGACCTGAACATGGTCACCTGCGGCGGCCAGGCCACCATCCCCATGGTGGCCGCGGTCTCCCGAGTCGCCCCGGTCGCGTACGGCGAGATCGTCGCCTCCATCGCCTCGAAGTCGGCCGGGCCGGGCACCCGCGCCAACATCGACGAGTTCACCGAGACCACCGGCGAGGCCATCCGCGCCGTGGGCGGCGCCGCGGTGGGCAAGGCCGTCATCGTGCTCAACCCGGCCGAGCCGGCCGTCGTCATGCGCGACACCGTGTACTGCCTGGTCGAGGGCGTGGTGGACGAGGCCCTGCGAGGCCGGATCACCGCCTCGGTACGGCAGATGGCGAGCGCCGTACAGGAGTACGTGCCCGGCTACCGGCTCAAGCAGGACGTGCAGTTCGACCCGGTCGAGGACACCGTGGTCCCCGCCCTGGGGCGACGGTTCACCGGAGTGCGGGTCTCGGTGTTCCTGGAGGTGCTGGGCGCGGGCCACTACCTCCCCGACTACGCCGGAAATCTCGACATCATGACCTCCGCCGCCCTACGCACGGCCGAGAAGGTCGCAGCTCTCCGAGGATGGGTGACCGCGTGAACCTCTACGTCCAGGACGTGACCCTGCGGGACGGCATGCACGCCATGGGGCACATGTACACCCTCGACCAGGTACGCCGGATCGTGACCGCGCTGGACCGGGCCGGAGTCGCGGCCGTCGAGGTCGCGCACGGCGACGGCCTCGGCGGGTCGAGCGCCACCTACGGCTTCGGCGCGCACACCGACGAGGAGTGGATCGAGGCCGCCGCCGAGGTGCTCGAACGCGCGAAGCTGACCACCCTGCTGCTGCCCGGCATCGGCACCATCGCGCACCTGCGCCGGGCGTACGACCTGGGGGTGCGCAGCGTCCGCGTCGCCACCCACTGCACCGAGGCCGACGTCGGCGCGCAGCACATCGCGTGGGCGCGCGAGCACGGCATGGACGTGTCCGGCTTCCTGATGATGAGCCACCTCAACTCGCCCGCGGGCCTGGCCCGGCAGGCCGCCCTGATGGAGTCCTACGGCGCGCACTGCGTGTACGTCACCGACTCCGGCGGCCGGCTGACGACGCGGGACGTGGCCGAACGCGTCGACGCCTACCGGCAGGTGCTGGCGGAGGGCACCCAGATCGGCATCCACGCCCACGAGAACCTCTCGCTGTCCGTCGCCAACAGCGTGACCGCCGTCGAGCACGGCGCCTACCGCGTGGACGTGGCGCTGGCGGGCCAGGGCGCCGGGGCGGGCAACTGCCCGGCGGAGCCGTTCGTCGCCGTCGCGGACCTGCTGGGCTGGGAGCACGGCTGCGACCTGTTCGCACTCCAGGACGCGGCCGACGACCTCGTCCGCCCGCTGCGCGAGCGCCCCCTCCAGGTGGACCGCGAGACCCTCACCCTGGGCTACGCCGGTGTCTACTCCAGCTTCCTGCTGCACGCCGAACGCGCCGCCCGCCGCTACGGCCTGGACACCCGGGAGATCCTGCTGGAGGCCGGACGCCGCCAGATGGTCGGCGGCCAGGAGGACATGCTCGTCGACATCGCCCTGGACCTGGCCGCGCAGCGCGGGTCCGCCACCGACAGGAGCACCAAGTGATCACCCAGGAGACCCTGGAGACGCTGGCGGAGCGGCTCGACACCGCGCAGACCTCCCGCACCGACACCCTCAGCCTCGCCGACACGCACGAGTTCGGGATCGAGCAGGCGTACGCGATCCAGGCGGCGCTGCTGGCCCGCCGCGAGGCGCGCGGCGAACGGCCCACCGGCCTCAAGCTGGGCTTCACCAGCAAGGCCAAGATGGCCCAGATGGGGGTCTCCGAGGTGATCGTGGGGCGGCTCACGGACGCGATGCGCATCGCGGACGGCGAGGACGTCGACCTCGCCCGCTTCATCCACCCCAAGGTGGAGCCGGAGGTCGCCTACCGGCTCTGCCGCGACGTGGACCCGGACGACCCGACCACCGACATCGAGGCGTGCGTCGACGCGGTCGCCCCGGCCCTGGAGATCATCGACTCGCGCTACCGGGACTTCCGGTTCACCTACACCGACGTCGTCGCGGACAACACCTCCGCGGCGGCGTACGCGATCGGGCCCTGGCGCCCCATGGCGGGCGTGGGCAACCGGGCGGTGCGGCTGCTCAGCGGCGGTACGGAGTCCGTCGGCTCGACCGCCGCCGTCCTCGGCGACCCGGTGCGCGCGCTGCACGCGCTGCTGGCCATGTGCCGGCGCCGCGCCCTCCCGCTGCGGGCCGGGCACGTGGTGCTCGCCGGCGCGGCGACGGCGGCGGTGCCGCTGGCGCCCGGCGTCACCCGCTGCGAGGTCGCCGGGCTGGGCTCGGTCTCCGTACGGGGCCGTTCGTGAGCGGGGCGCGCGTCATCGCGGGGCGGGCCACCCCGCGCGGACGCTTCCCGCACGTGAAGGTGGCCGGCGACCTGGTCTTCGTCTCCGGCACCAGCTCACGCCGGCCGGACAACTCCTTCGCGGGCGTCGAGGTCGACGCGCTGGGCACCACGGACCTCGACATCCGGGTGCAGACCCGCGCGGTGATCGAGAACATCCGCGCGATGCTCGGCGAGCTGGGCGCAGGCCTCGACGACCTCGTCCAGGTCACCGCGTACCTGGTCTCCATGAACGACTTCGGCGGGTACAACGAGGTCTGGGCCGAGTACTTCGACGAGCGGGGCCCGACGCGGACGACCGTGGCGGTCCACCAGCTTCCGCACCCGCACCTGCTCATCGAGATACAGGCCGTGGCCCACCTGCCGCGGGCCCGCCCGGCGACGGCGGCGCCCCCGCCGGACCCGTCCCACCCCGCTGACCCGCCCCACCCCTCTCACCCATCAGACGCAGCGCACAGCACGGAGGCGACGTCATGACCGACATTCCAGGCATCCCGCAGGTCATCGATTTCCAGGGCTGGATCACCGAGCACGAGCACCTGCTCAAGCCGCCGGTGAACAACCGGACCATGGCCATGGGCCAGGACTTCATCGTCCAGATCGTCGGCGGCCCCAACCAGCGCACGGACTACCACCTCGACCCGTACGAGGAGTGGTTCTACCAGTTCCGGGGCGACATGCACGTCGACCTGATGACCGAGCACGGGCCGCGGACCGTGCATATCGGACAGGGCCAGACCTGGCTGCTGCCCGGCAACATCCCGCACTCCCCGCAGCGGCCCGACCCCGACTCGATCGGCCTGGTCATCGAGCGGGTACGGGAGGAGGGCACGCTGGAGCAGTTCCACTGGTACTGCCCCCACTGCTCGGCGCTGGTGCACCGCGTCGAGCTCCAGGTCCGGGACATCGTCCGCGACCTGCCGCCGGTGTTCGAGGGCTTCTACGCGGACGAGGCGGCGCGCGTCTGCCCCGGCTGCGGCGCGCTGCACCCCGGAAAGGGCTGACGACCGTGGACCGAATGATCGACATCCACACCCACTACGTGCCCCGCGGCTGGCCGGACCTGTCGGCCGAGGCCGGTCCGGAAGCACCGTGGCTGCGGGTGGACTCCGAGGCCGACGCCATGATCATGATGGGGACCAGGGAGTTCCGCCGCGTCCAGGCAGACTGCTGGGACGCGGAGATCCGGCTGCGCGACATGGACGCCGACGGCATCGGGACCCAGGTGGTCTCCCCGACACCGGCCTTCTTCACCTACGGCCGCAGCGGCCCGGAGGCCGCGAAGATCGCCCGCATCTTCAACGACCTGGCCCTGGAGATCACCGCCCCCGCGCCCGAGCGGCTCCTCCCCTTCTGCCAGGTGCCGTTGCAGGACCCGGATGCCGCCTGCCGCGAGCTGGAGCGCAGCATCGCCAACGGGCACCGGGGCGTGGAGATCGGCAACCACGTCGGTGACCTCGATCTCGACAGCGAGGGCGTCGTCACCTTCCTCCAGCACTGCGCCTCGCTGGACGTACCGGTGTTCGTGCACCCCTGGGACATGGCCAGCTCTCCCCGGATGGACCGCTGGATGGCGCAGTGGCTGACCGCGATGCCCGCCGAGACGCACCTGTCGATCCTCGCGCTGATCCTGGGCGGGGTCTTCGACCGCATCGACGACCGCCTCAAGATCTGCTTCGCACACGGCGGCGGTTCCTTCGCCTTCTGGCTGGGCCGGATGGAGAACGCCTGGCACGGGCGCAACGACGTCATCGGCACCTCGCAGTTCCCGCCCTCCCACTACCTGGACCGCTTCTACGTCGACTCGGTCGTCTTCGACGAGCGCGCGCTGCGGCTGCTGGTCGAGACGGTGGGCCCGGAGCGGGTGATGGTCGGCAGCGACTACCCGTACCCGCTGGGCGAGCGGCCGGTGGGCGAGGTCGTCCGCAAGAGCGTCTTCCTCGACGACGCGGTCCGGGACCTGATCTCGCACGGCAACGCCGAGCGGTACCTCGGCCTGGCCGCGGACCGCCCCCGGTAGCCGGCCCGCTCAGGGCGCCTCGGGGCGTGCCATCCCGGCGGCGGTCTCCTCCAGGCTGCGGATGAGCACCTCGGCGGACGGGCTCAGCGTACGGGCGGCCGACAAGGTCAGCCCGACGCTGTGCCCGATCGGGTCCAGCCCGACCGGCAGCCGCGTTATCCGGGTGTCGTCCCGGATGATCAGGCTGGGCAGCACCGCGACCACGTCCGTCTCCAGCAGCAGCTGACGGACGGTCAGGAACGAGGTGGTCTCCACCCGGTTCAGCGGCAGCGCGAAGCCGTGCCGGGTGAAGAACTCCTCGACCTCCCGGCGCAGCGCCGTCTCCGCGCCCGGGAGAATCCACGGGTAGTCGACCAGTTCCGCCAGTTCGACCGCGGGCCGCCCGGCAAGGGCGTGCCCGGCCCGTACGACCAGCGCGACCGACTCGTCGTACAGCTTGTGCCGCACCATCCCCTCCGCCGAGGGGCCCGTCAGCCGTCCGACGACGAAGTCGATGCGGCCCGCCTCCAGTTCCAGCAGCAGTGCCTCGGGCGACGCCTCGCGCACGACCACCGTCAGGTACGGGCGCTCCTGCTTGATCCCGGCGATGGCACGGGGCAGGAGCACGTTCGAACCGGCCAGGTGCGTGCCGACGATGACGGTCCCCCGGTCGGCGGCGGCCAGCTCCACCACATGGCGCCCGGCCTGCGTCAGCTGCGCGAGCACCGCCCGCGCGTGCTGGGTGAACGCCGCGCCGAAGACGGTGGCGGTCACCCCGCGGGGCCCCCGCTCGTAGAGCTGCACCCCGAGGATGTCCTCCAGCTCGTGCAGGCTCCGGGTCGCCGCGGGCTGCGTCACATGCAGCTCCGCGGCGGCGCCCACGACGCTCCCCTGCCGGGAGAGGGCGTCGACCAGAACCAGGTGCCGGAACTTCAGCCGGCCGTCGAGCAGGCGGGGAATCTCCACACCGGGACCCTATCGGCCGACGGCCGCCCGGCGGCCCCGGGCGCAGGCCCGGGGCCGGGGGAATCCGCCGCGTTCAGAGTTCCGATCTGGCGGGTTCTCCCGGTACGGCCTCCTCGGCCGCCGGCTCGCCGCCCTCCTCGCCGCCCTCGATGACGCCGATGTGCCGCAGGAAGACGGCGGAGAGGAACGAGAGCACCAGGGTGCTGACCGCGGCGGCCAGCATCGCGACGTTCAGCCCGGAGGTGGCGGCCTCCCTGGCCTGGTCGAGCCAGCCGGCGGGGAGCCGGTCCGCCAGCGAGGACGCGCCGGCGAGGCTGTCGCCCGCCGCTTCGGCCACCTCGGACGGCGTGCCGGCGGGGAACTCGTCGACATGGCCGCGGTAGACGACGGTGGCCAGGCTGCCGAGGATCGCCACGCCCAGGGCGAGGCCCAGTTCCTGCACGGTCTCCGACATCGCCGAGGCCGAACCGGCCTTCTCCGGCGGCGCGGCGCCGACCACCAGGTCCGTACCCAGGGCCGCGATCGCCCCCAGGCCGAGGTAGACCAGCCCGAAGCCGATCACCATCAGGGCGACGCCGCCCCTGGCGTCCACCTGGGTCAAAAGCACATACCCGAGCGTGGACAGCGCCAGCGTGACGGCCACCACGATCCCCGGCGGCACGCGGCGCGCGACCAGCGGCGACCCGATCGCGGCCACGAACATCAGCAGCGCGGGCGGCCCCATCCACATGCCCGCCTCGACCGGAGGCAGTCCCTCCACGAGCTGGAGCTGCTGCGTGATCAGCAGCATCGCGCCGCCGACGCCGACCAGCCCGACCAGCAGGACGCTCAGCGCGGCGCTGAACGTGCGGTCGGTGAACAGCCGCATGTCCAGCAGCGGGCTCTCCAGGCTGCCCTGGCGCCGGACGAACAGCACCGCGGCCACCAGGCCGACAACCGCCGCGACGAGCACGGGGGCCGCGAGGCCGTCCTTGGTGACCCGCTTCACCGCGTAGATCACCGGCAGGATCGCGAGCAGCGACAGCGCGACGCTGGGCCAGTCGAACCGGCCGCTGCGCGGCGCGCGGTACTCGGGGATCAGCAGCGGTGCGGCCACCAGCAGGATGATCGCGACCGGGACCGCCGGCAGGAACGCCGAACCCCACCAGAAGTGGGCCAGCAGCGCGCCACCGACCACCGGCCCCAGCGCCATGCCGAGCGCGAAGCTCGTCGCCCAGACGCCGATCGCCACCGAGCGCTGGCGCGGGTCGGCGAACATGTTGCTGATCAGGGCCAGCGTGGACGGCATCAGGGTGGCACCGGCGATCCCCAGCCCCGCGCGTGCGGCGATGAGCAGTTCGGTGCTGTCGGAGCAGGCGGCCAGCACCGAGACGGCGCCGAAGGCGGCGCCGCCGATCATCAGCAGCTTCCGGCGGCCGATCCGGTCACCCAGCGTGCCCATGGTGATCAGGAAGCCGGCGATCAGGAAGCCGTACGCGTCCATGATCCACAGCGTTTCGGTGCCGCTCGGGCGCAGGTCCGCCGCCAGCGAGGGCAGGGCGAGGTACAGCACGGTGACGTCGAGGCCCAGCAGTACGGTGGGCAGCGAGAGGACGGCCAGCCCTCCCCACTCCCGCGGGCCTGCCCTGCGTACGGTCGTAGCGCTCATGACACTCCTGTGCGTTTCGGTTCCGGAACGGTGCGAAGGCACTGTGCCGACCGGCGCGCACGATTTCCTGATGGTCACCAGCCCTACACTGTGACCATGCGCTACGGGGTACTCGGCCCGCTGACCGTCTGGAACGCCGAGGGGCAGTCTGTTCGAGTCCCCGAGGCGAAAGTGCGCGCCCTGCTGGCGGACCTGCTGATCCACGGGGGCGGGCCGGTCCCCGCGGACCGCCTCATCGAGGACCTGTGGGCGGGCAGCCCGCCGGGAGGGCCGGTCAACGCCCTCCAGACCAAGATCTCCCAGCTGCGCCGCGTGCTGGGCCGGGACCAGGTGGTCCGCGAGCCCGCGGGCTACCGGCTGGTCCTGGCGGACGACGCGCTCGACGCGCTGCGGTTCCAGGAGCTGGCCGCACGCGCCCGCGCCCACGAGACACCGGCGGCCAGGGGAGAACTCTTCGCCGACGCGCTCGCGCTGTGGCGGGGCACGCCCTACGCCGACGTCGCCGAGTACCTGTTCGCCCGCGGCGAGATCGCCCGGCTGGAGGCGCTGCGCCTGACCGTCCTCGAGGACCAGGCCGAAGCGCGGCTGACGCTGGGCGAGCACACGGCACTCGCCGCGGAGCTGGGCGAACTGGTGGCGCGGCACCCGCTGCGCGAACGGCTGCGCATGGCCCACATGCGCGCGCTGTACCGGGCCGGGCGGCAGGTCAACGCCTTGCAGAGCTTCCAGGAGCTGCGGCGCCAGCTGGACGAGGAGCTGGGGGTCGCGCCCGGACCGGAGGTCACCACGCTGCACGAGGCGATCCTGCGCCAGGAGCCGCAACTGGCACCGCCGACCGTCGAGTCGCTCTCGTGCCGTACCAACCTGCCCGCGCCGCTGACCGCGCTGATCGGCCGGCGGACGGCGGTGGACCAGGTACGCGCCTCGCTGGGTGCGGACGCGGGCACCCGGCTGGTCACCCTCACCGGCCTCGGCGGGGTCGGGAAGACACGGCTGGCGACAGCCGCGGCGCGTGAGCTGGCCGGCCGCTTCCCTGACGGCGTGTGGTGGGTCGAACTGGCGGGTCTGGGCGCCGCCTCGGGCACGGACGACATCGCCGAACGGGTCATCACCACGCTGGGACTGTGCGACACAGCAGCCTCGGAACCGAACCTGGAAGACCTGGTGGGCTGGCTGTGCCAGGCGGTGGCCGAGAAGCGCCTGCTGATCCTGCTGGACAACTGCGAGCATCTGATCGAGCCGGTCGCCGCACTCGCCGAAGCCCTGCTGTCGGCGGTGCCCGGCGGACACCTGCTGGTCACCAGCCAGGAAGCCCTGGGCATCCCCGGCGAGGTGGTGCGTCCGGTGCCTCCGCTGGCGCTGCCGCAGCACGCCGACCCGGGAGCGGTCGCCCGGTCCAGCGCCGTCGAGCTGTTCGTGGAGCGGGCGGCGGCAGCGGTGCCCGGCTTCGCCCTGACCGCGGACAACGCGGCGGCCGTCTCCGCGATCTGCCGTCGGCTGGACGGCATTCCGCTCGCGCTGGAACTCGTGGCCCCCCGGCTGCGAACGCTCAGCCCGGCCGAGCTGGCCGCCGGCCTGGACGGCCGGCTCCCCGCGCCCGGAGTCCGGGCGCGCGGGCTGCCCGCCCGGCAGCAGACGCTGCGGGACATGCTCGACTGGAGCTGGCAGCTGCTGACCCCGCAGGAGCAGACCGTACTGCGGCGGCTGGCCGTGCACGCCGACGGCGCCACCCTGCCCTCGGCCGAGGCCGTGTGCGCCGACGGCGACCTGCCCGCCGCGCGGGTGCCCGACCTGCTGTCCCGGCTGGTGGACCGTTCGCTGGTGGTCCGTGAGGCGGGCCGGTTCCGGCTGCTCGAATCGGTCGGCGCCTACTGCGCCGAACGGCTCGCGGAGGCGGAGGAGACGGCCGCCGTCCGCGCGAGGTTCGTGCGGTGGCACACCGAGCTGGCCGAACGGCACGACGCGCGGCTGCGCGGCCCGTATCAGCGCCACTGCCTGGAGCGCCTGGACGCGGAGTCGGTCAACCTGCGCCGAGCCCTCGACCTCGCCGTCGGCGAGAGCGACGCCGGACACGCGCTGCGGTTGGTGAACGCGCTGACGTGGTACTGGTTCCTGCGCGGGCGGCTCACCGAGGCCCGTCGGTCGCTCCGGGCGGCGCTGACCGCCGCTGGTGACACCGCCGCCGGTGGGACCGCTCCGGCCGCGCGCCTGACGGCGCGGGTCTGGCTGGCCGGAATGGAACTGCGCACCTCACCGGCCGACGCCCCGTCCGTCCCGGCCGGTACGGACCCGACGGCCGGCCTCGAGGACCCGGCGCTGCGCGCCCGGTTGCAGTGGTTCGTCGGCACCGGGCTGACCGGCTGCGGCCACCACCGCGTGGGGCGGCAGCTGGTGGAGGCGAGCCTGACCGGTGCGCGCACCGCCCGGGACCGCTGGGGCGAGGCCGCAGCCCTGGTCGAGCTGGCCGGCCACGCCCCGGACCAGGCCGAGCCCCACGCGGAACTGGGCGCCGCGCTGTTCCACGAGCTCGGGGACCGCTGGGGGCAGCTCCGCGCCACCCGGGCACTGGCGCTCGCCACCGAACGCGAGGGCGACCACGCACGGGCCGAACGGCTGCACCGGGAGGGCCTCCTGGTGGCCGAGGAACTCGGGCTGTGGACCGAGGTCGTCGAGACGCTGACGTGGCTCGGCCGGACCGCCCTGGCCGGCGGCCACACCAGCCGGGCGACGGAACTGTACGGGCGCGCGCTCTCCCTCTCGGCCGAACGGGCGTACAGCCGCGGCGAGTTCCGCGCCGAGATCGGTCTGGGGCACGCCGCACGTCTGCGCGGCGACGGCGAGGCCGCCCGGCGGCACCTGAACCGCGCGCTGGCCAAGAGCCGTTCGTCGGGCCCGCTCGCCGGTGCCGCGGACGCGCTGGCGGAGCTGCAACTGGTCCTCCGGGCCTGACCGGCTTCCCGCCCGGCACGTCACCGGCGGGGGCCGTGTCCGGAGGCCCCCACCGGTCCGGACGGCACGGGGAGGTACGACGGCGAACGGGCCCGGGTGGCGGACCCGGCGGCGCGGGCGCGGAGAGCCGCCGGCGGGACGGCGGTCGTTCACGCTTGCGGGGGCACCTCCCGGATCACCAGGCCCGCGGGGAGTCCGGTGCACTGCGTTCGCCTGCCTCGGCCCTGCGGGCAGGGGGGAAGGGAGACCCCTGCTCACTTCGTCTCGGACCCTTTTCCGGCGGCCCCGTCCTCCTGCCGGCGCACGGGGCCTGCCCAGGCCCGGAGGGCCGAGGGATGCCCCGAGCGGCCCCGGGAGGGCCCCGTCAGCGCCGGGCCGGGTGCGGGTTGGGGCGCACTGGTAAAATCGGACCACGCTTCGACACAGCTGGGCCCGTACCGAGCAGGGGTACGGGCTCCGGTCCGTTCCGGGCGCCGACCAGGGAAGGGCCCCATGAACGCGAAGTCCTCAGCCTCACGGCGCTCCGGCACCGGCGGGACCAGCCGTACGGCGACACCGCGCGGAGAACTCTCCGTGCCCGGGAAGATGGCTCCGGGCCTGCCGCCCGCCTCGTCCTTCGGCGAGCTGGACCTGCCGCCGGAGCTGGTGCGGACGATGACCGCCCTCTTGGTGCGGGAGCCCTTCCCGATCCAGGCGGCCGTCCTCCCGGACGCCCTGGCCGGCCGCGACGTGCTGGGACGGGCGCAGACCGGCTCGGGCAAGACGCTCGCCTTCGGGCTCGCGCTGCTCGCCCGTACGGCGGGGCGTACCGCCGAGGCCAAGCGGCCGCTGGCGCTGGTCCTGGTGCCGACCAGGGAGCTCGCGCAGCAGGTGAGCGACGCGTTGGCGCCGTACGCCGACGCTCTCGGCCTCCGCCTGGCGACGGTGGTCGGCGGGCTGTCGATCGGGCGGCAGGCGCAGGCGATCCGGGCGGGGGCCGAGGTCGTGGTCGCCACGCCGGGGCGGCTGGCCGACCTGGTCGGCCGGCGCGACTGCCAGCTGGACCAGGTCATGATCACGGTGCTGGACGAGGCGGACCAGATGTGCGACCTGGGGTTCCTCCAGCCCGTCTCGGCGCTGCTGGACCAGGTGCGCCCCGGGGGGCAGCGGATGCTGTTCTCGGCCACCCTCGACCGCGATGTCGACCAGTTGGTCCGGCGCTATCTGCACGAGCCGGTGTTCGCCTCCGTCGACCGGGCGGCGGGCTCGGTCGCCACGATGGAGCACCACGTGCTGAACGTCCATCCGGCCGACAAGTACGCCACCGCCACGGAGATCGCCGCCCGGGACGGGCGGGTGCTGATGTTCCTGGACACCAAGCTCGGCGTGGACCGCTTCACCCGCCACCTGCGCGGCAGCGGCGTACCGGCCGGTGCCCTGCACAGCGGGAAGTCCCAGCCGCAGCGCACCCACACGCTCGCCCAGTTCAAGGAGGGGAAGATCACGGTGCTGGTGGCCACCAACGTCGCCGCCCGAGGCATCCACATCGACCAGCTCGACCTCGTGGTCAACGTCGACCCGCCGGCCGACGCCAAGGACTACCTGCACCGCGGCGGCCGTACGGCGCGGGCGGGCGCATCCGGCAGCGTGGTCACCCTGGTCACCCCCGGCCAGCGGGGCGAGGTGAACCGGCTGATGGCGGACGCCGGGCTCCGGCCGACCGTCACACAGGTGCGGTCCGGCGAGGAGAAGCTGAGCAGCATCACCGGCGCCAAGCGCCCTCCGGAGGGGGCCGGGAAGCACACCAACGCCCCCTTCCGGGGCCTGGGCACCCCCACGGGCCGCCCCGCCAAGGAATCCCGCAAGGCGGCCGAAGCCCGCAAGATGGCGGAGGCCCGGAAGGCAGCGCGGGTCCGCAGGGGACGCTGAGAGCCCGCCGGAAGCGCGCGAGCGCCGTGGCCGCGGTGGCTGCGGTGGCCGGTGTCCGCGGTGTCAGGCGATGAGGAGGCGCAGGCCCAGGTCTGCCTCGTCGAGGCCGGCGAGGTCGCGGTTGCGCTCGGCCCACCGGCCGGATTCGAGGTCGTTGCCGAGGCTTCGCACCGCCCGCCGCTCGGCCTCCGGCCCGACCCTCGTCCACACCGACACCGCACGGCGGACGTGCTCCTCCAGATACGCCCCCGGTCTGCGCCAGTACGCCTCGAACAGGCCGTCAGTGCAGTCCCACGGGATGGGCACCGGCTCAGCGCGGGCGCCGATCGCGTCGGCCATCCCCGCAAGTGAGGGAAATTCCGCGAGGACGGTGGCGAACTCGGGCAGATAGTCGCGGGTGAGCCAGAACCGGTCCTGCCAGCCGGGCTCGTCGGTGTCGAACGTCAGCACCACCACGCGGCGGGCTACGCGCCGCATCTCGCGCAGCCCCGCTATCGGGTCTCCCCAGTGGTGAACAGTGGAGACGGCCATCGCGACATCGAAGGAGTGGTCCTCGAACGGCAGGCTCTCCGCGGCGGCGGCCACGCACGGCGCCGAACCGGCAGGCCGCTGACGCCGCATGACCTCCGACGGCTCCACCGCGGTCACCTCACGATCAGTCGGCTCGTAGGAGCCGGTGCCGGCCCCGACATTCAGCACCGTCCGCGCGTCGCCGAGCGCGTCCAGGATCTGCTGGGCGAACCGGGGCTCGGTACGCCGCGTCGCCGTGTAAGCGCCGCCGATGGCGTCGTACAACCGTGCACCCAGCATCCCCAGTTGCTCCTCAGGTGTCACCTTCAGTCCCCTCGCCCGTGCCTCAAGTTCCCTGTCGATGGCCGCAACCATGGCGTCGGCGCGATCCCGCCGCTCCAGCAGCAGGCCACGCAGTCGGCGCAGGTGCGCGACTGCGTCGGTGGACGAGTCGCCCACCAGTTCCGCGACCTCCCGCAGACCGAAGCCCAGCCGCCGGTAGGCCAGTACCTCCCGCAGCCGCTCCACGTCGTCCGCCGAGTAGGCCCGGTACCCGGCCGCGGTCCGCGCCGACGGGCGCACGAGCCCGATGTCGTCGTAGTGATGCAGTGTGCGGACGCTCACGCCACCCAGCTCGGCCACGCGCCCCACCGTCCAGTGATCTTCCACGGGCCCGACTATGCCGCCTGACGTCACGTGAGGGTCAAGCGCCGCGTCCCCGGCGGCCTGCGGCCTGGGTCAGCGGGTACGGCCGCGGGGCTTGAGCGGGGTGGCGGGCAGGGTGGGGGCGGGCAGCGGAGCGCCGTCGTAGCCCTGCACCGCGCCGAACCGGTCACCGGTCATCCAGTCCCGGCGGGCCTGCTCGATCTCCTCCTGCGTGCGGCCGACGAAGTTCCACCACATGATCAGCTCCTCGGCGAACGGCTCCCCGCCCAGCAGCATGATCCCCGCGTCGGAGGCGGCACGCAGCGGCAGCTCCGTCCGCCCGCAGCCGAGGTAGAGCAGCGAGCCGGGCAGCACGGGCACGTCGTCCACGCGCACCTCGCCGGACATGGCGAGCACGCCGTACTCGAAATCGGGGTCCAGGGGCAGCCGGGCCTCGGCACCGGCGGCGAGGCTGAGGTCGGCGCCGACGATCGGCGTGTAGGCCGAGCCGGGCGACTCGGCGCCGTCCAGGGTGCCGAGGAGCACGGTCGCCTCCAGGCCGGGGGCGGTGACCTTCGGCAGTTCGGCGTGGTGCTCGAACTTCGGGTCGGTGTGCCGGTGCGCGTCGGGCAGGGCGACCCACAGCTGCGCTCCGTGCAGGAAGCGGGCGTGCGAGGCGGGGCTCTCCTCGGAGTGGGAGATCGCCCGGCCCGAGGTCATCAGGCCCAGCTCGCGCGGGCGGATCGTCTGGAGGCTACCGGTCGAGTCGCGGTGCAGCACCTCGCCCTCGTGCAGCCAGCTGACGGTCTGGAGGCCGATGTGCGGGTGCGGCGGCACCTGCATGCCCGGCTCGTCGGCGATGTCGTCGGGACCGTAGTGGTCGACGAAGGCCCAGGCACCGATCATGCGCCGCCCGAGGTTCGGCAGCAGCCGCCGCACCTCGGTGGACTCGCCGAGCCGGACGCGGCGCGGGCTGAGGAGTTCGTGCACGGGCTCGGGGGCGACGAACCCCCGGCCGCCGCACAGCGAGGGGACCGCCTGGCGGTCGAGGTTGCTCATGGCACCCAACCTAACCGGCCCTGGCACGGCGCAGTCGCCTCGTCGTAGCGGTGCGGAGCGGGTCGCGGCGGGGGCGGCTCGTCCGACTTGACCCTCACGCCACGTGAGGGCCGAAGGTGGGGGCCATGAGCGACTACTACGACGCGTTCGAGATAAGCCCCGTGCCCGCCCCCGGCCCCGACGCGGTGCCGCCGGAGCCGTTCCGCGGCATCTACGGAATGCCCGCCTTCGTGACGATCCCCACGGACGACCTGGCGGCGTCGGCGGACTTCTGGATTCGCGGGCTCGGGTTCTTCGAACTGTTCAGCGTCCCCGGCACGATGGTGCATCTGCGCCGGTGGGCGTTCCAGGACGTGCTCCTCGTCTCGGCGGCGAGCGTTCCGGAGGAGCCGCCCGCGATGGGCTTCAGTTTCTCGGGCGTGCTCAGCCAGGTCGACTCCCTTGCCGGGGCATGCCGTGCGCTGCGCCCGGACGCGGTCGAAGGTCCACGGGACACCCCCTGGAACACCCGCGATGTGGAGGTGATCACCCCCGAGAACGCACGGGTCGTCTTCACCGCGGCCCAGCCCTTTGATCCGGCCGGCCAGGAAGCACGGAACCTCGAGGCCATGGGTATCCTCCCTCCCGGCAGCGCCCCCGGCGACAATGAGGGACATGCTTGACGTCGGCGAAGGAGACGGCCTGACCGTCGGTCAGGTCTCCACACGCCTGGGTGTGACGGTCCGGGCGCTGCACCACTGGGACGACATCGCACTGGCGCGGCCGTCCTTGCGCACGGCCGCCGGGTACCGGCTCTACACCACGGAGGACCTGGAGCGCCTGAACCGCATCGTCGTCTATCGTGAACTCGGCCTGAGCCTGGAGAGGATTCGGACCGTCCTGGACGACTCGACCGCCGACGTGCCCGGTGCGCTGCGCGCGCAGCGCACCCAGGTCGCCGAGCGGATCGACCGCCTTCAGCAGCTCAGCACCGGACTGGACCGGATGATCGACGCCCACGAGCACGGCCTGCTGCTGACCACCGAGCAGCAGGCCGCCGTCTTCGGCCCCCGGTGGAACCCGGACTCGCCCGTCCAGGCCCGCCAGCGCTACGGAGACACCACGCAATGGCGGCAGTACGCCGAACGCTCCGCCTCCCGTGGTCCGGCGGAGTGGCAGGCCGTCGCCGACGCCACGGCCGATCTGGACCGCGCCCTCGGGGACGCGATGGACGCCGGTGTCACACCCGGCAGCCCGGAGGCGAATCGGCTCGTCGAGTGGCACCGTGAGGTGTTCTCCTCGTACTTTCCCCTCACCAGGCAGATGCAGGTCTGCCTCGGCCGCATGTACGAGGCCGATCCGGCTTTCGCCGGCCACTACGACGGCATCCGCGACGGCCTCGCCACGTGGTTCCGCCGGATCGTCGACGCCGCCGCGCGCGCTCACGGCATCGATCCCGACACCGCGACCTGGCGCTAGGCTCTGTCGTCGAAATGACGGTGTCCGGCCGGAGGCCGGGCTGTGCGGCGTGTGGTGCGTGCGCTCGCAAGGCGGAGGATCGCCCTGGTACCGGGCCGTACGTGGGCGATTCCGACAACGCGGCGGCGGCTGAGGCCCCAGTGGCAGGCCCACCCGGTGGCGTGATCGCAGGGCGTCCCGGCGTGCCCGTTCACCGTGTTCGGCGGCCCGCGGAGTGGGCAGCGAGGGCGGCGGGCTCGCCCAGGTGGGCGGCTGCCGTGCGCCACGCGGCAGTCACCGCGGTCCGGGCCCGCGCCGTCCGCAGGGCGCAGTCGCCGGTCAGTGCCAGCGGTGTGCCGATATGGACGTGCAGGTCAGGTCGGCGCAACGGGGCCGTGGCGAGACCCGCGAACTGCTTGACCGCACCGCCGGAGGTGACTCGGCGGGCACCGGCCTGGCCCACGGGCACCACGGGTGCGCCGGTACGCTCGGCGAGCCGGACCAGACCGCTGCGGAAGATCCCGGGGGCCGCTTCCGCGGCGTCCCTGCGGCGAGGCAGCCCGCCCTCGGCGTAGACGAGGACCAGCCGCCCCCGTGCGAGGGCCTCGGCGGCAGCGTCCAGGGCAGCCGCGGCACGCCGGTCCCCGCGGAAGACGGGAATGTGCCCCTCGCCTGCGAGGGCGCGGCCGAGCAGCGGGACGCGCCACAGTCCTGCGGCGGCCATGACGACCGCCTCGACGCCGAGGCGGTGCAGTGCGGCCATCACGATGGCGGGGTCGGCGAGTGAGGTGTGGTTCGCGGCGATGATGCTGCCCGGCGCGAGGACGGCGCCCTCTTCGGTGGTCACCGACAGGCGGCCGACGGCAGGTACCAGAATGCGGGCGGCATGGCCGAGCATGAGCGCTCCCCCGGTCTCGACGATGGTGACCTTCATCGTCGGCGGCGGGCGCTGAGCGCGCGTGAGTCGCCGTACTCATCTTCGCCACTCGTCCGCCTGGTACGGCGGCCCGCGGGCGGGGTGGGCCAAACGGCTGCCCACCTCGGCGCGTCCGTCCAAGGGACGGTGGCCCGGTTCGGGCGAGGCCACCGGTGGCGAGCGGTCCCGGCCGGTGACGCGGCAGGCGGCGAGATGCGTCTTCACGCGGGTTCGCCGGGTCGGCGGACCCGGTAGCGCAGGTGCGTGAGGTCTCGGTCCTCAAGCCGTCGGACGAGGTCCAGCTCGATGTGGTCACTGCCCAGGTGGTCGAACAGCCGCCGGCCGTCCCCGAGAAGGACCTGGACGAGGTGGATCTCCATCTCGTCCAGCTGCCCGGCTCGCAGAAGTGCCTGGGCCGCACCCGCCCCATGGACCATGACCGGCCGGTCCCCGGCGGCCTCACGGGCCTGACGGGCGCAGTCCTCGACATCGGTGACGAAACGCGCGTGGCCGGGTGGCACGTCCCCGTCGTCCACCCGGTGGGTGAGGACGAAGATCGGAACGCCGTCGTGATGGTCGCCCTGCCAGCGCCCGGCGAGTTCGAAGGTCCGACGGCCGGAGATCACCGCGCCGGTCGCCATCGCCTCACGGTAGATCTGGCCGCTCGGGCCGTCGGATGCGCGATCGTCGAGCCAGTTGAAGAGCCGTCCGCCGCCGCGCCCCAGCTCCTGCCCCGGCCGGTCGTCCGGGCCGGCGATACGGCCGTCGAGCGACATCGACATGTACAGCCGAATCGGATTGCTCATCCTGGTCTCCCTCTCTCGTCCTGGCGCCCTGGTCCGACGCTGCCTGTTGCGGCGGCGGGCGGGACCTTGTCCAGCGGCTGACGCACACGGAACCCGGTTCTGCTGCTCCGCGCTCGCCTGCGCGATCAGTCATACGGCGAGGTGACGAACGCACCGCACCCTGCCACGTCGACCGCGGCACCCCCTGGGGGTCACTGCGCCGGCAGGCCCGTGACGCGCAGGGTGAGGTTCAGCCGGCCGCCGGTCAGCCCGGTGGCCGGATCGCCGGTGCCGGGGCGGACGCGCGGGACGCCGTGGTAGGCGAACCGGGAGGGTCCGCCGAAGACGAACAGGTCGCCCGACGCCAGCTCGACATCGGTGTAGGGGCGGCCCCGGTTCTCGGTGTTGCCCAGCCGGAAGACGCAGCTGTCGCCGATGCTGAACGAGACGACGGGCGCCTCGGAGCGCTCGTCCTTGTCCTGGTGCATGCCCATCCGGGCCTGCGCGTCGTAGAAGTTGATCAGCGCGGTGTCCGGGGCGTACCCGGCCCCGGCCGCCGGGTCCTCGTACGCGTCCGCCAGCGCGCGGCGGCCCAGGTCGGCGAGCCAGGAGGGCAGCGGGGCGACGGGGCGGCCGTTCACGTCGTCGGCGGTGCGGGTGTAGCGGTAGGGCTGCCAGTGCCAGCCCAGGCACACCGTCCGTACGGACATCACGCCGCCGCGCGGCAGCCTGGTGTGCCGCAGCGGGACGGGGCCGGTGGCCCACACGCGGCAGGACTCGACCAGGGTGCGCTGCTCGGCGAGGGTGAGCCAGCCGGGCACGTGTACGGCGCCCGGCGCGGGCCGGGTGCGCGGGCGGGGGATCAGCGCGTCCACCGTCGCTCCCTTCCTGCTCCGCGTCGTTCACGGCTCGGTGGAGCCGCCTCCTCCACTGTGCCGCGCCGCGGGCTCCGGCACCGGCGGAATCCGGACGCGGGTGTCCTGGCCCGGCTCGGCCACCGCGCCGGAGCCCCCGCCCGCGCCGGCGGGCGGCGGCGCGGCGTCCAAGGTGTCGCGCAGCCGCCGCAGGTCCTCGGGCAGGTCACGGCGCCACCCCAGGGTGATGACGGGGATGAGCAGCATCATGCCCAGGTTCACGGACACGTCGACCGTCACCTCGAGTCTGCTACCGCTCTCCGCCGACCGTACCCGGAAGGTGTAGGCGACGGTCTGGGCGCCCAGCGGGGTCCACATCCGCTCCCCCCGGAACCCGAGCAGGGAGGGCGACCGGTAGGCGCTGCAGACCAGATGGTGGAAGCGGTGGCGGCCCGGGAACCGGTACCGGTAGCGCGCCCCCTCACAGGGGTCGATCCTGCGGTCGTCGACCTCCGCGACCCCGGAGTTCCACTTCGGCATGTTCCGGGGGTCGGCGAGGAAGTCGAACACCTGTGGTACGGCGGACGAGAGGGTCTGTGCCACGGAGAACGTCGGCATCGTGTCACCCCTGGCTATGGTCACGGTTACCGGCTACAGGCAGACGGCGTGGGCGGCCTTCCTGCGTCCAGCTTGTTCCCCAGGGTGCCCGACCTCCTTCCGGGAAACGCCGTTCGGGTGACGGACCTCTTCCGGCTCGTTCCCGCCTCTGCTCCTGCAGTGGAACGACGGGCGGCAGCCGGTGCCGCCGCCGAGAGGGGTCCGTCATGCTGCGCCGGCTGGCCGTAGCCGTGGTGGTGCTGGCAGCCGCCGCGGGAGTCGCGGGCGCGGTGGCGCTGAGCGGCTGGTGGTGGTGCGCCGCCGTCCCCCTCGCCCTGGCCGCCGGCACCGGCCTGTACGACCTGGGCCAGCGTCGGCATTCGGTGCTGCGGAACTACCCGGTGATCGGGCATCTGCGCTTCCTGCTGGAGTACGTACGGCCCGAGGTCCAGCAGTACTTCATCGAGCGGAACGTCGACGGCCGGCTCTTCGACCGGGACACCCGCTCACTCGTCTACGAGCGGGCCAAGGGCACCGCCGACCAGGACCCGTTCGGCACCGAGCTGTCCGTCTACGCGACGGGAGCCGAGCACTTCGTCCACTCGATCGCACCCCGGCCCGCCCCGAAGGAACCGCCCCGCGTCACCGTCGGCGGCCCCGGCTGGCTCCCCGCGGCCAAGGTCGACGCGGAGATCGCCCGCACCCGCGGGGTCCCCCAGGGCCGTACGGTGGTCTCGCCCTCCTACCACCGTGTGTTCTCCACGCCGCGCGAGCTGGTGCTCTTCCTGGCGCGGCTGCGCGAGCTGGCGGGCGGCAAGCCGGTGGGATTCAAGCTGTGCGTGGGGAGCCGCGGCCAGTTCCTGGCCCTGTGCAAGGCCATGCTGGCCCAGGGCACCACGCCGGACTTCATCGTGGTGGACGGCTCCGAGGGCGGCACCGGGGCGGCGCCGCTGGAGTTCGTGGACCACGTCGGGACCGGCTCACCGAGGGCCTGATCACGGTGCACAACGCGCTGGTGGGCACCGGGCTGCGGGAGAGGATCAGGATCGGCGCCAGCGGCAAGGTCACCACCGGTTCCGACATCGTCAAGCGGCTCATCCAGGGCGCGGACTACACCAACGCGGCGCGCGCCATGATGTTCGCCGTCGGGTGCATCCAGGCGCAGCGCTGCCACACCAACACCTGCCCGGTCGGGGTCACCACCCAGGACCCGCGACGGGCGCGCGCTGGTGGTGGCGGACAAGTACGCGCGCGTGCAGCGGTTCCAGCAGGCCGCCGTGCACAGCGCCCTGGAGATCATGGCGGCCATGGGCGCGGACGGGCCCGAGCAGCTGCGCCCGCACATGCTGCGCCGCCGCTCGGCCCCGCACACCGTCTCCTCCTACGCCGAGCTGTACGAGTGGCTGGAGCCGGGGCGGCTGCTCGAGGGCGGCGGCCTGCCCGGCGGCTGGGCGCGGGACTGGGAGGCCGCGCGCCCCGACTCCTTCACCGTCTGAGCCGCCCGCGCCGCCCGGTCCGCGCCGCCCCTCCCAGTCCCGGCCCGTTGCGGGGCCCGCTCACACCCGCAGCGCCTCCAGCTGCTCGGCGAACGGGATCAGCCGCTCCGCGGACTCGCCGGGCGACGGGGCCGCCGCCGCCCGCGCCCGCATCGCGTCCGCCAGCTCGCTCGCCGCCCGCTCGGTGCGCTCGGCGAGCGGGTCCGTACGGGTGTCGCCCTCGGAACCCCAGTCGGCGGAGGCCGCGTAGACGCCGGTGGGCACGACGAGCGCGCGCAGGTAGGCGAAGAGCGGGCGCATCGCGTGGTCGAGGACGAGGGAGTGCCGGTCGGTGCCGCCGGTCGCCGCGATCAGCAGCGGCTTGCCCTCCAGCGCGGTGTTGTCCATGACGTCGAAGAACGACTTGAACAGCCCGCTGTAGGAGGCGGTGAAGACGGGGGTCACGGCGATCACGCCGTCCGCCTCCGCCACCGCGTCCAGCGCCTCCCGCAGGTCCGCGCCGGGGAACCCGGTCACCATGTGGTGGGCGACGGCGGTGGCCAGGTCACGCAGCTCGATCACCTGTACCTCGGTGGGCGCGTGCCGGGCCGTCGCCTCCGCCAGCCGGTCGGCCAGCAGGCGCGTCGAGGACGGCTTGCTCAGCCCGGCCGTGACGGCGACGAGCTTCAGCGGCCTGTCCATGGTCTCTCTCCCGTCTCCCGGAACTCGCCGGGCGGTTCTCGTGTGCGGTGGGGGTGGGGGCGCGCCGCCTCGGCGGCGCGCCCCCCGTTCAGGCGCTGGTCCCGGCGGCGGCCGGTGCTTCCGCCGCCGCCCCGCGCGCCACCAGGGCGGCGTGCGTGGGCCCGTCCGGCACCTGCGCCGGGCGGCCGGCCGCGAACTCCTTGCGCAGCACGGGCACGACCTCCTCGCCCAGCAGATCGAGCTGTTCGAGCACGGTCTTCAGCGGCAGGCCCGCGTGGTCCATCAGGAACAGCTGGCGCTGGTAGTCGCCGAAGGACTCACGGAAGGTGAGCGTCTTGTCGATGACCTCCTGCGGGCTGCCGACCGTCAGCGGCGTCTGCTCGGTGAACTCCTCCAGCGAGGGCCCGTGGCCGTACACCGGCGCGTTGTCGAAGTAGGGGCGGAACTCGCGCACCGCGTCCTGGGAGTTGCGCCGGATGAAAGCCTGGCCGCCCAGTCCCACGACGGCCTGTTCGGGGGTGCCGTGGCCGTAGTGGGCGTAGCGCCGCCGGTAGAGATCGATCAGCTGCTGGAAGTGTCCCTTGGGCCAGAAGATGTTGTTCGCGAAGAAGCCGTCACCGTAGTAGGCGGCCTGCTCGGCGATCTCCGGACTGCGGATCGAGCCGTGCCACACGAATGGCGGGGTGCCGTCCAGCGGGCGGGGCGTGGCGGTGAAGCCCTGGAGCGGGGTGCGGAAGCGGCCCGCCCAGTCCACCACGTCCTCGCGCCACAGCTTGTGCAGCAGCGCGTAGTTCTCCACGGCCAGCGGGATGCCCTGGCGGATGTCCTGGCCGAACCAGGGGTAGACCGGCCCGGTGTTCCCGCGGCCCAGCATCAGGTCGACCCGTCCGTCCGCCAGGTGCTGGAGCATCGCGAAGTCCTCGGCGATCTTGACCGGGTCGTTCGTGGTGATCAGCGTCGTGGAGGTGGAGAGGATGAGCCGCTCGGTCGTCGCCGCGATGTGCCCGAGCATGGTCGTGGGAGAGGACGGCACGAACGGCGGGTTGTGGTGTTCGCCGGTCGCGAAGACGTCGAGGCCGACCTCCTCCGCCTTCCGCGCGATGGCGACCATCGCCTTGATCCGCTCGTGCTCGGTCGGCGTGCGGCCCGTGGTGGGGTCGGTGGTGACGTCGCCGACGGTGAAGATGCCGAACTGCATCGGACTCATCCCTCCATGTAGTTTATTCTTCAACTACACGCCGGAACGGTTTCCCCTCCCCCGCTATTCCCGCGCGGCGCGACGCACACCCGACGCCGCGCCGAACCCTGCTCCTACGCCTGCTCCGCGGCCTGCTCCGGCGGCACGAGCACCTCGGCCAGGTCGTAGCCCACCGGCTCCTCCAGCTGCGCGTACGTGCACCCCGCCGGGTCGCGGTCGGGCCGCCACCGCCGGAACTGCGTGGTGTGCCGGAAGCGGGTGCCCTGCATGTGGTCGTACGCCACCTCGCACACCCGCTCCGGGCGCAGCGGCACCCAGCCCAGGTCCTTGGTGCCCGTCCAGCGGCTGGGCGCGCCCGGCATCCTGCTGTGCTCGTGCGCCTCCCCGCTCGCCCAGTCCGCCCAGGGGTGGCCGCGCACCGACTCCATCCGCAGCGGCGCCAGCTCCTCCATCAGCTCCTGGCGCCGCCGCATCGGGAAGGAGGCGCAGACGCCGACGTGCTGGAGCCGTCCGTCCTCGTCGTGAAGCCCCAGGAGCAGCGAGCCGACGACCGGGCCGCTCTTGTGCTCCCGCAGCCCGGCCAGCACGCAGTCCGCGGTGCGCTCGTGCTTGACCTTCACCATCAGCCGCTCCCCCGGCCGGTAGGGCAGCGTGAGCCGCTTGGCGACCACCCCGTCCAGCCCGGCTCCCTCGTACCGCGCGAACCAGCTCCGTGCCAGCGCGGTGTCACGGGTGGCCGGGGCGAGGAAGACCGGGTCCTCCGCGTCGCGCAGCGCGGCGGCCAGCAGTTCCCGGCGTTCGGTCAGCGGGTTTTCCAGCAGCGCGGTGTCCTCAACGGCCAGCAGGTCGAACGCGACGAAGCTGGCGGGGCTGGTCTCCGCGAGGTGCCGGACCCGCGAGTCCGCGGGGTGGATGCGCTCCAGCAGCGCCTCGAAGTCGAGCCGCCCCTTTCGGGCGATGACGATCTCGCCGTCCAGCACGCAGCGCCGCGGGAGCCGGGCGCGCAGGGCAGCGGCCAGTTCGGGGAAGTAGCGGGTGAGCGGCTTGCCGGTGCGGCTGCCCAGCTCCAGTTCGTCGCCGTCCCGGAAGACGATCGCCCGGAAACCGTCCCACTTCGCCTCGTACTGCATGCCGTCCGGGATCTTCGCCGCGGACTTGGCGAGCATCGGTTTCACGGGCGGCATCACCGGCAGGTCCATGGTCAAGATTGTGCCGCCGCCTCCCGCCGGGCGCCCGCCGGGAGGCGGACGCGGACGGCCCGGCTTAGCGTGCTTGCATGAGCGAGGCGCGGCAGCTCACGGTCGGTGAGCGCACGGTCAGGCTGTCCAACCCGGACAAGGTGTACTTCCCCGAGCGCGGTTTCACCAAGCTGGACGTCGCCCGCTACTGCCTCTCCGTCGCCGACGGCGTGCTGCGCGCGCTGCACGACCGCCCCACGACCCTGGAGCGCTACCCGGACGGCGTGACGGGCGAGTCCTTCTTCCAGAAGCGGGCGCCCCGAAACCTCCCCGAGTGGATTCCCACCGCCCGTATCTCCTTCCCCAGCGGCCGGCACGCGGACGAGATCTGCCCCACCGAGGCCGCCGCCGTGCTGTGGGCCGCGAACCTGGGCTGCCTCACCTTCCACCCCTGGCCCGTACGCCGTGCCGACACCGAGCACCCGGACGAACTGCGGATCGACCTCGACCCGCAGCCCGGCACCACCTACGAGGACGCGCTGCGCGCCGCCCGTGAGCTGCGCCCGATCCTGGAGGACCTGGGGCTGCACGCCTGGCCCAAGACCTCCGGCGGGCGCGGCCTGCACCTCTTCGTGCCCATCGCCCCCGAGTGGACCTTCACGCAGGTGCGCCGGGCCGCGATCACCGTGGGCCGCGAGCTGGAGGCGCGGATGCCGGAGCGGGTGACCACCGCCTGGTGGAAGGAGGAGCGCGGCGCCAAGGTCTTCGTGGACTACAACCAGACCGCCCGCGACCGCACCATCGCCAGCGCCTACTCCGTGCGCCCGCACCCGCGCGCCCGGGTGTCCGCGCCCCTGCGCTGGGACGAGGTGGCCGACGCCCGCCCCGAGGACTTCGACCTGGCGACCATGCCGGAGCGCTACGCCGCGGTGGGCGACGTGCACGCCGGGATGGCGGACGAGCCGTGCCGCCTGGACGCCGTGCTGGAGCTGGCCGAGCGGCACGAACACGACCACGGCCTGGGTGACCTGCCCTATCCGCCCGACCATCCGAAGATGGCGGGCGAGCCCAAGCGGGTGCAGCCCAGCCGGGCGAAGGACCGCTGAGCCCCGGGCACCGCCGGTCAGCGGCCGCGCACCACCAGGGTGTCCAGCAGTTCGGTGGTGGCCGCCGCCACCTGGTCGACCGCGCGCTCGAAGGCGGCGGCGTTGTGCGGCGCGGGCTCCCGGAAACCGGACACCTTCCGCACGTACTGCAAAGCGGCGGCCCGCGTGTCCTCCTCGGTTACGGACTCGGCGTACGGGGGACGGAGTGTCTTGATGCTTCTGCACATAATCCTGACGATATACGGAGGGAACCCGCGATGACCCTCGCGCTGGCGGACGAAGTACGGGACGCGAAGGCGCACGGACGCCCCGTGGTGGCCCTGGAGTCGAGCCTCCTCGCGCACGGCCTGCCGCACCCCCGCAACCTGGCGGTGGCCGCGGAGCTGGAGGAGTCCGTACGGGCCGCGGGGGCGGTGCCCGCCACCGTGGCGGTGCTGGACGGACGGCCGCACATCGGGCTGGACAAGGCGCAGCTGGAGCGGATCACCGAGGACGGCCGGCTGCGCAGGCTCGGCCGCCGCGACCTCGCCCCCGCGATGGCGGCGGGCGCCAGCGGCGCGACCACCCTCTCGGGCACCGCCTTCCTCGCCGCGCACGCGGGCATCCGGGTCGTCGCCACCGGCGGGCTCGGCGGCGTGCACCGGGGCTGGCCCCAGGCGCACGACGAGTCCGCCGATCTGCACCTGCTCGCCCGCACGCGGATCACGGTGGTGTGCGCGGGGGTGCACTCGGTCCTGGACGTGCCCGCCACGCTCCAGCGGCTGGAGACCCTGGGAGTGTCGGTGCTGGGCTACCGCACCGGCACCTTCCCCGCCTGCTGCCTGGCCAGCTCCGGCGAACCGGTCGGCTGGACGGTCGAGGACCCGCGCCACATCGCCGCCGCGATGCGCGCGCAGGACGTGCTGGGCGGGCCGGACACGGCGCTGGTGGTGGGCAATCCGGTACCGGCCGGGGAGCAGCTCGACCCGGCGACGCACGACCGGGTGCTCGCGGACGCGCTCGCCGCCTGCGAGCGGGACGGGGTGACCGGGCAGGCGGTCACCCCGTACCTGCTGGACCACCTCGTGCGGCACACCGGCGGCGCGGCGGAGGAGGCCGTCGTCGCAGCGGTACGCGGGAACGTGCGGCTGGCGGCCCGGGTCGCGGCGGTGTGGACGGCCACGGCGCACGTCTGACGGGCGTGGGGGCCGGAGCTGGACGCGGCGATGCAGGTCATGAGGCTCGCCAGACTCACGGGCAAATTACATAAGCAGATTAAATAAGTTGGTGATACGTTGAGGCCATGCCACCACCGCACCGCCCCGGTCTCGACGCCGACGAACTCGCCACCGTGCTGGGGCGGTTCACCCGCAGTTCCATCCGGCTGCCCAGCACCGAGAAGCACACCTTCACCACGCTGTCGGTCCTGCACACCCTGACCCACCACGGCCCGATGCGGCTGACCGCGCTGAAGGTGACCGAGCAGATCACCCAGCCCGCCATCACCCAGCTCGTCAGCCGGCTGGAGCGCGACGGGCTGGTGGAGCGTTGCCCGGACCCGGAGGACCGCCGCGCGGTCCTTGTCCGGGTGACCCCCGCAGGCGCACACGTCATCCGGACCCGGCACGAGGACCGGGTACGCCGGTTCGCGGAGATGGCGGACCAGCTGACCCCCGAGGAACGGCACGCCATCGACGCCGCCCTGCCCGCGCTGGCCCGGATGGCCGCGCTCATGGAGGACGCGGCGCGCTGACCCCCGGCCCCGTCGCGTGCCCCGTCCCGGAAAGGAACCTCATGACAGGCCCCGCACCCTTTTCGCTGGTCCCCCAGCCCGTACACGTCCCCGACGCCGTGCTGGACGACCTCGCCACGCGGCTGCGGCTCACCCGGTGGCCCGACGACGCGGGCAACGACGACGGGTTCTACGGCGTCCGGCGGAGCTACCTCCAGGAGCTGGCCGACCACTGGCTGCACGATTACGACTGGCGCCGGGCCGAAGCCGGGATCAACGCCTACGAGCACTACCAGGTGCGGGTGGACGGCGTCCCGGTCCACTTCATGCGCAGGCCCGGTGTCGGCCCCGCTCCCACGCCGCTCATCCTCACGCACGGCTGGCCCTGGACCTTCTGGCACTGGTCCAAGGTCGTCGACGCCCTCGCCGACCCGGCTGCCTTCGGCGGGGACCCGGCCGACGCGTTCGACGTCATCGTCCCCTCCCTGCCCGGCTTCGGCTTCTCCGCACCGCTGCCGGACCACCCCGACATGAACTTCTGGAAGGTCGCCGACCTCTGGCACACCCTGATGACCGACACGCTCGGCCACCGCACGTACGCCGCCGCCGGATGCGACGTCGGCGCGCTGGTCACCGGCCAGCTCGGCCACAAGTACGCCGACGCGCTGCACGGCATCCACATCGGCTCCGGCCAGAAGCTCACCTTCTTCAACGGCGACCGGGCCTGGGATCTCAGCGGCGGCCGGCCGATCCCCGAGGGTCTGCCCGGGCCCGTGCACCGGCGGCTCGTCGCGCTGGAGCGGCGGTTCGCCGTCCACCTGGCCGCCCACATGCTCGCGCCCAGCACACTCGCCTACGGGCTGAGCGACTCGCCCGTCGGCCTGCTCGCCTGGATACTGGAGCGCTGGGACACCTGGAGCGGCCACCCCGGCGGCAGCGTGGAGGACGTCTTCTCCAAGGACGACCTCCTCACCCACGCCACGATCTTCTGGGCGGGCAACACCATCGGCACCTCGATGCGCTACTACGCCAACGCCAACCGCTACCCCTGGACCCCCTCGCACGACCGCCGGCCGGCCATCGAGGCCCCCACCGGCATCACCTTCGTCGGCCACGAGGACCCGCCCGGTGTCAGCACCCCCCAGGAGCGCGTCCGGAACTGGCTCGACGGCGACCGTGCCGAGTGGTACCGGCACGTCAACCTCACCGCACACGAGGGCGGCGGCCACTTCATCCCCTGGGAGCTGCCCGACCGCTGGGTCGAGGACCTGCGCCGCACCTTCCGCGGCAGGTGCTGAGCCGCGCGGGCGCGGTCGGCGCCGCCTACCGCACCGGGTCGTCGCAGTCCAGCTCGTCCCCCGCCACCGGGGCGCCCTCCACGCTGCTGCGGTCGTGGACGATCCGGGCGACCGGCTGCCGCCCGCTGCCCAGGCGCACCTCGAAGACACGCGAACGCCCCTCGGCCGGCCGCAGCTCGGCCCCCGGCAGGGCGGCGGCCAGCGTGACCGCCTGCCGCTCCCAGTGCGGGTCGTACAGGACGCGGGTGCGCACGGGCGTGCCGCCGTCCGGCGCCCCGCCGGGGGCGGCGGGCAGCCCGGTGCGTACCTGGAACCCCTCCGCGCGCAGGCCCCGCTCCAGCGCTGCGGCCGCCTCCACGCGGCCGGGTGCCGCCCGCACCCGCAGCTCGATCTCCTGGGGCGGCCAGGCCACCGGCACGCCGGGCGCGGGCTGCGCGTACGCCCGCCCGTCGGTCAGCGGGCGGTCCTCGCGCAGCGCCGCGAACAGCCGGCCAGCCCGCTTCCGGTCCCAGGCGAGCGTGGAGCCCCAGCCCGGCACCCGGTGGTCGAACTCGGCGATGGGCACGGTGGCGAACTCGGTATGCGCGGAGGTCAGCCCGTGCAGCGCCCGGCCCAGGGTGCGCAGCCGCGCGGTGGTGAGGTTCTCGTCGGCGCGGAGGGTGTCCAGCAGCGCGTGCGCCGTGCGGGCGAGCGCCACCGGGTCCTTGAAGACGCCCTGGTCGTGGAAGTGGTCGAGCGTCTCGGCGATCAGCCGCTGCTGGCGCCGCACCCGGCCCAGGTCGCCGGAGGGCGCGATGTGGCGGGCGCGGGCGTAGCGCAGGGCGGTGCGGCCGTCGAGCCGGTGGGTGCCGGGACCGAGGGAGAGTCCGGAGTCCTTGTCCCGCAGCCGCTTGCTCGTGCAGGCGGTGATGCCGCCCAGCTCGTCGACCGTCCGCACGAAACGGGTGAAGTCCGCCTCCAGGTAGTGGTCGACGCGCACCCCGGTGGCCGCCTCCACGGTGCGCACCGTCAGCGCGGGGCCGCCCAGCTTGTAGGCACCGTTGATCTTCCCGGCCCGGGGGAACGGCTTGCCCGGCGGAGTGGACCCGGCAGCCGGGGCGGCAGCGGCGGGGCGGGGGAAGGGCACGTAGGAGTCGCGGGGGATGCTCACCGTGCTGACCCGGCGGCGGTCGGCCGAGACGTGCAGCAGCATCATGGTGTCGGTGCAGTCGCACTGCTCGCCGTTGACGTGCAGGCGGTCCTTCTCGGCGTCCGACATGCCCGCGCGCCGGTCGAGGCCGACGAGCAGGAAGTTGAGGCCGGGACCGTCCGCAGGCCGCTTGCCGGGCCCGAAGACGTCGGTACGCGGCACGGCGAGCGCCAGCGGCAGCCGCACCGCGTCCGCGCCGACGGCGGCGCCGCAGACCAGCGTGGCGCACACCCCCGCCGCGACCAGGGCGCGCCGCGGCCTGCCCGTACGGCGGGGGCGGCCCGGCCGGTCACGGGGGCCGAAGGCCTCCGGTCCTGAGCACTCTGACGACGACACAGCACACCTCCGCGGATGGACGGCCTGCGCAAGACCCTTCCCGGCGCCCGCCCGCGACCCGCGATCCGCACGCCCGCGTCACCCGGTCAGATCATCACGGGATTCCAGCGGCCGGGTGGCGGGCCCCTGGATCACCGTGCCGTCCACCGCGAAGCGCGACCCGTGGCACGGGCACTCCCACGCACCCTCCGCGTCGTTGAAGCGGACCAGGCAGCCCAGATGCGTGCAGCGCGCCGACAGCGCCCGCACCTCCCCCTCGGCGGTCCGGTGGACCGCGCAGCGCCGGCCCCTTATCCGCACGATCGCGCCCGCGCCCGGCGCGATCTCCTCGGGCGAGTCGACGTAGGAGGAGCTGAGGCGGTCGCCGAGGAAGTGCCGGGCGACCGTCGACTGGCGCCGCAGCAGCGCCGGGGTCTCCCTCGGCCGCAGTCGGACCGGGTCGTAGAGGCCGGCCCACGCGGGCAGCCGGGCGCCGGTGATGTGCGCGGCCAGCAGCCGCCCGGCCAGGACGCCGCTGCTCATGCCCCAGCCGCCGAAGCCGGTGGCCACGTAAGTGTGCTGCGCGGCGGGGTGGAAGCGGCCGATGTAGGGGAGCAGGTCGGTGGTCTCGTTGTCCTGGGTGGCCCAGCGGTGCACGAGCCGCGCGGCGGGGAAGTGCTCGTAGGTCCAGGCCGCCAGGCGCTCGTAGCGCGCGTTGACCGAGCCGATGCCGGCCGTGCCGGGGATGAACTTCTCCCCCGTGACCACCAGCAGCCGCTCGCCGCCGGGCGGACCGTAGGGCGCGGTGTGCACGGAGCGGGTGTGCCGCTCCGGGGTGAGGTACATGCCGCCGGGGTCGTCGCGCGGCGGCAGCGTCGCCGCGATCACCAGCTCGCGGCGGGGGGTGAGCCGGGAGAACATCAGCGCCCGGTCGAAGACGGGGTAGTGCGTGGCCACCACCACGTCGCGGGCCGCCACGACCGCGCCGTTCTCCGCGGTGACCCGGCACGGCTCGCCCTGCTCCAGGCCCACCACACGGGTGCGCTCGTGGATGAGGCCGCCGCTCCGCCGCAGATCGCGCGCCAGCGCCAGCAGGTACCGGCGTGGGTGGAACTGGATCTGACCCTCCAGGCGTACGGCGCCGCGCACCGGGAAGGGCAGCCCGCTCCCGGTCACGTACAAGGCGGGGAGCCCCGCCTCGCGGGCCGCCGCCGCCTCGGCCCGCATCGGGTCCTCGTGTTCCGGGGACTCCACGAAGGTGTACGAGGGGCGACGCTCCATCTCCCGCCCCACGCCCAGCAGTCCGGCCACCGCCACGGCGTGCTCCACCGCGTCCAGCTGCGAACGGGCGTACAGCCGCGCCCCGTCCGCGCCGTGTGTACCACGCAGCGGCGCGTAGACGAAGCCGTGCAGCGCGGAGAGCTTCCCGGCGGTGTGGCCCGTCACCCCGGCGGCGATCCGGTCGGACTCCAGTACCGCGACGGCCTGTCCGGCGCGAGCCAGCTCCCAGGCGACGGACAGCCCGGCGATCCCGGCACCGACGACCACGGTGTCCACCTCCGTCACGCTGTCGGGGGCGAGCGGCGGGTGGGGATCGCCGGTGGCGGAGAGCATCCAGTACGACTCGTAGCCCAGGGGCAGTGTGGTCACGGCGGCCCTCTCCTCACGTCGCCAGGCGTCAGAAGCCGCGCCCGTCGGCCCGCTTCCGACCGGCCACGTGCGAGGACGCGGCCCCAGCTGTGATGCCCGCCAGGGGGCGGCTCACGCGTCACCGGCGGTCGGGCCGACCGCCCTACCGGCAGGGCAAGCTCCGCCTCCGCGGCCCGAGTTCCGCCGAAAGCCCACGCGCACCGCATCCGGAGCGCTACCGTGAGTGCTCGCGGGGGTGGATCGAAGGCCGGGCAGGGCCGGGGCCGGGAGGAATCCGCATGGGCGAGGCAGTGGACGCGACACCGTCGCAGCATCTGCGGATGCTGCTCGCCCGCGCGCAGAACCCGTTCGACGTCGCGGACTTCACCCTCGCCCTGCTGGGCGAGGCCGTGCTGTGCCACGTCGAACTCCAGGGCTGGCACCACCGCAACGCCCCACCGCCGGCGGCGCGTTGCAGCACCTACCGGCACGTCTTCCTGCTGGCCGACGGGCACTCGGTGTCGCTGTGGGAGCTGCGGCTGGAGAGCGGCGGCGACGACGGCCCGCCGTGGTACGAGATCTACGACCGCGAGGAGCCGCTCCGGCTCGCCCGGCGCCGGGCGCATCCCGCGCTGGACGGCGCCGACTCGGGCGGCACGGGCGGCACGGGCGGCGCCGGCGGCACCGGCGCGGGCGGCGCGCACCGCGCCGACGGGTCCGGCACCGGCACCGCCTCCGGCGAGGGCCCCTCCGGTGCGCACGGCCCGGACCCAGCGCTCCCCGGGCGCGGCTTCGTCGACTTCCTGGCCGCCGCGGGCCAGGCCGCCCGGGCCCGCGACTACCACCAGGGCGACTCCCCCGACCACGCCCGGCGGCTGATGCGCCGCGCCGAGAACTCCGACCGGCCCGGCGAGGAGACCCTGCGGCTGCTCTCCACCGCGTGCGGGCACGAGATCGTGCACGTGCCCAAGCCGCACGCGTGCGCGCCGCCGTTCCAGGTGTGGTGCTCGGTCTACGAGCACGCGTTCCTGCTCGCGGACGGCACCGAGATGAGCCTGTACGAGCTGGAGCACAATCTCTCCAGCACCGGACGGCTGGTGTGCGAGGTCTACCTGGAGGAGACGGGCGCCGACCAGGCGGCCCGCCGCCGCGCACGGGACCGGGGCATAGACCTGTGACCCGCGCACCACGTCGCGAGGGGGCGCACGGCACCGGCCGCCCGTGCCCCCGAGCGGGCCTTGTGGGCGGGTTTGACCGCCCCGTAGTGTTTGGCCTGCTCGCCAACTCCCCCGCCTGGGGAGCCCCGTTGCCGCAGCACGACGCCGTACGGGCGTAGGGAGGACATGTCTGTGCCTGCACGAGGACGTCATCGCCGCTACAAGCCGAGTTCCGTCACCCGCGCCTCCCTGACGGTGACCGCCGGAGGCGCGGGCCTGGCCCTGCCTCTGGTGGGAGCGGGTGTCGCACAGGCGGCACCGGAGGACACCTGGGACAAGGTCGCGGAGTGCGAGAGCACCAGCAGATGGGCGGTGAACACCGGGAACGGCTACTTCGGCGGCCTCCAGTTCACCCAGAGCACCTGGGAGGCGTTCGGCGGCACGCAGTACGCGCCCCGGGCCGATCAGGCCACCAAGGCCGAACAGATAGCGATCGCGGAGAAGGTGCTCGACGGCCAGGGCCCCGGCGCCTGGCCGAACTGCGGGCCCCAGGCCGGTCTGAGCCGCGACGCTCCGGCGGCGCCGGCCCCGAAGCCCGATCCGCGCCCCGCGTCGGCGGGCACCGCGAAGGCGGAGCGGTCCGCCGCGGGGGACGACTCCGGCCGGGCGGCCGAGCCGGACGCGGCGGCCAAGGCCGCGCGCGCCGAGCAGGCCAGGGCGGAGCGGCAGAAGAAGGCCACGACGTACGAGGTCGTCGGCGGCGACACGCTCTTCTCCATCTCCCAGGACCAGGACGTCAACGGCGGCTGGCAGTCGCTGTACGAGCGCAACCGCGACACCGTCGGCGGCGACCCCGACCTGATCCACCCGGGCGACCGGCTCCGGCTGACGGGCCCGGCCGTCGCACCGCGCCCGGAGGTGCGGCCCGAGCAACCGGCACGCAAGCAGGCCGCGCCGAAGCAGGCCGCGCCCAAGCAAGCCGCACCCAAGCAGGAGGCTCCGAAGCAGGCCGCACCCAAGCAGGCCGCACCCAAGCAGCAGGCCCAGCCGAAGGCGCCGCCCAAGGCCGCGCCCAAGCCGCAGCCCGCGCCCAAGCAGGAGGCCAAGCCGAAACCGAAGCCCAGACCCGCGCCGAAGCAGGAGTCCAAGCAGGTCTCCTCCGCCAAGGCCAGCGCCCCGGTCAGCGGCGTCAGCCCGAGCACCGCGTACCGCGCATCGGGCGCCAGCTGGTCGTCCGGCTACCACACGGGCGTCGACTTCCCCGTCTCCACAGGCACGACCGTCAAGGCCGTGAGCAACGCGACGGTGGTCTCGGCGGGCTGGGCGGGGAGCTACGGCTATCAGGTGGTGCTGCGGCACAACGACGGCAAGTACAGCCAGTACGCCCACCTCTCGGCGATCTCCGTGCGCGCCGGCCAGGCCGTCAACTCCGGCCAGCGGCTGGGCCGTTCGGGCACCACCGGGAACTCCTCGGGCCCGCATCTGCACTTCGAGGTGCGCACAGGCCCCGGATACGGCACGGACATCGACCCGCTCGCCTACCTCCGGGGGCGCGGCGTCGGCATCTGAGGAGCCGGCCGCTCGCGCCGCCGCCGGCGCACCACGACCACGAGGTCGACCAGGGCGAAGAGCGCGAGTGCCGCGCACGTCACCGTCAGCAGCCGCAGCGACCCCTCACTCGGAGCGTCCGAGGGGCCGCTGCGGCTCATCCAGTACCAGAAGGCGCCGGTGGCGGCGACGAACAGCGGCAGGAAGATCACCGAGAGCAGATAGCGCACCCGCAGCGCGCTGCGGGCGGTGACCGGCTCGGTACCGGTGCGCTCCCAGCGTCGCCCGATGACCCCGGAGCGCGACCTCGGTACGGGCTCCGGCGGTGCCGTGCGCGGGCGTTTCGGGCTGCGGTGCGGCATGGGTGTCACCACCTTCCGACGGCCGGTCCCGCCGCGCTCCGCGGCGGGCCCCGCCTCCAGTGTCCGCCCGCCGCGCCAAAGAGGGCCAGGCCGACGGCGCGCGGTCAGCTCCCGCCCGGTGCCGCCGCGCCGTGCTCCGCTTCCCCGCCGTGCTCCGCTGCCGCGCCGTGCTCCACCGTCCGGTCGCACCAGCGCTCCAGCAGCGTCCGGTCATGGCCGACCGCCAGCAGCGCCGCGCCGCTCTCCGCGCGGTACTCCTCCACCACCGCGACCAGCGCGGCCGTGGTGGAGGCGTCCAGCATCGCGGTCATCTCGTCGCACACCAGCAGCCGGGGCCGCAGCGCCAGCGCGCGCGCCAGACAGGCGCGCTGCAACTGGCCGTCGCTGACCTCGTGCGGGCGCCGGGCGAGCAGCTCGGCGTCCAGGCCGACCGAGCGCGCCAGCACGGCGCACCGCTCCGCCGCCTCGGCGCCGCGCCCGTTGGCGCGCAGCGGCTCGGCGATCAGGCGGCTCAGCGTCAGCCGCGGATCGGCGGCCTGCCGCGGCTGCTGGAAGACGACGCCGACGCGGATGCGCTGCGCGCGCGGCGCACGGTGCCGCCAGCCGCGCGCGGGCTCCCCGTCGAGCAGCACGCTGCCCGCCCAGGGCTCGTGCAGCAGCGCGGCCACGCGCGCCAGCGTGGACTTGCCGCAGCCGCTCGGTCCGAGCAGCGCCACGGCCTCGCCGGACTCGACGGTCAGCGTCGCGTCCGCCAGGACGGGGGCGCGGCGGTCGTAACCCGCGGTGATGCCGCGCAGCTCGAGCGCGGGGGATGCGGGGGATGCGGGCGCGTCCGACGGCTGGAGCACGGCGGCGGGCCCGGACGCGGGCGGCGCCCCGGACTCGGCCGCGGACCGTGCTTCGGGGCCGGTCACCGCTTCTCCCCCGGCGCCGCTGCCACCGGCAGCCGTACGGCCGCACCCGGCGCCCCGGCGGCCGGTGGCAGCGGGAAGTGGCAGGCGGTGCCGTCCGTCAACTCGGGTATCCGCGCGCAGGCGTCCGCCGCGTGGTCGCAGCGGGCCGCGAACGCGCAGCCCTCGGGCAGTGCGCCCAGTTCCGGCGGCATGCCGGGGATGGGGCGGAAGTCCCGCTCCGGGAGGGCGGCCAGCAGCCCGTGCGCGTACGGGTGGCGGGGGCCCGGCTCCCCGAAGAACTCGTTCGCCGGGGCGAGTTCGACCACCCGGCCCGCGTACATCACCGCCACCCGGTCGGCGATCCGCTCGGCCGCCGCCAGGTCGTGGGTGATCATCAGCAGGCCCCGGCCGTCGTCGGCGTGCCGGCGCAGTTCGGCGACGGTGTGCTCGATCAGGTCGCGGTCGAGGCCCGTCGTCGGTTCGTCGGCGATCAGCAGCGGCGCGTCCCCGACCAGCGCGAGCGCCGTCGCCGCGCGCTGGGCCAGGCCGCCGGAGAGCTGGTGCGGGTAGCGCTCCAGGTGGTCCGCCGGGAAGGCGGCGCGCTCGGCGGCGGCGAGTACGGCGGCGTCCAGCTCGCGGCGGGGCGTGCCGGTCAGCTCGTGGACGGTCTCCGCCAGCTGCGACCGCACCGTCCGTACCGGCGACAGGTGCGCGGCGGGGCTCTGTGGGACGAGGCCGAGCCGCCGCCCGCGTACGGTGCCCGCCATCGTGCGCTCGTCCGCCTCGACCAGGTCGAGCCCGTCGGCGAGCCGTGCGCCGCCGCGCAGCTGGGCGTTGCCGGGCAGCAGGCCCAGCAGCGCGGAGGCCAGCACGGACTTTCCGCAGCCGCTCTCGCCGACCAGCGCGAGGCACTCCCCCGCGGCCAGGTCGAAGGAGACGTCGGTGACGGCGTTGACGTGTCGGCCGCCGCGCATGCGGAAGCGCACGGACAGACCGGTCACGGACAGCAGCGTGTCCGGGGGCGGCAGCGTGTCCGGGGGCGGCAGCGTGCTCGGGGGGTTCACAGCATCAGCTCCGATCGGCGCCGCGGGTTGATCCGCTCCCGCCAGGCACCCGCGAGACCCGCGATGGCCAGGGTGGGGATGATGATGAAGAGGCCGGGGAAGAGGGTGGGCCACCAGTCGCCCGCGAGCAGCGACCCGCGCGCCGCCTCGGTGAGCCCGCCCAGGCTGGCGAGGTGGGCGGGCAGTCCGAGCCCGAGGAAGGACAGCGCCGACTCGTGCCAGATCGCGTGCGGCACCATCAGCACGGCGGCCAGCAGGGCCTGCGGCAGCACTCCCGGCACCAGGTGGCGCAGCGCGACGCGGGTGCGCGAGGCCCCGCCGGAGATGGCCGCGTCGACGTAGGGGCGGGAGCGCAGCGAGAGGACCTCGGCCCGGACGATCCGGGCGGTGGACAGCCAGTGGGTGAGTCCGACCGAGAGCACCACCGGCCAGACGCCGGGCCGGAACATCGCCACGATGAAGATGCCGAGCATCAGGTGCGGCACCGAGGAGAAGACGTCCACCAGCCGCATCATCAGCCGGTCGGCCCGGCCGCCCAGCGCCCCGGCGGCGGCACCGACCGCGGTGCCCAGCACGCTCGCGACCAGCGCCGCGACGATCCCGACCAGCAGCGAGACGCGCAGCCCGTAGACGCAGCGCAGCAGCAGGTCGCGGCCGAGGCTGTCGGTGCCGAAGGGGTGCTCCCAGGAGGGCGGTTGGAGCTTGGCGGTCAGGTCGACGGCCTGCTGGTCCAGCGGGAAGAGCGGCGGCACGAGCAGTACGGCCAGCACGACGGCGGCCAGCAGCACGGCGCTGACGCGTACGCGCAGGGTGCGGGCGGTCCGGCCGGTGCCGCGGGCGGAGCCGGCCGTACGGGCGGCCGTCCAGCCGCCGGGCCCGGTGCGCCGGGCCTTCTCCACCGGGGACGGTTCTTGGCGAGCCATCGGGTCACATCTCCTCGAAGGCGACCCGGGGGTCGGCCAGCCCGTAGAGCAGGTCGGCGAGCAGGTTCCCGGCCAGCACCGCGAGGGTGGCGAGCACCGTGAGCGCGGCCAGCAGGGGGAAGTCGGCCGCGGTCGCGGCCTCGACGGTGGCGGAGGCGATGCCCGGCCAGGAGAAGACGGTCTCCACCAGCAGCGCGCCGGTGATCAGTTCGGGGACGCGGGAGCCGATCAGGGTCAGTACGGGGAGCAGGCCGGAGCGCAGCGCGTGCCCGAGCAGCACGGTGCGCCCGCGCAGGCCGCGCGCCCTGGCGCCGCGTACGGGGTCCTCCTCCAGCGCGTCCGCGACGCCCTGGCGGACGTACAGCGCGAACCACGGCAGCTGGGAGAGCGCGAGGACGGCGGCGGGCAGCACCAGGTGGTTCAGCAGCGCACCGGCGGTCACGGTGTCGCTGCCGGTGTCGGAGAGCCCGCCCGCCGGGAAGATCCCCAGTTGCAGGGCGAAGAGCCACACCGCCAGCAGGCCCGTCCAGAACGGCGGCGCGGCCTGGAGCAGGTAGGACAGGCCGGTGACGCAGCGGTCCAACAGGCCGCCCCGGCGGTGGGCGGCGGCCACGCCCAGCCCGGTGCCCAGCACGACGGCGAGCACGAAGGCGACCGCGCACAGCAGCACGGACCAGCCGATGCGCTCGCCGATCACCTCGGCGACGGGCTGCCGCAGGGCGTGCGAGTCGCCGAGGTCGCCGGTCAGGGCGTGGGTCAGCCACTGCCACCACTGCCGCACGAACGAGCCGTCGGCGCCCAGGTTCTCCCGCAGCTCGTCCAGCGTCTCCTGGGACGCGCTGCGCCCGGCCGTCCCCGCGTACTGGGCCACCGGGTCGAAGGGCGAGGCGGCGGCCAGCGCGAACACGCCGAAGGTCACCGCGAGCAGCACGGGTACCGCGGCCAGCAGCCTGCGGCCGGCCAGCCGGGCCATGGCCCTGCGGCGTCCGGCGCCGGGCGCGGCCGTCCCCGTCCCCTTCGAGGCGGGGACGGGGACGGCCGTGCGCTGCGGTGCGCTCACTTCTTCGGCTGCCAGTCCTCGACGTTCCACCAGGGCCCGTGGCTCAGACCGTGGTCGTGCGGCTCGACCTGCGTGCTGACGCCCGTCCAGCGGTCGGACATGACGTAGAGGTGGTCGATGTGGGTGAGGAAGGTGTAGCCCGGGTCCTTGGCCAGCTCCTCCTGGACGGTGGCGTACGCCTTCTCGCGCGCGCCCTTGTCGTCGCTCTCGCGCGCCTTCTCCAGGGCTGTGTCGACCTTGGGGTTGTCGTAGGCGGCCATGTTGTTGTAGCCGTCCAGCGCGAGCGTGGAGTGCAGCAGGGTGTAGAGGTCGAAGTCGGGGTCCGCGGGGCTGCCGCCGCCCGCCAGGACCGCGTCCTTCTTCATCCGCGGATCGATGACCTCCCAGCTGCCGGACTCGACGGTGATGTCGATGCCCGCCTTCTTGGCGTCGGTGGCGTAGGCCAGGGCGTGCTCCTGGCGGAGCCGGTCGCCCGCCGGGTAGAGCAGGTTGAACGCCGCGCGCTGCCCGTCCTTGGCCCGTACGCCGCCCTTGCCGCTCTTCCAGCCCGCCTCGTCGAGGATGCGCCGCGCACCGTCGAGGTCGTGCTCGCGTTCGGTGCCCTGGGCGAACCAGGGGCTGTCCGCGGGCACCGGTCCGTAGGCCGCCTTCCCGGCGCCCTCCAGGATCGACTTGACCATGGCCTCGCGGTCGACGGCCAGGTCCAGGGCGCGGCGGATCGCGGAGTCGCCGGTGACCTTGTTGGCCGTCGGGAGGGTGACGGCGCGGTAGTCGGCGCTCTTCGCGGCCAGCGTCCGCTTGTCCGAGTCGCCCTTGAACGTCTTGGCGAGGTTGGGCGGCAGGACGGCGGCGTCGAGGTCGCCCGCGCGCAGCCTGGTGGCGCGCACGTCGTCGTCGTTGATGATTGCCATGGTGAACTTCTTCACCTTGGGCGCGCCGCCCCAGTAGCCGGGGTTGGCCTTGAAGCTGAGCTTCTCGCCCTTGCTCCAGCCGGAGACGAGGTAGGGGCCGGTGCCGACGGGCTTGGTGTTGTACGAGCCGGTGTTGACGTCCTGTCCGCCTGCGGCCTTCTTGGAGGCGATGGGGAGCACGGTGCGCTCGGCGAAGGCGGCGTAGGGGTACTTGAGCGTGAAGACGACGCCCCGCTCGCCCTTGGCCTCGACGCTCTTGATCGCGTCGAGTTCGCCGCGGCTGGGGTTGTTGGTCTTCTCGTCGAGCACGGTCCGGTAGGTGAAGACGACGTCGTCCGCGCTGAACGGGGTGCCGTCGCTGAACTCCACGCCCTTGCGCAGGGTGTAGGTGTACGTCTTGCCGTCGGCGCTCACCTCGGGCAGCCGCACGGCGAGCGCGGGCTTGAGGTTCATGTCGGTGTCGTGCCGCAGCAGCCCGTCGAAGATCTTCGAGTTGCCGTCCTTGCCGTAGCCCAGCAGCGGGCTGAGCGTGTCCGGCTCCTGGGCTATGCCGACGGTCAGCGTGTCCGTGGCGGCGCCACCGTCGTCGGCACTCGGGTCCGAGCAGGCCGCGGTGCCGACGAGCAGCGCGGAGGCCGTCGCTGCGGCGGCCACCGTGCGTACGGTGCGGGCCGTCTTCATGGCACTCCTTGTCCCCATACTCACTGGTACTGAAGATAAAACGTTATTGCGAACAGCTCGCAATTAAACACCATGTCCCGCCGTCGCGGCGGGGCCGGTTTCCGGCGCCCGGTCGGCTCGCGGCGCTTGGCCGGGATGCCGGGCGCACACGCGGGGGCGTACGCGCCGATCCTCGTACCGGCGCTTCCCGGTCTGTTCACCGGCCCTTCATCCGATGTGTGCACATGCGCACGGCATGTACCGCGACGGGATGCCCGCGCGGGCGGCCCGGCACCGGCGGTCCGCCGACCGTCCGCAGGCGTCGCCGCCCGGGCGGCACCCGGGAGCCGTCGGCCCTGCCCCGAGGGGGGGTGGGACGCCGGTGCGCACCGGCGCGGCGCGAGTGCGGCACGGCGCGGAGGGTAGAACGGAGACAGGCCCTCCGTATCGCACAGAGTTTCCCTTCCCAAGGGTCGGAGGCCTGAACTTCGTGACAAGATCCAGCCGTTGAGTCGTTGTTTCCGCACCCCCGCCGCCGTGGGGTCAGTAACCTCGGTCCCGACCGGCAAGCCGATGACAAAGCTGGAGACCTTGATGGAACGTCCCGCCTGGGCCCCACAGGGCATAGATCTGACTGTCCCGAGCGTGTCCCGCATGTACGACTACTACCTCGGCGGATCGCACAACTTCGAGGTGGACAGGGCTGCCGCGCGGAAGGCGATCGAGGGCTGGCCGGGGGTTCCCAAGATCGCACAGGCGAATCGTGCCTTCATGCGCCGCGCGGTCGGCTACGCGGTGGGACAGGGCGTGACGCAGTTCCTGGACATCGGCTCCGGCATCCCCACCTTCGGCAGCTCGCACGAGGTCGCCACCAGGCTGGCCCCCGACGCCCGCGTCCTCTACGTCGACAGCGACCCGGTGGCGGTCGCGCACAGCCGCGCCGTGCTCCAGGGCTCGAAGCAGGCAGCCGTCGTCTCGGCGGACTTCCGCGCCCCGCAGGACGTGCTGCACAGCCCCGAGGCCGCCGAGGTCCTCGACTTCGAACGGCCCGTCGCCCTGCTGCTGGTCGCCCTGCTGCACTTCATCGGCGACGAGGACGACCCGCTGAAGACCGTCGGGGAGTTCCGGGACGTGCTCGCGCCCGGCAGCGTCCTGGTCATCAGCCACGCCAGCACGGAGAACGAGGCCCGCAGGCCGGCCCGCGGCGACGAGATCATGGACGTCTACCGCAGCATCGGCTCCCCGCTGTCGCTGCGCGGCCGCGACGAACTGCGGCGCTTCTTCGACGGGTTCGAGATCCTCGACCCCGGCCTGGTCCCCATGCCCCGCTGGCGTCCCGAGACTCCGCCCGAGCAGGAGGACCCGGTGGTCTTCACGGGCCTGTGCGGCGTGGGCGTCAAGCCCGCCCGGGCCGGGCACCCCGGGTGAAGCGCGCGCCGGACGCACCGAGGTCGGCCGAGACGGACGGCCTCCGCCGCTTCGCGACCATCTGGAGCCGCGCGGTCTATCCGGCGACGGCCACCTCCATGACGCGTACCGAGTTCGAGGAGTACCTCCTGCCGCTGGCCGGGCGCCTCAGCGACGCGCTGCACGGCCACCCCTTCTCCCCCGCCGTCGGGGTCGAGGTCGGCGAGGCCCTGGTCGCCGGGCACTGCACCGATCCGGCCTCGCTGCCGCACATCCTCGGGGTCGTCGAGTCCTACCTCGTCCTCTACAGCACCGCAGGCGCGTCGCTGCCGGTCGACGAGTGCCGCGCCCGCTGCGCCCGGCTCCAGCACGCCATCGCGGCGGGCTTCTCCCGCTCCCTGCGCGAGCGCACCCGGTCCGAGCAGGAGTCGCTCTCACGGGCCGCGCTGGCCGCGCAGACGGCGGTCGAGGAGGCGCTGCACACCAGCGAGACGCGGTTCCGCGCGGTCTTCGACGACGCCACGATCGGCATAGGCATCGCGGACATGGACGGGCGCATCCGCGACGTCAACGAGGCGATGGCCCGGATGTTCGGCCGCTCCCAGGAGGAGCTGCGGCGGCGCACCGTCAACGACTGGGTGCACCCCGGCGACGCCCCCGACCTGTGGCGCATGCACCGGGACCTGGTGCGCGGCGACCGCGACCACTTCCGGGTCGAGAAGCCCTACCCGCGGCCGGACGGCACCGTCCTGTGGACCAACCTCACCTTCTCGCTGCTGCGCGGCGCCGAGGGCGAGCCGCGCTACCAGCTCGCGCTGATGGAGGACATCACCGAGCGGCGGCTGCTGCATCTGCGGCTGCGCTACGAGGCCACCCACGACGAGCTGACCGGCCTGCCCAACCGCACCCTGTTCACGGAGCGGCTGGAGCGGGTCCTCGCCTCCGGGGAGCACTCGCGCCGGTTCGGCCTCTGCTACCTCGACATCGACGGCTTCAAGGCCGTCAACGACAGCCTGGGGCACGCCGTCGGCGACCAGTTGCTCATCTCGGTCGCCGAACGGCTCCAGTCCTGCGCGACCTCGCCCAGCCACCTGGTGGCACGGATCGGCGGCGACGAGTTCGTGGCGCTGATCACCGACCCGTCCGGCCGCGACGAGGTGACCGAGCTGGCCCGCCAGGCCCTGGCGGCCCTGGCCACCCCGATCACCATCGACGGCCGGGAGCTGTCCGTACGGGCCAGCATCGGCATCGTCGAGGGCCCCAGCGGCGAGCTGGGCCCGGCCGAGGTGATGCGCAGCGCCGACATCACCATGTACCGCGCGAAGGACGGCGGCGGGAACCGCTACGAGCTGGCCGACCCCGACTCGGACGCCCGCGCGATAGACCGGCACAGCCTGACCACCCGGCTCCCGGGCGCCCTGGAGCGGGACGAGTTCTTCCTCGAGTACCAGCCGCTGATCCGGATGAGCGACGGCCGGGTGGACGGCGCCGAGGCGCTGGTGCGCTGGCACCACCCGGTGCACGGGCGGCTGGGCCCCGACCGCTTCATCCCGCTCGCCGAGCACACCGGCCTGATCGTGCCGCTGGGCCGCTGGGTGCTGGAGCAGGCGGTACGGCAGGCGTGCACGTGGGAGCACCAGCTGGCGGCGGCCGGGGTGGAGCAGGACCGCGACCAGCCGCTGCGGGTCAACGTCAACCTCTCGCCGCGCCAGCTGCACCACCCCGATCTGGTGCCCGACACGGTCGCGGTGCTGGAGGCGGCCGGGGTGGCGCCGTCCACGCTGTGCCTGGAGGTCACCGAGAGCGCGCTGATAGGCGCGGACGAGGACGAGTTGAAGCCGCTGCGCCAGCTCGCGGAGATGGGCGTGGAGATCGCGCTCGACGACTTCGGCACCGGGTACTCCAACCTGGCCAACCTGCGCCGCCTGCCGGCCACCACGCTCAAGCTGGACCGCTCCTTCACCCAGGGCCTCCAGCGGCACCCGGCGGACCCGGTGGACGTCACGTTCGTGGGCGGCATCGTGTCGCTGGCGCACGCGCTGGGGCTGCGGGTGACGGTGGAGGGCGTGGAGACGGAGGCGCAGGCGCAGCAGCTGCGGGAGCTGGGCTGCGACACGGCGCAGGGCTGGTACTACGCGCGGCCTTCCTCGCCGAGCGAGATCAACGCCTGCTGGTCCAAGGGCATCCTGGGCGCTCCCGGGAGCACGCCGCCGGGCTGAGGCCCGCCCGGGTGGCCGCGGGCCGGGCAGGCGGCCGGCACCCGCCCCCGGTCACCACCGGCCGACGCCCGCGGCCGGCAGGTGGGCGTCCAGCCACTCCAGCAGGTCCGCGGTGACCTCGTCGCGGTTGGTCTCCTTGAGGATCTCGTGCCGCGCGCCGGGGTAGGCGCGCCAGCCGAGGTCGCGGACGCCCCCGTAGCGGAAGTCCTCCAGCAGCTCGTACACCAGGTTCATGCCGCCGTGGCAGGGGTCCTGGTCGCCGACGGCGAGGTGGACGGGCAGTCCGCGCGGGATTCGGGCCTGCTGCTCCGGAGCGTTGATCTTGCGGACCCCGCGCACCCAGTCCAGCGAGAGCCCGGCGCTGAAGGGGAAGCCGCAGCGTGCGTCCGCCGCGTAGCGGTCGACCTCCGCGTCGTCGCGGGAGAGCCACTCGAATCCGGTCCGGTGCGTCCAGGGGTCGTTGAAGGCGCCGAAGAGTTCGGGGAGGAAGCCGGAGAGGGCCGACCGGCCGCCCTCCTCGATCTCCGCCTCCAGCCGCCGCAGCGCGCTCTCGGGCTCGCAGCCGGGCAGCGAGCGGAAGGTGCCGGAGAGGATCAGCCCGGCCAGCTCCGCGCCGTGCTCCTGCGCGTAGTCGCGGGCGAGCTGGGAGCCCATGCTGTGCCCGAGCAGGACGTGCGGGGTGCCGTCGGGGAGTTCGGCGCGCAGCCGGTCGCCGACGGCACGCAGGTCGCGCACGGTGGCGCGCCAGCCGTCCGTGGGGCCGACCACGCCCAGGCCGCCGGTGTACGCCGCGGTGCCGCCGTGGCCCCGGTGGTCGGAGGCGGCGACGGCGTAGCCGCGGGCGGTCAGCACGCGGGCGAAGCGGTCGTAGCGGCGGGCGTGTTCGGCCGCGCCGTGCACCAGGCGCACCAGGGCGCGCGGCGGGCCCTCGGGCAGCCAGGTGAGGGTGGCGACGGGCGTGCCGTCCGCTGCCGGTGTGAAGTCGTCCCGTACGTCCACCGTGCCGCCCCTCTCGTGTCGATCACCCGCAGCGGGTAACCGTAGCCGCCGCGCGGCCCGGCGTGAAGGATGTACGGCAGGGCGCGTGCCGCCATCTCACCACACCGGGCGCACCTCGCACGCGGCACACTCCTGTCCGATTTCCGCCTCTCCGTCGAGGTTGTTCGCACACCGTCGCGAAAATACGCGGGACGCGCGCCGCACAGGCACCACAGCTCCGCAATTCCCACTCATCCTTGGCGACTTCGGGGGGTAGCGCGCGTATGCCAGTGGGTAATGCTCACGGGGTACGCTCACCGGTCGCGGTCCGGACGGCCCCCGGGCGAGCCCGCACGCCGTCGCCGGCATCGCGATGGATGGGGATTCGGACAACCTGACGGAACGATCTTGAACTATTCTCGCGGCCGTAGACGATGTGGGGGTGTCGGTCGCGACGAGGACGGTAGACGCTGCCGCAGCACGACCCCGCTCGGTGCGCGAGCGGAGGACCTCGCCAAGGAGGACTCACCATGGATCGCTACTTCACCGACGAGCACCATCAACAGCTGCGTCAGGAAGTGCGAGAGTTTGCGGAGCGGGAGGTCAGGCCCCGGATACCCCGGATGGAAGAAGCGCGGACGGTGTCACACGCGCTGTCCCGGCTGATAGCCCGTCAGGGGTGGATCGGCGCCACCGTGCCGCGCGGCTACGGCGGTATGGGCGCAGGCCACCTGGCCAAGACCGTCATCATCGAGGAGTTGTCCCGCGAGAGCGGCGCGATGGGCGCGATGGTGCAGGCGTCGCAGCTCGGCGTCGCCAAGATCGTCCACTTCGGCAACGAGGAGCAGAAGAAGAACTGGCTGCCGGCCATCGCCTCCGGCGACTGCCTGCCGACCATCGCCGTGACCGAGCCGGGCTCCGGCGGCCATGTGCTGGGCATGACCAGCAGCGCCGTCCGCGACGGTGACGACTACCTCCTCAACGGCAGCAAGGTCTTCGTCGGCAACAGCCACGTGGGCGACCTGCACGGTGTCGTCGTGCGCACCGGCCCGGGCTCCAAGGGGCTGACGGCGTTCCTGGTGGAGTCCGACCGGCCCGGCTTCAGCCTGGGCGAGCAGCAGCCCGCCATGGGGCTGCACGGCTTCAGCTTCGGGGAGCTGCGGTTCGACAACTGCCGTGTCCCGGCGGCGAACATGCTCGGCGCGGAGGGCGACGGCCTCGCCGTCGCCTACTCCTCCAGCGTGCTCTACGGACGCGCCAACCTCACGGCCGTCTCCCTCGGCATCCACCAGGCGATCCTGGACGAGACGACCCGCTTCTGCACCGAACGCCAGCGCTACGGAGCCCCGTTAGCTGATCTCGGCGCCATCAAGCTGAAGCTGGGCCAGATGCAGTCCCGGCTGATGACGGCCCGGCTCGCGGCCTACCACGCCGTGCACCTGCTGGACCGGGGGGTGTCCTGCGACGCGGAGCTGATGAACGCGAAGCTGGTGAACGTGGAGTACGCCCTCGACTCGGCCCGCAACGCGATGGAGATCCACGCGGCGTCCGGGCTCTTCACCGACCGGCCCGTGGAGCGCTACCTGCGCGACGCGCACCACATCTTCGCCCCCGCGGGCACCTCGGACGTCCAGCGGCTGCGGCTGGGGGAGGTGGCGCTGGGCACGGCGAAGGACGCCTGGTCGCACCAGCTGGCCGAGATGGTCCAGCGGGAACCGACCGCGCTGTGCTGACCCGGCCCGCGCGCGGTCACACGGCGCCGCACCCCGCCGGGCCGGGCCGCGCCCGCAGCACCGCACCGCGCCCGCTGAACCGGACGGCGCCGCCAGGCGCGTCCGGCTCAGTCGTGCCGGGCGGGTTCCGTGCGCGTCCCGGCCCCGCCCCGCGCCCTCACGCGCCCTCGTGCTCCCGCTGGTGGATCTGGTCCACCAGTTCGGCGGCCATCGCCTTGATGGTCTCCAGACCCTGGCGCCCCCACGGGCGCGGCTCCTGCGCGACCACACAGACCGTCCCCAGCGCCATGCCCGTACGGTCGATCAGCGGGGCCCCCATGTAGGAGCGGATACCGATCTCGTCCACCACCGGATTGCCCGCGAAACGCGGGTAGTCGCAGACGTCCTCCAGCACCAGGGCCTTGCGCCGGACCACGACATGGGGGCAGTAGCCGTGGTCGCGGGCCATCACCCGGCCCACCCCCGTGGTCTGCGGCGCGGCCGGGCCCAGGCCGACCGCGTGGTCGGCGGCGGGCGCGTACAGGCCCCCGAAGTACTGCCGGTTCTCGTCGATGAAGTTGACCATCGCGTACGGCGCGCCCGTGATGTTGGCGAGCCTGCGCGCGAACTCGTCGAACTCGGGGACGGGGGCCTCCCCTATCCCCAGCTCCCGCAGCCGCACGACCCGCTCGGGCGCGTCGGTGTCCTCCGGAGTCAGAAGCAGGTGGGACGTGGGGTCATAGGACGTTGACATGCTGACTCCTGGAGTCGATCAGATGCTGGACAAGGGATACGAGTACCTGGGTGCCGGAACCCGACTGCCGGGCGTCGCAGAGCACCACCGGGACGTCGGGCTTCAGGTCTATGGCCGCACGCACCTCCTCCGGGTCGTAGTGGAAACCGCCGTCGAACTGGTTGACCGCGACGATGAAGCCGATGCCGCGGCGCTCGAAGAAGTCCACGGCGGCGAAGCACTGCTCCAGCCGCCGGGTGTCCGCCAGGACGACGGCGCCCAGCGCGCCCGCGGACAACTCGTCCCACATGAACCAGAAGCGCTCCTGGCCCGGGGTGCCGAACAGGTAGAGCACGTGGTCGGCGCTGAGCGTGATCCGGCCGAAGTCCATGGCGACCGTGGTGGTGGTCTTCTTCTCCACCCCCTCCAGGCTGTCCGTGGCGACACTGACCTGGGTCAGCAGTTCCTCGGTGCTCAGCGGCTCAATCTCGCTGACCGCGCCGACCAGGGTGGTCTTGCCTACCCCGAACCCCCCGGCGATCAGGATCTTCAGCGCGGTCGGAAAGAGGTCAGAGTCGTTTACGGAGCCCATCCAGCACCGCCTCCAGCAGGTCTCGGTCGGTCGGGTCGGAGCCAAGCGGCGCCCGCTCGGGCGCGCGGGCGGTAATGGCACCGCAGTCCACCAGGTCCGAGAGCACGACCTTGGTGACCACGGCGGGCTGTCGGATGTGCGCGGCGATCTCGGCGACGGACAGGGGACCGCCACACAGGCCGAGCACATGGGAGTGATCGGGGCCCAGGTAGCTGTTGGGGCGTGTCCCGGTGGCCATCACCAGGGTTAACAGGTCGAAGTGTGCCGAGGGTTTCGTACGGCCGTCGCTGACGGTGTACGGACGGACGAGCCGTCCCGCATCACCGTCCAGCCACGGGCCCTCCACGGGTTCGGTCATCCTCTCAGTGCCCCGCCGGCTGCCGGACAGGCGTCGCCAGGTACGGGCGGACGCTCTTGACCAGCATCGCCATCTCGTAGCCCAGCACGGCGGCATCCGACTCGCTCCCGGCCAGCACGGCCAGGCACGCGCCCTGCCCGGCGGTGGAGACGAACAGCAGGGAGGTGTCGAGTTCGACGACGACCTGCCGTACCTCACCTCCGTCGCCGAACCGCACGCCCGCGCTGCGCGCCAGCGAGTAGAGCCCGGAGGAGAGGGCGGCCAGATGGTCTGCGGTGTCGGTATCCAGCCCGTGGGCGGCCTTCACCAGGCCGTCCGAGGACAGGAGGAGGGCGCTGCGCGAGTGCGGTACGCGCTGGACGAGTCCGGTCAACAGCCAGGACAGATCCGGCGTCTGGCCGATGGGCGCTTCGCTCACCATGATCGCGTTCTTCTCCTTGAGAGGCGAGGGGCGGCTGGGGCTGTCGTCGACGCGGGACCGCCCCCTCCCGGACCTGCCGGTCCGGGAGGCACCCCGCGAAGGGGTGGAGCCATGGGCGGGGCGGAGCGTCGGCGGCGGCCCCCAGGGGGTCTCTTCAAAGTGGCACCGTCCTGCCCCCGGGCCCACCGGTCCGGGGGGAGGCAGGCGCGTGCAACTGCAAGACGGAGGAGCTTCCTCGTGGTCGGGGGCGGCGGCCTGCCCGAACGCCCCGGCGCCGCGCGGCTCCCGGTGCGACCGGGGGCGGTCACGCCTGCCGGGCTCCGCGAGCGGGACGGAAGGGCGGGGGCACCGGGGGAACTCCGCACCGAAGCGGCGATCGGCTCGCGGTGCCCGGCACGCGCCCGCCCGGCGTCCGGGAACCGGGAGCGGAGCCGGGACGGTGCAGGACGCGGCGCGGCGGACACCGCGAGCTGATCGGTCACTCATGCTCTGCGGAACTCTTACGGGGCGGGCCGGGGAGTGTCCCCGGCCTGGGTGGAGGGGGTCTCGCCGGTCGCGTCCGCGAGGTGGGTGCCCCGGCGGAAGGCGGCCATCAGGCCCGGATCGTGTCCGGCCTCCGGCTCGTCCGAGGCTGCGGGCGCGCGTGGCGGCTCGCGCAGCTCCGCCACCAGGTGCTCCTGGCGACGGCGTTTGGGCAGCTGGGGCCGCGGACCGCCGGACGCCTCGGGAGCCGGGGCGGCCATGGGGTGCGGTGCGGCCGGCGGACCTGGGGGCGGCGGCACGGGCGAGGCGTGCGCACCCGCGGGCTCGGTCCGGTACGGGGCGGGCAGCGACGCACCGTGCTGCCCGTACGGGTCGGCGGACGACGCGTAGGGGCCCGGCTGCGCCGGGGCGCCGTGCTCCGGGGGCCGTGCGTGCTGCCCGTGGCCGCCGTGCTGCCCGTGCTGCCCGTACTGCGTCTCCCGCGTGAACTCCCCTTGCGGAGCCGAGTGCGCGTGCGGCACGGACCGGGCGGGGGGTACGGCGGCGTGCGCGGGCGGCTGCTGCCCCGCGGACTGGGCCGACTGCGCGGCCGTCGCCCGGTGGTGCTCCTCGACGTGCGACAGCTCGGCCCGCTCCGCGCGCATCTGCGCCGCCGCGTTCACCGCGCTCTGCGCCGGGGCCGCCGCCTGCTTGGCACCCTCGCCCGGGTCGCCGAGCAGCACCTGCGGCAGCACGAGCACCGCCTGGATACCGCCGTAGATGTTGCTCTGGAGCTGGACGACGATGCCGTGCCGCCGGGCGAGCGCGGAGACCACGAACAGGCCGATCCGGCCGTCCGAGAGCAGTTCGCCCACGTCGAACTGCTCGGGATCGGAGAGCAGCGTGTTCATGCGCTGCTGCTCGTCGGCGTCCATGCCCAGGCCGCGGTCCTCCACCTCGACGGCGAGTCCGGCCGTCACGTGCTGGGCGCGCAGCAGGATCTGGGTCTGCGGGGCCGAGAAGACGGTGGCGTTCTCGACGAGTTCGGCCAGCAGGTGGATGACGTCGGCCACCGCGTGGCCGCGCAGGGTGCCCTCGATCGGAGGGACCAGCTTGACCCGCGAGTACTGCTCCACCTCGGCGATGGAGGAGCGCAGCACCTCGGTCATGGTCACCGGGCGGGTCCACTGGCGCCGGGACACGGCGCCGCCGAGCACGGCGAGGTTCTCCGCGTGCCGTCGGATGCGGGTGGCCAGGTGGTCCACATGGAAGAGGCCCTTGAGCAGGTCCGGGTCCTCCACCTCGTTCTCCAGCTCATCCAGCAGTTCGATCTCACGGTGGACGAGGGACTGGAGCCTGCGGGCGAGGTTGACGAAGACCTCGACCTTCTCCTCGCTGCCGCTGGTGCCCGCGCGGACCAGGGACGCCGCCTCCAGCACGGCCGTCTCGGCGGTGCGCTGGGCGAGGGTCAGCTCCTGGGCGAGCGCGTCCAGCGCGTCGCCGGAGGGTTCGGCCGCGGCCGGGACTGCGGGCAGGCCGGCCGGCTGGGGCCGCTCACCCCGCTCGAGCCGCCGCAGCTGGGCGCGGACCTCGGACTGGCTGCGCTCGGAGGCGCGGCGCAGCGCGGCGTACCGCTCGATGGTGGTGCGCGCCTCGGAGGAGGCGAAGAGTCCGGCGCCGACCGCCACCGCGCAGGTCACCAGCAGCGAGCCGGCGAGGAGACCCCACAGGGTCGCTCCGTCGACGCCGGAGTCGGCGCCCTGGGCGGTGATCACGTACGTCACCACGGCGGCGGCCAGCACGGCCACGAGGCTGGTGGGCAGGACGGCGAGGCGGACCATACGGCGGCGGAGCGCCGCGTCGCCGGCCGTCTCACGCGCGTGGCCGCGGCCGGGCCGCGCGTGCGGCTCGGGCGAGCTGGACGGGACCGCGACCGCGTGAGCGGGAGCGGAAGTTCCCCTTCCTGTCTGCACCGCGTAACTCGGGGGTTCAGGCATCGGTTTCCTCGGTTGACTTGAGGTCTGTCTGTCGGGCTTGCTCGAGGGCACGCCGACTCTCACAGTGCCGTGGCCACGCTAACCGTCACGACGACGCCGAGCAGGCGCGTATGACATATTCGCCACCCCACGCCAGCTCCTAACGAGTGAACCTGTCGGGCACGCGTTTGAACGGGCGCACAGATCATAACTCCCTTGTGGAATAGGGAAGTTACATGACCAGGGGTCGGTGAAGGCCCGACCCCCCACGCTCCCGCCGCAGGACGGGGCCGAAACGGAATGCGCGGAGCCGCCCGCGCCAATGCGTTCCAGGCGGAACCGGAACGTCAACCGGGGCCCTCCGCAGCATGACCCCGGAGTCATATGCCGCGCCGGGGCGGATCATCCTGGCGCACGGCCCCGGCCGGAGACTCGTTGCCCCCGGCATCCATGTCGGCGTTCTGCGTATTCTCGTACCGCGTCTCTCGTGCCTCTCCGCTCCCGGCGGGAAGGCGACCGCGGATCGAAGGAGTTACCCGTGACACAGGAGTCCGCCAGGCCCACACTGAGCGGGGTGCGTAACTTCCGCGACGTCGGCGGCCTCCCGGCGTCCGGCGGGCGCCGGCTGCGGCACGGCGTCCTCTACCGCAGCGGGCACCTCGCGCACGCGACCGCCGAGGACGTCGCCTTCCTCGGCGGCCTCGGGCTGCACACCGTCTTCGACTTCCGCAACGCCGCGGACCAGGCCCTGGAGGGCCCGGACGCGGCACTGCCGGGCACCCGCAACGTCAACATCCCGCTGAGCGACCCCGCCGAGGGCGTCGAGTTCTGGAAGATGGTCCGCGACGGCGACCTCACCCAGCTGCGTGCGGTGCTCTCCGACGGGCAGGCCGCCGCACGGATGGCCGAGACGTACCGCGCCATGGTGCACGAACGCACCGCGGAGCACAGCCGGGTCCTGCACGCCCTGGCGCGGGAGAGCGTGCCCGCGCTGCTGCACTGCGCGGCGGGCAAGGACCGGGCGGGCCTCACGGTGGCTGTGACCCTGCTGGCCGTGGGCGTGCACCGGGAGGCCATCGAGAGCGACTACCTGGAGTCGAACGCCCCGCACCACCGCTACCGCGTGCACCGCTCCGAGGGCGCCGAGGGCGGGCTCTCCGCGGAGGTCCTGGAGCTGCTGGCGCCGCTGTTCGACGCCCGTCCCGGCTACCTGGCTGCCGCCTTCGAGGCGATGGACGACGGCTGGGGCGGCACCGAGGCCTACCTCACCGAGGGCCTGCGCCTCTCCCCCGCCACGCGCGAGCGCCTGCGGGAGCGGCTGCTCGACGGGCCGGGGTGACCCGGGCCGAGCCGCCCGCGGCCGGAGGCCGGGCGGCTCGGCGCTACGGTTCCCGGCGGCCCGCGACCGCCTGCTTCATCAGGGTGCGGCCGAAGTCCCACATCAGCCCGCCGCCGTTGTGCGCGTCCTCCATGACCTCGGTGAACGCCGTGACGAAGCGGTCGACCTCCGGCTCGCCGACGATCAGCGGCGGGATCAGCTTGATCACCTCCAGGTGGTCCCCGGAGACCTGCGTCAGGATGCGGTGGCGGCGCAGCAGGGGCACCACCACCATCTGCGCGAAAAGCCCCTTGCGGGCAGCCTGGAGCATCGTCCAGCGGCTGCGCAGGCGCAGCGAGGACGGGCGGCCGAACTCGATCCCGATCATCAGGCCCCGGCCGCGCACCTCGTGCAGCAGCTCGTAGCGGCCGACCAGCTCGGCCAGCCGGGAGCGCAGCAGGTCGCCGACGCGGCGGGCGCGGGCGGTGAGGTCGTCGTCCTCCATGACCTGGAGGGTGGCCAGGCCCGCCGCCATGGCCTGCGCGTTGGAACCGAAGCTGGCCGAGTGGACCAGCACCCGGTCCATCGAGGAGTAGACCTTCTTGAAGATCCACTCCTTGCCCAGTGTCGCGCCGACCGGCACGTACCCGCCCGAGAGGGCCTTGGCGACGCAGACCAGATCCGGATCGACGCCCTCCTCGTGCTGGTAGGCGAAGAAGTCGCCGGTACGGCCCAGCCCCGTCTGGACCTCGTCCACGATCAGCAGCGCGCCCCGGCGGCGCAGGGCCTCCCCCGCCGCCCTGAGGTACCCCGGCGGGGTCGCGTGCACGCCTTTGCCCTGGATCGGTTCGACCACGAGCGCGGCCACGTCACCGCGTTTCAGCTCCCGCGCCAGCGCGTCCAGATCACCGAGCGGAATCGCCGTGTCGGGCAGCAGCGGTGCGAAACCTTCACGGAATCCACCCTCGCCGTTGACTGATAGCGCACCTGTGGTGAGTCCGTGAAAAGCGTGGTCACAATAGAGAACTCGTGGTTTTCCGGTGGCGGCCCGGGCGAATTTGAGGGCGGTTTCCACTGCCTCCGTACCGCTGTTGCCGAAGAAGACCCGCTCCATTCCGGGCGCGTGTGCCAGCAGCTTCTCGGCCAGCAGCCCGGGCAGCGGCGGGCAGTCGAATCGGGTGAGGTCCGCCAGCGAGGCGTCCAGCGCGTCGTGCAGCGCCTGCCGCACGACGGGATGGTGCCGGCCCAGGCCCATGACCCCGAAGCCGGCGAGCATGTCGAGGTAGTCCCGCCCCTCGGCGTCGTAGAAGTAGGCGCCCTCGGCCCGCTCGTAGACGTTGTCGAAGCCGATGGTGCGCAGCATCCGGGGCAGTTGGTGGTTGAGATACCGGGAGTGCAGCGCGTAACCCTCCCCGCCGCGCTCGGCCAGCAGCTTGGCCAGGTCGAAATGGCTCACACGATGCCCTCCTCGGTCTCCGTCTCCCACTCGGCCATTGCCGCGGTGCGGCCCGGACAGTCCTCAGCCGCGGTTGCCGCCCACCGTCTCCCGCGCGGCCCTGATCGTCTCCTTGAGCGACCCCATGGTGGCCAGCACGGCGGTGGGCTCGTAGCCGCAGTGGGCCATGCAGTTGGCGCAGCGGTCGTCCCGGCCACGCCCGTACTTGTCCCAGTCAGTCTCCTCCACCAGCTCCCGGTACGTCGGCACGTAGCCGTCGCTCATCAGGTAGCAGGGCCGCTGCCAGCCGAAGAGGGAGTAGTTGGGGATGGCCCAGGCCGTGCACGGGAAGTCGGCCTTCCCCTCCAGGAAGTCCAGGAAGAGCGGGCTGTGGTTGAGCCGCCAGCGGCGGCGGTTGCCGCTGGCGAACGCCTTGCGGAACAGCTCCCTGGTCTGGTCGACGCCGAGGAAGTGCTCCTGGTCGGGCGCCTTCTCGTAGGCGTAGGCGGGCGAGATCATCATCTCGTCCACCTTCAGGTCGTCGTTGAGGTAGTCCAGCACCTCGATGACCGTCTGCGGGGTGTCGGTGTTGAAGAAGGTGGAGTTGGTGGTGACGCGGAAGCCGCGCCGCTTGGCCTCCTTCATCGCCGCCACGGCCTCGTCGAACACCCCCTCCTTCGCCACCGACTCGTCGTGCCGCTCGCGCAGCCCGTCGATGTGCACCGCGAAGGCGAAGTACGGGGAAGGGGTGAACTTGTCCATCTTCTTGCGCATGAGCATGGCGTTGGTGCAGAGGAAGACGAACTTCTTCCGTGCCACCAACTGCCTTACGATCTCGTCGATCTGAGGGTGCATCAGTGGCTCGCCGCCCGCGATGGACACCATCGGGGCGCCGGACTCCAGCACGGCCCCCACCGCCTGCGCGACCGGCATCCGCTGCTTGAGCACCCCGGCCGGGTGCTGGATCTTGCCGCAGCCCTCGCAGGCGAGGTTGCAGGCGAAGAGGGGCTCCAGCTCGACGATCAGCGGGAACTTCTCCCGCTTGCGGAGCTTTTGTTCCATGAGATAGGTGCCGATGCGGAACGTCTGGCGAAGCGGCATGGCCATTCCTGGCTCACCTCCGGGGGAGCAGCAAATTTCGGTGCCATTGCGAAAAAGCGGGCAGTACTGCACGCAGGACACGGAAGGCGGATATTCCCCCCTTCAGTGTCCCGAGTCTGATCAGTTCGTGCTCGGGGGCGTCCACGACCACCCGGACGGCGGCCACCGGGCGGCCCGGCGCCGCCCGTACGGCCGTGCGCAGCGTGACCGCCGACTCCATGTCGACCGCGAGTGCTCCCGTGGCCCGCAGCCGGGCCCGCTCGGCGCCCCGGACCACGTGTCCGGAGCCCGCGAGCGGCCCGACGTGCAGCCGGCCCAGCGGGGCGAGCGCCTCGGCGAGGCGCTCGGTCTCCACGCAGGGCGTACGGCCCGCGGCGTCCCGGGTCTCGGTGGCGAGCACCAGGTCGCCCGGGTGCATGCCGCCATCGAGCCCGGCGCAGAAGCCGGTGGCGATGACCGGCGTACCGCCCGGCACGGGCTCGCCGCGCAGCGCGCGGGCGACCGCGCGCTCCGCGGCCTGCGGACCCATGCCGGTACGCAGCACGGTGACCGGTCCACGGTCGCCCCGGCGCAGGGCGAACCGCTCGATGCCGAGCGCGCAGGCGATCAGCAGCGGGCCCACCGCACCGGTCGGTTTCGGCATCAGGCGTCCCGCGCCCCGCCCGCCGCCAGCGGCTTGAGGGCCCCCTCGGCGCCGTGCAGGTAACGGCCGAGCGCGGTCAGCGGGAACACCATGCGGTAGAGGTGGTAGTTGATGGAGAAGTCCCACGGGAAGCCCGTACCGGTGAAGTGCGGCTCGTCCCAGGAGCCGTCCTCCTGCTGGGTCCTGGCCAGCCACTCGATGCCGCTCTGGACGCTCTTGGAGTCCCGCTCCCCCGCCGAGAGCAGGGCCAGCAGCGCCCAGGCGGTCTGCGAGGCGGTGGACTCGCCGCGGGCGATCCAGTCCGGGTCCGGGTAGGAGCGCAGGTCCTCGCCCCAGCCGCCGTCCTCGTTCTGCACGCTCTCCAGCCAGTTCACCGCCCGCCGGATCGCCGGGTGCGACTCGGGCACCCCGGCGGCGACCAGGGCCGGCACGACCGACCCGGTGCCGTAGAGGTAGTTGACGCCCCACCGCCCGAACCAGGCGCCGTTGGCCTCCTGTTCGGCCAGCAGCCAGGTCACCGCCTGCCGGTTGCCGGGGTGGTCGCGCAGGCCCGTCGCGGCCAGCATCTCCACCACGTGCGCGGTGACGTCGGCCGACGGCGGGTCGATGACCTCGCCGAAGTCGCAGAAGGGCAGCCGGTTGGGGAAGCCGCTGGTGTTGTCGGCGTCGAAGGCGCCCCAGGCGCCGTTCTTGGACTGCATGCCCAGGTTCCAGCGGGTCGCCCGCTCGATGGCCGCCTCGACCCGGGCCGGGTCGGGGTGCCGCACCCGGCACAGCGCCAGCACGACCTCGGCGGTGTCGTCGATGTCGGGGTAGTTGTCGTTGTGGAACTCGAACGCCCAGCCGCCGGGCGCCAGTCCCGGTCTGCGCACCGACCAGTCCCCGGGCCGTACGACCTGCTCGTCCAGCATCCAGTCGGCCGCCTTGACGAGCGCGGGGTGGTCCGGGGGCACGCCCGCGTCGGCGAGCGCGATCGTGGCCAGGCAGGTGTCCCAGACCGGCGACTGGCACGCCTCGATCATCCGGCTGGGCCCCTCGTCGGCGGCGCCCTCCTTCGCCGAGCCCTCGTGCCAGACGGCGAAGCGGTCCAGCGACTCCAGGCCCGCCCGCATCACGGGGTGGTCGAGGTCGTAGCCCAGCAGCCGCAGCGCGATGATCGAGTAGACGGCGGGCGGCTGGATACCACCCCAGCAGCCGTCGTTCTCCTGCCGCTCGATGATCCACCGCGAGGCGTCCTTGAGGGCGGCGCGGCGCAGCGGGCGCACGGCGACGCGCCGGTAGGCGTGCAGGCCGAAGTCCAGCCGCTGGAAGACGCCGTCCCAGCTGGTGACCGGCGCCCAGCGGCGCGTACGGCGCGGGGCTGCGGCACCGACGGCGCCGGACGCGGCGCCGCGCAGCTCGTCGATCGCGAACGGCGCCGGCCGCACCGGGCGCAGGGCGGAGACCACCGTGAGCGGGACGATGGTCTGGCGGGCCCAGCAGCCGAAGTCGTAGATGTTGAGCGGGAACCACTTGGGGAGATAGATGATCTCCGGGGGCAGCTCCGGCAGGTCCTCCCAGCGCCACCAGCCGAAGAGCGCCAGCCAGATGCGGGTGAAGACCCGGCTGTCGGCGAGGCCGCCCCGCTCACGGACCCAGGCCGCAGCGGTGGCCATGTGCGCGGCCTCCGGCGCGTCGCCCGCCAGCCGCAGGGCCACGTACGCCTCGATCGTCACGGACAGCTCGCCGGGGCCACCGTGGAAGGAGGCCCACGTGCCGTCCGCGCGCTGCTGGGCGCGGATGAACCGGGCGGCGGCGGCCGTCGTCCGCGTGTCCCGGATGCCGAGGAACTCCCGCAGCAGCAGGTCCTCCGCGTCCATGGTCACGTTGGTCTCCAGATCGCCCTTCCACCAGCCCGCGGAGTCCTGACGGGCCAGCAGGTACTTCACCGCGCGCGCGTTGGTGCGCTCCGCGGCCCGTGCCGTGCGCTCTTCTGCGGTTCCCCCGCCGCCGTCCGATGTCCCGCCGTCTGGTGCCTCGGAGAGTGCGCGGGGCCGTACCGCCCCGGTGCTGCCGTCGGCCGTAGCTGTCATCGCTTCCCCTTCCGCAGTGTCCGCTGAGAGCCCCGCGCGCAGCCCGGACGTGTCACGTCACCGCTGGCGCACGACCACGAAGTCGGCGAGCGCGACCAGTTGGCCGCGCACGGTCTCCGGCATCTCGACGCCGTGCAGCGCCTCGACGGCCGTAGCGTGCTGGCGCCGGGCCTCTGCCGAAGTCCACTCCCTGCCGCCCGCCTCCTCGATCAACGCCGCGCGGGTGGCGAACTCTTCCTCGTCGAAGTCCGCGAATTCCCGCTGGGTCTTCTTGACGTCGGCGGCCATGAGTTCGGCGAGGCGGTCGGCCGCCGGACCCCCGGCGGCCAGTGCGGAGACGACCGGCAGCGACTTCTTGCGCTGGCGCAGGTCGCTCCAGGTCCGCTTGCCGGTCGACACCGGGTCGCCCCAGACCCCCAGCAGGTCGTCGATCGCCTGGAAGGCCAGGCCGAGGTGGTGGCCGTAGGACTCCAGGGCGTCCGCCAGGTGGTCGTCCGCGCCGCCCAGCACGGCGCCGATGGAGGTGGCGCAGGCCAGCAGCGCGCCGGTCTTGTTGCCCTCCATCTCCAGGCACTCGGCGACGGTCACCCGCTCGCGGTGCTCGTAGGCCATGTCCTGGGCCTGGCCGTCGATCAGCTTGCGGGTCGCGGAGATGAGGCGGCGGGTGGCCCGGCCCGCCTCGGGGGTGCCCGGCTCCAGCAGGATCTCGTTGGCGAGGGCGAACAAAGCGTCACCGACCAGGATGGCCTGAGCCGGGCCGTGCACCTTCCAGACGGTGTCCCGGTGGCGGCGCTGCTCGTCGCCGTCCATCAGGTCGTCGTGCAGCAGTGAGAAGTTGTGCACCAGCTCCACGGCGACGGCGCCGGGCAGGCCCCGTTCCGCCTCGGCGCCCGCTGCCTCGGCGGCCAGCAGGGTCAGCGCGGGCCGCACGGACTTGCCGCCGTCGGCGTCCGAGGGACGGCCCTCGGCGTCGATCCAGCCGAAGTGGTAGGCGGCGATGGTCCCCATGGGGGGTGCCAGCCGCTCCACCGCGGCGCGCAGGCCGGGCGTGGAGAGCGTACGGCCGCGTTCCAGCAGGGCGTTGACGTCCGCGGCGCCACTGCTGCCGACGCTGCCACTGAGCTGGTCCGTGGTCACGGGGTCTCCTCCAAGTTCTTCGGTACTGCTGGTCCTGCCGGTGCTGCTGGCCTTGCCGGCGCCGCGGGTCTCGCTCATGCCGCCGCCCTCCCGTCCGTGCGGTGCGGTGGATCGTCGTCGTACGGGCGGTCCACCACACCAGCCGCCGCTCCGGCGGCGGCGATTCCGCTGCGCACAGCGCCTTCCATCGTTGCGGGCCAGCCTGTGTCGGTCCACGCTCCGGCGAGCGAGAGGCCGGGCAGCGCCGTGCCCGCGCCGGGACGCAGCCGGCCCACCCCCGGGTCGGGGGCGAAGGTGGCGGTGCGCTCACGGGTCACGAAGAAGTCGCGTACGAGCGCGCCGCGCGCGGCGGGCAGCAGCCGCTCCAGCGCGGGGAGGTAACGCTTCCGCAGCAGGGCCACCGGGTCGTCGATCTCGTCCTGTGCGGCCGACTGGGAGAGCGCGAGGTACTGGCCGCCGCCGGTCAGGCCGGAGGGTCCGGTGCGGTCGAAGACCCACTGCACCGGTGAGCCCAGCGCGGCGAAGAAGGGCCTGCGCAGCACCCGGCGGTCGTAGATGACGTGGACGTTGAGGATCGGCGCGTCGCGGATGCCCAGCAGCCGGTCCTGGCCGGCCAGCGCGCCCTCAGGCAGCAGCCGGTGCGCCTCGCGCTGCGGCACCGCGAGCACCACCGAGGCGGCGTCCAGCTCCTCCGGGGCCTCCCGGCCCGAGCGCGCGGTGACGCGCCAGCCGCCGCCGGGGGCCGGGGCCAGGCCGCGCACCTTCGCCTGCAGGACGGTGCGCACCCCCGCACGGTCCAGCGCGGCACGGGCCAGCAGGTCGTGCAGGTCGCCCAGCGGGGCGGCGGAGACGCCGATGTCGGCCGCGCCGGGGGCGGAGAGCAGCCCCGTACGGAAGACCTTGGCCGCCAGCTGGAGCGACGCCTGAGGTGCCCGCGCGTTGAGGGTGGGCACCCCCACCAGGTCCCACAGGGCCTCCACCGCGCGCGGGGACTGGCCCTGCCGGTGCAGCCAGGTCGCGAAGTCCGTGCCGTCCAGGGCGGGATCGGCCGGGTCGAGCCCGCGCAGCGCGAGCGCGGCGCGGCCCACCCCGGCGCGCTCGGCGAGCGAGAGGTGCGGGTAGCCGGCGAGGCTGGCGGCCAGGTGCAGGGGTACGGGCAGGGCCGTGCGCCGCAGCCTGCCGAGCCGGCCCGCGGCCACGTCCAGTACGGGCACGTCCAGCCGCCGCTGCACGGGGGCCAGCGGCGCGCCGCCGATCCGCTCCAGGAACCACTGGTAGGCGGTGCAGCAGCGCAGGTGCACGTGCTGGCCGTTGTCGACCGTCAGCTCGCCCGCCGGGGAGTCGCGGCGGAAGGAGAAGGCGAGGCCGCCCAGCCGGGGCCGGCTCTCCAGCAGGGTGACCTGGTGCCCGGCGTCGGCCAGCCGCAGCGCGGCCGTGGTGCCCGCCAGTCCGCCGCCGACGACGACGGCCGGGCCGGGCCGCCCCCCCGTCCGCCCGGATGCCGTGTGCCGTGGTGCCATCAGCCGCTCCGCCGGGCGGCGCGGCGGGCGGCCTGCCGGGTGTCGAGGCCGGAGAGCCCCCGCATCGCCACGTACGCCTTCTCCCGTGGGGAGAGGGAGACCCGGCCGCGCAGCACCGCCCGCGGGTCCCCGGCGATGCGGTCCAGCAGGCGGCGGTAGATGCCGGCCATGGCGGCGACGCAGGCGCCGGAGCGGCGGTCGAGCAGCGGGAGCAGGGCCAGCCCCTGGTCGAACAGTGTGCGGGCGCGGCGCACCTCGAAGTGCACCAGCCCGGCGAAGTCGCTGCCCGGCGGCGGCGTGTCGGTGTGGAACCCGGCGGAGCAGCCGAACTTGTCGAGGTCCTCGGCGGGCAGGTAGGTGCGCCCGTCGGCGGCGTCCTCGCGTACGTCGCGCAGGATGTTGGTGAGCTGGAGCGCGAGGCCGAGGGTGTCGGCGTACTCGGCGGCGCGCGCGGAGTCCTGTACGCCCCCGGCGGGCGCCGGTACCGTGCCGAACACGCCCAGCGAGAGCCTGCCGATCGCGCCCGCCACGCAGCGGCAGTAGGTCTGGAGATCGGCCCAGGTCTCGTACTCCTGGCCGCGCACGTCCATCAGGACGCCGTCGATCAGCTCGTCCAGGCCGCCCAGCGGGATGGGGTAGCGCCGGGCGGCGTGGCTGAGCGCCACGGCGATCGGGTCGGTGTCGTCCTCGGGTACCTCGCCGTCCCGGATGCGGCCGAGCAGGCTTCTGGTGTCCTCCAGCCGCGTCTGCTTGACGGCCGGGTCGAGATCGCCGTCGCCGATGTCGTCGACACGCCGGGAGAAGGCGTAGAGGGCGGACATCGCCCGGCGCTTCCCGGACGGCAGCAGCCGGATGCCGTACGCGAAGTTACGGGCCTGCTGCCCCGTGACGGTCTCGCAGTAGCTGTACGCGGCGATTACCGGTGGGGACACCTGCCGCAGTGGCGGGCTTCGGTCCACGGTCTGGCTCACCCCTCTCTTCGCAGTGCGGTACCCACCTCACGCAGCAGACCGCGCTTGGTGGGTACGGGTGGTCCGGGCAGTACGTCGTAGCCCGCGGCGCGGATGGCCCGCAGCGCCGCGAGACCGCCGCCGACGAATCCCGCCAGCAGCAGTCTGAGCCTGCCGCCGACACTGTCGATCAGCGGCCCTCCCTCGCTGAGCAGCTGCCGGGCGCGTTCCGACTCGAACGCGATCAGGGTGCGTACGGAGGCGTTCGCCGTCGGCGCGGCGAGGTCGGCCTCGCTGACGTGGAAGCGGGCCATGTCGGCGGCGGGCAGGTAGATCCGGCCGCGCGCGAGGTCCTCCGCGACGTCCTGGAGGTGCTCGACGATCTGGAGCCCGGTGCAGACGGCGTCCGAGCGGCGGACGCGCTCGGGGGTCGCGGTGCCGGTGAGGGCGAGCACGAGCCGCCCCACCGGGTTGGCGGACAGCTCGCAGTAGGCCAGCAGCTCCCCGAAGTCGGCGTAGCGGCGGACCTTCTGGTCCTGGCGGTTGGCCTCGATCAGGCCGAGGAAGGGTTCGGGGGTCAGCGCGCGGCGGCGCACGGTGGGGACCAGCGCCCGCAGCAGCGGGTGGCCCGGCTCGGCACCGCCCGCGGCGGCGCTGCTCGCGGCGGCGCTGCCGTCCGCGGAGCCGCCGACGGCCGGGGCCGCGGTCCGAAAGACCCGGTGCAGGTCGGCCTCGAAGGCGTCCAGCATGGCCAGGCGGTCCTCGCGCTGGGCCCGGTCGACGCCGAGGTAGGCGGCGTCCAGGCCGCCGGGCGCCAGGTCGCCGTCACCGATGTCGTCGACGAGGCGCGCGAAGCCGTAGACGGCCATCAGGTCGTCGCGCCAGGCGGCCGGCAGGAAGCGGGGGGCCACGGGGAAGTTCTCGTGCGCGGCCTTGGCCAGCACCGTATGGGCGTGCGCGTCCGCCTCCGCGGTCACCACGCGCTGCCAGGAGCCATTGCCGTCACATCTCCGTTTCTACACTGTCGCTCCGGGAACGCGTATTTCGGACACGCCGCGCGGGCTGACCTGCGCGGCTTGCCGGTCAGGCGGGTGCCCGACCAGCGATGCCGCCGTGGCCGCACATCCCCGGTAGCCGCGATTTTCGCACCGGTCCAGCTTACGCCGAACATCGACTCCGCGTGCGAGGACGGTGGGTTGCCGCGGATCAGGGCGCGGTGAAGCCCGCGACCAGGGTGCGCAGCGCCCGCTCCACGACCGCATCCCGCTGCCGCGCGGAGAGCCGGGCGAACATCCTGTCGTCCAGCAGCAGCGTGGCCAGGCCGTGCACGAGCGACCAGGCGGTGAACTCGGCGCCCGCCCGGCGCTCCGGCGGCATCCGGCCCGCGGACACCAGGTCGTCGAGCACGTCGATCAGGAGCTGGAAGGAGCGGAACTGCGGCCACTGCCCGGCCGGCTGCGGCACGCCCGCCGCGTTCACCGGGACTTCGAGCTCGGGGGTGTCGCAGAAGGCGGAGCGGAAGAGGCCCGGCTCCTCCAGGGCGAAGCTGACGTAGCCGCGCCCCATGTCGAGTATCCGGCGCTCGACCGCCTCGGTGTCCCGGGCCGGGCGTTCGCCGCCGGGACCGGCGGCCCCGGCCATCCGGTCGGCGAGGCGGTGCTGGCTGACCGCCTTGACCGCCGCCAGGAGCTCGCCCTGTCCGGCGAAGTGCCGGTAGGCGGCGGTGGGTGACACCCCGACGGCGCGGGCGGCGGCGCGCAGCACGACCGCATCGGGACCCCCGTGGCGTGCCAGCCCGAGGGCCGCCTCGATCAGGGCGTTCCGCAGGTCTCCGTGGTGGTAGGCCGCCTTGCCGCCGACGGAGCCGCCACTGCCCCCGCCGACGGCACCGCCACCGGCACCCCGCGCGGAGCCGGGTTTCCGCGAGTTGTCCTCCATGGCTGCCATCCTGCCTCATGTTGACAGCATTAACATCCCCTGGAAGAGTGAGATGTTGACGATGTAAACATCAAAGGGGAAGACCATGTTGCACCGGATCGCGGAGCTGTGCCTGCGGCGGGCCCGCGCACTCCTGCTCCTGACTCTCGTCGCCGTGGTGGCGATGGGTGCCCTCGGCTTCGGAGCCTTCGGGAAGCTCCAGGCGGGCGGCTTCGAGGACCCCGACGCGGCGTCCTCGCGGGCGCAGAAGGTCATCGACGACGAGTTCGGCGGCGACAGCAACCTCATCCTGCACATACGCGCCGAGGGGGGCCTCGACTCTCCCGCCGTGCGGCAGGCCGGCCGCGAGATCACCGAAGGCGTGCGCGGCGCGGCACACGTCACCAACGTGGTCTCCTACTGGGACGCCGAGAGCACCAGCCTGGCCTCCAAGGACGGCAACGAGGCGCTGCTGCTGGCCCATGTCGGGGGCGGCAGCGCCAAGCAGGCCGAGTACGCCAAGGAGGTCGTCGACGCCTGGGCGGGCGACCGGGGCGCGGTCACCGTGCAGGCGGGCGGTCCCGCCGCGCTGAACAACGACATCACCGAGCAGGTCTCCCGCGACCTGCTGGTGGCCGAGGCCATCGCGGTGCCGCTCACCCTGATCCTGCTCATCCTCGCGTTCGGCAGCCTCGTCGCCGCGCTGCTGCCGCTGGCCATCGGCATGATCGCCATCCTGGGCACCTTCGCCGAGCTGTACGTCCTCGGCAGCGTCACCGACGTCTCGGTCTTCGCCATCAACCTCACCACCGCGCTCGGCCTCGGCCTGGGCATCGACTACGGGCTGCTGCTGGTCAGCCGGTTCCGCGAGCGGCTGGGCGAGGGCGACGAGGTGCCCGAGGCGCTGCGCACGACGGTGCGGACGGCGGGCCGCACCATCGCCTTCTCCGCCGCGACTGTGGTCGCCGCCCTCTCCGCACTGCTGCTCTTCCCGCCCTTCTTCCTGCGCTCCTTCGCCTACGCGGGCATCGGCGTGGTCGCCATCGCCGCGCTGGCCGCCCTGATCGTGGTCCCGGCGCTGCTGGCGGTACTGGGGCACCGGGTCAACAAGGGACGGCTGCCCTGGGCGGAGTCCGTACGCCGCCCTGACGCCCCCGTCTGGGGCCGGATCGCGGCCACCGTCATGCGCCGCCCCGCACTGACCGCCCTGCCGGTGCTGGCGCTGCTGCTGCTCGCCGCCAGCCCGCTGCTCGGGGTCACCTTCGGCACCCCGGACGAGCGGGTGCTGCCCGAGGACGCGAAGAGCCGGCTGGTCTCGACCGCGGTGGCGGAGGGCTTCACGGGCAACGACGCGAACGCGATCCAGGTGGTGACCACCGGCCCCGTCCAGGCGGACGAACTGGCGGCGTACGCCGGGAAGCTCAGCGCCCTGGACGGCGTCGCGCGCGTCCAGGCCGGCACCGGCACGTACACCGCGGAGGGGTCCAGCCCACCCGGCGAGGCCCACGCGGCGCTGGACCGGCCGAGCGCGCAGCGGCTCACCGTCACCAGCACGCTGGAGTCCAAGTCCCCGGCGGCGGAGGACCTGGTCCGCGAGGTGCGCGGCATCCCCGGCCCCGGCGGCGTCGAGACCCTCGTCGGCGGCGCGGACGCGCAGCTGGTCGACTCCAAGACGGCGATCAGCGACAACCTGCCCGCCGCGGTGGGCATGGTGGCCGGCACGACGTTCATCCTGCTCTTCCTCTTCACCGGGAGCGTGGTGCAGCCGCTGCGGGCCCTCCTGCTCAACGGCGTCAGCCTCACGGCCGCCATCGGCGTGATGGTGTGGATCTTCGAGGACGGCCATCTGTCCTCGCTGCTGGGCTTCTCCCCGATGCCGATGGACACCTCGATGACGGTGCTGCTGTTCTGCATCGTCTTCGGCCTGTCCATGGACTACGAGGTCTTCGTCACCAGCCGCATCAAGGAACTGCACGACGCGGGCGCCGACAACACCACCGCCGTCACCCAGGGGCTCGCCCGCACCGGACGGATCGTCACCATGGCGGCGGGCCTGCTGGCGGTCAGCTTCTTCGCCTTCGGCACCAGCCAGGTCAGCTTCCTCCAGATGTTCGGCCTCGGCAGCGGGCTGGCGATCCTGATCGACGCGGTCGCCGTACGCGGGGTGCTGGTGCCCGCCGCGATGCGGGTGCTGGGCAGCCGCACCGCCTGGTACGCGCCCGCCGCCCTGCGGCGGCTGCACAGCAAGGTCGGTCTGGAGGAGGGCGGCCCGGACGAAGCCAGGGACCGTACACCCGCCGGAGTCTGACGCCCCGGCCGCCGGGACCGGAGCCCGGCACACGAAGAGCCCCCGCGCCAGGCGCGGGGGCTCCTGTGCGACCGGTGGGGCCGCCGCGAACGGCGGGCCCGCGGATGCGCTACTTGCCGGTGAACTTCTCGTACTCCTTGAGGACTTCCCCGGTCTCCCCGTCCATCCGCAGGACCCCGTGCTCCAGCCACAGCACCCGGTCGCAGGTGTCCCGGATCGACTTGTTGTTGTGGCTCACCAGGAAGACCGAACCGGCCTCCTTGCGCAGCTCGCGGATACGGGCCTCGGAGCGCTTCTGGAACTTCTTGTCGCCGGTGGCCAGCGCCTCGTCGATCATCAGCACGTCGTGGTCCTTGGCCGCCGCGATGGAGAACCGCAGCCGGGCCGACATGCCCGAGGAGTACGTGCGCATCGGCAGCGTGATGAAGTCGCCCTTCTCGTTGATCCCGGAGAAGTCGACGATCCCCTCGTAGCGCTGCCGGATCTGCTCGCGCGTCATGCCCATCGCCAGCCCACCGAGGATGACGTTGCGCTCCCCCGTCAAGTCGTTCATCAGCGCCGCGTTGACCCCGAGCAGCGAGGGCTGGCCGTTGGTGTAGACCTTGCCGCGCTCGGCGGGGATCAGGCCCGCGATGGCCTTGAGCAGGGTGGACTTGCCGGAGCCGTTCGAGCCGATCAGGCCGATCGCCTCGCCCCGGTAGGCCGTGAAGCTGACGCCCTTGACGGCGTGCACCTCGCGTACGCCCTTGTCCGTACCGCGCCGGATCATCCGGTTGAGGGCGGCGGTGGCGCTGCCCTTGCCGCGGGCGCCGCCGTTCACGCGGTAGACGATGTGCAGCTCCTCCGCGATGACCGTGGGCACCCGGGGGCCCCCGGCCACAGCGGGAAGCTCCGCTCCGGGAGCCTTCGCTTCGGTCGACTTCTCAGCCACGGCCATAACGCTCCTCCGCCTTCCAGAAGAACACAAATCCGCCGATGCCCACGAGCACCGCCCAGCCGACCGCGAGCAGCCACACGTGGCCGCCGATGCTCTGGTGGTGCGGGCCGTCGATCAGCGCGTACCGCATCAGCTCCATGTAGACGGTGGCCGGGTTGCCCGCCACCACGTCCGTCAGCCAGGACGGGGTGTCCCGCTTCTCCAGCATGTACTCCAGCGGGAACATCACGCCGGACGCGTACATCCAGGTACGCAGCACGAACGGCATCAGCTGGGCCAGGTCGGGGGTCTTGCTGCCCAGCCTGGCCATGATCAGCGCGAGCCCGGTGTTGAAGACGAACTGGAGGGCCAGCACCGGCACGATCAGCAGCCACAGCAGGGTCGGGTAGTGCCCGAACCCGACCAGGATCACCGCCAGCACGATCATCGAGTACAGGAGCTGCTGGAGCTGCTGGAGCGAGAAGGAGATGGGCAACGAGGCGCGCGGGAAGTGCAGTGCCCGCACCAGGCCCAGGTTCCCCGCGATCGCCCGTACGCCGGACATCACCGACTGCTGCGTGAACGTCCACACGAACACGCCGGTGACCAGGAAGGGAATGTACTCGTCGTTCGCCATCCCGCCGCGCCCGCCGAGCAGCACACCGAAGATGAAGAAGAAGACCGTGGCGTTCAGCAGCGGTGTGAGCACCTGCCACACCTGGCCCAGTTTCGCCTGGCTGTACTGCGCGTGCAGTTTGGCCTGGGAGAAGGCGAGGATGAAATGGCGCCGCGCCCACAGCTGGCGGACGTACTCCGCCAGGCCGGGGCGCGCACCGCTCACCGTCAGGCCGTACTTGGCCGCCAGTTCCGCCGGCGGCAGGCTCTCATCCGGTGACGGCGGGGAATTCACAGCGACCGCACCCTTGTGCGTAGTCTCGCTCACGTTGAAACTTTCGTCCTCACTCTGCAAGTGACTCGAGCCCCCGATGTTCTCAGATACGAGCTTGTCAGATCACAGGAGGGCGGCCCAGTCTGGTCAGCCGCCAGACCGTGCGCCACCGCATCGGCCGACGGGGGCCGCACGGTGTGGTCCACCCCTCCTTGAAGCCGCCCAGCCAGGCCCGCAGCGCCTGCCGTGAGGGCCGGCGCGCGAGGGTGAGCAGCAGCCAGACACCCACGTAGACCGGGACCAGTACGGCGGGCAGGTTGCGGCGGGCCAGCCACACCCGGTTGCGGGCGACCATCCGGTGGTAGACGGCGTGCCTGCTCGGGGCGGTGGTCGGATGGTGCAGCACCAGGTCGGCGCGGTACTCGATGCCCCAGCCCGCGTCCAGCGCCCGCCAGGCCAGGTCCGTCTCCTCGTGGGCGTAGAAGAACTCGTCGGGCAGCCCGCCCACCTGCGCCAGCACCCGCGTACGGGCCGCGCTGGCGCCGCCGAGGAAGGTGGTCACCGGCGAGGAGCGGGCCGGGTCGGAGGCGCGCAGCCGGGGCACGTGGCGGCGCTGGGTCACCCCTGTGTCGGGGTCGGCGATCCGGAAGCTGAGGATGCCCAGCCGCGCATCGGCCTCGAACGCCCGGCGGCACAGCTGCGCCGTGTCGGTCCGCGGCAGCAGCCCGTCGTCGTCCAGGAAGAGCAGGACGTCGACATCGGTGCCGCCGGAGCCGAAAGCCTCGATACCGACATTGCGCCCGCCGGGGATGCCGAGATTTTCCGGAAGCTCGACCGTGCGTACACCTTCCGGCAACGCGGGCAGCGGTGCCCCGTTACCGACGACCACGATCTCGACCGGGTCGCCGTCCTGCGCGGCGACGGAGGCGATCAGGGCGAGCAGCTCCGCCGGCCGGTTCCCCATGGTGAGGATGACCGCGCCGAGCCGCGTCGCCGTACCGCCTGCCGCCGTGCGGGACGGTGCCGGGCCGGGGGCCGCCTCGCCGGGTGCCGCCGGGCTGTTCACTTGAGCCTGCTGGAAGCCAGGACGGAGACCAGGTGCAGCAGCGTCTGGAGCAGCGCGATGCCCGCCAGCACGGCGACGCCGAGCCGGGTGAAGAAGAGGTCGCCCTGGATCAGGTCCAGCACGGCCACCAGCAGGATCAGCAGCGACGCCTCGACGCCGCCGACCAGCCGGTGGAACTTCAGCGCCGCCGCCGCCCGGCGGGCCAGCGCCAGGCCGGACGAGCGCGGCACGGCCGCCTCGTCCTGCACGGCGGGCAGCCCGCTGCGGGCACGGGCGACGTCCACGAGATCCGTCTCCGCCTTGATGAGGATCGCGCCGAGGGCGGCCAGGGTGCCGAGGAACGCCCACATCCAGTTCGCCGAGTCGCCCTCGGTCTGGAAGACGTCGGCAGCCCGGACGCCGAAGCCGACCAGCAGCGCCGCCTCGCAGAGGTAGTGGCCCACGCGGTCGAGGTAGACCCCCGTGATGGAGGTCTGGCCGCGCCAGCGGGCGACCTCGCCGTCGACGCAGTCCAGCAGCAGGTAGAGCTGGATGAGCAGCGCCGCCAGGATCGCCCCGGTCAGCCCCGGCACCAGCAGCGCCGCGCCCGCCGCGACGCCCGCGACGATCATCAGGTAGGTGAGCTGGTTGGGCGTTATCCGGGTGTTGACCAGATACGGGTCGCAGCGCAGGGAGATCTCGCGCATGTAGAGGCGCCCGGCCCAGTGCTCCCCGCTGCGGCGGTCCTTGACCCCGTCAGGGTGAACGATCGGGCGGAGTTCAGCTACTGATGGCTTGTGCATAGTCGGCGTATGCGTCCCTGATCTGGTCGGCGGACAGGTCGAGGTGCTCGAGGATCGTGTAGCGCCCGGGGCGGGTCTGCGGTGCGTACTCGACCGCCTTGACGAACTCGTCCACGTCGAAGCCGATCTCGGAGGGCAGCACCGGCAGGCCGTGCCGCCGCAGCACGCTCGTGATCAGCGCCGTCTCCTCGCGCGCGCCCCGCAGGTGCATCGCGAAGGCGGCGCCCAGGCCGCACTGCTCGCCGTGCAGCGCGGAGCGCTTGGGGTAGAGCAGGTCCAGCGCGTGGCAGATCTCGTGGCAGGCCCCGGAGGCGGGGCGGCTGTCCCCGGCGATGGACATGGCGATGCCGGTCAGGACCAGCGCCTCGGCGTAGATGACGAGGAACTCGTCGTCGCCGATGCCGCCGGGGTTGCGCAGCACCGAGTCGCCCGCGCTGCGCGCCATCGCCGCGGCGAGGCCCTCGAACGCCTCGCCGGTGACGCGGTGCGACAGCTCCCAGTCGGCGACGGCCGAGATGTTGCTGAGCGCGTCGCCGATCCCGGCGCGCACGTAGCGCACCGGGGCCTCCCGGATCACGTCCAGGTCGATGACGATCGCGATCGGGTTCGGGACGCCGTACGAGCCGCGCCCCGCGTCGTTGTCCAGGGTGGAGACGGGCGAGCAGAGGCCGTCGTTGGCGAGGTTGGTGGCCACCGCAACCATCGGCAGACCGATGCGCGCGGCGGCGTACTTCGCCGAGTCGATGACCTTGCCGCCGCCGAGGCCGACCACCGCGTCGTAGCGGCCGGACTTCTTGATGGCGTCGGCCAGCCGGACGGCGCCGTCGATGGTGCCGTCGGCGTCATGGAACCAGTCGGCACCCGGCAGCGCCGGGGCGATCCGGTCCCGCAGGGCCTGGCCCGAGCGCGGGCTGATGGCCACGGCGAGCTTGCCGCCGGGCGAGATCCGCTGGTCGGCCAGCAGTCCCGCGAGATCGTTGAGGGCACCGGCCCGGATGTCGACCGTCAGGGGGGACGGGATCAGTCGGGTCAGTACCGGCATGCGATCTCCCGGCCCTTGGCGAGATCGTCGTGGTTGTCGATCTCGACCCAGGAGACCTCGCCGATCGGTGCGGTGTCGATGGTGAAGCCGCGGTTGACCAGCTCCTGGTAGCCGTCCTCGTAGTAGAGGTCGGGGTCCTTCTCGAAGGTGGCCTTCAGTGCGTCGGCCAGTTCCTCGGCGGCCTCCGGCTCGATCAGCGTGAGGCCGATGTACTCGCCGGTCGCCTCAGCCGGGTCCATCAGCTTGGTGATCCGGCGGACTCCGCTGCCCTCGGCGGCGACGACCTTCATCTCCTCGTCGGCGAGGTCCTTGACCGTGTCGAGCGCCAGGATGATCTTCTGCCCCTGGCCGCGCGCGGCCAGCAGCGTCTTCTCGACGGAGACGGGGTGCACGGTGTCACCGTTCGCCAGCAGGGCACCCTGCTTGATCACGTCACGGGCGCACCACAGGGAGTAGGCGTTGTTCCACTCCTCGGCCTTGTCGTTGTCGATGAGGGTGAGCGAGACGCCGTACGTGCGCTCCAGCTCCTCCTTGCGCGCGTAGACGGCTTCCTTGCGGTAGCCGACGACCACGGCGACGTCGGTGAGGCCGACCTCGGCGAAGTTGGCCAGGGTCAGGTCGAGGATCGTCTTGGCCTCGCCGCCCCCCTCCGGTTCCGGGCCCACCGGGACCAGTGCCTTGGGCAGGGTGTCGGTGTAGGGACGCAGGCGCCGTCCGGCGCCGGCTGCCAGCACAAGGCCGATCATGCGGGTTCTCCTGATTCGTCGTGTACGGCGGGTGCTTTGGAGGACACCCAGAAGCGGATGCTCTCGCTGAGCACCGCCACAGCGATGACCGCGGCGAGCACGGTCAGCGCGATGGTGAAACCTTGTCCTTGGCTCTCCCCGCCGCCCAGCCACAGGGCGGCGACGGCGGCGGCCACCAGGGTCCGCCCCTCGTGCCCCCCGATCGCCCGCACCAGCTGGGGCGGAGGCGCACCAGTGCCACCGCGGATGCGGTACACCGTGTCGTAGTGATGGTAGGCGACCGCCGCCACCAGCCCGAAAGCGGCGGGCAGTGCGCCGTTCACCTCGGACCGGGCGGCCAGCACCAGGACGGTGGAGTACTCCGCTGCCCGGAAGACCGGCGGCGCCAGCCAGTCCAGCGCGCCCTTGAGCGGCGCGGCCACGGCCAGGCCGGAGGTGACCGCGTAGAGCGCGGCGCCCAGCACCGGCCACCAGCTGCCCACGGGCGCCCACAGCGCCGTCGCCACCACCACCGCGCCGCCCGCGGCGGCGACCAGCGGCGCGGCCAGGCCGCGCCCGGCGCTCGCCACGGCCAGTGCCAGCGGGCCGCTGTCGGCGAGGTCGGCCAGTGCCCGCGCGGCACGGTCGGTGCGCCGCGCCTTACGGGTGAGCGAGCGCAGCACCCGTCCGGCGGTGGTGTAGCAGGCGGCCAGGGCGCAGCCGATGATCAGCACCCACAGGGTGATGCGCGGGGTGGTGCAGGCGGTGAGCACCGCGATCATCGCCCAGCGCTCGCCGATCGGCAGCACGATCATGCGCCGGACCCAGACGGTCCAGCCCGCGCTGTCGAGACGGTCCGAGAGGGCGGCCGTCGGGCTGGTGTTGGCGGTGGCGTCGTGGTTCGCCTCGTTGAAGGAGAAGTCGACGACGTGCCGGGCGGTCTGGAGGACCATCGCACCCAGCGCCAGCGCCCACACGTCGTCGCCGCCGCGGGCGGCGCCCAGCGCCAGGCCCGCGTAGTAGGCGTACTCCTTGGCCCGGTCGAAGGTGGCGTCCAGCCAGGCGCCCAGCGTCGAGTAGCGCAGCGAGTAGCGGGCGATCTGGCCGTCGGTGCAGTCCAGCACGAAGGAGGCGAGCAGCAGCACGCCCGCCGCGACGAACCCGGCGCGGGTGCCGGTGGCGGCGGCCCCGGCCGCGATCAGCGCGGTGATCAGCGAGGCGGTGGTGACCTGGTTGGGCGTGAAGCCGCGGCGGGCGCACCAGCGGGCGAGGTAGCGGGAGTAGGGGCTGACGCAGAAGGTGGTGAAGAAGCCGTCCCGCGCCTTGACCGCGCCGCGCAGCCGTACGGCCTCGTCGTCCGTGCGGGCGACGGCCGCCTCGGCTTCGGCGCGCTCCTGGGGGCCGGCCGGGACGGTGGCGACGAGCACGCCCAGCTCCGGGCGGTGCAGAGGGACGCCGTCGGCGGCCAGGCGGTCGGCGAGTACGTCGGGCAGGGTGCGGACGGCCGCGGGGTGCGGGCCGGTGCGGGTGTCGGTTTCGGTCCGCGTCGCAGCCGGTGCGGCCGTCGCCGTCCCGGCGGCCGGTGCGGTACCGGGCTCGGCGTCCGGTGCGGCCAGCGCGCGGGACAGCGCGCCGCGGCTCTCCGGCTGGACGGTGAGCGCGCCGGGCACCGCCGCGGCGGCGAAGCGCGGGTCGGTCAGGGCGAGCCGCAGGCTGTGCGGGTGCCCCACGAAGCGCGGGTCCACGAGGGCGACCCGCTCCCGGTCCGGGACCGCAGCCAGCGCGGCGCGCACACCGGCGTCGTCGTCCGCCCGCCGCACGTCGAACCCCAGTGCTCGCAGGCCGCTCTCCAGCGGTGACCCGGCGACCGGCGGGCCGGTGAGGATGGCGGTGGACAGCGGAACTCACTCCTTGGCGGCGGAACGGCGGATGCGCTGATGCGGCCGGCGCACGGCGGGCCGCCGTGGGCAGGGCGCAGGTCCAGGCGCGCCCCTCACTCGTTCGTGGGACGGCGGCGTGTCGGCAGAGGCTATCCGATGCGTGACGGCGGGCGTTCACCACGCATTCACCGCGGCGGGGTTGCCCTGCCGCGGGACAGCATGTCCGATCATGGCACGGGCCACAAACGACGGTCTCCAAGGACTGTCCCGTCACCTCCGGGCCGGGCGGCGACAGCCGCGGCGCCTCGTCCCCCGTAAAGCCGCCGCCAACCCCCTGACCTGCGAAGCAAAAGCCCTGGTCAGAGCACATGACAACGGTGTTCAGTGCCGCGTTGCAAGATACCCCCCGCCCGTAGTTCACTGGTGATCGCCAGTACGTTCGGAGCGATGCGGAAGGCGGCAGCATGGGCGCGGGACACGATCACGGAGGGCCCCGGCCGGGGGCGGGCAGCACGGCCTCCGCCGCGTACCGGGGGCGGCTGCGGACCGCGCTGTGCATCACGCTCGCGGTGATGCTCATCCAGATCGTCGGCGGGCTGGCGGCGGACTCCCTGGCCCTGCTGGCCGACGCGGGCCACATGGCGACCGACGCCGTCGGGCTGGGCATGGCGCTGCTGGCGATCCACTTCGCCAACCGCCCCAGCGACGACCGGCGGACCTTCGGCCTGGCGCGGGCCGAGATCCTCGCCGCGCTCGCCAACTGTCTGCTGCTGCTGGGCGTCGGCGGCTACATCCTCTTCGAGGCGGTCGAACGCTTCGTGACCCCCGCCGAGACCGACGGCGGGCTCACCCTGCTCTTCGGCGCGCTGGGCCTGCTCGCCAACCTCGTCTCCCTCACGCTGCTGATGCGGGGCCAGAAGGAGAGCCTGAACGTGCGCGGCGCGTTCCTGGAGGTGCTGGCCGACGCGCTGGGCTCGGTCGCGGTGCTCCTCTCGGCCGGGATCATCCTGCTGACCGGCTGGCAGCCCGCCGACCCGATCGCCTCGATCCTCATCGGCCTCATGATCGTGCCGCGCACGGTGCGGCTGGCACGGGAGGCGCTGGACGTGCTGCTGGAGTCGGCTCCGCGTGACGTGGACATGGACGAGGTGCGCGCGCACATTCTGGCGGTGCCCGGTGTCGAGGGCCTGCACGATCTGCACGTGTGGACGATCACCTCGGGAATGCCCGTACTCTCGGCGCACGTGGTGGTGGACCAGGAGGCGCTGGACGCCGTCGGGCACGAGCGGATACTGCACGAACTCCAGGGCTGCCTCGGTGAGCACTTCGATGTCGAGCACTGTACTTTCCAGCTGGAACCCCTTGGACATGCCGCGCACGAGGCCAAGTTGTGCCACTGAATACGGCAGACTGACACGGCAGACCGACCGGGTAACCGGGTAACCGGACAAGCCGAGAAGAGGACGAAGATGGCGAACAGCTCAGCGGCCCCGATCATGCTCGAACTGGTCGACGAGGACGGCACCACGATCGGTACCGAGGAGAAACTCGCCGCCCATATCGCGCCGGGCCAACTGCACCGGGCTTTCTCCGTGTTCCTCTTCGACACCTCCGGCCGTCTGCTGCTCCAGCGGCGCGCGCTGGGCAAATACCACTCCCCCGGCGTCTGGTCCAACACCTGCTGCGGCCACCCCTATCCGGGCGAGCCGCCCTTCGTGGCCGCCGCCCGGCGGGTGGGCGAGGAACTGGGCGCGGCGCCCGCCCTGCTGCGGGCGGGCGGCACGGTGCGGTACAACCACCCCGACCCCGCGTCCGGGCTGGTCGAGCAGGAGTTCAACCACCTCTTCACCGGTCTGGTGACCGACCCGCTGCGGCCGGACGCGGAGGAGATCGCCGAGACGGCCTTCGTCACTCCGGAGGAGCTGGAGAAACTGCACGCGGAGGGGCCGTTCTCCGCCTGGTTCATGACGGTGCTGGACGCGGCCCGGCCGGCCGTACGGGAGGTGACCGGGCCGGCGGCCGGCTGGTGAAGCGGGCTCACAGCGCAGGCGCGGCCCCTGGTCTCCCGGCGGCGGGCAGCGGCAGCGCCGCCCAGATGACCTTGCCGCCACTGCCCGTCTGCTCCACGTCGCAGACCCCGCCCGCCTCCTGAGTGATCGTCTTGACCAGGAGCAGACCGCGACCTCCGGTGTGCTCCTGGTCGGGGTCGGCGGCCAGCGCCTTGGGCCGGTAGGGGTGGCCGTCCTCGACGGCGACCCGCACCCAGGTGGCGCCGAGGGACACCTCCACGCCGATCTCCGGTGAGAGCAGCGCCGCGTGCCGCACGGAGTTGGTGACCAGTTCGGAGACGATCAGCAGCAGCCCCTGGAGCAGCTCGCCGGGGACGGGGGCCCGCTGCCGCCGTACCAGGTCCCGGACGGCGTGCCGCAGCTGCGGGACCGAGGTGTCGGCCACCGGCGCCGCGAAACGCCACGTCCCCTCGTACCAGAGCGGCGTCGCGCGGTCCTGTACCGGTGTCGCGACCGAGGCCCGGCCACCCGCATCCGCCGGCAGACTCCCGCGGATTTCCATCTCCCGCACCCCGCTCCTATCGAGTGTTCTTGCATCTGTTCTTGCATCTGTTCTTGTATCGAGTGTTGAGATCTCACACCTCACCCCTGGTCCAGTGACCGCAAGTCGACACTTATCGATAAGTTTTGGCGTGTCCTGTTCGAAGCGGAATCCGATGTGACCGTTTTTGCATAAGCCGTGTGCCGCAGCGTGACCAGGGCGGCGGATACGATCAGGTGCATGGAGTCAGCAGAAGCCACGCTGCGCACGGAGCGGAGCGGCGGAATCGCCACCGTGACCATCAGCCACCCGGCGAAGCGGAATGCGATGACCCCGGCCATGTGGCGGCGGCTTCCCGTTCTCCTGGAATCGCTCGCCGCCGACCCCGCGGTGCGGGTGCTCGTACTCACCGGCGCGGGGGGCACGTTCTGCGCGGGGGCCGACATCGGCACGCTGCGGACACAGACCCCGGCCGCCCAGGGCCTGACCGTGGCGGCCGAGGAGGCGCTGGCCGCCTTCCCCAAGCCCACCCTGGCGGCCGTGCGCGGACACTGCGTCGGCGGCGGCTGCCAGCTCGCCGCCGCCTGCGACCTGCGCTTCGCCGCCGAGGACGCGCTCTTCGGCGTCACCCCGGCGAAGCTCGGCATCGTCTACCCGGCGGGCTCCACCGGGCGCCTGGCGCGGCTCGTCGGCCCGGCCACCGCCAAGTACCTGCTCTTCTCAGGGGAGTTGATCGGCAGCGACCGCGCGCTGCGCTGCGGGCTGGTCGACGAGGTGCATCCCGGCGGACCGGACGACGCGCTGGAGAGACGGGTGGCCGAGTTCGGCGCGCTGCTGGCGACGCGGTCGCGGCTCACCCAGACCGCCGCCAAGGAGTTCACCGACGGCCGCGCGGACGCGGACCGCCTGGCGCGGTGGCAGGAGGAGTCCGCCGCGAGCGGCGAGGCGGCCGAGGGCATCGCCGCCTTCCTGGAGCGGCGGGCGCCGCGCTTCCGCTGGCCGGGCTGAACACGCCGCGCCGCCACCCTCCCCGGCGTTGCGCCGCGCCCCTTCCTCTTCTCCATTACCGCTCGGTAACGTGAGAGCATGACGACTCTCCCCGCGCGTGCCGGTCGGCGCTGCCAGCACGTGCTCAACCCGTTGCACTCCACCGTCTACTTCTCACCCGACCTGGCCCGGGAACTGGCGCCGTACGGCATCGAGGACCCCAACGCGGCCTACCTGGCGAGCCGTGCCGCGGCGATGGGGACGGTCGGCGCGGGTACGGTGACCGCCGCCTTCTACCACTTCAGCCACGCCCTGGTCGCCCGCTTCGTGCCCGAGGTCTGGGACTTCGCCTCCCCCGACACCGTCCTGGCCGCCCGGTTGCGCGCGGCGGACGCCACTCTCGCCCGGCTGCTCGGCGAGAAGACCCTCGCCTCGGCGGAAGTACGCGAGGCGGCCGGGCTGGCGCTGCGCGCCGCACGCGGCTGCACCCGTCCGGGCCGTCCGCTCTATGCCGCGCACGCGGACCTGCCGGTCCCCCAGACCCCGCACCTGGCGCTCTGGCACGCGGCCACGCTGCTGCGCGAACACCGCGGCGACGCGCACCTGGCGGTGCTCCAGCACGCCGGCCTGGACCCGCTGGAGGCGCTGGTCAGCCACACCGCCAGCGGGCACGGCATGGCATCGCGGTGGATTCTTGCGACCCGCGGCTACGACCGGCAGGACTGGACGGCCGCCCAGGACCGGCTGCGCGAGCGCGGCCTGCTCGACGAGGCGGGCGCGCTGACCGAGGCCGGCCGCACGCTCCGCAAGCGGCTGGAGGAGGAGACGGACCAGCTGGACCGGCGCCCGTACGAGGTGCTGGGCGCGGAGGGCGTGGCCCGGCTCACCGAGCTGGCGACCGGCTTCACCACCACCGCGCTGGGCAACGGCGCCTTCCCGGCCGACCTCCTCGGCAAGGACTGACCACCGGGCGGCCGCCGCCCGGCCACCTCGCGGCCGGGCCGGGGTTTGGCGACGGCGGCTGCGGCAACTCGGCGTCCATGAAGGCCATCGCAGACATATTCCGCATGATCGGCGGCGCCATCGCCACGATCGTGACCCTTCCCTTCCGCGCCCTGGCCCGCCTGTTCGGAGGTGCCTCGCGGGCAGGCGGACGCCGCTGACCGGGGCCACCGAGGTGCTCCGTGCGCGTCCCACCGGCCGCCTGTCGGTGCCACCTGCCACAATGCAGGCTCACCGGGTGGCATCCGGTCTGGGACGAACGGCACCGAGAAGCGGAACGGATCAACGTGACGAGCAGCATCGAAGGCAGGATCGCCGGAGAACTCGGCGTACGGGAGCGGCAGGTCAAGGCCGCGGTCGAGCTGCTCGACGGCGGTTCGACCGTTCCCTTCATCGCCCGCTACCGCAAGGAGGCGACGGAGCTGCTGGACGACGCGCAGCTGCGCTCCCTCGAGGAGCGGCTGCGCTACCTCCGGGAGCTGGAGGAGCGGCGCGAGGCGATCCTGGAGTCCGTACGCGGGCAGGGCAAGCTGGACGACGCCCTGGAGGCCCGCATCCGCGGCGCCGAGTCCAAGGCGCGCTTGGAGGACATCTACCTGCCCTTCAAGCCCAAGCGCCGCACCAAGGCGCAGATCGCCCGTGAGGCCGGGCTCGAGCCGCTGGCCGAGGCCCTGCTGACCGACCCCGGCGTCGATCCGCTCGCCGCCGCGGCCGCGTTCGTGGACCCGGAGAAGGGCGTCGCCGACGCCGCAGCAGCGCTGGAGGGCGCGCGGGCGATCCTCACCGAGCGGTTCGGGGAGGACGCCGACCTCATCGGCGAGCTGCGCGAGCGGATGTGGAGCCGCGGGCAGCTCGCGTCCCGGGTGCGGCAGGGCAAGGAGGAGGCGGGCGCCAAGTTCAAGGACTACTTCGACTTCTCCGAGGCGTTCACCGACCTGCCCTCGCACCGGGTGCTGGCGATGCTGCGCGGCGAGAAGGAGGAGGTCCTCGACCTCACACTCGACCCGGAGCCCCCCGGCTCGCCGGACGCCGCCGGCGCGGCCGGGCCTCCGGCCGAGCGGCCCCGCACCCCGAGCGCGTACGAGAGCGCCGTCGCGCGGCGGTTCGGCATCGCCGACGAGGGCCGCCCGGGTGACAAATGGCTGGCGGACACCGTGCGGTGGGCCTGGCGTACCCGCATCCTGGTGCACCTGGGAATCGACCTGCGGCTGCGGCTGCGTACCGCCGCCGAGGACGAGGCGGTGCGCGTCTTCGCGGCCAACCTCCGCGACCTGCTGCTCGCCGCCCCGGCCGGCACCCGCGCGACCATGGGGCTCGACCCGGGCCTGCGTACGGGCGTGAAGGTCGCCGTCGTGGACGCCACCGGCAAGGTCGCCGCGACGGAGACGGTATTCCCGCACGCGCCGCAGAAGCAGTGGGAGGCGGCCCGGGAGCGGCTCGCGGCGCTGGCCGCCGAGCACGGCGTCGAACTGATCGCCGTCGGCAACGGCACGGCATCCCGCGAGACGGACAAGCTCGCCGGTGAACTCATCGACGCGCGGCCCGAGCTGAAGCTGACGAAGGTGATGGTCTCCGAGTCGGGCGCCTCGGTCTACTCCGCCTCCGCGTTCGCCTCGCAGGAGCTGCCCGACCTGGACGTCTCGCTGCGCGGCGCCGTCTCGATCGCGCGCAGGCTCCAGGACCCGCTGGCGGAGCTGGTCAAGATCGACCCCAAGTCGATCGGGGTGGGGCAGTACCAGCACGACCTGTCGGAGGTGAAGCTCTCCCGCTCACTGGACGCCGTGGTCGAGGACTGCGTCAACGGCGTCGGGGTCGATGTGAACACCGCCTCCGCCCCGCTGCTCTCCCGGGTCTCCGGCATCGGCAGCGGCCTCGCGGAGAACATCGTGGCCCACCGCGACGGCAACGGCCCCTACCGCAACCGCAAGGACCTCAAGGCTGTGGCACGGCTGGGCCCCAAGGCGTACGAGCAGTGCGCCGGCTTCCTGCGCATCCTCGGCGGCGACGACCCGCTGGACGCCTCGGCGGTGCACCCGGAGGCGTATCCCGTGGTGCGCACGATGGTGCGGGCGGCCGGGGCGGACGTGCCGTCCCTGATCGGCAACACCCAGGTGCTGCGCACGCTCAAGCCCGCCGACTTCGTGGACGACACCTTCGGGCTGCCGACGGTCACCGACATCCTCAGGGAGCTGGAGAAGCCCGGCCGGGACCCGCGTCCGGCGTTCCGGACGGCCAGCTTCATGGAGGGCGTCGAGAAGCTCGGCGACCTGGCGCCGGGCATGGTCCTGGAGGGCGTGGTCACCAACGTGGCCGCGTTCGGTGCCTTCGTCGACGTCGGCGTGCACCAGGACGGCCTGGTCCACGTGTCGGCGATGTCGAAGACGTTCGTGAAGGACCCGCGCGACGTGGTCAAGCCCGGCGACATCGTGAAGGTGAAGGTCCAGGAGGTGGACGTGGCGCGGAAGCGGATCTCGCTCACGCTGCGGCTGGACGAGCAGGCACCCGCGGACGGTGAGGGCGGCGAGGGCCGCGGCCGTCGCGGCGGCGGGGCCACCACGCCCCGCCAGCGGCAGGGCGGCGGGCAGGGCGGCCGGGACCGGCAGGGCGGTCAGGACCGGAGCCAGGGCGGCGGCGGTCGCCGGCAGGGCGGCCCGAGTGGCCAGGGCGGTCGGGGCGGCGCGGCCAAGGGCAAGCGGGGCGCGGCGGCGGCGCCCCCGGCGAACAGCGAGATGGCCGAGGCGCTGCGCCGCGCGGGCCTGCTGGGCGGCTCCGGCGGCTGACGCCCCCGCGCACGCCGCGCGGGCCCCGCCGGCGATGGCGGGGCCCGTTACCCTCATGCCGTGCGGCCACGAGGGGTCGCGGCCGCTCAGGGGGTGCGGCTGGAGAGGGATGCGGCCTCCCGTTCCGGGAGCGGCTCGAAGTCGTGCTCCTCGACCGGTACGGCGTCGTCCGGCATCCGCACCTCCACGAGGTCCACGCCGGTCCCGCGGCGCTGCGCCGCCCAGCTCTCCACCTGGCTGCGGCAGGCGAGGTCGAGATGGGTGACGCCGGTCATGTCGATCTGGACGGGCTTCCCGGTGGGGATCTGGTCGAGCGCGTCGATGAGTTGCGGCATGCGCAGGAAGGTCGCGCGCCCCTTGACCTCCAGCCGGGAGTTGTCGTCGTCCGAGGTGTCGCGGATGGTGATGCGGGACATCCGCAGGGCGGTCAGGACGACCGCGGCGGCGAGTCCGACGAGCACGCCCTCGAGCAGGTTGGTGACGACGATGGCCAGCGTGGTCAGGAACATGACGACGCCTTCACCGCGGTCGAGGCGCCACATCTTCCAGAAGGCCGGGGGGTTGAACAGCTTCCAGCCCGCGTGCAGCAGGATGCCCGCCAGGATCGTCACGGGAATGAGCTTCAGCACGTTGGGGAACAGCAGCGCGAAGCCGAGAATCCAGAAGCCGTGCATGACCCGGGACGCCTTGGTCCTGGCGCCCGCGGTCACGTTGACGGAACTGCGCGCGATCACCGCGGTCATGGGAAGCGCGCCGACAAGTCCGCACAGGGTGTTCCCGATGCCCTGGGCGCACAGTTCCTTGTTGAACTTGGTACGTGGACCGGTGTGCATGCGGTCCACGGCGGATGCGCTGAACAGGCTCTCCGCCGAGGCGATGACCGTGAACGTCACGACCATGGTGAGGATTTCGAAGGCGAAGACGTCGCCCATCGCACCGGGGCCGGTGATGTCGATGGCGTCCATGACCCCGCCGACGGTCACCCGGTCGACGTCGAAGCCCGGCGCCGCCGAGATGAGCGATCCGACGAGCACGGCGACAAGCGCCGCGGGCACCTTGCCCAGCGGCCCCGGCACGAACCGCCAGCAGAAGCACACCACGACCGCGAAGACTCCGAGGCCGAGCGCGGCCGCCATCTCCTGGCTGCTGAGGATGTCGCCCACCAGGGTCGGGACCCCGGCGAGGTTGTCCAGCGCGGAGCCCTTCTGCTCGGCGTCGCTGACCATGTAGAGCTGGCTGATCACCAGGGGGAGTCCGATACCGGCGAGCATGCCCTGCACTACGGAGAGGGATATGGACTGGAACAGCCGGCCCATGCCGAAAAGGCCGAGCGCGATCTGGAGCAGACCGGACAGCAGGACCACGGGGCCGAGCATGCCGATGCCGTGATCGGTGACGAACTCCAGGACGAGGGCGGCGAGTCCGGCGGCCGGGCCGCTGACCTGGAGGCTGCTGCCGGGCAGGCAGCCGACGATGCAGCCGCCGATGATGCCGGTGAGAATCCCGAGTGCGAGGGGCACTCCGGAGGCCGCGGCGATGCCGATACACAGGGGGATTGCTACGAGGAAGACCACGAGCGAAGCCAGGAAGTCCTGGCCGATGGTCTGCGCGTCGATCCTGCCGGGCTTCTTGCCCGGTGACGCGGTCGATGAGTGACGTGCACCTGGTCTGGGGAAAGAGAAGGTGGTGGGCACGTGAGTCCTTTCGATCACGCCACAACGATGTGGCGTGCGCTGGGGGGACGAGCGCTGCCCCAGGGGGGGTGTGGAGGTCCGGGCTGGTCAGTACCGGCTGAAGACCCCCTTTGCGTGGTCGAGCTCCCACACTTCGGCCGTGTCCACGCGGTAGTACCAGCCGTGCAGCGTGAGCTGGCCCGCCGCCGTCCGCCGGCTGACCTCCGGATAGCCGCGCAGCACCTCCAGTTGCGTGACGACGTGCTGCTGCACCGTGCCCGGCAGCGCCGGGTCCTCGGCGTCCACGCCGAGCGCGCCGTCCAGGCCCTTGCGGGCCGGGTCGAGCCACTGGGCCACCTTCGGCAGCGGTGTGAGATCCTCGTTGCGGGCCAGGGCTCCGACGGCGCCGCAGTGCGAGTGCCCGCACAAGACGATGTCGCTCACCTTGAGGACTTCCACCGCGTACTCGATGGTGGCGGCCTCGCTGCACGCGTGCCCCGGCTGGTGGGGCGGCACGATGTGCCCCGCGGTACGCAGTTCGAAGAGCTGCCCGGGCCGCGCCCCGGTGATCAGGGTCGGCACGACGCGGGAGTCGGAACACGTGATGAACAGGACGGATGGCGCCTGACCGGTGGCGAACTTTTGCAGCATCTCGGTTTCAGCGGTCATTCGGTGCTGAAAGGTGCGCGCTTGCGCGAGCAGTACCCTCATGATCGCCTCTCGGGGTTCGGCATCCCGGAGCGGAATGCGGTCTGAGAAGCATGTGAGCGACGTATTGGCCGACCGTGAGACCACAGTGAGAGAGTTCTCATCGCAGGATGATTTACGCGGGCGGCGTTCCGCGCCGACCCACGGCGCATCCGTGCAGGTACGCGGCACGTGCGGCTGGCATGTACAGGAGCACGCACGGCGTGTGCCGACGCGCGTCGGCACACGCCCGCACGCGCGCGGCACCTCCCGTCCAGCCGCCGTAGGGGGAAGCGGAATGCCCGTGGCAGGGAAGGGCGTTCAGACGCGCAGCCGGTAGCCCACGCCGCGCACGGTCTCCACCCGGTCGGCGTCGAGCTTGCGGCGCAGATAGCGGACGTAGACGTCCACGATGTTCGACCCGGGGTCGTAGTCGAAGCCCCAGACGCGGCTCAGGAGCTGCTCCCGGGTGAGAACCCGGTCCGGATTGCGCAGGAACACCTCCGCGAGGGCGAACTCCCGGGCCGAGAGTTCCACCGTGCGCCCGTTCACGTGCGCGCGCCGGGTGCGCAGGTCGAGCATCAGATCACCGGCGCGCAGCTGGGAGACCTCCGCGGTGCTCTGCCTGCGCAGCCGCAGCCGCACCCGGGCCAGCAGTTCCTCGAAGGCGAAGGGTTTGGAGATGTAGTCGTCGGCGCCGCCCTCCAGCCCGGCCACCACGTCGGACAGGCTGTTCCGCGCCGTCAGGATGATGACGGGCAGCCGCGCCCGGCTCTCGCGGAGCATCCGCAGCACGGTGAAGCCGTCGCACACCGGGATGCCGAGATCGAGGATCAGCAGGTCGAAGTTCCCGCCGAGGGCCTGCTCGTAGGCGGTGGCGCCGTCAGCGGCCACCACGGTGACGAAGCCGTGCCGGCGCAGACCGCTCTCGACGAACGAGGTGATCCTGGACTCGTCCTCCGCTATGAGAATCCGGTTCATCACTGCCTTCCTGTCCGAGTAAGGCGTTGGGGACGTCCGACTGAGCGGGAAAGCGTGCTGGCAGGCTGATCACGAACCGGGCTCCGCCGCCTGCGTCCTCCACCCGCGCGGTCCCCCCGTGAGCGTGGGCGATCTCCCGTACGAGAGCCAGCCCCAGCCCGATGCCTGAACTCACCGCGTCGCGCGCCGGCTCGCGGTTGACCTGCGTGAACCGTTCGAAGATGCGCTCCTGGTCCTCCGGACGCACGCCGGGCCCGGTGTCCCGCACCCACAGCAGCACGGAGCCGCCGCGCACCAGCGAGCCCATCTCGATGAGGTCGCCCTCGCTGGTGTGCCGTACGGCGTTGGCGGCCAGCTGCATCAGCGCCTGGGTGAGCCGCTGGCCGTCCAGCAGCACGACCGACTCGGAGATCCCGGCGAGCCGCCAGTGCCGGTCTCCCAGGGCGTTGGCCTTCGCTACGGCGTCGACGGTCAGATCGGTGAGGCAGGTCGGGCCGACGGACAGGAAGTCCGGCCGCTCCGCCTTGGCCAGGAGCAGCAGGTCGTCGACGATGCGGCTCATGCGGCCCAGTTCGTCGACGACGATTCCGTGCGCGGTCGAGCCGGGGGAGGCAGGCGCGCGCAGCTTTCCGCCGATGTCCATCAGGTCCACGTGGCCGCGGATGACGGTGATCGGTGTACGCAGTTCGTGCGCCACCTCGTCCAGGAAACGGCGCTGCGTGACGAAGGCGTTCTCCAGCCGGTCCAGCATCTGGTTGAACGTGTGCGCGAGATCCGCGACGTCGTCGGTGCCGGTGACGGTCAGCCGCTCCGTCAGGTCCGTCTCCCCGATCCGCTCGGCGGTCTGCCGCACCATCCGCACCGGGGACAGCACCCGCCCGGCGAGCCACCAGCTGGCGGCACCGGCCACCAGGAGCGCGCCGAACGCGGTCACCAGCAATGTCTGTGCGAGCTGCTGCTCCTCACCGAGCTGACGGTCCCGGAACTGCAGCACTACGAGCCGGGTGTCCCGATCGTCGCCCGCCACGCGTACGGACAGCACGCCGTATCGCACCATCCCGGCTGAGGAGTCAAGCCAACCCGTGCCCACGTCCTCGACGGCTGCCAGCTTCGCCAGCGCCTCGGGGTCCCGGTCCAGCCGGGCGGGCGGCGGAGAGGGGCTGCGGCGGGCCGCGCGGCCCTCCACCATGCTGAAGAACGTCTCGTCGTGGTTGGGCAGATGGACGGACATGAAAGCGGTCAGCAGCGCGGAGGATGTCTGGTACGGCTTCCCGGTGTCATGCTCGCGCGCCGATTCCGCGAACAGGCGCAGCCGGTCGAACTCCCTCCGGATCTCCTTGTCGATCTGGCCGTCGAGCTGCGTCTGCCATATCACCGTGATGCCGACGACGGGTGCGACCAGGGCGATACCCACGAGCAGCATCATCCACCCCACGATGCGCGATCTGGCGCTCAGGGTGCGCCCAGGCACCGCTCACCCCTCCCGATCGGTCTCGGATATGTCCTCGTCTCCCCTCTCGTCGCCCAACGCGTCGTCGGCGTCGTCGGCGTCGTCGGCGTCATCGGTCTCTTCGAAGTCGTCTTCGGAGTCGTCTTCGGTGTCGTCATCGCCGACGACTTCGCCAGTGGTGGTGGGGAGGCGGCGGTCGCGCTCGTCGCGGTCCGGCGAGATCGTCGCGTCGCTGCGCGGCGGCGACGGGGCGGGCACGGGACTGCCGCCGGTCACCGATTCGGTCGCCTCGGTGGAGGGCGACAGCGAAGGCTTCGGGCGGGCGCGTTCGCAGGAGGAGCCTTCGATCGTGCGGATCAGTGCCGACGCGGACTGGGCCAGAAAAGCGGAAGGTGCGTGGCGCAGCGCGGCCTCGTCACCCTGGACGACGACCGGCTGCCCCAGATTGGGCGGACGATCACTGGCGAAGCCGTGCCCGACAGCCACTCCCGTGGTCGCGAGAACGAGAATCGAAGCGAAAAGCGCAGCTAACTTCCCGAAGGACATCCGGTCAGTGTGCCGCCGGATTCGGCCCGTCTGCTCAAAAAGGAGAGATTTCTCATCTTACGGACAGCCCCTCGGCGCGGCGCTCGAACCGTGCCCCTGGGCCGCCGCGGCCGGGTGCAGTAGACGCGATTATCGGCGTCGTTCGGGTAGCGCCGACTCTGCGGAAGCGGGTCCGCGGGCCTCGGCTGCCGCCCGCGGCAACACGGTTCCGAGACGTCCGGCAGCAGGTCCGACGAGCCCCCTTCGGGGGGCCGGGGACGGCGCTCCGGAAGGAGCACGAGTGCTCCGCCGGCGCGGCGGCACGCGGAGGTGAGGGCGGTGCCCGGGGTGAACAGGTCCGGCAGCTGCCGTGGTCGGGCGAAGGACGGGGGCCACGCGGCGCCGTCGGCGCACCCCGGGAGTCACAGCCCGGGCGCGAGGCCGACGAAGGGGCGGCGGCGTGCTCGGCGACTCCGTACGGCTCGCCGCCGAGGGGCCCGCAACGTACGTGCCGCGGCCGTGGGAGCCGGGCCGTACCTGCTGCTCTCCGATGAACTTCTCGTGAACCTCGTGTGGGTGAGGCGCTTGCCGGAGGCCGGGACCTGCCGACAGCCCCGCCGCCCGCGCCGGGCAGACGTACGAGCCCTCCTCCAGGCCACCGGTCGCGGGTCTGCACCTGGACGGCAGGCCGGACCGGGTACGCGGCAGACGGCCCCGGCCGGCGGCGGCCGGCGGCCTACCGCACGGACGGATCGGCGGTCGGCCGTACGGACTGCCAGCCTGTCATGCAGACAGCGTAGCCATGAAGCCCGCAGCCGTGGACGCGTGCGAGGAATTCGCCGTAGCCGAAGTCGGCCGATCGATCAAGGCGGCTACGCCGACCTCCGCGTCCACAGCCGCGGCGAGGGACGTCCCGCCCTCGGGCACTTCGCCGGTCGGCCCCCGATCGCGCCCGGCGCCCGCCGGCGACCACTTGTTCCGGGGATGCGCGTGTCCGCCGCCGCGCCGCGCTCGCCGGGGGGGGCGGTGCGGGTGCGCAGGGCTGGTCTTCGTCCCACCCGGTGCTCATCGGGCAGGGGCGCCGGCCCTCCGGGTCTGCTGACATGCGGACCACGGTGTCCTGCGGGAGCATGTAGTCGCTGGTCAGGGCTCCGGCCTTGCCTTTTTTTGCGGCTTCAACCTACGGTATCGTAACCTACGGCACCGTAGGTGGCGCCTTCCCCGAGGCCCGCCCGCGCACCCCCGTGCCCCACCGTCCCCGTTGTCAGGAGCCGCCGTGAGCCTCACCACCCACCAGCACGCAGGTACGGACGAGTGGACGGACGCCCGTCTGATCTACGCGTTGGAGGAGGTGGTCGAGAAGGAGCTGAACCGCCACCTGGCCGTCACCAAGGACTGGATGCCGCACCAGTACGTCCCCTGGAGCGACGGCCGCAACTTCGACGGTCCGCTGGACGGCGAGGCGTGGGCGCCCGACCAGTCCAAGGTCACCGACATCGGCCGGATCGCGCTGGTGGTCAACCTCCTCACCGAGGACAACCTGCCCTCCTACCACCACGAGATCGCCTCGATATTCGGCCGCGACGGCGCCTGGGGCACCTGGGTCCACCGCTGGACGGCGGAGGAGGGCCGCCACGGCATCGTCATGCGCGACTACCTGCTGGCCTCCCGCGCCGTCGACCCGGACGAGCTGGAGCGCTTCCGGATGGCGCACATGTCCGAGGGCTTCGAGTCGGACAACGGGCACAGCATGCTGCACTCGGTGGCCTACGTCGCCTTCCAGGAGCTGGCCACCCGCATCTCTCACCGCAACACCGGCCACCAGTCCGGCGACCCGGTCTGCGACCGGATGCTCGCCCGCATCGCGGCGGACGAGAACCTGCACATGATCTTCTACCGCAACCTGCTGGCCGCGGCCTTCGAGATCGCCCCGGACCTGACCATGCGGGCGGTGCGCGACGTCGTGGTCAATTTCCGGATGCCGGGTCACGGCATGCCGGGCTTCGAGCGCGCCGCCGCCCGGATGGCGATCGGCGGCGTCTACAACCTGCGCATCCACCACGACGACGTGGTTCAGCCGGTGCTGCGCTACCTCAAGGTGATGCAGATCGGCGGGCTCGGGCCGGAGGGGCTGCGGGCGCAGGAGGAGCTGGGCCTGTTCATGAGCGGCCTGGACGGCGAGGCCGCCAAGTTCGACGAGCGGCTCGCGGCGCGCGCGGCTCGCAAGGCGGCCCGCGCACAGGCCTGACCCACCGCGGCGCGGAGACGACCGCGCGTGCGACCACGTGTGGTTCAGTCCGCCCGGTGCTCCCGCACCCTGCCCTCCGCCAGCTCGATCCGGCGCGTGGTGTGCACCGCCGCCAGCATCCGGCGGTCGTGGGTGACCAGCAGGAGCGTCCCCTCGTACGCGGCCAGCGCCGATTCGAGCTGCTCGATGGCGGGCAGGTCGAGGTGGTTCGTCGGCTCGTCCAGCACCAGCAGGTTCGCCCCGCGCCCCTGGAGCAGCGCGAGCGCGGCACGGGTGCGCTCGCCGGGCGAGAGGGTCGCGGCCGGGCGGAGCACGTGCCGGGCCACCAGCCCGAACTTGGCCAGCAGCGTACGGGCCTCGGCAGGCTCCAGCGCGGCGGCGGTTCCGAAGGCGTCGAGCAGCGACTCGTCGCCGTAGAACAGCCGCCGCGCCTGGTCCACCTCGCCGACCAGCACACCGGAGCCGAGGGCGGCGGCTCCGGCGTCCAGCTCCAGCCGCCCCAGCAGTACGGCCAGCAGGGTGGACTTGCCCGAGCCGTTCGCCCCCGTCACCGCGACCCGGTCGCGCCAGTCGATCTGGAGGTCGACCGGGCCGAAGCGGAAGTCGCCGCGCCGCACCTCGGCCGCGCGCAGCGTCGCCACGACCGCGCCGGAGCGGGGGGCGGCGGCGATGTCCATCCGCAGCTCCCACTCCTTGCGGGGCTCCTCGACCACCTCGAGCCGTTCGATCTGGCGTTCCGTCTGGCGCGCCTTGGCCGCCTGCTTCTCGGTGGTCTCGATCCGGGCGTTGCGGCCGATCTTGTCGTTGTCGCTCATCTTGCGCCGCGCGTTGCGCACGCCCTTGTCCATCCAGCCGCGCTGGGTACGGGCGCGGGCCTCCAGCCCGGCGCGGGTGTCGGCGTACTCCTCGTACTCCTCGCGGGCCCGGCGGCGGGCGCGCTCCCGCTCCTCCAGGTACGCCTGGTAGCCGCCGCCGAAGAGACGCACGCGCTGCTGGGCCAGGTCGAGTTCGAGGACGTCGGTCACCGTGCGGGTGAGGAACTCGCGGTCGTGGCTGACCAGCACCGTGCCGGAGCGGAGGCCCGCCATGAACGTCTCCAGCCGTCGCAGGCCGTCCAGGTCGAGGTCGTTGGTCGGCTCGTCCAGCAGGAAGACGTCGTAGCGGCTGAGCAGCAGTGACGCCAGGGAGGCGCGCGCCGCCTGCCCGCCGGAGAGCGCGGTCATCTCCCGGTCGAGCCCGGTGTCCAGGCCGAGTTGCGCGGTCACCTCGGCGGCCCGCTCCGCCAGGTCCGCGGCGCCGAGCGCGAGCCAGCGCTCCAGCGCGAGCGCGTACGCGTCCTCCGCACCCGGCCGCTCCCGGGTCAGTGCCTCGGTGCTCGCGTCGAGCGCGGCCTGCGCCGCCGCGACGCCCGTACGCCGGGCCAGGAAGCCGTGCACCGTCTCGCCGGGCCTGCGGTCGGGTTCCTGGGGCAGATGCCCCACGGTCGCGGTGGGCGGGCTCAGCCGTACGGTGCCCTCCTCCGCCTCCGTCAGCCCGGCGAGCATCCGCAGCAGGGTGGACTTCCCCGCGCCGTTGACACCGACCAGCCCGATCACGTCGGACGGGCCGACGACGAGGTCGAGCCCGGCGAAGAGCGCACGGTCGCCGTGACCGGCGGCGAGATCCTTGGCGACGAGAGTGGCAGACATGAGGCGGTGATCCTAGCGAAGACGGCGGGCCGCGCGCCCCTCTTTATCCGCCGCGCCGGGCGGGGCCGGCCGGTCGGAGCGGTCGCGATGGCCGGGGTGTCCCGGACGTGGCCGGATCGGGGCTGCCGTCCGCGGCCGGGGGCGGACACGCTGAGATCCCGCCGGAACACCGACAGCCACCGGCCGCCCACAGGAGACGCCTTGCCCGATCCGACCACCGGCCCCGCCGACGCCGACTCCGGCCGCCCGCAGCAGGCGCCGCACGCCGCACGCCCCAACGTCTCGCGCGCGTGGGACAGCTGGTCGGGCGGCAAGGACCACTACCCCACGGACGCCGACATCGCGCAGAAGATCGTCGCCATCCTGCCGAACATCCGCGAATCCGTGCGGGCCAACCGCCGGTTCGTGCTCGCGGCGCCCGCCTACCTCGCGAAGGAGGGCATCCGCCAGTTCCTCGACCTCGGTGCCGGGCTGCCCCAGCCCACCGGCGCCAACCTGCACGAGGCGGCGCAGGCCGTGGCACCGGCGGCGCGCGTCGTGCACGTCGACAACGACCCCAACGCGGTCCTGCGCTGCCGCGCCCAGCTGATCAGCGGCCCGGAGGGGCGGGTGGCCACGCTGGAGGGCGACCTGCTCCAGGCGGAGGAGGTCCTGCGCGCCCCGGCGGTGGCGGACACGCTGGACCTGACGCGGCCGGTCGCGGTGTGCCTCAACGCGGTGATCCACTTCCTGGGGGACGACAGCGACCCGCACGCGGTGATCGGACGGTTCATGAACGCCCTGCCCGCCGGCAGCGCGCTGACGATGACCCACGCCACGGCGGACTACGTACCGGAGGCCAGCGCCCGGGCCGAGTCCGTGTACCGCGCGGCGGGCATGCCCGCCGTCTACCACCGGACGCTCCAGGAGGTGGCCGGCCTCGTGGACGGTCTCGACCTGATCGAACCCGGCATCGTGCCGGTGGAGCGGTGGCATGCCCCCGACACCGTGCCCGAGCCGCTTCCCCCCGCCACGGACTCGCTGGGCTACGCGCTGGTGGCCCGCAAGGGCTGAAGCCCATGGGACGGCACGGCGCGATCCGGCCACTCGTGACGGGTCGCGCCGGGCGGCTCGGCCGCCGAACCGCCATGCAGGGGACGGGAGTTGGCTGGCGGGGAAATCTGCCGCAGGCCCTTGCGTAGGCAGGGAATGACGTAGGGTGATGGTTCTGCGCGGGGGCTTCCGTCCGATGAGGCCGTGTGGGAGCCCTCGCGCGCAGGCGGTCCGCCCGCGGCCCATTCCCGCACGCGCATCTCCAACGCCGTTGCCTGGGGGGGGTTGTTGGAGCGCCTGGCCCTCCACGGAGGCGGACCGTCAACGGCACGGGCCGCGCTGCTCACAGGCGGATGAGCACCTCGTCCAGGGGCTTGCGCTCCAGGTCGGGGACGCGGGCGTCCGCGGCCGGGTACCCGACGGGGATGACGTAGGAGGCGCGCTCCTCGCTGGGGCGGTCGCAGATCTCGTTGAGGAAGCGCATCGGGCTGGGGGTGTGGGTGAGGGTGGCCAGGCCCGCCTGGTGCAAGGTGGCCAGCAGCAGGCCGACGGCGATGCCGACGGACTCCTTGGTGTAGTAGGGCCGCGGGGAGTGCGGGCCCTTGTGCACTTCGAAGACGACGAGGACGGCGGGCGCGATCTCCAGGAACGGCTTGTGTTCGTCCGTGCCGATGGGGGCAAGCGCGTCCAGCCATTCGGCCGAGGCGCGCCGCCCGTAGAACTCCCGCTCCTCCGCCTCCGCCGCCTCGCGCAGCCGCGTCTTGCGGGCGGGATCGGTGAGGGCGACGAAGCGCCAGGGCTGGACGTGGGCGCCGCTGGGCGCGGTGGAGGCGGTGCGCACCGCCCAGTCGAGGACGCCGTCGGGCAGGGGGCGCGGGTCGAAGTCGCGGACCGTACGGCGCTGGGACATGACTTCGTAGAAGCCGCGGGCGCGCTCCTCCGCCTCGTGAGCGGGAACCGTCATCGGACGGAGCGGGACCGTGGGGTGGGGACGGGCACTGGTGGAGGCCATGGTCAGCAGCACAGCACATGGCGCTCCAGCGCCGCAAGACACGCTCGGATCGTCGGGCTGCGCGACCCGGCGCGCCAGGCGGCCAGCACCTGGCGTTCCAGGGCGGGTTCGCAGTCGACGAACCGAACGCCCGCCGGGGCGGGCCGGTAGGCCATCGCGGGCACCAGGGCTGCGGTCAACCCGGCCTCGACCAGTGCGAGTTGGGTGGTGTACTCGGCGACGGTGTAGCGGACCTCGGGCTCCGCACCGCGCGCCCGCAGGGCCTGCACGAGCGCCTCGCGCGGCTCGGTGCCCGGCGGGCAGCTGGCCCAGATCTCGTCGGCCAGCTCGGCCAGGTCGACCGACTCGCGGGCGGCGAGCGGGTGTTCGGCGGCGAGCGCGACGCGCGCGCCCTCGCGGACCAGCGTCTGGTGGGCGACCCCGGCGGGCAGCGCTATCGGGCGGTTGCTCCAGCTCTCGATGACCAGCAGGTCCAAATCGCCCGGCTGGAGCAGCGGCAGCATGTCCACGGCCTCGCCGTCCCGCACGGTGGGGACCAGCCGTGGGTGGTCCCGGGTGAGCGCGGCGAGCGTGCCCGGCAGCAGGGTGCGGATGGCGCTGCCGACGGCGCCCAGCCGCAGCGGTCCGAGGATCTCCTCGCGCAGGTCGGCGAGGTCGTTCTCGGCGTCGGCGAGCTGGGCCAGTACGCGGTCCGCGTGCGCGAGGAGGACCCGCCCGGCATGGGTGAGGCGGACGCTGCGGCCGTCCGGCTCCAGCAGCCGGTGGCCCGCTTCGCGCTCCAGCTTGGCCAGCTGCTGCGAGACGCCGGAGGGGGTCACGTGCAGGGCGCGGGCGGCGTAGGCGATCGAGCCGTGGGCGGCGACGGCGGAGAGAGCGCGGAGGCGGTCGATGCTGAACACGGTAGCGACGCTACCGGGTACCCGGCACAAAAGATCGCTTTTACTTCTCGTTCCCGGCCCCCACAGTAGAGGTCATGCCCTCCGCCCCCCTCCGTGCGTCCGCGCCCGGCCGCAGTGTTGCCGCCGCCTCCGCCGGGCCGCCCGGCGGCCCGCTCGACCTGCGGGGCCCGGCGTTGCTGCTGACGGCGGGAGCGGCGTGCACCGCCGCCTCGGGCGTCTTCGTGAAGCTGTCGGGCACGGACGCCGGGACCGCCGCCTTCCTGCGCTGCGCCCTGGCGCTGCTGGTGCTCGTGCCGTTCGCCGTGCGGGAGTACCTGCGGGTGGGGGCCCGTGCGGGGCGGCTGCTGTGGCTGGACGCGGCGGCCGGGGTGCTGCTGGGCATCGACTTCGTCCTGTGGTCGGCCTGCGTCCTGAACCTGGGCGCCTCTATCGCCGCCGTGCTGCTCAACGTGCAGGTCGTCGTCTTCCCGCTGCTGGCCCGCCTGGTGTCCGGCACCCGGCTGCCGGGCCGGTTCCTGCTGGCGATCCCGGTGATGCTGGCCGGTGTGGCGCTGGCCGGCGGCGCGGTGGGCGGCTCCGGCGGGGGCGGCGACCCGGTGACCGGCGTGCTGTACGGCACCGCGTCGGGCGTCGCGTACGCGGGCTACCTCTTCCTGACCCGGCTGGCGGGCGGCCGGCGCCACACCGTGCAGCCGGTCTGCGTCTCCACCGCGGCGGCGGCTGCGGCGGCGGCCGTGCTGGGCGGCGCCTGGACGGGCATCACGCTGCCGGACACCGCTGCCGCGTGGGGCTGGCTGGCCGCACTCGCCCTTGTCGGGCAGGTGCTGGCGTGGCTGCTGATCGGTGCCGCGCTCCCCCGGCTGGCACCGAACGTCGGGGCCGCGCTGCTGCTCCTCCAGCCGGTGCTGGCGGTGCTGGTCGGGGTGGTGGCGCTGGCGGAGCGGCCGACGCTCTGGCAGATCGGCGGCAGCGTCCTGGTCGTAGCCACCGTCTGGTACGCCACCCGCACGCCCGCCCGGGAACGCACTCGGCCCGGCCCGTCCCCGGCAGGGTCTGTACGCGACGGGGAGCCGGAGCGCGGGCGGGGGTGACGGCCGGGGGCGCGGCCGTTAACGTGCGGCCATGCGCGAGGTGCTCATCATCGGCGGCGGCGTCATCGGGCTGACGACGGCGGTCGTGCTGGCCGAAGGCGGCGCCCGGGTCCGGCTGTGGAGCCGTGATCCGGTGCGGGAGACGACCTCGGCCGTGGCCGGCGGCCTGTGCTGGCCCTACCGGATCGAGCCGGCCGGGGCGGCCCTGGACTGGGCGCTGCGCTCGTTCGCGGTGTTCGCGGCGCTGGCGGGCGACCCGGAGCGGACCGGGGTGCGGCAGGTGGCGGGCCGCATGGAGAACGGCTGGGCGCCGCCCGCCTGGACGGCGCTCACCGGCAGCCCGCCGGTCACCCCGCTCATCGACACTCCCGCCTATCTGCGCTACCTGCGACAGCGGCTGGAGGCGGCGGGCGGGCGGTGCGAGCAGCGGGCGGTCCGCTCACTGGCGGAGGCGGACGAGGAGGCTCCGGTCGTCGTCAACTGCACCGGTCTGGGCGCCCGCGAACTGGTGCCCGACACCTCGGTGCGCCCCGTACGCGGCCAGTTGGTGATCGTGGAGAACCCGGGCGTACGGGAGTGGTACGTGGCGGCCGACCCGGCCTCCGCCGCCCCGGTCTACCTGCTGCCGCAGCCCTGGGGGCTGATCCTGGGCGGCACCGCGCAGGACGGCGCCTTCGGTCTCGACCCCGACCCGGCGACGGCGGAGGCGATCGTCGCCCGCTGTGCGCGGGTGTGCCCCGGTCTCGCGGACGCGGCCGTGCGGGAGCACCGGGTGGGGCTGCGCCCGTACCGTCCCGCCGTGCGGCTGGAGCGCGAGGTGGCTGCGGACGGCGGCGTCCGAGTGCACCACTACGGCCACGGCGGGGCGGGGATCACCGTCTCCTGGGGCTGCGCGCAGGACGCCGCGCGGCTCGTCCGTACGGCGCCCCGGCGGATGTGACACGACTGCCATCCGCGCTTCATGGACATGGCGATCTTACCGGGAGTAGACATCTCCTCACGGGGCCGCGCGGGCCCCGGCGAATCCTTTCCCCAAGGAGTTGGAGGACTCGTGCGCCACAGCTACCTCACCCCTGCGGCCTTCGCCCTCGCCCTGCTGCTGGCGATCCCGGCATCGGCGGCGGAACCGGCACCGGGTGCGCCGGGCGCGGGCGACCCCTACTACCCCGACTACGGCAACGGCGGATACGACGTCGCGCACTACGACCTGCGGCTGCGCTACCAGCCTGAGGACGACCGCCTCAGCGGCACCGCGACCGTGCTGGCCGAGGCCACCCAGGCGCTGTCCCGCTTCAACCTGGACTTCGCCCTCGACGTCCAGGAGGTGCGGGTCAACGGGCGCAAGGCCGGTTTCGCCACCTCCGGCGCCCACGAGCTGGAGATCACCCCGGCCCGGCCGCTGGCCGAGGGGCAGCGCCTGACCGTGGTCGTGCGCTACTCCGACACTCCCTCCGAGGTGGAGGTGGACGGCTTCACCTCGTGGCACCGCACACCGGACGGCGGGGTCGCGGCCAACGAGCCGGAGGCCGCGTGGTGGTGGTTCCCCAGCAACGACCACCCCACCGACAAGGCGACGTACGACGTCAGCGTGGCCGTGCCGGACGGCCACGAGGCGGTCAGCAACGGCGTGCTCACCTCGCGCCGTTCCGAAGCGGGCTGGACCCGCTTCTCCTGGCGCTCGGACCAGCCGCAGGCCACCTACCTGGCCACGCTGGCGGTCGGCCGGTTCGACTTCACCACCGACGAGACGGCCGAGGGCCTGCCGGTGCTCAACGCCTACAGCAAGGACCTGGGGAAGCACGAGGGCGCCGCCCGCGCCAGCCTCGAACGCACCGGCGAGGTGACCGAGTGGCTCGCGGGCCTCTTCGGGCCCTACCCCTTCAACGCGCTCGGCGGCTACGTGCCCAACACCGACACCGGGTACGCGCTGGAGACGCAGACCCGGCCCTTCTACAGCCCGCGGCAGTTCGCCCGCGGCGCCAACGTCTCCGTCGTGGTGCACGAGATGGCCCACCAGTGGTACGGCGACAGCGTCTCGCTGCGCCGGTGGCAGGACATCTGGCTCAACGAGGGCTTCGCCAGCTACGCCGAGTGGCTCTGGTCGGAGGAGCAGGGCGAGGGCACGGCGCAGGAACTGGCCGACTGGATCTACTCCTCGCACCCGGCCGACGACGAGTTCTGGAAGGTCAGGCCGGGCGACCCCGGACCGGAGAACCAGTTCCACGAGGCGGTCTACGACCGGGGCGCGCTCGCCCTCCAGGCGCTCCGCAACAAGATCGGCGACGAGGACTTCTTCGCGATCCTCAAGGGCTGGCAGGAGGAGCGCGCCGGCGGTGACGCCACCGTCGCCGAGTTCACGGCGTATGCGGAGAAGGTCTCCGGCCGCCAGCTCGGCGCGTTCTTCGACACCTGGCTGTACCAGCCCTCGCGGCCGGAGGCGCCCGCGGCGGCCGGCGGGGACCGCGCCGGGGCCACCGCGCCGCAGGAGCCGAAGTCCTGGCGCAAGATCCAGGCGTCGCACCACCACGAGCACTGACCGCACACCGCCTCGGCAGAGGAACGTGTGCGGGAGCGGCCTGCTCGTGGCCGCTCCCGCACACGCGCTCCCTCAGATCACGCCCTCCAGCTCCCGGAGCAGCTTGCGCTTGGGGCGGGCGCCCACCAGGGACTTCACCGGCTCGCCGGAGCGGAAGACCAGCAACGTGGGCATCGCCATGATGCCGTAGGCGGCGGGCGTCACCGAGTTCCGGTCCACGTCCAGGGTGACGATCCGGAGGCGGCCGGCCAGTTCGGGGGCCAGTTCCGCCAGCACGGGGGCGATCATCTTGCAGCCAGGGCACCAGGAGGCGGTGAACTTCACCAGCACCGGCACCTCGGCCGCCAGTACCTCGGCCGCGAAGGTCTCGTCCGTCACCTCTGTGACCGCGGTGACCGCGGCTGCGCCCGGTGCCGGGGCCGCCTTCGCCTCGGTCACGGCCTCGGCCGTCCGTCGTGTCATTGTCCCGCCCTCTCGTCCGCGTCCCTTGCGTGCGTGCCCCACTCGCAGCGCGGCTCGGCCCCGGCGCGCTCCAGTTCAGCGCGCGCCAGCTCCGTGCCGACCTGGCGCCGTACGGCGTCCAGCCGGGCGATGACCTCGTCCAGCTCCGCCAGCTTGCTGCGGTAGACATCCAGTGAGGCCGGGCAGGAGTCGCCCGCGGGGTGCCCGGCGCGCAGGCACTCGACGAAGGGACGGGTCTCCTCCAGGCCGAAGCCGAAGTCCTGGAGGGTGCGGATCTGCTCCAGCAGCCGCAGGTCCTCCTCGCCGTAGGCCCGGTATCCGTTCGCCGTACGACGGGCGGCCAGCAGCCCGCGCGTCTCGTAGTACCGCAGGGTGCGCGTCGTCACTCCCGCCCGCTCGGCCAGCTCCCCTATCCGCATGCCTTCGACGATAGACCTTGACGCCCGGGTCAACGCCAGCGTCGGCGCGGTGCCTTCGCACGCAGGTTTCACAGAAGTGGTGAGACAGCAATACTGTTGAACGCGGACGGAAGCGGTGGGCAGGAAGAGAGGCGCGGCCGATGGAGCAGCAGCACGCAGACGCGGACAGTCTGACCGTCGACCAGCTGGCCGCCCGCGCGGGGGTGACCGTCCGCACCGTCCGCTTCTACAGCACCCGCGGCCTCCTGCCACCGCCGGCCATCGGCCCCCGCCGCGTCGGCCGCTACGGACCCGACCACCTCTCCCGGCTGGCGCTGATCGAGGAACTCCAGAGCCAGGGCATGACGCTGGCCGCGATCGAACGCTACCTCCAGCGCCTCCCGGACGACATCAGCGCCTACGACCTGGCCATCCACCGCGCCCTGGTGGCCTCCTGGATGCCGGACACCGTCGACGAGGCGAGCCGGGAGCAGCTGGCGGCGCGGGTCGGCCGGAAGCTGACCGACGAGGACCTGCGCAGGCTCGCGGCGATGAACGTGCTGGAGCCCGCCGGACGGGGTGCGGAGGGCACCGCCGAGGACATCCCGGACGCGGACGTCTTCCTGGTCGATCCGGGCCTGCTCCAGCTCGGGGTGCGGCTGCTGGACGTCCCCATCTCGCAGGAGACGCTGCTCGCGGCCCGTGAGGTGGTGCTCGACCACACCCGGGCGGCGGCCCGCGAGTTGAGCAGGCTCTTCCGGGACGAGGTGTGGTTCCCCTACCGCGAGAAGGAGGCGGACCCGGAGCAGGTGGCGGCGATGAAGTCCCTCTCCGCTCACATGCAGCCGATGGTGGTGCAGGCCCTCCTCACCGCCTTCCAGCGCTCGCTGCGGGAGGAACTGCGCGACGCGTTCCCGGCGGGCGGGGGCGGGGGCGGGGAGCCGGGGGCGCGCGGCGACGAGGCGGCGCCGGGGCCGGAGGCCACCTGACGGGGCGCCCCGGCTCCGGGCGGTGCCGGAGCCGGGGCGTCGCACAGCGGTCGGTGCGGGTCAGGACAGCCCGGGTCAGGACGGGCCCGGGGTCAGGACGGGTCGGTGAAGTGCTCGCCCGTGCGGGCCTTCTCCGCCAGCAGCCCGGGCACCGCGAACCGCTCGCCGTGCTCGGCCTCGAACGCGCGGGCCCGCTCCGCGAAGCCCGCCGGGCCGCCCTCGTACCCGTTGATGTACTGGAGGACGCCGCCGGTCCAGGCCGGGAAGCCGATGCCCAGGACGGAGCCGATGTTCGCGTCGGCGACCGAGGTGAGCACGCCCTCCTCCAGGCAGCGCACGGAGTCCAGTGCCTCGGCGAAGAGCATCCGCTCGCCCAGCCCGGCCAGGTGGACCGCCTCCGGTGCGGGGGCGCCGCCGGCCGGGCCGAAGTGCTCGCGCAGCCCCGGCCACAGCCCCAGGCGCCTGCCGTCCTCACCGTAGTCGTAGAACCCGGCGCCGCCGCTGCGGCCGGTGCGCCCGAACTCGTCGACCATCCGGTCCAGCACGGTGTCCGCGGGGTGCCGGGGCAGCGTGACTCCCTCGGCCTCCAGCGCCCGGCGGGTCTCGTCGCGAATCCGGCGGGGCAGGGTGAGCGTCAGCTCGTCCAGCAGCGCGAGCACCTTCGCCGGGTATCCCGCCTGCGCGGCGGCCTGCTCGACGGTGGCCGGGTCCACGCCCTCCGCCAGCATGGCCATGCCCTCGTTGATGAAGCCGCCGATGACCCGGGAGGTGAAGAAACCCCGCGAGTCGTTGACCACGATGGGCGTCTTGCGGATCTGCCGGACGAGGTCGAAGGCGCGGGCCAGCGCCTCGTCCCCGGTGTCGCCGCCCCGGACGATCTCGACCAGCGGCATCTTGTCGACGGGCGAGAAGAAGTGCAGCCCGACGAAGTCCCCCGGGCGCCGGACGCCTTCGGCGAGCGAGGTGATCGGCAGGGTGGAGGTGTTGGAGCACAGCAGCGCGCCGGGCTCGACGACGTCCTCGATCTCCTGGAAGACCTTGTGCTTGAGCGCGGTGTCCTCGAAGACCGCCTCGATCACGGCGTCGCAGCCCGCCAGGTCCTGCGGGTCGGCGGTCGGGGTGATGCGGGCGAGCAGCGCCGCCCGCGCGGCCTCGGTCGTACGCCCGCGCGCGAGCGCCTTGTCCAGCAGCGCGGCGGAGTACGCCTTGCCCGCCTCGGCCGACTCGCGCGAGACGTCCTTGAGGACGACCTCGATGCCCGCCTTCGCGCAGGCGTGGGCGATGCCCGCGCCCATCATCCCGGCGCCGAGGACCGCGACCTTGCGCACCGGGCGCGGCTCGACGTCCTTGGGCCTGCTGGCGCCGGAGTTGACGGCCTGGAGGTCGAAGAAGAACGCCTGGGTCATGTTGGTGGAGATCTGGCCGCAGGCCACCTCGGTGAAGTAGCGGGCCTCGATGACCTCGGCGGTGGCGAAGTCGACCTGCGCGCCCTCGACGGCGGCGGCCAGGATGTTGCGCTGCGCCGGGTAGGGGGCTCCCGCCGTCTGCTTGAGCAGGTTCGCGGGGAAGGCGGGGAGGTTGGCGGCGAACCGGGGCTGGGCGGGGGTGCCGCCCGGGATGCGGTAGCCGGGCAGGTCCCAGGGCTGATGGGACTCTGGGTGGGCGTCGATGAAGGCGCGGGCGGCGGTGAGCATCTCCTGCTCGGTCTCCACCACCTCGTGCACCAGCCCCACCTCCGCGGCCCTGGCCGGCCGGTACTGCTGCCCCTGGAGCAGCACGTTGAGCAGCGCGTCCGCGATGCCCAGCAGGCGCACCGCGCGGACGACACCGCCGCCGCCGGGGAGCAGGCCGAGGGTGGCCTCCGGGCAGCCGATCCTGGAGCCGGGGGCGTTCAGGGCGACGCGGTGGTGGCAGGCGAGCGCGATCTCCAGCCCGCCGCCGAGCGCGGCACCGCCCAGGGCGGCCACCACGGGCTTGCCCAGGGTCTCGATGCGGCGCAGGTCGCGCTTGATCGCGAGGCTGGAGTCGAAGACGTGCTGGGCGTGCTCGGGGCGGGCGGCGATCAGTTCGCGCAGGTCGCCGCCGGCGAAGAAGGTCTTCTTCGCGGAGGTGACGATGATGCCCCGCACCTCGTCGCGCTCGGCCTCGAGGCGGTCGGCGACGGCGGTGAGGGACTCCTTGAACGCCGCGTTCATGGTGTTGGCGGACTGGCCGGGATCGTCCAGGACGAGGGTGACGACACCGGTCCCGTCCCGCTCCCAGCGGATGGTGGTGGGCTGCGCGGACGGGGTGGGCTTCGCGGGCTCGGCCATGGTTTCTGGTTCTCCGTAAGGGGGGTGGGGCGGACTCAGACGCGCTCGATGACGGTGGCGATGCCCATGCCGCCGCCGACACACAGCGTGGCCAGGCCATAGCGCAGGTCGCGGCGCTCCAGCTCGTCGACGAGGGTGCCGATGATCATGGCGCCGGTGGCGCCCAGCGGGTGGCCCATGGCGATGGCGCCGCCGTTGACGTTGACCTTGTCCAGGGACAGGCCCATCTCCCGGACGAAGCGCAGCACGACGGCGGCGAACGCCTCGTTGATCTCGACCAGGTCGATGTCCTCGATGCTCAGGCCCGCCTTGGCGAGGGCCTTGCGGGTGGCCGGGGCGGGGCCGGTCAGCATGATCGTCGGGTCCGCTCCGGAGACGGCGGCGGAGACGACACGGGCGCGGGGGGTGAGCCCGTAGCGGCTGCCGATCTCGCGGCTGCCGATGGCCACCAGGGCCGAACCGTCCACGATGCCGGAGGAGTTGCCGGCGTGGTGCACGTGGTCGATCCGCTCCACCCAGTGGTACTTCTGGAGCGCCACGGCGTCGAAGCCGCCCAGGTCGCCGATGTCGGCGAAGGAGGGCTTGAGGGCGGCGAGGGTCTCGGCGGTGGTGCCGGGGCGGATGTGCTCGTCGTGGTCGAGCACGGTCAGCCCGTTGCGGTCGGTGACCGGCACGACGGAGCGGGCGAAGCGGCCGTCCTTCCACGCCTCGGCGGCGCGCTCCTGGGAGAGCGCGGCGAACTCGTCGACGTCGCGGCGGCTGAGGCCCTCGACGGTGGCGATCAGGTCGGCGCCGATGCCCTGCGGCACGAAGCCGGTCTCCATGCTGGTCATCGGGTCCATCGCCCAGGCGCCGCCGTCGGTGCCGAGGGGAACGCGGGACATCGACTCCACACCGCCCGCCAGGATCAGGTCCTCCCAGCCGGAACGGACCTTCGCGGCGGCGAGGTTGACGGCCTCCAGACCGGAGGCACAGAAGCGGTTCTCCTGCACGCCCGCGACCGTGTCCGGCAGCCCGGCGGCGATGGCCGCGATCTTGGCGATGTCCGAGCCCTGGTCGCCGATCGGCCCGACGACACCGAGCACGACGTCGTCGATGGCGGCCGGGTCCAGGCCGGGATGGCGGCGGCGCAGCTCGTGGATGAGGCCGACGACCAGGTCGATGGGCTTGGTGCCGTGCAGGGCGCCGTTGGCCTTGCCGCGCCCGCGCGGGGTGCGGATGGCCTCGTAGAGGAACGCTTCGGTGGTCAAGGTCAGCAGCCTTTCGGGGGTACGGGGCGGGGCGGCGCCGGTGGGCGGGGCCAGGCGGGCGGGCGGGTCAGTCGAGCAACGAGCGCCCGATGATCTCCTTCATGATCTCGGTGGTGCCGCCGTAGATCGTCTGGACGCGCCCGTCCGTGAAGGCGCGGGCGACGGGGAACTCGTTCATGTAGCCGTAGCCCCCGTGCAGTTGCAGGCAGCGGTCGGCCACCCGCTTCTGCAGTTCGGTGGCCCACCACTTGGCCATCGAGGCGTGCACGGCGTCCAGGCGCCCCTCGGTGTGGTCCTCGATGCACCGGTCGAGGTAGGCGCGGGTCACGGCGCACTCGGTGGCCATCTCGGCGATCTCGAAGCGCACGTGCTGGAGCCGGGCCAGCGGGCGGCCGAACGCCTCGCGCTCCCTGACGTGCGCGGTGGTGATCTCCAGCAGCGATTCGGCGGCGGCCACCGCCCCGACGGCGATGGTCATCCGCTCCTGGGCGAGGTGGGTCATCAGGTGGCCGAAGGCGCCGTCCCGCTCGCCGAGGAGGTTCTCCTTGGGGACCCGTACGTCGGTGAAGAACAGTTCCGCCGTGTCCTGCGACTTCTGGCCGATCTTGTCGAGGTTGCGGCCCCGTTCGAAGCCCTCCGCGCCGCGCTCCACGACCAGCAGGCTCAGGCCCTTCGCGCCGCCCTGCGGGGAGGTCTTGGCCACCACGACGACCAGGTCGGCCAGGATGCCGTTGGAGATGAAGGTCTTGGAGCCGTTGAGCAGCCAGTGGTCGCCCCGGTCCTCGGCGGCGGTGCGGATGCCCTGGAGGTCGGAGCCCGCGCCGGGTTCGGTCATGGCGATGGCCGAGATGGTCTCCCCGGAGCAGAAGCCGGGCAGCCAGCGCCGCTTCTGCTCGTCGGTGGCCAGGGAGGTGAGGTAGGGGCCGATGACGTCGTTGTGCAGGCCGACGGCCAGTCCGCTCACGCCCGCGCGGGCGAACTCCTCGGCCTGCACGGCCGCGTAGCGGAAGTCCTCCACTCCCCCGCCGCCGTACTCCTGGGGGACCGCGAGGCCCAGCAGGCCCTGCCGCCCGGCGGCCAGCCACGCCTCGCGCGAGACGATGCCCTCCGCCTCCCAGCGGGCGTAGTGCGGCGCGACCTCCTTGGCCAGGAAGGTCCGCACGGTGCGGCGAAAGGCCTCGTGGTCCTCGGTGAACAGCCGGCGTTCCATGCTCACTTCGCTTTCGTCGTGGTCCCGGGGGGAGGCGTCGTGTCCTGGGAGGTGGCGGGGGCGCCGGGGTGCCCGAGGGCGGGGAGGTCCCAGTCGCGGGCGACCTCGGCGGTGTGCTGCCCCGGCCGGGCGGGCGGGCGCCGCAGCGCGGCCGGGGTCGCGGAGAAGCGCGGCGCGGGCGCGGGCTGGGTGCGGCCCTCGTACTCGACGAAGGTCTTGCGGGCCGCCAACTGCGGGTGTCCGGGCGCCTCGCGCAGTCCCAGGACGGGGGCCACGCAGGCGTCCGAGTCCTGGAAGACGCGCGCCCACTCGTCGCGGGTGCGGCTGCGGAAGCGGTCGGCGACGGCCTGGCGCAGCTCGTCCCAGCGGGCGAGGTCCTCGCGGGGCGGCACGGTGTCGCCGAGGCCGAGCAGGCGGGTGAACTCCGCGTAGAACCGGGGCTCCAGGGCGCCGACGGCCATGTGGCCGCCGTCGGCGGTCGGGTAGGTGGCGTAGAAGGGGCTGCCGCCGTCGAACAGGTTGGCGCCGCGCCGGTCCTGCCAGTCACCCGAGTTCAGCATGCCGTGGATCATGGTCGTCAGATGGCTGGTGCCGTCCACGATCGCGGCGTCCACCACCTGACCCGCGCCGCCCTGTGCGCGGGCGCGGTGCAGCGCGGCCAGGACGCCGACCACGAGGTAGAGGGAGCCGCCCGCGTAGTCCCCCAGCAGGTTGGCCGGGGCGTACGGCGGGCCGTCGGCCGGTCCGGTCATGCCCAGCGCGCCGGTGACCGCGATGTACCCCAGGTCGTGGCCCGCCCGCTGGGCAAGCGGGCCGTCCTGGCCCCAGCCGGTCATCCGGCCGTAGACGAGCTTCGGGTTCCGGGCGAGGCACTCGCGGGGGCCGACGCCGAGCCGCTCGGCGACGCCGGGGCGGTTGCCCTCCAGCAGGATGTCGGCCCGCTCCGCGAGGCCGAGGACGGTGGCCGGGCCGTCCGGGCTCTTGAGGTCGACGACGACCGAGCGCTTGTTGCGGTTGGTCAGGTCCTGCCCCGCCTCGATGCCCAGCGCGGGCCCGCCGGGGCGGTCGACGCGTACGACGTCCGCCCCCAGGTCGGCCAGCAGCATGGCGGCGAACGGGCCTGGCCCGATCCCGGCCAGCTCCACCACCCGCACGCCGTCGAGCGGCCCGCCGGGCGGCCCGTCCGGTGAGCCGCGCCGCCCGTGCTCCGTCGCCATCGCGTCCCCAGCCCTCGTGACATCCGCACCTTGTGACACTAATGATGTAACACCAGTGATGCTAAGAACGCGTTCCCCGTTTCACAAGCCCTTCCGCAGCACTGCCCGGCAGCACTACCCGGCGTCCTCGGCGGCGTCCGGCCGGGCTGCGCCCAGCCGCTCGGCCTGCGCCTGCCCCACCGCCGAGGTCCGGCGGAAGTACTCGCGGATGACGGCCAGTTCGCCGTCCGTGAAGCTCTCCAGCGCTTCGTTGTAGGCCGCACCGGGCTCGTCCCACGACTCGGACAGGCGCTTCCGCGCGGCGGGCGCGAGGGCGACCATCGCCCGGCGCCGGTCCTTGGGGTCCGGCTGCCGCTCGACCAGGCCCCCCTTGGTCAGCCGGTCCACCAGCCGCGTCGCCGAGCCGGGGGTCAGCCCGGTCAGCTCCGCGATCCGGCCGGTGCTCAGCGGACCGTCCTGCTGGTCGAGCAGGTTCAGGCACTGCAGATCCGTGGGGTGCAGCCCCTGCGTGTGGCCTGCGGTGCCGCGCCCTCCGCGACGTTCCTGGTGGTGAGCCGGCTGCTCCAGGGCGCCTTCGGCGCACTGCTCATCCCGCAGGGCTTCGGCATTCTCGGGGCGGTCTTCCCCCGCGACCAGCTCGGCAAGGCCTTCAGCGCCTTCGGTCCGGTGCTCGGCGCGTCCGCCGTCGGCGGGCCGGTGCTGGGCGGATTCCTCATCGAGGCCGACCTGCTGGGCCTGGGCTGGCGCGCCATGTTCCTCATCAACATCCTGCTCGGCGGCGGCGCGCTGCTCGGCGCGTACAAGCTGCTGCCCCGCGACACCGGAGACCTGATGACCCGGGTGGACGGCGTCGGGTCAGGGCTGCTGCCGCGTAAAGCACCTGAACAGGCGCACTGACGGCACGTATCGTCGGCGGCATGACCGAATCCGCAGCCCGGCCCGACGTCCGGCCGCCCGGCCTCAACTCCGACGAGGCCACCACGCTTTCCGCCTTCCTCGACTACCTGCGGGAGGCCGTGGCCGCCAAGCTCTCCGGCGTCGGCGAGGAGGACGCCAGGGCGCCGGGGGTGTCCTCGGGGACGAGCCTGCTGTGGCTGGTGCGGCATCTCACGGCCGTCGAGCACAACTGGTTCGTGTGGGCGTACGAGGGCGAGGGCGAGGAGCAGCTGGACGACGAGGCGGCAGCACCCGCCGCGGCCACGGTCGCGGAGGTTCTCGACCGCTACCGTGCCGCCGTGGAGCGCTCCCGGCAGACCGTACGGGGCTGCACCGATCTGGGGCGGCCCGGCGTACGTTCACTGCGCGAGACGGCGCCCCCGTCCCTGCGGTGGGTGCTCGTGCACATGATCGAGGAGACAGCGCGGCACGCGGGCCACGCGGACATCCTGCGCGAGCGGCTGGACGGCGCCACCGGCCGCTAGGTGTAGTGACCCGCGTCGGGAGGCCAGCGCGTCGGGGATACCTGGGCGTCGGGAGGCCCGGGCGTCCGGCGGGGAGGTCACCCCTCCACGGTCCCCTCCCCGCCGGGTGCCGGCGGGTGCGTGCGCTGGCTCGCGCCCTCCGGTACGCGGGTGAACTCGGCGCGCCAGCGGTGCGTTTCCGGCCGCGTGGGGTCGGGTACGGCCTCGACCCGCACCCTCCGCAGTCCGTCGGCGGCGAACGCGTCGACCTCGGCGCGGCTGAGCGGCCACGGCGGGCCGTCCGCCGCCCCTCCCGACTCCCGCGCCTCGTCCCGCAGGTGGGCGACGACCAGCAGCGTGCCGCCCGGGGCGAGCAGCTCCCGTACTCCGGCGGTGACCCGTTCGCGGTAGTCGGGCGGCAGCGCCTGCACCGTCATGCTCTCGAAGACCAGCGAGAAGGCCCGGCGCCACCGCGGTGGCGGATTCAGCAGATCGCCGGTCGTGTACCGGACGGCGCTGCCTGGGAAGCGGCGGCGGGCAGCCGCCACGGCGGACGGGGCGACGTCGAACGCCGTGGTGGTGAAGCCGAGCCGGGCGAGGTACTCGGCATCGTCGCCGAGCCCGGCGCCGACCACGACGGCGGACCGTCCGGCCCCCTCCAGCCCGCGCGCCCGCGCCCACTCGGCCAGCATCCAGTGCGGTGCCCGCCGGTCCCACGGGACGACCGCCTCGCCGTCCGCCGCCGCCGCGTACAGCCGCTCGAACCAGCCCGTGGGGGCCTCGCCGGTCCCGGCGGCCTCGGCCACCAGCCGCCGGACGTCCGCGTCCGGATCGGCGGCGGAATCCGCGCCGTGGTCCGGCTCGGATTCCGGCGGAACGCCGCGTCGTGGGTCGCTCATGAGTCCTCCTTCGCCCGCGCTGCCCTCCCGACGATATCCACCCGGCGTGGCACGGTCCGGCCCCCCGCCCTCCGCCTCGCGAGTGCGCTCGGCCTCCCGGGGCAGGCAGAGGGAGCCGAGACGCAGCGGGCACGGCGCATCGTACGGCCGCGCAGCCGCACCGGTGCCGTCGGGCGGGGGTGCGGGGCGGCGTGGCGGGGCACTGTCCCGAGAGTGTCCGGCACTGTCCGGCACCTGGACGGACCGAACGGAGTGAACGTGCCCGAACGCCCCCTGACCTTCGTCGTCGGCACCGGACGCAGCGGGTCGACCGCGCTGTCCCGGATCGTCAACCTGCATCCGGAGGTGCTGAGCCTCAACGAGATGTTCGCCTCGCTCGGTGACGACGCGCTGCCCCGCGCGCCGTTCACCGGCGAGGAGTTCTGGCGCGTCCTGACGCAGCCGAACGCCTTCTTCGACCGGATGACCCGCAGCGGCGTGCCGCTCCCGGAGTTCCTCTACAACCGGAAACCGGGGCGCTATTCGGCGGAGGAGGGCGGCATCCCCGCGCTGAGCCTGATGGTGCTGCCCCATCTGAGCGAGGACCCGGACGGGCTGCTCGACGCGATCGAGGCGGAGATCCGCGCGCTGCCCCGGCGCCCGGCGGCCCAGCAGTACGCCGCCCTGTTCGACGCGCTCAGCGCCCGCTGCGGCGGTGCGCGAGCCGTGGTCGAACGCTCGGGCTACTCCGTGGGCGCCGTGCCCCGCCTGCGCGCGGCTTTCCCGCACGCGCGCTTCGTCCACCTCCACCGCGACGGCCCCGACTGCGCGCTCTCCATGAGCCGCCACGTGGGGTACCGCTCGATCGCGCTGCTGCGGGAGATCTTCCGGCGCTCCGGAGTCCGTTCGCTGGGCGAACTGACCCCGCAGAAGGCCGAGCGGCTGCCGCCGGACCTGAGCTGGCTGCTGCGCGACCGCTTCGATCCGGCGCTGCTGCTGGAGCGGCCGATGCCCGTGGCCGACTTCGGCGCACTGTGGTCACGGCTGGTCACCGAGTGCGGGAGCAAGCTGTCCGATCTGCCCACCGGGCAGCGCACCTCGCTGGCGTACGAGGAGCTGCTGGACGCGCCGCACGAGCAACTGGCCCGGCTTGCCGCGTTCTTGGGCGTCACGCCACACCCCCGGTGGCTCGACCAGGGCGCGGCCCTGCTCGACGGCGCTCGGCGCGGCGCTGCGCTGCGGCTGCCGCCGGGCGAACTGGCCGAGCTGCGCGAGCGCTGCGCCCCGGGCACCCGCGCGCTCGCCTCGGCCCGCGCGGCGGCGGAGGCGGAAGCGGCCCCGGGGCCCGGGCCCAGCTGACGGCGAGCGGCGGGTCTGGGGCGGGCCGGAGGGGCGGACAGGGCTGGGCGGCGGGTCTGCGGCCCCCGAGTGTTTCGTCCATGTTGCGGCCTCATGGCGGTGTCCCCCGAAGCCTGTACCCCTCCCGCCGCGCGCCGTACGGTCGAGTCATCCGCACGACACGGCCGTGTGCCCGAGTGGTTCAGGGACTCGCCTGCAAAGCGAGTGACGCCGGTTCGAATCCGGTCACGGCCTCCACACCGTCCCCGCACGGGAACGTCCCGCCTGCGCCCCGGGGCGGGTCAGCCCGCCGGGCCGACTCAGGCTTCCCGCAGCGCCGTACGGCACAGCGCGTCGGCCCGGCGCGTGGTCTCCGGCAGCCGGTAGTCGCGGGCCAGCCGCAGCGTGTGCGCGCAGGCGGTGTCCAGCCCCGTGCGGTGGCCGACCGAGACGAACACGGGCTTGACGCCCGCGCGCGTCCGCAGCGCCCGCCCCACCTCCTCCGCCCCGTCGAGCAGCGGCGCGCTGTCACCGCGCCGTGCGCCCACCGGCGGGTGCCGGAAGAGGAACGGGGTCTTGGCCACGCCGATCGTCGGCAGCCCGGTCAGCACCCCGAGGTGGCTCGCGAGCCCGAAGCGGCGCGGGTGCGCCCGGCCGTAGCCGTCGCACACCACCAGACCGGGCGCGACGGTGAGCCGCTCCAGCGCGGTGAGCACGGCGGGGATCTCCCGGAAGGCCAGCAGCCCGGGCACGTACGGGAAAGGCACCGGGGCGAGCGCCGTCGCCTGCGCCACGACCTCCAGGGTGCCCGCGTCCAGGACAACCGCCGCCGCCGCGACCAGGTCCCGCGCGTCGTCGTAGGCGACGTCCACCCCGGCCACCAGGGTGCCCGCCGCGCCGGGGGCCGGGCTGGTGTCGGCGGACTCGACGGCGGCGCGCAGCCGGTCCTGCTCCGCCCGCGCCTCCTCCTCGGTCACCGGCCACGGGGGCCGCCCAGGCACGGTCACGGCTGTGCCACCCGGGGTTCGCGCTCCAGCTCCAGCCCGAATCGGGACCGGTAGACCGCGAGCACCTCGTCCTGGCCCAGGCGGCGTTCGGCGCGTACGCCCTCGGCTGCGGTGGCCACCCACTGCCGCCCGCTGAGCGTGATCCGGCCGCCGTCCTCGGTCAGCCGGGAGCACACCAGCGCTTGGGTGAAGTGCGACTCGGGCGAGGTGCGGTGGTGCAGGCAGGCGCGCTCGAAGTCGGCCAGCTCACGCGCGGTCAGCTCCAGCCGGTAGCCGAGCCGGCCGTCCCGCAGCACGTCCAGGCGGCCCTCGGCGGCCTCCTCCAGGCGGAACACACCGCCCGGGTCCCGCTGTTCGCCCGGCACGTCCAGGGACAGCGGGTAGGTGCAGTGCTTCCCGAAGCCGACGTCGGCCAGCCACCGGGAGCCGTCCCCGGCCTCGACGCGCAGCGCCAGGTGGCTGCGGGGGATGCTCGGCCGCCCGTCCGGGAAGGTCTGCGCCCCCAGCAGGTCCACCCGGTAGCCCAGGGCGCGCAGCAACGAGGCGAAGGCGCCGTTGAGTTCGTAGCAGAAGCCGCCGCGCCGCCGGTCGACGAGCTTGGCCCGCAGCGCCTCCTCCTCCAGCACGATGTCCTCGCCCAGGTGGACGGAGAGGTTCTCGAAGGGCACGGCGATCAGGTGCAGGCGGTGCAGCGCCCGCAGCCCGGCCACGTCGGGGGCGGCGGGGCGGTCGGCGCCGATGCGGCGCAGGTAGGCGTCGACGGCGGCTTCGTCCATGCCCCCAGTATCCGCGATCACCGCCTCGGGGGGGCGGCCGGGGCGCGCCTCTCCGCGCCCCGGCCGGCGCGTCAGAAGTCGTCCGTGGCGTGCGGCAGGAAGTCGGTGCGCAGTGCCGCGTCGAGGCGGCGGGCGGCGCCCGGTGTGTGCTCGGCGACGAGTCCGGCCAGGACCAGCCGCTCCAGTTCCGTACCGCCCAGGTAGCAGGCTCCCAGCTCGCGGATGTCCAGGGTGAGGTCGGCCGCGCGGGGAGTGGGTACGTAACTCGCGCCCTGCGGTCCGGCGGTGAGCCGGAAGCGGCCCGCGTTGGCGGGCAGCCTCGCGTCGGAGACCTCCAGCACCACGTCCACCGGCTTCGCCCAGGACCGCGCGGTGAGCGCGGCGGCGGCGTCCACCAGGCGCAGCCACAGGGCCGGGAACTGCCGGGTGACGCTGACCTGGTCGCGGTCTTCGGCGAAGAGCAGCAGCGGGTCGTCCAGCGGGCGGCCGTGTGCGCGTACGCGGCCGGTGAGGTCGATGGAGGCGAGGTACCGCCACAGGGCGGCGGCGACGGCCGGGGTGTCGGCCTCCAGCTCGCAGACCTGGACCAGGCCGGGCGCGCCGCGCGCCTCGTCCTCGCCCCGGGTGCGGTAGACGGCGTACCCGGCGGGCGGGCCCGCTCCGTCGCCCAGCGCCACCACGCGGGGCGGACTCAGCTCCTTGTCGTCCTCGTCCTCCTCCGGCAGGACCTCCTCCCGCCACCACCGCTCGTCGCGGGCGATCCGGCCCGCCCGCTCGGCGCGGACGGCGGCGTGCGCGGGGCCGAGCAGCTCGGGGACCTCGTCCAGGTCGGCCAGCCGCAGCGGCCGTTCGTCGGGGGTGACGCGCAGGGCCAGCGGCCGGGTGGAGTCGATCTCCACGGTGCAGCCGTAGGTGGCCGCGCCGAACCCGAAGCGGCCGTAGATGGCGGCCTCGGACGCCCACAGCACGGCCAGTGGCTGCCCGTTCGCCGTGGCGCGCCGCATCGCGTCGCCGAGCAGCCCGGTGAGCACGCCGCGCCTGCGGTGGGTGGGCGCGACGGAGACGAACGTCAGCCCGGCGGCGGGGAGTTCGCCACCGGGCACGGAGAGCCGGAAGTCGTGTGCGGCGGCGAGTCCGACCAGGCGTTCCGCCTCGTAGGCGCCGATCCGCTCGCAGTGCAGCAGCGTGTCGCGGAGCTGTTTGCGCCGCTTCTCCTCTGCCCGCTCGTGGAAGACGAGATCGGCGTGGTCCAGGGCGCGGTCCACGTGCGCCTCGGGAAGGGTATGAAATTCCACAGTGGTCACGATGCGGACGCTAACCCTCCTGTTGCGGATATTCATCCGATTATCGCTCGGACGGCGATGTCTGTCCGCCGGAGACCGACCGCGGCAGCATCGCGAAGCCGTGTCCGGAATCCGCCAGCCCGGCCCCCGCCCGCCGGGCGAATATCGGTCCAGGCCGAAACAAGGCAACGGACAAGGACCGAGAATGAGCACCAGCATCTCCCCGCTCGACGGCAAGGTCGCACTGGTCACCGGCGGCAGCCGGGGCATCGGCGCGGCGGTGGCGCGGCGTCTGGCGCAGGACGGCGCGGACGTCGCCCTGACCTACCGGAGCAACAAGGACCAGGCCGAGCAGGTCGTCGCCGGGATAGTGGCGGCGGGCCGTCGCGCGTGGGCCGTACGGGCCGACCTGGCGGAGGCGTCGGACGCCGCGGAGGCGGTGGCGGGCACCGTCGCGCAGCTGGGGCGGCTCGACATCCTCGTCAACAACGCGGGTACCGGCACGATGGGCCCGATCGGCGAACTCTCCCTGGAGGACATCGACCGGGTGCTCGCCGTCAACGTGCGGGGCGCCTACCTGATGGCGCGCGCCGCCGTCGGGGAACTTCCGGACGGCGGGCGGATCATCGGGATCGGCTCCTGCATCACCGAGCGGGTGCCGTTCCCCGGCGCCACCCTGTACGCGACCAGCAAGGCGGCGATGACCGGTCTGACCAAGGCGCTCGCCCGCGAGCTGGGCGGGCGCGGCATCACCGCGAACACGGTGCAGCCCGGTCCGACCGACACGGACATGAACCCGGCGGACGGCCCCGGAGCCTCGCTCCAGCGGGAGTTCACCACGCTGGGCCGCCACGGGCTGCCCTCGGAGGTCGCCGCGACCGTGGCACACCTGGCGGGGCCCGGTGGCGATTACATCACCGGCGCGGCCATCGCCGTGGACGGCGGCCACACCGCCTGACCGCTCCGGCGACGCCCCCCCCCCGGGCCGGGGCGGTGCACAGTGAGCGACGCCCCGTGCCCGTGTGTGGAGCACGGGGCGTCGCGCCGCACGCCGCGCGGCGCCGGGCGGCCCGGCGGCGGTGGTGCGCACAGTTGCGGGGGCACGGTCGCGGCACCGCCGCACGGCGCCGCCGCGACGGGCCAGTGGGTCAGCGGGTCGGCTCCAGCCGGGCGATCCGGCCCCGCTCGCCCGAGGCCCAGCAGCCGAAGTCGGCCGCGCAGTCCACCGTGTCGTACGAGCCTGCGTCCACCGTGCGCCAGCTGCGTCCGCCGTCGAGGGTGACGTCGGTGCCGGTCGGCCCGACCGCCAGGGCGGCGTGCCGGGAGTGCGGCAGCCAGGTCACGCCCGAGCGGTACTCGGGTACCGGGCGGGCGCTCGCCGTCCAGCCGCGCCCGCCGTCGGCGGTCACCGCCGAAGCGCTGGGCGAGGCCTGCCCGGGCCGGTAGTCGCCGCCGACGGCCAGACCGTGCCGGGCGTCGCGGAAGGCGAGCCCGAAGACCCCCCGCTCGGCCGCGCCCGCCGGGATCGGCGCCTCGGACGCGCGCCAGGTGCGCCCGCGGTCCGCCGAGTGCAGCACCCGCGCCGTCCCCGGCCCGCCCGTGGCCATCCACACGTCGCGCGGGCCGCTGCTCACCAGGCACTGGCCGCTCGCCGCGAAGTTCGCCTCGCCGGGCTGGGCGGGCGGCATGCCGTCGTCGGGGAGTACGCGCCAGGAGCGCCCGCCGTCGGAGGTCGAGAGGATGCGGAACCGGCCGTCCACCGGGTCGCTGACGGCCAGTCCGTTGCGGCTGTCGAAGAAGGTGAGGCAGTTGTAGAACGCCTCGGGGGTGCCGTTGCGGAAGGTCTCCGTCCAGCTCTCCCCGCCGTCCGCCGTACGGAAGACCCGCGACTCCTCGCCCGGCCCGATGGCCAGCACGACGGCCTGCCGCGCGCCGAACGCCTCGACGTCCCGGAACTCCAGCCCCTCCGCGTCCGGCGGCGACACGTCGCGCCAGTGCCGCCCGCCGTCCCGGGTGCGCAGTACGGTGCCGCCGCTGCCCGCCACCCACGCCGTGGAGCGGCTGACGGCCGCCAGTCCGCGGAAGCGGGCGTCACTGCCGCTGTCCTGGAGCGACCAGTCCAGCCCGCCGAATGCCTGACCGGCCGCCCGCTCCGGCCCGGCAGCCCGCTCCTGCGCCGCCGCCTGGGCCTGGCCCGTACCGAGCGCGGCGACCAGGGCCGCCCCGCACAGCCCGGCCGACCCCGCTCGTCTCAGCTTCCCCTTGAGGCTCATGGGCACGGAACCTAGCCGATGTGCCGTGTCCGCGTCACGACGAACGGCCCGGCAGGTTCCGGGTGAGGACGGGAGGAGTGGCGGGGGTGGCGGCTCAGCCGCCGTCCGGCAGCATCTGCTCGGCCAGGACGACCAGCACGAACCCGCAGGCGAGCACGGCGGTGGCCACCCGCGTACGGCCGCGGCGGCTCAGCACGATCGCCGTCCCGGACAGTATGAGCGCGATGCCGTACAGGCCGACGGTCAGCAGGGACGGGGCGCTGCCGAGGCGCACCACCAGCGCACCGGCGACGGCCAGCATCACGACACCCGAGGTCACCGCGCGGGTGCGGCGCGCGTGCCAGGCCTTGGTCCGGCGCGGGCGCTGGTCGGGCTCCTCCGCGAGGTCGGCGTCGAACTCCGGCTCCGGCACCGCCTCGGCGTCCGCGTCCGGCGCGGGCTTCTCCGCGTCCGCGGCGGGCTTCTCCGCGTCCCGCGCAGGCTCGCGCCCGGCGGCGGCTCGGCGGGGCCCGGCGCTCCGGTCCGGGTCGGCGCTCCCGTCCAGGTCGGCTCCCCGGTCCAGGTCGCCGGCCTCGCGTACGTCCGTAGCGTCGACCTGTTCGTCGTCGAGTGCCGTCATCGCCGTTACACACCTTCCATCCCCCGAGCACAAGCGGTAGTCCCGGAGGTTACCGGCCGTCGCCGCCCCGCGTCCCGTCGCCCCGCCCCGCACCGCACCGCGCCTCCCCGCGACCCGGCCCCGGCGCGTCACGGTGGTCAACACCGGCCGGGGGGCGGAGGATCGGGCCTGCACGCCGATTGCATACGCTGATTCCGACCCATACACAGGAGGCATTCCGCATGGCGACCACACGCACCGCACACACGGTCTGGAACGGGAATCTGATGGAGGGGTCGGGCACCGTCACCCTCGACTCGTCCGGGATCGGCGCCTACCCCGTGTCCTGGCCCGCGCGCTCGGAGGAGCCGAACGGCAAGACCAGCCCGGAGGAGCTGATCGCCGCCGCGCACTCCAGCTGCTTCTCGATGGCGCTCTCGAACGGGCTGAACAGCGCGGGCACCCCGCCGACCAAGCTCACCACCCAGGCCGAGGTGACCTTCCAGCCGGGTACCGGCATCACCGGCATCCACCTCACGGTGGAGGGCGAGGTGCCGGGCGTGGACGAGAGCGGCTTCACCGAGGCGGCCGAGAACGCGAAGGCGAACTGCCCGGTCAGCCAGGCCCTGTCCGGCACGACGATCACGCTGTCGGCCAAGCTCGCCTGAGAGGCTGTCGGGCTCCGAGCCCGGCCCTCGGCCGGCCGCCCGCCACGCCAGGCCGCCGCACCGCGGCCGTGCCCGGCGGGCGGCCTCCGCACCCTCGCGGCAGAATGGGCGGTATGCCGGAACTGCCGGAGGTGGCCGCCCTCCGTGACTTCCTGGCCGACCGGCTCGACGGCCGGACGGTCGCCGAGGTGCGCGCCCTGTCCGTGAACGTCCTCAAGACCTACGATCCGCCGCTGACAGCGCTGGAGGGCGAGTCCTTCACGGGCGCCGCCCGGCACGGCAAGTTCCTCGACCTGGCCGCTGGGGAACTGCACCTGGTCATCCACCTGGCGCGGGCCGGCTGGCTGCGCTGGCACGAGCGGCCGCCCGCGACCCCGGCCCGGCCCGGCAAGGGCCCGCTGGCCCTGCGCGTCCTGCTGGACGAGCGGCCACCGGTGCAGGGCGCCGGATTCGACCTCACCGAGGCGGGCACCCAGAAGCGCCTCGCGGTGTACGTCGTACGCGATCCGGCCGAGGTGCCCGGCATCGCCCGGCTGGGCCCCGACCCCCTGGCCGAGGACTTCTCCCCCGAGGTCTTCCGCGCGCTGCTGGACGGCGAACGGCGCCGGATCAAGGGCGTCCTGCGGGACCAGTCGGTGCTCGCCGGGATCGGCAACGCCTACTCGGACGAGATCCTGCACGCCGCCCGCATGTCCCCGTACAAGACGGCGGGCACGCTCTCCGAGGAGGACGTCGGGACGCTGTACGCCGCCCTCGGCGAGACCCTGCGCGACGCCGTCACACGGTCCCGGGGACTTGCCGCCGGGAAGCTGAAGGCGGAGAAGCGGGGCGGCATGCGGGTGCACGGGCGCACCGGGCTGCCCTGCCCCGTCTGCGGGGACACGGTGCGCGAAGTCGCCTTCCACGACTCGTCGTTGCAATACTGCCCCACCTGCCAGACCGGCGGCAGGCTGCTGGCCGACCGCCGTCTCTCCCGCCTGCTGAAGTGAACCGCCTGCCGCAGTGCGGGCAGCGGGCGGCGGAAGCAGCGGGCAGGCGGCGGACGGAGCCGACGGGCGGCGCGCCGCCCGGTCAGGGCCGGGGGATGTTGCGCAGGTTGGTGCGCGCGAGATCGAGCATGGTGCCGACGCCGCCGTCCAGCACCGTGCGTCCCGCCGCCAGCGCGAAGCCCTTGACCTGGCCGAAGGTGATGTGCGACGGCACGGAGAGTGCGTTGGGGTCGGTGATCAGCTCCACCAGCGCGGGTCCGGGGCTGCCGAGGGCTTCGGTCAGCGCGGCGCGGATCTCGCCGGGCTGCTCCACCCGCCAGGCGGGGATGCCCACGCCCCGCGCGATGGCGCTGTAGTCGACGGGCGCGTGGTCCGTCTCGTAGGCGGGCAGGCCGTCCACCATCATCTCCAGCCGGACCATGCCCAGCGAGGCGTTGTTGAAGACGACGGTCTTCACCTGCAGATCGTGCTCGCGCACGGTGAGCAGTTCGCCCAGCAGCATGGCGAGGCCGCCGTCGCCGGACAGGGAGACGACCTGGCGGGAGCGGTCGGCGAAGGCGGCGCCGACCGCGTGCGGCAGCGCGTTGGCCATGGTGCCGTGGGTGAAGGAACCGATCACGCGGCGGCGGCCGTTGGGGGTGAGGTAGCGGGCGGCCCACACGTTGTTCATGCCGGTGTCGACGGTGAAGATGGTGTCGTCGTCGGCGAGGGAGTCCAGCAGGCTGGCCGCGTACTCGGGGTGGATCGGGACGTGGTGGTCGACGTTGCGGGTGTAGGCGTCGACGGCGGTGGTCAGCGCGCGCTCGTGCTTGCGCAGCATGCCGTCCAGGAAGCGGCGGTCGGCGGCGGGCTCCAGCAGCGGCTGCACGGCGTCCAGGGTCGCGGCGACGTCGCCGTGAACGGCCAGTTCCAGCGGTGTGCGGCGGCCCAGGGTGCGCGCGTCGTGATCGACCTGGATGGTGCGGGCCTGCGGCAGGAAGGCGTCGTAGGGGAAGTCGGTGCCGAGCATCAGCGTCAGGTCGGCGCCGTGCAGGGCATCGTGGCAGGCGCCGTAGCCGAGCAGTCCGATCATGCCGACGTCGTAGGGGTTGTCGTACTGAATCCACTCCTTGCCGCGCAGCGTGTGCCCGACGGGCGCCTTGAGCGTCTCGGCCAGCCGCATCACCTGGCGGTGCGCGCCGCGCGCGCCCGCGCCGCAGAAGAGCGCCACCTTGTCCGCCGCGTTCAGGGCGCGGGCCAGCTCGTCGACCACCTCCGGCGCAGGGCTGACGGTGCCGCAGGCGGGGGTGGGGACGGTGCGGCCGGTGGGGTTGGGTGCGGGCTTCTCGCCGACGTCGCCGGGCAGCACCAGCACGGCGACGGTGGAGCCGCCCAGGGCGCGCTGCGCGGCGATCCGCGCGAGGCGGGGCATCTGGCCGGGCTGGGAGAGCATCTCGCACCACTCGGCCACGTCGTTGAACAGCAGCTCGGGGTGGGTCTCCTGGAAGAAGCCGGTGCCGATCTGGCCGGTGGGGATGTGCGAGGCGATCGCGAGCACGGGCGCGCCGCTGCGCTGCGCGTCGTAGAGGCCCTGCACCAGATGGGTGTTGCCGGGGCCGCAGGAGCCCGCGCAGACGGTGAGCCGTCCGGTGATCTGCGCCTCGGCGGCTGCGGCGAAGGCCGCGGCCTCCTCGTTGCGTACGTGCACCCACCGCAGCGCGCCGTCCGAGCGGCGGATGGCGTCGACGAAGGGGTTGAGGCTGTCGCCGACCACTCCGTAGACCCGCTCGACCCCTGACTGGATCAGGACCTGGACCAGCTGGTCGGCGATCTTGGTGGCGGGCATGGCGTCCCCTCCTGCGGTGGATGGTTCCGGCATCGAGCGTAGGCCCGGTCGCTCGCGGGCGCGCGGCGAGCGGCGGAGCGGGGAGCGGGAGGCGCCCTTGGCGGTCAGCGGTCCAGCGGCAGGGCCAGCAGTGCGTTCTCCACCAGTTCCGGCATCGCCGGGTGAATCCACAGCTGCCCGCGCGCCATGGTGTGCGCGTCCAGACCGAAGGTCATCGCCTGGATGAGCGGCTGGATCAGGGTGGCGGCCTGCGGCCCGATGAGGTGGGCGCCGAGCAGCAGCCCGGTGGCGGGGTCGGCGAGCAGCTTCGCGAATCCGGTGGTGTCCTCCATGGCCCAGCCGTAGGCGATGCCCGCGTAGTCCTGGGTCGCGGTGACGAAGCGGACGCCGCGCTTGCGTGCCTGCTCCTCGGTGAGCCCGACGGAGGCGATCTGGGGCGCGGTGAAGACGGCGTGCGGCACCGGGCGGTCGTCGGCGGAGAGCGGCTGCTGGGGGTGGAGCAGGTTGTGCTGGACGATCCGGGCCTCGTGGTTGGCGACGTGCTTCAGCTCGTAGGGCGAGGAGACGTCGCCCAGGGCGTAGATGCCCGGCACGTTGGTGCACTGGTGCGGATCGACGGCCACCCGGCCCTCGTCCGTGGTCAACACCCCCGTCGCGGACACGTCCAGCAGGTCGGAGTTGGGCCGGCGCCCGGTGGCCACCAGCAGCAGGTCACCCTCGGCGGTCTCCGCTCCGGCGGGCCCGATGAGGTCGAGGACGAATCCCGCTTGCGTCCGCCGTACGCGCTCGGTGGTGCGGTGCAGGCGTACGTCGAAGCGCCGGGCGGCCAGCTCGGTGAACCGGGTGCTGATGTCCCCGTCCTCCGCCCGCAGGAGCGCGCCGGAGCGGGCGATCACCGTCACCTCGACGCCGAACGAGGCGAAGACGTGCGCGAACTCGGCGGCGATGAACCCGCTGCCCAGGATGACGAGGCGGCGGGGCAGCTCCTCGATCCGCATGATCGTGTCGGAGGTGTGGTACCCGGTCCCGGCAAGGCCGGGGATGTCGGGGGCCACGGGCCTGCTGCCCGCGGCGAGGACGAACCGCTCGGCGGTCACCGTCTCGTCCTCGCGCACAGGGCCTCCGTGCCCCGGGCCGCCGCCGGGAAAGGTGATCGTGAGCTGCTTGTGCCCGGTGAAGCGGGCCCGGCCCTCGTAGACCGTCAGCTGGGCGTTGTCCTCGTGCGTACGCCGGTAGGCGCGTCCGTCGCGGGCGATCGGGTCGATGCGGCCGAAGATCCGGTCCCGTACGTCACGCCAGCGCACGCCGCGCAGTTCGGCGTCCACGCCGAGCCGGGCACCGGCGGCGGGGGTGGCCGCGACATCAGCCGCGTGCACGTACATCTTCGTGGGGATGCAGCCGACGTTCAGGCACGTCCCACCGAAGGTCCCCTTCTCCACCAGCGCCGTCCGCCACCCGGCGAAGCGTTCGTCCACCAGGGAGTTCCCGGAGCCGGTACCGATGATGACCAGGTCGTAGTGGGGCACGTGCTCATCCTGCCCGGTGCCCGCCGGGCGCGCTCGCGGAGCCCCCGGCACCCTGGCCCGCGCCCGGGTCCGCGGCCCCCGCCCGAAGGGCCCACCACACCAGCGGGGCCTGCAACGGCAGCCGGGCGGCGGCCAGCGCGCCCAGCGGCGCGGGGCGGTCGCGCCAGTCGCGGGCCATCCGCACGTTCGCCGGGAAGACCGCCACGAAGTAGGCGGCGGCGGCCCGGCCGCCCAGCCGACGGGTACGCGGATGGAGGAGGGCGGCGGCCAGCGCCAGTTCGGCGGCCCCGCTCGCGTACGTCCAGGCGCGCGGGCTGCCGGGCAGACCGCGCGGGACCATCGCGTCGAACGGCTTCGGCACGGCGAAGTGCGCCGCCCCGGCTCCGGCCAGCAGCGCGGCCAGCCGGGCGCCCGTACGGCGGGGGCGAGCGGACATGTTCCCTCCAGCGGAGAGCGGACGGTGCGGACGATGCGGTGCCCGCACCGGTTCGGCGGCGTCAGCGGCCGGCAGCCCGGCGGCGGGCGGCCCGGGACGGGTCAGGGCGCCGGGGCGTGCGCCGGGGCCCGGCCCAGTGCCTCGCCGAGCAGGGCGTGCAGCCGCTCCGCGCCCGCGTACGAGAGCACCAGCTCGCCGGAGGCGCTCAGGGGACCGGCGCCCAGCGAGTCGAGCGGGACGCGCACCTCTTGGGCGCCCCGCTCCCCCATGCCGACCGCGGCCGACCGCCGGGGCTGCCCCGGCTGCTGCCGCGCCTGCGGCGGGGCCGTCTGGCGCCGCTGGCGCGGCAGCGGCGGGCGGTCAGGCCGGTCGGGTCGCTCAGGCCGGTCCAGCCGGTCCGGCAGCAGGGCCGGGGCGCTCACCGCCGCGCCCGCGCCCGCACCCGGCTGCTCGCCGTACGCCCGGTCGCCGCCGGCGCGCTTCGCGGCGCGCAGCGCCAGGTCGGCGTCGAGCATGAGGTCGGAGAGGTTGGCGCGGGCCGCCCCGTGGCCCGTACAGGAGGCGACGCCCATCGAGACCGCCTGGCCGGTCAGCGTGACCGTACTGCTGCGACTGGAGCGGGCGGTGACGGCCATCCGCCGCACGGTCTCCTGGGTGCGCCGGGCGACGCCGAGCGCCTCCTCCTCCGTCAGGCCGGGCAGCAATATCAGGAACTCGTCCCCCGTGTGCCCGCCGTACCGGCCCACGATGCTGCCCTCGATGCGGTCCAGCGCTCCGGCGACGGCGCGCAGCACGGCGTCCCCCACCGGGTGTCCGTAGGTGTCGTTGACCGCCTTGAAGCGGTCGAGGTCGGCGAGGACGAGGGCGAGCGGCTGCCCGTGGCGGCGGGCGCCGGCGGCGGCCCGGGAGGCCCTGTTGTCCCACTCCAGTCTGTCCAGCACGCCGGTCAGCCGGTCGGTCAGCGGCTTCCTGCACAGTGCGCAGTGCTTCTGCTCGGCTGGCCTTGGCACGGTGGTCATCGACTGCCTCTCCCGACATGATGGAAGCACGGGGTCCACTGCGTTCCGCCCGGAGCCTCGGACAACTGCGGTGACTGGTTCATCATTCAACTCAACTAGTAGTTGAGCGGTTGCGCTGGGTGAGTCTAGACTCGCGACGGCCCCGGGTGTCAACCACCGTTGGAAAAGGGCCAGTTAGGGTCGCTTCGGGCCGAATGGCCGCGCGGTGGAGGTGGGAGCGATGCCCGAGCACGCACGGCAGCCGGGACCGGCGCAGGCCGACCGTCCGACCCTGGCCGCCCAACTGGACCGGCTCTTCCACGACATCCGCCCGCACGGCCCGCATGGGCGCCCGTACACCAACGAGGAAGTCGCCACCGCCGTCAAGCACGTCCATCCCGGCATCCGGGTGGGCGGCGCGTACCTCTCCGCCCTGCGCAAGGGCACCAAGCGGAACCCCTCCACGGAGCTGCTCACCGCGCTGGCCCGCTTCTTCGGCGTGCCCCCCTCCTACTTCCTCGACGACACCACCGCCGCGCAGGCCGCGGCCGAGAGCGAGCTGGCCCGGGTGGCCCGCAACCTGGGCGTACGCCATCTCGCGCTGCGCGCCCTGGAGCTCTCCCCCGAGGGGCTCGCCGCGGTCACCCAGATCGTCGAGCACGTGATCGAGGGCGACACCCGCCCCACTCCCCCGCCCCCGCCCGGCCGGTGAGGGCGCCCGCGGCCGGTCAGTCCAGGCAACCGGCCAGCTCCACGGCCAGCGGACCGGAGGAGGCCGGATTCTGACCGGTGAAGAGGTTGCGGTCCACGACGACGTTCGGCACCCAGGGGTCGCCCTCCTGGAACACGGCGCCGATGCCGGTCAGCCGGTCCTGGAGCAGCCACGGAGCCTTGGCGGCCAGGCCCGCCTGGGTCTCCTCCGCGTTGGTGAACCCCGTGAGCCGGTAGCCCGCGAAGGGGGACCCGCCGTCGGCGTCCCGGGCCGCCAGCAGCGCGGCCGGTCCGTGGCAGACCACCCCGAGCGGCCGGCCCGAGGCGAGCGCCCGGGCGAGCAGGGTGCCGGAGGCAGCATCGGTCGCCAGGTCCTCCATCGGGCCGTGGCCACCGGGGTAGAAGACCGCCGCGTAGTCGTCCAGGGCCACGTCCGCCAGCCGCAGCGGCTGCCGCAGACCGGGAATCGACGCGAGGGCGGCGGCGATCCGGTCGGCGGCGTCCTGGCCCCCACTGGCCTCCGGCGCCAGGCTCGCCCGGTCCACGGTCGGCGTCACGCCGCCCGGGGTGGCCACCACGACCTCGTGCCCCGCGGCGGTGAACACCTCGTACGGCGCGACGACCTCCTCCGCCCAGAACCCGGTCGGATGCCGGGTGCCGTCCGTGAGCGTCCAGTGGTCCGCGCCGGTCACCACGAAAAGGATCTTCGACATGTCGCCTCTCTCCGGTCACATGGTGTTGACGATCAGTCCGATGTGCGTGAAGTAGTTCAACCCGCCGAACAGCAGGAACGCCAGCCCCGCGAGTCCCCAGCACACCCCGACCACGGCGGCCACCGCGCGCGGGCGCCGCAGCAAGATCAGCGGGAAGAGTACGGCGCCCACCCCGACCAGCACGTAGAGGCTGGAGATGAAGGTGGCCTCCAGCATCGGATGGTCGGCGAACTCACCGGAGATCGGCTCCTCGGGCGGCGCGGCGAAGAGCGTGTACTTCCACCCGGCGGCGGCGATGCCGAAGCAGCCGAGGCCCATGCCCAGGACGAACACCGAGATCGGACCGGCGAGGACGGACGCGCTGTGCGCCGGGTCGGGGGCGTCGGCCAGCGCGGCCCCGCGCCGCCACAGATAGAAGGCCGCCGCGCTGAGGAAGACGCCGAAGGCCAGCGCGGGCTCACCGAAGATGATGTTGTCGAACGGAAAGCCCTGCCCGGCCAGCGGCCAGGTCAGCGTCATGTGCAGGCCCGTGACCACCAGCGTGAACCCGATCCCGGCGAAGGCCAGCGCCCAGCTGTCCGGGACGATCCGACGGTTCGTCAGCAGCCGGTGTCCCAGCGCCACGACCAGCAGCAGCCCCGCGCCGGCGGCAAGGGACATGATCGTGTTGTACGTCGGCATCCGCGTCCAGTCGATCTTCAACCCGTTGCCCGCGGCGACCTGCACATATGAGCTGTTCATGATCGAAAACTAGGGCGACCGCCCCTGGACCCGCCCGCAGACACCCTGGGCACGGGCCGACGTTCCTCCCAACGGACGCGCCGCCCGTACCCACGCACCCGCCGCCCCGCCTGCCTACACTGGCGGCCATGGCATGCCGCATCAGCGAACTGGTCCTGAACGCCGCCGACGCCGAACAGCTCGCCGCGTTCTGGAGCGAGGTCCTCGGCTACGTCGAACTCGGCCGGGAGGACGACGGCAGCATCGAGATCGGGCCTCCCGACACCGGCTTCGGCGGCCTTCAGCCCACCCTGATCCTCAGCCCCAGCAGCAACCCGCGCACCGGGCGGCTCCCGCTGCACATCGACGTCAACGCCACCGACCGCGACCAGGATGCCGAGCTGGCACGGCTGCTCGCCCTCGGCGCCCGCCCCACCGACGTAGGCCAGACCGGCACCGAGACCTGGCACGTCCTGGCCGACCCCGAGGGAAACGAGTTCTGCCTCCTGCGCACCCGTCTCCAGCCGAGGTGAGCACGGCTCACCCCCGCCCACGCGGCCCGCGCCTGGACGGGGGCGGGTCAGGTTTGGCGGAAGGTGTCGGGGTGGTGGTGGGTGGCGTGTTGGCGGAGGGCGTCGTGGGTGGGGTCGGTGATGTGCCAGGTGTGGGCGTGGGGGTGGTTGCGGAAGAGGGCGCAGGCGTCGCCGTGGGTGTCTTCGGTGGTGGTGTGGGTGCACCAGGGGAGGAGGACGAAGCGCGCGTCCTCGTCGTTCCAACGGCGCCAGACGGCCCAGTTGCGGTCGAAGTCCCACAGGTGCGCGGCGTGGGGCCCTTCATGGTCCTGCGCGAGCGCGCACAGCGCGTAGCCCGTCTCGACGTGGGGCAGTAGGTGTGGCGGGGGCGGGACTTCGCCGGTGGCGGTGCACTGGAGCATCAGCGGTTCTCCAAAGGGGGCCGGTGTCGGTGTCCCGGTGCGGTCCTCGACCAGCGCACCCGAGAGCGTGCACGGAATGTCCCCGTGGCGGTTGTGCTCTTCGAGGCGGGCCTCAAGAACGCTGATCTTGATGTGGCGTTTGCAGCGCGGGCAGTGCAGGCTGCGCAGACGGCTGTCACGCGGACCACTGCCGCCGCTCACCCGGCCTCCCCGGTGGTGGGGGTGGCGTGCCAGGGCTGGACGGTCAGGTGGCGGTAGCTGCGGTGCGACGGGTGTGCCTGGGCATGGGAGGTCACCCACTCCCGCAGCGACTCCAAAGCGTTGGCCGGTCGGGACTGCTCGTTGCAGGCCAGGCACTGCATCACCTGCCGGGCCACCGCGTCCCGGCGCGGGTCGGGAGCCGCACGCCAGATCACCGGCGACGGCGCCGGAGCGGCATGGACGCGCACCCGCAACGAGGCGTCCTTGAGCAGCCGATAGGTGATACCGCCCTCGAACATCAAAAGCCGGTCCCCGCCCGAGCAGGCACGCATCTCCCGCACCATGCGCCAGCCACCCCGCACATGCACCACATCGCCGACCCGCACCGACCACACGGTCACATGAGGACCACCCTGGAAACTCTCCACAGGCATCAACAGCCCTCCTTGCTTGTTCTTCATCGGGAAAAATGGGTCCCGCATCCAGCCCGGACGGAGCATCGAATGCGTGAATTCACGGTCTCGGTGCATGGATTACTTCCGGGACACGTTGCTTCCGCTTCAAAATCCGAGAGTCGAGCCGCAGACAAGACGGTCACCACCTCGGGCGGCATATCCGGCAACGCGGCGGCGCTGTCCATCAGTGCGCGTCGGTGAGATGCCGTTCCAGCCTGACGTTGCAGTCGCTCACCCGGCTACCGTCGCCGTTCGCTTCCGCATGGTCCCGATCTATGGCCACACCGTCGCAGTGCGCGCACCCCGGAACCGGAAGGCGGCGAGGCCCCGCCTCCGACGACAGATCAAAGGCACCCGCTCCCGTGGAGCTCGTGTGCGTCGTAGTCTGACTCACCATGGTCACCAACCCGCTGTTCGTTCAATCCTGCTTCGGATGTTGGGTGTTGATCCACGGAAACGCATCTGATGCGTGCATCACCACAGCAAAAAAGCCGCAGTTGCGCCGCACCCTGGCCGCACTAGCTACGCTGGCCAGGGACGATGCACCGGCGCGGGAAGGAACGGGGCCACATGACCAGTCGGCGGCGGAGGTTGGCAGAGCGCCGGAAGGCGTGCGGGCTCAACCAAGAGGAATTCGCGGAAGTGGTAGGCGTTGACCGCTCGACCGTTCAGCGCTGGGAGAGCGGGGCCAACGATCCGCAGCCTTGGCAACGCCCGAAGATCGCAAGAGTTCTGTCGATCACAGCGGCAGAGCTGGATACGCTGCTTGCGCCCGACACGTGCACTCCAATGGCCGCGCCGCGTAGCCTCGGCCAACATCGACTTGGCATTGGCACTCCTCGGCAGCGACCGGATGGACGAGGCTTGTGACGCAGCGAAGCGGGCTATACTTTCCGGTCGCATCGTTCCGTCGAACCACTGGCGCGCACTCGAAGTGGTGACGGCCGTCGAACACCGACAGTTCCCGGACGCTTCCGACCTACGAGAGGCATACCAGGGTATGAGGGCTCTCCCGAAAGGCGGATGAGACCGGCTCGGTGCCCCGAAAACGCCGCAGTCCCCGCGCTTTGCACGGTGAGGCTGACGTGTGCGCGCCGCGCACCGGCGGCGCGGCCTCGGTGTCGAGCCGGTTCCGCTTGGGCTCTCAGTCGTCCGCGGGTGCGGGCCAGCGGATGCGGGTGGCGCACAGGGAGACCAGGATCGCCGAGGCGGCGACCGCGCCCATGCCCCACGCCAGGTCGCTCGCGTCCGCGATGAAGCCGATCACCGGCGGACCGGCCAGCAGCCCGGTGGCTCCGGTGGCGGCGACCACGGTCAGGGCGTCCGGGCCCTGCTTGGCCGCGGCCACGTAGACGCACGGTGTCACCGCCGCGATGCCCAGCCCCACGCAGGCGAACCCGATCAGCGCGGGCACCACTCCCCCGGCCAGCAGGGCCAGGGCCAGCCCGGTGCCCGCCAGCGCGCTGCCGACGCGGACGATGCGTCCGTCGCCCCAGCGGGTGCGCCAGCCGTCGGCGAAGAGGCGGGCCAGCACCATCATGACCGAGACGACCGCGATGCCCATGGGCGCCAGCTGTTCGGACGCGTGCGCGACATCCTCCAGGTAGAGCGCCGACCAGTCGTTCATGGCCCCCTCGGTGACCGTGCCGAAGACCATCGCGCCGCCCATCCAGGCGGTGACGCGCGAGGGCACGGTGAACTTGCGCCGGGTGGTCTTCTCCGGGGGCCGCAGGTCCTCCGTGAGCAGCCCCGGGCGGGCGTAGAGGACGAGCAGGAGCAGCAGGGCGGCGGCTGTCCCGAAGTGCACCCGCAGCGAGGAGGTCGCGGTGTGCACGCCGGAGGCCAGCAGCGCGGCGGCCAGTGAACCGGCGCTGAACGTGGCGTGCAGCTTGGCCATCGCCGTGCGCTCGTAGGCGACCTCGAGCGCGGCGCCCTGCGCGTTCATCGCGACGTTTAGGCAGGCGACGCCGACGCCGTCGAGGAACATGACCGCGAGCGCGACCGGGTAGTTCGGCGTGACGGCCAGCGCCGGCAGGACCAGGCCCAGGCCCGCGGCGGAGGCGAAGGCCAGGCGGCGCGAACCCAGCCGCCTCATCAGCACCGCGACGAGCGGGAACGAGACCGCCGCGCCCACGCCGCAGGCCAGCAGCAGGAGACCCAGGTCGGCGGCGGTGAGGCCGAGTTCGGACTTCATCGCGGGAAGGCGCGAGGCCCAGGTGGCGTACTGGAAGCCGAGGAAGCAGAAGAGCGCGGCGATCGCCAGTTGCGAGCGGCGGAACTGATCGCGGACAAGGGGCGGCTGAAGCATGCGGCGGGGTGCCTTCCGGTGCGTGCGCGGTGCGGCGGATGCCTGATCTGGTGCGGCTGCTGGACCGGCCGGGCTACACCGCCTTCGACATGTACGCCGCCCGCGGGCCGTAGCTCGCGGGGAGCATCGCCTCGGGCCGCGCGTCGAAGCCGTTCGCGGACCAGAAGCCGCGGCTTCCCGCCACCGCGATCAGTGAGACGCGCTCGTACCCCCGCGCTCGGGCGGTCCGCGTGAGATGGCGCAGCAGCCACCTCGCCAGGCCCTCGCCGCGGTGTTCCGGCGCGACGACGAGATCGTGCAGGTGCAGGTGGGAGGTGCGGAAGACGGTCTCCTCCGGGCGTTGGAGGTCCGGGTAGCGGTACATGGGGTAGGGAAGCGCCAGCAGGTAGCCCGCAGGGCGGCGCGCGGTCTCCAGGACGAAGCAGGTGCCGGGCGAGGAGCGGGCCCGCGACTCGAACGCGGCCCGCTCCTCCGACAGTCCGCTGCCGCCGTACGCGCCGGCCTCCAGCGCCACGACGCCGTCCCAGTCCTGTGCGGCGAGTTGCCGGAGGCGCATACGTGACTCCTTCTACGCGGGGTGTGCCGGGGTCAGGTCCGACAGGTCCGGGCGGATCGACGGCTGCTGGTACCGCAGCCCGTTGCGGGTGCCGCCCGCGCCGTGGACCCAGGTGTAGGGAAGCGGGCTGAACCCGTTGAAGCCCAGCGTCGTGTAGCTCGTGGCGTACGCGCCGCAGGCGAGTATCCAGACCGGGTCGCCCGAGGCGGCTCCCTTGGGCACCCGCACCAGCTCGCGCCCGTGCGGGAAGGTGTCGTCGCTGTCGCAGGTGGGGCCCGCGATCACGGCCGGCACGTACTCCGCGCGGGTGCGGGAGGGGAACACCAGCTGGTACTGGAGCCTGTCGATCTCGTAGAGGCCGTTGAACTTCCCGCAGCTGAGGTAGAGCCAGTACTCGCGCTCTCCGTCCAGCTGCTGCCGCACGGACAACCGGGAGACGTGCGCCCTGATCACGCCGTGGTCGGCGACCAGATAGCGGCCCGGCTCCAGGACGAAGTCCAGGCCGCCCCCGGACAGCCGCCGCAGCTCGCGCATGCCCACCCGGATCGTGTCGAATATCCGGTCCGTCGGCGGGTTCAGCCGCCTGCCGTCACCGTCGACGTAGCCCAGCGCGGGCAGGCCGCCGCCGAGGTTGACGTGGTCGAGGAGGATTCCCCGCTCACGCAGCGCCACCAGTACGTCGGCGAGCCGGGTGAACGCCCGCTGCCACGCCTCGGCCGTCATCTGCTGCGAGCCGACGTGGACGGACAGCCCGGCCGGGCTGAGCCCGGCGGCCCGCGCCGCCTCCAGCAGCCGTACGGCGTCGGCGGCCGAGGCGCCGCACTTGTGGCTGAGGCCCCACAGCGCCCCCTCGCCGTCGGTGGCGAGGCGGCAGAAGACCCGTGCTCCGGGGGCCTGGGCGGCGATCGCCGTCACGTCCTCCAGGCTGTCGGTCGCGAAGTCGCGGACTCCCAGGGCGTGCGCGTCCCTGATGTCCCGGTCGGACTTGATGGTGTTGCCCAGATGGACCCGGCCGACGGGCACCCCGGTGCGGAGCGCCTGCGCGACCTCCTGGGGGCTCGCCGCGTCGAATCCGGCGCCCTTGGCCGCGAGCGCGTCGAGCACCTCGTCCACCGGGCAGGCCTTCATGGCGAACCGTACGTCGACGCCGGGCAACTCGTGCACCAGCGTCTCGTACCGCTGCCCGATCCCGGCCAGGTCGAAGACGATCTGGTCCTCCGAGGCAGCCGCCAGCGCGGCCCGCAGCTCCGCGCTCATCCGGATCACCGCTGGTCCCTCCGGTCCGCCGGTGATGCGGCTGGGGCGAGCGGGGTGTCCCTGCTCGCCTCGAGAAGTGCCCGCCAGGCGTCGATCAGCAGGGCGAAGTCCTCGGTGTCCTGGCGGACTTCGTCCAGCAGCCGCGGGCCCCGCACGTCCAGGCTCTCTGCGAAGTCGGCGTACCGGCCGCCCAGCCGCCGGTAGGCGCGCGCCAGGCGCTCGAGGCGGGTGACGTTCTCCGCCGTGTCCAGCCAGGTGCTCTCGCGGACGAACTCGGCGACGCGCGGCGCGCGGACGCGGTGCCGCTCGTCGAGCAGCGACTCGCCGGCGGCCGCCATGGCGCGGTAGACGGAGTGGAAGTAGAGCATCGACAGGAAGAACTTGGCCAGGCGCACCTGGTAGGCGCGGAAGCCGGGGTCCGTACGCCGTTCCGGGGTGTGGAAGTTCACGATGTGGCGGTTGTGCCAGACCCCGGGCAGGCGGGCGTCGTGCACCAGGTGCAGCAGGAAGTAGTCGCTGCCGATGGTGTCGGTCGCGGGTGGCAGCGGCACGTCCTCGTACACCTGGTGGAAGGCGACGTTGCACATGTCGACGCGCATGGGGTCGACCAGGGTGAGGATCGAGTGGTCCCGGGTGAACACCTCGGTGCCCGCTCCCTTGAAGGACTCCTCGACCAGTTCCCGCTTCTCCGCTTCCGGCAGGTCCTCGGGTGCCCACAGGCTCACGACGTCGTGGTAGACGTCCGGGTCGAGCCGGTGGATCTCCCCGATGTCGACGGAGAGTTCACCCACGAAGGAACTCCCCGCCAATACCACCGGTTTGCACGCGTGTGCGGGATCGAGAGCCGTCTCGGTCACGCCGCCCGCCGCGTCGGCGGCCTTCTTGCCGAGCGAGGCGAGTTCGTGGTGAATGGGGAAGACGGGCTCGCCGGCCAGCACCTGGTAACTGCTGTCCGAATCACGGCGGTGCACCGATCGGCAGCCCAGCGCGGCGGCGAGGAGAAACGCGCGGTTGGTACAGGCGCCGTAGGAGACGCCGGCCGGGAGCATGAGGTCGAGCAGCAGGTCGGGTTTGGTGACCTCGGCGCGCTGGATCACGCGCCGCAGGAATTCTCGCTGTTCGGGTTCGCCGAGGTGGCGCACGAGGACATTCGGTGTGCCGGGCGCCTTGTTCACCACGCGGGCGTGCTCGGCGAAGGAACCCGCATCGGAGGAGTCCAGGACCAGCACGTGGACCTCGACGTCGAAATGCGCCGCCGCGTAGGCCGCTTCGTCGAGGACGGCCGAAAGGGTCGGCACGCAGGGCCTGTTGGTGGGAAGGCTCAGGCAGATCTTGTGCATCCGCTTCTCAGCCCTCGCCTTCGGGTTCTTTTCCGCCCCAGGTGTCGAGTCCCAGGAGTTTCGCGCCCAGGCTGTCCAGTTCGGCGGTCCCGTACCGCAGGGACTCGTGCCGCACCGGGTCGCCGACGAGCGTCTGGTTCCATTCCGGGGTGCTCAGCCGGCGCCAGGAGTCGATCCGGGAGCGCCGCAGTTCGTGGTGGGATTCCAGCGCGGGCATCATGGAGAGGTACTGCACCGCACGCACCCCCTGCTCGGAGGTGTTCGGGGCCACTCCATGCGCCAGCAGGCCGTTCCAGATGAGCAGGTCACCGGCCTTCAGCTCCGGTCGGACGACGGGGTACTCCGCCCGGTCGATCTCGGGCCGCACCGGGTCCCGGTCCGCGGGCTGATGGGCCTTCCACCAGTCGAACCGGCGGAAGAGTTCGGGGCAGCACTGGAAGCCGCCCTGGTCGGGCCGGGTGTCGTTCAGCGCGATGATCCCTTGGACCCGCTGCGGCGGCACGCTCAGAGTGGTGTCGACGTCCCAGTGGAGCCGGATGTCGAATCCCCGCTCGGTGGGGGCGATGAGGGCCCGGTCCCGGTTGCGGATGTTGGGCGGGTTCAGGTTGAGCCGGTCCAGGGTCACCCACAGCTCTTCGCAGTCCCACACGTCGGCGAAGGCGTCGTAGACCCGCTGCGCCTGCCGGCTGTCCCACATCAGCTGGTGGTGGTACGCCTCGACGAATCCGTAGATGTACAGGTCCCGGTCCAGGTCCGAACGGAAACTGCGCTCCGTGTACCAGCTGTCCGGACGGCCCGGGTCGAGGCCCTGGAACTGCCAGGTGAATTCCAGCAGCCGCGCTGCCGCGGCGGCGGGTATCGCCTCTTTCACCACGACGTATCCGTAGGTCTGCCAGAAGTTCCAGTCATCCTCCGAGAGCACGCGGAGTTTCTGTGACTTACGGATGTCCCTTAACGGTGTCGCGGCCAGATAGGTGTCCGCGTCCGAGCTGAAGTACGGGGTTCCCGAAGAGGCACGATGTAAGTATCGGCCGAGCGTCGGCATGCAGTCGCTCCAGAGTTGGTGTTTCGGTGACACAAAGGATGTCGGCGCAGCACGAAGGAGCACCGGGCAAGAGTGCTCTGCTGACCGGCTCGCAAAGAAGAAATGTGTGGCCCCGGATGCCTGCGGCTGAGGCGGCGGGGTCAGTTCGGTGGATTGCTCGTGCGACGGACTCCTCGCGCTCGACACCGCGCACAGGACGGGAACGCACAGGGGACTTATGCTTTCGGCCGCCCGGTATGCAATCCGGCAAGGAGCCACGATTCGCCCCGCACCGGAACCTGCGCTCCACCAAACTGGACTAGACCAACGAAATTGTCAACCCTCGTCAGGAAAAGCTCAATTGAGAGCCCATGCGTTCACCGGAGTACGCATCCCGCTGCCGGGGCGACCCGTGAGTCGCGCGCTCGGCGCGGGTGCCCGGTGCCCGCGCAAACCCACCGCGGCCTGCCGGACACATGAACTCCCGCCTATGTCCGCTTCCCATCCGCGGGCGATGGGAAATCGTCGCCCGGCGCGAATGAACGTGGATTCCGGTGAGTCCGGGTGAGTCCCGCCGTGGCGGGGTGGCGGCGGCTGCGTCTGCGGCATCCCGCGCAGGTGGTCGTCGCGGGTTTCGCCACGGCGGTCGCCCAGTCGCTCGCCGGGTCCCTGACGCACGTCTTCCGCGCGGACTCCACGTCGGGGGCTCCGCCACCCTCTGCCGTCTGACCCGACAGGCGCGGAGAAGACCGCCCGGGATGTACCGGTGTCCACGGGCGGCCAGGGCGGGGCGGACTCCTACCCCTCCCCCCCTTCCTCGTCGTCGCCCTCGAAGAAGTCACCCACTTCGTCGACGGCTTCGGCCGCGACCATGCCGCCCACCACACCGACGGCGAGGCCCGCTGCACCGGCGGCGACGACGGTACCCATGCCCGGACCGGACCGGTGGCCGTGGCCGTCTCCGTGGCCAGCGGCGCCTGGGGAGGTGTGGGCGGCCTGCTTCCCGGCCAGCCGGCGCATCCAGCCGTCGACTTCGGCGTGCCAGTCGAGCTGTCCCACCTCGTGGTGGCCGACGCGGAACAGCGTCAACGCGTCGTGCCCACCGGTGAGGAGACCGCCGCGCTTGTCGGCCTCCAAGACCACGCCCAGCCCTTCCTGATCAGCGAGAAAGCTCACCTCGATCTCGTTGAACCGGTCCGCGTACTGCGGAGCGGGGGCAAGCTCGATCTCCTGGTAGAAGGGCAGTTGCTGCCCGGTGCCCCCGATGTGTCCCAGCTCGAGGTCTGCGGACCTGAAGCCGAATCCGAGCTGCCCCAGGGCTTCGAGGACGGCCTGCTGCGCGGGCAGCGGGCACACGGCCAGAGGGTCGAGGTCGCCCTTGTCCTTCGCGCCCGCAACGGCGAGTTCGGTACGTACTCCCAGCACGATTCCCAGGGACTGCCCATGCAGTTCGGTGACCGGGGTCTCCCATGGCACCGTCACACTGAAGGGCACGCTGAGCAGTTCGTGCGCGGCGAGGCGAAAGTTCCCGCCGACGCTGAACCGGTCGAAGACGACAGCGCCCTCGTCCTCCCCGTCCTCGTGCTCCGCCTCGACGCGGGCCACGAACTGCAAGGCGATGTAGTCGATCGTGAAGTCGCTGTCACCGCCCTTCAGGCGGACCTCACCGCTCAGCGTGCCGCCGGGCATCACCCCGTCGGGGGTCAGCACCGTGTCCACCGTGGGACCGCCCACACCGAGCGAGCCGAGCAACCGCTTGAACACCATCGTGGCGTCCACTCCTTCTGGTCAACGTGTCGTTCCTTCAACCGCCTGCGGGTGTGCCCGTACTGCGTGGCGGAGGACGGAGCCGCCACCGGCGCGGCGAGTATCTCCGGCAGGCCCAGCCAGGCACATCCGGGCCGCCACTCGCATTCTCTACACGCGTGTAGAAGCATAGGGGGGCGGGCTCCGCCCGGATGATATTCCGGGCCACTCATCAGGAAACGGCTGAAAACGCACGGCGGGCCAGCCCCGCACCGCAGGCCGGGGCGGCGCACGCCAGTACCGCATCGAGGGGGTTCAGCGCTCCGAGCCGTCCTGCGCGGCGGCGTCCGACCCCGGCACGGCACGGGCGTTCCCGACGTCCGCCCGGCCTGCCTGATAGGTGGTGTGCGTAGCGGACCCGCCCCCGTCGGCGGGGTGCTCCGATTTCATCGCCTTGGCCTCCTTTTTCAGGATACGGGCCGACTTCCCGGCCGAACGGGCCAGTTCCGGAAGCTTTTTCACCCCCAGCACGATGACGATGACGATCAGAATGACGGCGATCTCACTGATTCCGAACATCGCTGCTGATCTTCTCCCTCGGGCGCACGTGCGGCCTCTTGCGGGTCGACGGAAGCGAGCGTGAATCTACAGCACTGTAGAGGATCGCGGCAGATGGCCACGCCACGAGGATGAGGGCGGCCGGTGACGCCACGGAAGCCCGCGCCCCCCGCCGCTCCCAGGCCGGACCAGGCCACGCGAACGACGAAACGGCGCCCTCGTCAGCGGCTTTCGCCACCGCGCAGGACGCCGTTGCGTCAATACTCCGGAGTGTCCGAGGGGGGACTTGAACCCCCACGCCCTGTAAAGGGCACTAGCACCTCAAGCTAGCGCGTCTGCCATTCCGCCACCCGGACGGGTGATGCCCCACAGTGCTTGCCGTGGCGACGAGGAACACCATACCAAGACTTCGGGGCGGTTCTCATCTGCGTAAAGGCCCGCCGGACGGAGAGTGCACGGCGTCCGGCCGCGCTCACCCTGCGTGGCTGTCCGCAGGTCGGCGGCGGGCGGGGGTCGGCGTCCCCGCACCCGCCGCCGGTGCCGCCCGCGGTCCCCCTCGGACCACGGACGACGTCTTCACGGCGCGGCGTGCGCGCCGGATGCTCAGGCCTCCCCACCGCCTCCGAAGGCGGCGTCGAAGGAGCCGGCGGGCGGGTCGTAGTCGTACGCCTTCAGCCGGCGCAGCGCCTCCGGCGCGCCCTGGAGCCGGTCCATCCCGGCATCCTCCCACTCCACCGAGACGGGGCCGTCGTAGCCGATGGAGTGCAGCATCCGGAAGACGTCCTCCCACGCCACGTCGCCGTGTCCGGCCGAGACGAAGTCCCAGCCGCGGCGCGGGTCGCCCCAGGGCAGGTGGGAGCCCAGCCGGCCGTTGCGCCCGTCCAGCCGCCGCCGGGCCTCCTTGCAGTCGACGTGGTAGATCCGGTCGCGGTAGTCGTAGAGGAACCCGGCCGGGTCCAGGTCCTGCCACACGAAGTGGCTCGGGTCGAAGTTCAGCCCGAACGCGGGCCGGTGGCCGATCGCCTCCAGTGCGCGGTGCGTCGTCCAGTAGTCGTACGCGATCTCGCTGGGGTGCACCTCGTGGGCGAAGCGCACGCCCTCCGCGTCGAAGACGTCCAGGATCGGGTTCCAGCGGTCGGCGAAGTCCGCGTACCCGCGGTCGATCATGTGCGGGGGTACGGGCGGGAACATGGCGACCAGGTGCCAGATCGAGGAGCCGGTGAAGCCGACGACCGTACGCACCCCGAAGGCCGCCGCCGCACGGGCGGTGTCCGCCATCTCCTGCGCCGCGCGCCGACGTACGCCCTCCGGCTCCCCGTCGCCCCAGATGCGGGCGGGCAGGATGGCCTGGTGGCGTTCGTCGATCGGGTCGTCGCAGACCGCCTGACCCACCAGGTGGTTGGAGACGGCCCAGCAGCGCAGCCCGTACCGCTCCAGCAGGCGGTGGCGGCCCTCCAGGTAACCGGGCTCGTTCAGCGCCCTGTCGACCTCGAAGTGATCGCCCCAGCAGGCCAGTTCGAGGCCGTCGTAGCCGAAGTCGCGGGCGTGGCGGCAGACCTCCTCCAGCGGCAGGTCCGCCCACTGCCCCGTGAAGAGCGTGAAGGATCGCGGCATCGTGCAACTCCTCTGTTTCGTGCTTCAGTCCGTGGGGACGGCGGTGTAGACGGAGTTCTTCGCGGCGCTCTCCTCGATCGCCGCCAGCACCCGCTGGACCTGGAGGCCGTCCTCGAAGTCCGGGCGCGGGCCCGCGCCGTCGGCGACGGCGTGCACCAGGTCGCGCGCCTGGTGCACGAAGGTGTGCTCGTAGCCCAGCCCGTGGCCCGGCGGCCACCACGCCTCCAGGTAGGGGTGGGCGAGCTCGGTGACCAGGATGCGGCGGAAGCCCGCCTCGGCCACGTCCAGCGTCTCGTCGTGGAAGGACAGCTCGTTGAGCCGCTCCAGGTCGAAGGAGAGCGAGCCCAGGGTGCCGTTCAGCTCGACGCACAGCGCGTTCTTACGGCCCGCCGCGACCCGGCTGACCTCGATGGAGGCGAGCGCGCCGGAGGTGAGGCGGCCATGGAGAAGGGCCGCGTCGTCGACCGTGACCGCGCCCCTGGCCGCGCGCCTCGCCCCGCTCCCTGCGCTCTGCCGCACCCCGTCCTCGCTGCCGGTGCGGCCCGGGGGCAGCGGCCGTTCGGCGACGAACGTCGCGGTCTGCGCGGACACGCCCGCCAGCGGCTCGCCGCTCAGGTGCTGGGCGAGGTCGACAGCGTGTGCGCCCAGGTCGCCCAGCGCGCCCGAACCGGCCAGCTCCCGGCGCAGCCGCCAGGTCAGCGGGAAGTCCGGGTCCACCAGCCAGTCCTGGAGGTAGGTCACCCGTACGTGCCGCAGGGTGCCCAGCCGGCCGTCGGCGACCATGCGGCGGGCCAGCGCGAGGGCGGGCACCCGGCGGTAGTTGAAGCCGACCATGGCCAGCCGCCCCCGCCGCCGGGCGGCCCGGGCGGCCTCCGCCATCGCCTCGGCCTCGGCGACCGAGTTGGCCAGCGGCTTCTCGCACAGCACGTGCTTGCCCGCGGCCAGCGCGGCGATGGCGATCTCGGCGTGGCTGTCGCCCGGGGTGCAGATGTCGACCAGGTCGACGTCGTCGCGCGCGATCAGCGCCCGCCAGTCCGTCTCGCTGGCCGCCCACCCCAGCCGCGTGGCCGCCGCCCGTACGCCCTCCGGATCGCGACCGCACACGGCGCTCAGGACGGGGCTCAGCGGCAGGTCGAAGACCCTGCCCGCGGTGCGCCAGCCCTGCGAGTGCGCGGCGCCCATGAAGGCATAGCCGATCATGCCCACGCCCAGGGTGGGCGCGGAGGTGTCGTACGGCATGTAGCTCCTCCCGGTCGGGACGTGTCGGTCAGCTGAAGCCGCTGGGCAGGTACTCGTCGACGTTCTCCTTGGTGACCACGGCGGAGTAGAGGGTCAGCGAGGCCGGGATCTCCAGCGACGCCAGGCCGCTCACCCCCTTGCCCTGCCCGAGCGCGCGGGCCAGGTCGACGGCCGAGGCCGCCATGGTGGGGGGATACAGGACGGTGGCCTTCATGACGGTGTCGTCCGCCTTGATGGCGTCCATGACGTGCTTGGAGCCGGCGCCGCCGACCATGATGAACTCGTCGCGCCTGGCCTGCTTGATGGCCCGTTCGGCGCCGACGCCCTGGTCGTCGTCGTGGTTCCACAGCGCGTCGAAGGAGGATTCGGCCTGGAGCAGTTCGGCCATCTTGGCCTGCCCCGACTCGACGGTGAACTCGGCCGACTGGCGAGCCACCTTCTTGATGTTCGGGTAGTTCTTGAGGGCGTCGTCGAAGCCCTGGGTCCGCTGCCCGGTCAGCTCCAGGCTGTCCGTCCCGGCCAGTTCGACGACCTTGGCGCCCTTCTTGCCCTTGAGCTGCTCGCCGATGTAGTGCCCGGCGTTGAGGCCCATGCCGTAGTTGTCGCCGCCGACGTAGCAGCGGTAGGCCTGGGGCGAGTTGAAGATCCGGTCGAGGTTGATGACGGGGATGCCCGCGCGCATCGCCTTGAGCCCGGCCCGGGTCAGCGCCTTGCCGTCGGCGGGCAGGATGATCAGGACGTCGACCTTCTTGTTGATCAGCGTGTCGATCTGGCCGAGCTGCTGGGCGGTGTCGTTGGAGCCCTCGGTGGTCACCAGGGTGACGTCCTCGTACTCCTCCGCGCGCTCCTTGCCCTGCGCGTTGATGGCGTTGAGCCAGCCGTGGTCGGCCTGCGGGCCCGCGAAGCCGATGGTGACCTTCTTGCCCGGCTTGTCGTCCGTGGTGTTCGCGGCCTGCTTGTCCTCACCGTCCGCGTCGTCGTTGCTCTCGTTGCTGGTGCACCCGGTGGCGAACAGGGCGCCCGCCGCGGCGGTGCCGAAGATCAGTCCCCTGCGGGAGGAGAGCAGCGGGCCGACCGGGGTCTTCGCGATCTTTCTCATGCTGTCTTACGACCCTTCTGGATCAGTACGGCGGCGACGATGATGGCGCCCTTGGCGATCTCCTGGACGGCGCTCTCCAGGTTGTTGAGAGCGAAGAGGTTGGTGATGGTGGTGAAGATGAGGACACCGAGCACGGAGCCGGTGATGGTGCCCCGGCCGCCGCTGAGCAGCGTGCCGCCGATGATCGCGGCGGCGATGGCGTCGAGTTCGTAGAGGTTGCCGTTGCTGTTCTGGCCGGAGCCGGTCAGGACGATCAGCATGAACGCGGCGATGCCGCAGCACAGGCCGGAGAGCAGGTACAGCAGCAGCCGCTGGCGCTTGACTGCGATGCCGGCCAGCCGTGACGCCTCGGGGTTGCCGCCGACGGCGACGGTGCGGCGGCCGAAGGTGGTGCGGTTGAGCACGAGCCAGCCGATCACGCCGACGGCCGCGAAGATCATCACCAGCGGCGGGACGCCGAGCACGTACGCGTCCGGAAGGCCCAGGTCGAGCACCGCGTCCACGGTGACCATCTGCGTCTTGCCGTCGCTCATCTGCTCCGCGAGTCCGCGGGCGGAGGCGAGCATCGCCAGGGTGGCGATGAAGGGGACCATCGGCCCGTACGCGATGAGCAGGCCGTTGACCAGCCCGCAGCCCAGGCCGACGAGCAGGGCGCACCCCAGGATGCCGATCAGCCCGTACTCCTGAGTGGCCACGGTGGTGGCCCACACCGAGGCGAGCGCGACGACGGCGCCGACGGAGAGGTCGATGCCGCCGCCGATGATCACGAAGGTGACGCCGACGGTGACCACGCCGATGACCGAGGCCTGAGTGAGGATGAGCTGGAGGTTGTCGGTGCTCAGGAACTCGGCCGGCTTGGTCAGTCCGCCGACCAGCGTGAGGATGGCGAGTACGGCGATCAGGGAGACGTGGCCCAGGTCGAGGCGGCCGAGCGCCAGCCTCCGCCGGGACCTGACCGGTGGCTCCGGGGTGGTCTTCTGCCCACTGGCCGTGGTGCTCAGCACGTCGGGGTTCCTTCCATGACGAGGTCGAGGACCCGGTGCTCGTCCAGCTCCGGGGCGGGGGCCGTGTGGACGATCCGTCCCTCGCGGATCACCAGCACCCGGTCGGCGAGGCCGAGGACCTCGGGCACTTCGCTGGAGACCATCAGGACGGCGACGCCCTCGTCGGCGAGGCGGCGGATCACGGCGTACAGCTCGGCGCGGGCGCCGACGTCGACGCCCCGGGTGGGCTCGTCCAGCAGCAGCACCCGGCACCGGCGCAGCAGCCAGCGGGCCAGCACCACCTTCTGCTGGTTGCCGCCGGAGAGGGTGCGCACCGGGCGGTCCGGGTCGCCGGGGCTCAGCGACAGGTCGCGGGTGCCGCTGCGGGCGGCGGCGCGCTCGCCCCTGCGGTCCAGCCAGCCGCCGGTGGAGAAGCGCGGCAGCGAGGAGAGGGAGACGTTGCGGGTGACCGACTCCAGCATCAGCAGGGCCTGCGCCTTGCGCTCCTCGGGGGCCAGCCCGATACCGGCGCGAACGGCGGCCGGCACCGAACCGGGGCGCAGCGGCTCGCCGTTCACCACTATCCGGCCCTGGGTGGGGCGCCGGGCGCCCGCGAGGGTCTCCAGGATCTCGGAGCGGCCGGAGCCCACGAGCCCGGCCAGCCCGACGATCTCGCCGGCGTGCAGCTCCAGGTCGAGGGGAGCGAACTCGCCCTCGCGGCTGAGCCCTTCGGCGCGCAGTACGGGCGGCGGCGGGGCCGGGCCTCGCCCGGTGCCCGTCGCGGCGGCGTCCGCGTCCGCGCCTTCGGACGGGACCGGGGGCGGGGGCGTACGGCGTTCGGGGAAGACGTACTCGATGTCCCGCCCGGTCATCAGCGCGACGACCTCGCGCGTGTCGGTCGTCCGGGCGGGCAGGCCGCGCGCGGCGACCCGGCCGTCCTTGAGGACCGAGACGCGGTCGCCGATCCGGCGGATCTCCTCCAGCCGGTGGGAGATGTAGACGACGGCGACGCCGCCTGCGGTCAGGTCCCCGACGATCCGGAAGAGGTTGTCCACCTCGTCCGGGTCGAGCGCGGCCGAGGGCTCGTCCATCACGATGAGCCGGACCTCGTGGGAGAGGGCGCGTGCCATGGAGGCGATCTGCTGCCCGGCGGCGGGCAGCGTGCCCACCAGCGTGCCCGGGTCGATCTCGCCGTGGCCCAGCCGGCTGAGCAGTGCGGCGGTACGGGCGCGGGCCTCGCGGGGGCGGATGAAGCCCCGGGTGGCGACCTCGTGGCCGAGGAAGACGTTCTCGGTCACCGACAGGTGCTCCACCAGGTCGAGTTCCTGGTAGATGGTGGCGATGCCGAGGCGCATGGCGGCCACCGGGCCGGTGAGCCGGACCTTCGCCCCCTGCCAGGTGATCTCGCCCTCGTCGGGCTGGTGCGCGCCGGCGAGGACCTTGATCAGGGTGGACTTCCCGGCACCGTTCTGGCCGAGGAGGGCGTGCACCTCGCCCTCCTCGACGTCGAGGTCCACGCCGTCGAGCGCGCGTACGCCGGGGAAGGACTTGGTGATGCCGGACATGGTGAGCAGTGGTGCCATGGCGAAGCCTCCGTGCATACGGGCAGGGGGGAGCCGTAAGGGGGGTGCGAGGGGTGCGGGCGGGCAGCGGTGCTGCGGTGCCGGGGTTGCTGCGGTGCGCTGAACAGGGGCGACCGGCGCACCGCGGGGTGCGGGGGTCCTCGGGGGGTGCGGCTTCGGCGTGCGGTCCCGGCGCTCAGGCCGGGGAGAAGAGATGGTCGGTGATGAGGCGGGTCGCGCCGGTCACCCCGGCGGCCTGGCCCAGTTCACCGAGCACGATGGGAAGGTTTCCGGTGGCCAGGGGCAGCGACCGGCGGTAGACCTGCGTCCGGATGCTGGCGAGCAGCGTGTGGCCCAGGCCGGTCACGCCGCCGCTGATCACCACCAGTCCGGGGTTGAAGAAGCTGACGAGTCCGGCGATGACCTGTCCGGTGCACGCGCCGCCCTCGCGGATCAGGTCGAGCGAGGTGCTGTCACCCGCCGCCGCGGCGGCGGCGACGTCGGCGGCGGTCAGGCGCCCGGACCGCTCCAGCCTGCTGGAGAGTTCGGGTGAACGTCCGTCACGGGCGGCCGACTCGGCGTCGCGGGCGAGTGCCGCACCGCTGAAGGTCGCCTCCAGGCAGCCCCGGTTCCCGCAGGCGCACCGGCGTCCGTCGGGGTCGACCTGGATGTGCCCGATGTCCCCGGCGCTGCCGGACGTGCCCCGGTGGACCTCGCCGCCGACCACGATGCCGCAGCCGATGCCCGTGCCGATCTTCACGCAGAAGAAGTCCCGCACGGAGCGGGCCACTCCCGCGTGCTGCTCGCCCAGGGCCACCAGGTTCACGTCGTTGTCCACCATGACCGGGCAGCCCAGCTCCTGGCTGAGCGCCTCCCGTACGGGGAAGCCGTCCCAGCCGGGCATGATCGGGGGTGCGACCGGTACGCCCTCGGGGAAGCGGACCGGACCGGGCACTCCGATGCCCGCGCCGTCGAAGCCCTCTGCGAGACCGGAGTCGCGCAGCTTCCCGGCCATCGTCAGGACCTGCTCGAAGACCGCCACCGGTCCCTCGCGCACGTCCATCGGCTGGGTCAGATGGCCCAGGATCTCCAACTCGGCGTTGGTGACCGCCACGTCGACCGAGGTCGCGCCGATGTCGATACCGAGGAAGCGGAGCCCTGGGGAGAGCCGGATGTTGTGCGACCGCCGTCCGCCCCGGGAGGCGGCGAGCCCGTCGGCCACCACCAGACCGGTCTCCAGCAGCCGGTCCACCTCGACGGCGAGCTTCGACCGCGAGAGGTCGACCTCGTCGCCCAGCCGGGCACGGGAGTTGGGCCCGCCGTCACGCAGCAGCCGGAGCAGCCGCGCCTGATGTGCGTTCGCGGGCCGAGCTGTCATTCGCCTCACTTCACCCCTCCCTCCCCTGACCGCCGGCACGGGGACACCGGTCCCGGCGCCGGCTCCCGGTGCGTGGAGCCCAGGCCGGGAATTCACGAGGAACGTAGCAGCGGCGGGCACGGCTGGGAAGAAGTCGTGCAGGAATCCTTCGAACTTTCTCCAGTGTCAGGACAAAGGGGCGGGCGCCAACCTCCCTCACGTACGGCCGTGCTTCTCCTGCGCCTCGCCCAGCGTCGGCGCGTCGGGCATCCAGTCGGCCCGTACGACCCGGAAGCCCGCCGCCCGGTACGCGTCGCACACCAACTGGTCGTCGTCGACGACCACCGCGACCGTGCGCTCGCCCGCGAGCCGCTCCAGCAGCCGCAGCTTGGTGACACGGGCGGGCCGCCGGTCGTCGGCACCGCGCATCCACAGGTCGCCGGTCGGCAGCCCCTGCTCGGCCAGCCACCGCACGGTGGCGCGGCGGCAGCGCTCCGGGCGGCCGGTGACGTAGCCCAGATCGCAGGTCCGCGCCCACTCCAGCGCCAGCGCCACGCCCGCCTCCAGCGGCGGGTCGGCGGCGGCCTCGCGGAAGAAGGCGTTCCAGTCGCGGGGCGAGGAACGCACGTGGTGGAGGCGGTGGCGGGTGTCGGACAGCGTGCCGTCCAGGTCGAACACCGCCAGGGGGCGCGCTCGCGTCATCCGCCCGTCCTCACCCCGCGCCCGCGCACGGCTCCCGCGGCGCCACGGCGGCACCGCACCCGCGGCCAGCGTATAAGGGCTGTCCCGTAATTCCTGGTGGATGAGGGAGCGGCGGCATGCGGCTCGCGGCGTACGCGAGAATGGACCGGCCAACGCACCAGCCGACGCACGAGCCAGCCAGGAGTGAACGCCGATGGGCCGTGTCACCACGCGCCGCCCGGTCATCCGCGTACGGGACGGCGCCGTCACCGAGCGCCCCGACACCCTCGTCGCCGAGGAGCCGCTGGAGATCCGGCTGAACGGCAGCCCGCTGGCCATCACCATGCGCACCCCGGGCGACGACTTCGCGCTCGCGGCCGGCTTCCTGGTCAGCGAGGGCGTGGTCGGCGCCGCGGCGGAGGTCGCGCGCATCGCGTACTGCGCGGGCAACACCCCGGACGGCGCCAACGCGTACAACGTCGTGGACGTGCGGCTGGCCCCGGGCGTGGCCGTACCGGACATCAGTCTGGAGCGCCACGTCTACACCACCTCCTCGTGCGGGCTGTGCGGCAAGGCGAGCCTGGACGCCGTACGGACGCGCACCCGCTGGCCGTTGGAGGCCGCCGGCGCCGGGCCGGGCCCGCTCACCCCCGAGGTCCTGAGCGAACTGCCCACCAGGCTGCGCCGGGAGCAGCGGGTCTTCGAGCGCACCGGCGGCCTGCACGCGGCGGCGCTGTTCACCGGCGCCGGCGAACTGCTGGACGTACGGGAGGACGTCGGCCGCCACAACGCCGTCGACAAGCTGGTCGGCCGCGCCCTCCAGCAGGGCCGCCTGCCGCTCGGGGACACCGTGCTGCTCGTCTCCGGGCGGGCCTCCTTCGAGCTGGCGCAGAAGGCGGTGATGGCCGGGATTCCGGTGCTGGCCGCCGTCTCCGCGCCCTCCTCCCTCGCCGTCGACCTGGCGCACGAGGCCGGTCTGACGCTCGTCGGCTTCCTGCGGGGCGCCTCCATGAACGTCTACGCGGGCGCGCACCGCATCGACCTCGGCGGCCTGGACGGCGGCGCCGCTCCCACGGCCTGAGCGCCGCACCGCGGGCGCCGCCGGGGAGGTTCCGTGCAGGAATCACGGGCGCTGTGCAACGACCGGGTAGGCGCCTTCCGAAGTGACCGCAATTGCCCTACCGGCCAGTACCGAACGTCTCCCCCCGCCGCCTCCCATCCGATACGGTCGCGGCACTGTGCCCCGCATGACGGCGCCGCGCACCGCGGCACCACGCACACCGGAGCGTCACCATTGCACGAGTTCACCGTCCCCGCCGAGGCGACGGCGCCCCAGGCAGGCGGGCTGGCGGACGCCGTGTTCGAGCACGCCGCCACGGACCCGGGCCGCCCCGCCCTCGCCCGCAAGGACGCGGCGGGAGTCTGGCGGGAGGTCACCGCGGGCGCCTTCCGGGATGAGGTGCTCGCGCTGGCCAAGGGCCTGCTCGCCGAGGGGGTCCGCTTCGGCGACCGGGTGGCCCTGATGTCCCGCACCCGCTACGAGTGGACGCTGTTCGACTTCGCCCTCTGGACGATCGGCGCCCAGCCGGTGCCGGTCTACCCGACGTCCTCGGCCGAGCAGGTGTACTGGATGCTGCACGACGCCGACGTCTCCGCCGCCGTCGTGGAGCACGAGGACCACGCGATGACGGTCGGCTCCGTCATCGGCCGGCTGCCCTCGCTCAAACGGCTCTGGCAGCTGGACGCGCGCGCCGAGACGGAGCTGACGGCGGCGGGCGCCCACCTGGACGACGAGGTGGTGCACCGCCACCGGCGCGCCCTGACCCCCGACACGGTGGCCACCGTGATCTACACCTCCGGCACCACCGGCCGCCCCAAGGGCTGTGTCCTCACGCACGCCAACTTCATGGCGGAGACCGACAACATCGTCCGCCGCTACGAGCCGGTCTTCCGCTCCAAGCCGGACGACCAGGCCTCCACGCTGCTCTTCCTGCCCCTCTCCCACGTCTTCGGCCGCATGGTCCAGGTCGCGGCGATCCGCGGCGGGGTCCGGCTGGGCCACCAGCCGCAGCTCACCTCGGCCGCGCTCCTGCCGGATCTGGCCTCCTTCCGGCCCAGCTTCGTCCTCGCCGTGCCCTACGTGTTCGAGAAGATCTTCGCCTCCGCGCGCCGCAGGGCGGAGGTGGACGGGAAGCTGGCGCCGTTCGACAAGGCGGTGGAGACCGCGGTGCGGTACGCGGAGGCGTCCGAGCGCCGGGCGTTCGGCGAGGGCCCCGGCCCGGCCGCGGGACTGCGGATGCGCCATCAGATGTTCGACAAGCTGGTCTACGGCAGGCTGCGGGAGGCGATGGGCGGGCGCTGCCGGCACGCGATGTCCGGCGGCAGCGCGATGGAGCGGCGGCTCGGGTTGTTCTTCGACGGCGCGGGCATCCGGGTGTTCGAGGGGTACGGGCTGACGGAGTCGACGGCGGCGGCCACCGCCAATCCCCCCGAGCAGACACGTTTCGGCACCGTCGGCCGCCCGGTGCCCGGCACCACGGTGCGCATCGCCGAGGACGGTGAGGTGTGGCTGCGCGGCGGCCAGGTCTTCCAGGGATACCTCAACAACCCGCGCGCCACCGCGGAAGCGCTCCGCGAGGGCTGGCTGGCGACCGGTGACCTCGGTGCCCTGGACGAGGACGGCTATCTGACGATCACCGGCCGCAAGAAGGAGGTGCTGGTGACCTCCAGCGGCAAGACGCTCTCGCCCGCCGCGCTGGAGGAGCGGGTACGGGCGCACGCGCTGGTGGCGCAGTGCCTCGTGGTGGGCAACGACCGGCCGTACGTCTCGGCGCTGGTGACCCTGGACCCGGAGGCTGTGCGGCACTGGCTGGGGACGCGGGGGAAGCCGGGGATGGGCGCCGCCGACCTGGTGCGGGACCCGGATCTGGAGACCGAGATCCGGCGTGCCGTGGTGTCGGCGAACACCCAGGTCTCCCAGGCCGAGTCCATCCGCACCTTCCGGATACTGGCCGCGCCGTTCACCGAGGAGCACGGGCTGCTGACGCCGTCCCTCAAGCTGAAGCGGAAGGCCATCGAGCAGGCGTACGGCGTGGAGATCCAGGCGCTCTACCACGCCTGAGCCCGCGCCGCGCCTCGCGATGCGGGCCGGCCGGCCGTACGCCCGGCGGGACGCCCGGCCGGAATCAATCGCCCGCCGTGTTCGTTCGGGCCCTGGAGAGAGCACCATCCCCGATCAGCAGGTGAGGAACGATCCCCGTGAGCCATGCCCCCGCCCTCACGCTCAACAACGGCGTCAGCATGCCGCAGCTCGGCTTCGGCGTCTGGCAGGTGCCCGACGACGAGGCGGCGCACGCCGTGGGCCTCGCGCTGGAGGCCGGATACCGCAGCATCGACACGGCTGCGGTGTACGCCAACGAGAAGGGCACCGGCGCGGCCATCGCGGCGTCCGGGCTGCCGCGCGAGGAGGTGTTCGTGACGACCAAGCTGTGGAACAGCGCGTCCGAGACCTGGACGCGCGACGGAGTGCTGCGCGAGATGGACGCCTCGCTCGCCCGCCTCGGGCTCGACCAGGTGGACCTGTACCTCATCCACTGGCCGCGGCCGATGCGCGACGACTACGTGACGATCTGGCGCGCCTTCGGCGAGCTGCTCGAGACGGGCCGCACCCGGGCGATCGGCGTCTCGAACTTCAAGCCCGAGCATCTGCACCGAGTGATCGAGGACTCGGGGACCGTCCCGGCGGTCAACCAGATCGAGCTGCACCCGCGCCTCCAGCAGCCGGTGCCGCGCGCCTTCCACGCGGACCACGGCATCCTCACCGAGGCGTGGTCCCCGCTCGGCCAGGGCGGTGACATCCTGCGGGAGCCGGCGATCGTCGCGCTCGCCGAGAAGCACGGACGGACGGCGGCCCAGGTCATCCTGCGCTGGCACCTCCAGCTGGGCAACGTCGTCATCCCCAAGTCCGTCACCCCGGCCCGGATCAAGGAGAACGCCGACGTGTTCGGCTTCGAGCTGGACGCCGCCGACCTGGCGGCCGTCGCGGCCCTGGACACCGGCACCCGGCTGGGCGCGGACCCGGACGACGCCGACTTCTGAGCCCGCCCGTGGCCCGCTCCCGCGCGAAGGGCGGAATCCGGACCAATCCGCAGTGCCTCCGGCGACGAACCACCGTTGTCCCCGTGTGCGGGCCGCGTGCCCGCCCGCTCCCGTCCCGGAGGAACGTATGAGAGTTACCGACGCCCACCCCCCGCCGTACCGCGCACGTCGTGCGGCGGCCGTCGGCGGGGGACGCCCATGAGGCAGTCCGCCCGCCTGGCCGGTCCGCAGGAGCCCGGCCCCGACCTGCGGGAGCTGCTCGGCCAGGTGGCCCGCGGTGACCAGGAGGCGTTCACCGCGGTCTACGACGTCGTCGCGGGCCCGGTACTGGGCCTGGTCCGCAGCGTCCTGCGGGACCCGGCCCAGTCCGAGGAGGTCACCCAGGAGGTGCTCGTGGAGGTGTGGCGGTGCGCGGCGCGCTTCCGTCCGGAGCGCGGCAGCGCCATGTCCTGGGTGCTCACTCTGGCGCACCACCGTGCGGTGGACAGGGTCCGCTCCGCCCAGTCCGCGGCCGACCGCGAGCACCGGGCGGCGATGCTGTCGCAGACCCCCGCGTTCGACGAGGTCACCGAGCAGGTGGAGGCCAGGCTGGAGCGGGAGCAGGTACGGCGCTGCATGCGCACGCTGACCGAGGTGCAGCGCCAGTCCGTGACCCTTGCCTACTACCGCGGACTCACCTACCGGGAGGTGGCCGAACTGCTGGCGACGCCTCTGGGCACGGTCAAGACCCGGCTGCGCGACGGTCTGATCCGGCTGCGCGACTGCCTGGGGGTGAGCGCGTGACCGCCCCCGACCTGCACACGCTCACGGGTGCCTACAGCGTGCACGCGCTGCCCGCCGCGGAGCGGGCCGAGTTCGAACGGCACCTGGAGGTCTGCCCGCCCTGTGCCCAGGAGGTCCGCGAGCTGACGGCCACCGCCGAGCGGCTGGGACTCGCCGTCACCACGACACCGCCGGCCGGGCTCCGGGAGGCGGTGCTGCGGGAGATCGCCAGCGTCCGGCAGGAGCCGCCCCGGCTGCCGCGCACGGAGCGCTCCGGCGGTGGCTGGGGCCGGTCCGCCCGCGCCCTGCGGCACTTCGGGCTGGCGGCGGCGCTGGCCGCGGCGGCGGCGCTGGGCGGGGTCGCCGTGTGGCAGTACCAGGCCGCCGAGGACGCCCGGCAGCAGGCGGAGCGCGCCGAGGCGCGGGCCGGGTCGCTGGCCTCGGTGCTGGCGGCACCGGACGCGAAGGTGACCGCGAGTGCGCTGCCGGACGGCGGCACGGCCTCGGTAGTGGTCTCCCGCGAACGGGACCGGGCGGCCTTCTTCGCCTCTGACCTGCCCAGCCCGCCGAGCGGGAAGGTCTACCAGCTGTGGTTCAGCGACGGGGACACGATGCGCCCGGCGGGGCTCCTGGACGCCTCGGCGGCCGACGACACGGTGCTCATGGACGGCTCGGTCGCCGGTGCCTCCGGGATGGGCCTCACGGTCGAGCCCGCGGGGGGTTCGCCCCGGCCGACGTCCGAGCCGCTGGCCCAGATGGCGTTCCCGGACGCCTGAGCCCCGCCCGTCCCGCCCGGCCCCGCGTTACACGGCGAGGCGGGGCGGGGCGGGCGGGTCCGCGTCAGTCCCGGCCCTTCCGCGGCGGCAGCGGTACGAACCCGCTGGTGCGCGCCGCGTACTCGGCATAGCCGGGCCGCTGGGCGAGGTGCCGCTCCAGCAGCGCCTTGCCGCTGCCTCCGATCAGCAGGTAGCTCATCAGCAGCGGCGCCGCCACCGACACCGCCGCCACCGGCCGGCTGCCGGCGGCGACCAGGAACAGGCCCCACCACACGCAGAAGTCGCCGAAGTAGTTCGGATGCCGGGTGTAGCGCCACACCCCCTCGTCCATGATCCCGTGCCGCGCGGGATCGTCCTTGAAGCGGGCGAGCTGGAAGTCGCCGGTGGCCTCGAAGAACAGGCCGACCGCCCACAGCAGCACTCCGGCGACGGCCACCGCGCCCAGCGGGCCGCCGCCGTACATGCCCGCCTGCACAGGTGCGGAGATGAACCAGACAAGCGCCGCCTGGAGCAGGTAGACCTTGGCCAGCACCCGCAGGGGCCGCGGGTCGGGGCCGAGCATCCGGGCGTAGCGCGGGTCCTCGCCCTTGCCCCGGGAGCGCCAGGTGATGTGTGCCGCCAGCCGGAGCCCCCAGAGCACGGTCAGCACCAGCAGGAGCAGCCGCCGGCCGTCGTCTCCGTGCCCTGTCGAGAGCCCGTAGGAGGCGGCGGCCACGGCGGCGAAGGCGGTGCCCCAGGCGGCGTCGACGACGCGGTGCGTGCCCTTGGCGAAGCCGCGTGCCGCGAACAGCAGCATGACCGCGAGGGACACCGCGGCGGTCACGGCGAGGCCGCCGGCGAAGGCGGCCCAGTGGAAGCCGTTCATCCCGCCTCCTCCGGCTTGGTCAGCAGCAGTTGCCGGACGTCGAGGTAGCCGGAGCGAAAGCCCGCCTCGGAGTAGGCCAGGTAGAAGGTCCACATGCGCAGGAAGGTCTCGTCGAAGCCGAGTGCGCGCACGGCGGGTGCCCGTGCGGTGAAGCCCTCGCGCCACAGCCGGAGCGTCTCCGCGTAGTGGGGGGCGAACGCCTCGGAGCGCTCGAGGCGCAGGGAGGTGTGGTCCGCCGCGGTCCGGGACATCGCCCGGAGGGAGGGCAGCATGCCGCCGGGGAAGATGTACTTCTGTATCCAGGTGTGGGTGCCGACGGTGGCGAGCAGCCTGTCGTGCGGCATGGTGATCGCCTGGAGCGCGGCGCGTCCGCCGGGGCGCAGCCGCCGGTCGAGCGTGCGGAAGAAGTCGGGCCAGAACTCCGCGCCGACCGCCTCGATCATCTCCACGCTCACCACCGCGTCGTAGCGCCCGGTCAGCTCCCGGTAGTCGCGCAGCAGCAGTTCCACCCGGCCGGACTGCCCGGCGCCGTGCACGCGCTCCCTGGCGGCGGCCAGCTGTTCACGCGAGAGCGTGGCCGACACGACATGCGCGCCGCGCCCGGCCGCCCGTACGGCCAGTTCGCCCCAACCGGTGCCGATCTCCAGCAGCCGGGTGCCGGGCCCGACCCGGGCCAGGTCCAGCATCCGGTCGATCTTGCGGTGCTGGGCGGCGGCCAGGTGCGCGGGTTGGGCGGGGAAGCTCTGGAAGAGCGCCGAGGAGTAGGACATGGTCGGGTCGAGGAAGAGCGCGAACAGGTCGTTGGACAGGTCGTAGTGCCGGTGGATGTTGTCGCGGGAGCCTTCCGGGGTGTTGCGGTGCGGACCGGGCTGGCGTCGTGCCCACACCGCCCGCAGCCGCTGGGCGGACGGCGGCACCAGTGTGCGGACGTTCTCGGCCAGTACGGTCAGCACCCCGACCAGGTCGGGGGCCTCCCACTCCCCCGCCAGGTACGACTCGCCGAAGCCGATCAGTCCGTCCGCGCCGATCCGGCGGTGGAAGGCGTCCGGCTCGTGCAGGAGCAGCAGCGGGCCGCCCCGGCCCAGCCGCGTTCCGTCCGGCAGCTCCGCCCGCAGCGGGAGCCGGGCCAGCGCGCGGCGGACGAGCCGGGCGGCGATGGCGGTGCGCGGCCACGCGGCACGTGGCCGCGCGGCCACGTCCGGCCAGCGGCGCGGGTCGGGCCCCTCGCCGGGTGCGGCCGCTGGTGCGGCGTCGGGCGCGTCGGGCGGACCGGCGTGCGGTTCGGTGGCGGCGGTCACTCCATTCCCTCCTGGGATCGGTGCGAGGTGCGGGGCTCGACGGGCAGCCCCCGCAGGTAGAGCCGGATGCCGTGGGCGCGGATGCCGGCCGAGACGGCGAGGGTGGACCAGCCGTGCCGCAGGAGCGCGCGCAGCAGCGCGGCGCCGGTGGCCGGGCGGCGGTGGCCGCGTACGGTCGCGGTGAAGGGGCGGTGGCCGTCCCGTTCCAGTTGAACCGTCAGGTCCAGCCCCTCGCCGGGTTCGGGCAGCCGCATCCGGTAGGCGCCGTCGACGGGGAAGTAGGGGGAGACGTAGAGGGCCTTGGGGACGCGGGCGGTGCCGTGCTCGTCGGTGGCCAGCAGGTAGCAGTGCCGCTGCCCGTAGGTGTTGTGCACCTCGGCCACCACGGACTGGAGGGTGCCGTCGGCGCGGTGGCACCAGTAGAGCGTCAGCGGGTTGAAGACGTGCCCCAGCACCCGGGCGTGGGCGAGCATCAGCACCGGGCCGTCCGGGGGCCCCGCGCCGACGGCGGCGAGGAACCTGTCCAGGCCGGTGCGGATGTCCCGCGCGGTGCCGCCGAAGTGGTCACGGGGATCGAAGCGGGCGAACGGGCGCAGCGGCGGCGGCAGCCTCGGCAGGCGGTCGAGATCGACGAGCCAGAGGAAGGTGCGGTGCCGGAACGCGTACCGCAGGGGGCTGACGCGGGTGTGCGCCACCGTGCACTCGTAGAGGGCGGGAGTCACCGCAGCCGCGGGAACCGTGCCGTTCGCGGTGCTCACCAGGTCACCCCCAGCGCGGCGGCGGCCTCGGCGCCGGACCGGCAGCCGTCCTCGTGGAAACCCCAGCCGTGGTACGCCCCGGCGTACGCGGTCACCGGGCCGCTCAGCGCGGGCAGGTGGCGCTGGGCGGCCACCGACTCGGGTGTGTAGAGGGGGTGCTCGTAGACCATGCGGGCCAGCACTCGGGTGCTCTCGACGCGTTCGCCGCCGTTGAGCGTGACCACGTAGCGCCCTCCTCCGCCCTCCTCCGCCGGAATCCGCTGGAGCCGGTTCATGTCGTAGCTGATCAGGACACGGCCCGCGCCCGCCGCGCAGTCGGGCAGCAGGTAGTTCCAGGAGGCGGATGCGGCCGGGCCGCGCGGCAGCAGTGAGCTGTCGGAGTGCAGCACGGTCTCGTTGCGCGAGTAGCGGAAGGCGCCCAGGGTGCGGCGCTCGGCCTCGGTGGGGTCGGCGAGCAGCCGCAGCGCCTGGTCCGGGTGGACCGCAAGCACCGCGGAGTCGTAGTGGTGCGCCGCGCCGTCTTCGGTCACGAGTTCGACACCGTCCGGGAAGCGGCGCACCGCACGCACCGGTGTCGACGTACGCACGGCGTCCAGCTGCTTGCCGATGCGCCGCACGTAGCTGTGCGACCCGCCGCTCACCGTGCGCCAGGCGGGCGAGCCGGTGACGGAGAGCAGCCCGTGGTGGTCCAGGAAGCGGAAGAGGTAGCGCGCCGGGTAGCGCGCCGCGGTGCCGGGCGCGCACGACCACACCGCCGACACCAGCGGGATCGCGAAATGGGCCGTGAAGTAGGCGGAGAAGCGGCCGGCGGCCAGGAACTCTCCCAGGGTCGCGAGCCCCCGCCGACCGGTGCCGTCCTCGGCCAGCAGGGCGCGGGCCCTGCGGTGGAAGCGGGGGATCTCGCCGAGCATGCGCAGATAGCGGCCGTCGAGGGCGTTGCGCGGGCGGGCGAGGAGACCGCGCACACCGCGTGCCCCCGCGTACTCCAGTCCGCAGCCCTCACAGCGCACGGACATGCTCATCTCGGTCTCCTGGGTCTGCACGCCCAGCTCGCCCAGGAGGCGCAGGAAGTGGGGATAGGTGCGCCGGTTGTGCACGATGAAGCCCGAGTCGACGTGGTGCGTCCGGCCCCCGGCGACGGGCAGTTCGTGGGTGTGGGCGTGGCCGCCGAGGCGGTCGTCGGCCTCGTACAGCGTCACCTCATGGGTGCGGCGCAGTATGTAGGCGGCGGTCAGTCCCGCGATTCCGCTCCCCACCACGGCCGTGCGATGCCGTGCCTTGGACATGGTGCTCCCTCCGGTACGACGAGGGGTCAGCTCCCTCCGTGTCATTCGGCGCCGCACCGCGCGCGGATTGGTCGCCGGCGCAAAAGCCCGCGCGCCGGAGAGAAATTCACCCGGCCGGGTGCGCGACCAATCCGGGCGGCCCCCGGCGCCGAATGGCCGTCGTGAGCGATGACACGGAAGCGACGCGGCGGCCCGGTGCGGCCCCGAGGCGGGGCGCGGCCCTGCTGCGGGTGGCGCTGGGCGCGTTCAGCGGGCTGCTCGCCGGAGCCTCGGCGCTGGCGGTGGCGGAGTTGGCCGCCGTGCCGGTCCGCCGTGAGGCGAGTCCGGTCACGGCGGTCGGCGGAGCGGTCATCGACCTGACCCCGACGCCCGTCAAGGAGTTCGCGGTACGCACCTTCGGGAACGACGACAAGCTCTATCTCCAGCTGGGCATCCTGGCCCTGCTCACCCTCTTCGCCCTGGCCCTGGGCGTGCTGGCGCTGCGGCTGCGGCGGACCGGCTCGGCCGGGGTGCTGCTGTTCGGGGTCGTGGGCGTGGTGGCCGCGCTCAGCCGCCCGGAGTCCCGCGCCGCCGACGTGCTGCCCTCGCTGGTGGGCGCCGTGGCCGGGGCCGGGGTGCTCTTCCTGCTCGCGGGGCGGCTGGCCCGCATCACCCCGGCGGCTGCGGCCGGCCCGGCTGCTTCGTCAGCGCGCACCGGGCAGCGGCTGTCCCAGGACGCGCCGCGCTTCGGCACGGCCGGTTCGTTCGACCGGCGCGGATTCGTCCTCACGGCCGGCGCCGCGGCGGCCGTCTCGACGGGTGCGGCGGTGGCGGGGCGGCGGCTCCAGGCGGCCGGGGCGGCCCAGGCCGTCGCCTCACGCGAGGCGGTCCGGCTGCCCGCGCCCGCCTCGCGGGCCGCCCCGGTGCCCGCTGGTGCGCGTCCCGACGTGCCGGGGCTGTCCGCGTTCACCACGCCCAACGCGGACTTCTACCGGGTCGACACCGCGCTGGTGATCCCCCGGGTGAACGCGGACAGCTGGCGGCTGCGCCTCCACGGCCGGGGCGTCACGCGGGAGCTGACGCTCAGCTACCAGGACCTGCTGGAGCGCGACCTGATCGAGCGGGACATCACGCTCACCTGCGTCTCGAACGAGGTAGGCGGTCCGTACGTGGGCAACGCCCGCTGGCTGGGCGTCCCCCTCGCGGAGCTGCTGCGCGAGGCGGGCGTGCGCCCGCCGTCCGCGGGCGGGCCCGCCGACCAGCTCGTCGCCCGCTCGGTGGACGGTATGACGCTGGGCACGCCGGTCGAGACGGTGCTCGACGGGCGCGACGCGATGCTCGCGGTCGGCATGAACGGCGAGCCGCTGCCGTTCACCCACGGCTTCCCCGTCCGGATGCTCGTCCCCGGTCTGTACGGCTACGTCTCCGCCTGCAAGTGGCTCAAGGACCTGGAGCTGAGCACCTTCGACGACTACGACACCTACTGGGTCAAGCGGGACTGGTCCCAGCGGGCCCCGGTCAAGACACAGTCGCGCATCGACACGCCCAAGCCGTTCGCCACCCCGAAGGCGGGCACGGTCCCGGTCGCGGGGGTGGCGTGGGCGCAGCACCGGGGCATCGACCGGGTCGAGGTGCGGGTGGACGGCGGCAGCTGGCAGCGCGCCCGGCTGGCGGCGGAGGACTCCAGGGACACCTGGCGGCAGTGGGTGTGGCAGTGGCCGGCGACCTCGGGCTCGCACACCCTCGAAGTCCGCGCGACCGACCGCACCGGCCGCACCCAGACGGCGGACCGGGCCGGGACGGTGCCCAACGGGGCCACCGGACGGCATTCGGTGGTGGTCAACGTCGACTGAGCAGCCGCGATCCCACCCGTACCAGATCACCCACCCCTGCCTCATCAGCACCTTTGACAGGCAGTCCACGTAACTCGAGGAGCAGTTCTCATGAACATCAGCCGATTCCGCCGCACCGCCGTCGCCGTCGCCGCTGTCGCCGTACTTCCGCTGGCCGTCACCGCCTGCTCGGACGACAGCGGCGACTCCGGCTCCTCCGACAGCTCCGCCGGCGAGTCGAAGAAGTCCGAGCCCAAGGAGTCGTCGGCCGACGAGGGCACCGACGCCCAGGCGGCGAAGGGTCCGTTCGGCCCCGGCTGCGCCGCCGTGCCGAAAGACGGCAAGGGCAGCTTCGAGGGGATGGCCCAGGAGCCGGTGGCCACCGCCGCCTCGGCGAACCCGGAGCTGTCGACCCTGGTCAGCGCGGTCAAGAAGGCGGGCCTGGTCGACACGCTCAACACGGCGGAGAACATCACCGTGTTCGCGCCGACCAACGCCGCCTTCGAGAAGGTCCCGGCGAAGGACCTGGAAGCGCTGCTCAACGACAAGGCGATGCTCACCGAGGTGCTGACCTACCACGTGGTGGGCGAGAAGCTGGCTCCCAAGGACCTGGAGAGCGGCTCGTACCCGACCCTCCAGAAGACGGAGCTGACGACCGCCGGGTCCGGCGAGTCGTACAAGGTCAACAAGGCGTCCAGCGTGGTCTGCGGCAATGTCCCGACGGCCAACGCGACCGTGTACCTCGTGGACACCGTGCTGATGCCGAAGTCCTGAACGGGCAGGCCCACCCTGCCGGGTCAGCCCGCGCCGTGGCCCGCCGCGATCTCCTCGATCCGGCGGGCCAGTGCGACGTCCAGCTCGGTGATCCGGCCGCCGACGCTGTGGGTGTTCACCGTGATGCCCAGGGTGTTGTAGCTCAGCGCCTGGTCCGAGTGGTGGCCCAGCTCCTCCTGGATCGCGGCGACGTGGATCACCATCGCCGCGGCGGGCAGGTGCCCGGGGAAGGAGTACTCGCGGGCGAGCTTGCCCTCGGCCTCCCGCCAGCCGGGCAGCTCCGCGAGGGCCTCGGCGGTCTCCTGCGGGGAAAGCGGTTCGGGTGCCACGGGGATTCCCTTCGACGGTGCGTACTGGCGGTAGCGCTCACGCGTGCCGGCGGAGCGCTACCGCCAACCCTGCCACGCGAGAACGCAGCGGGAGGGCGGCATAGGGTTGAGACCATGACGAACCGCCAGGAAGAAAGCCCGGTGGGCGCACTGCTGCGCGGCTGGCGGCGGCGGGCCCGGCTCAGCCAGTTGGAGCTGGCGCTGCGTGCCGACTCCTCCGCACGGCACATCAGCTTCATCGAGACGGGGCGCGCCCGCCCCGGCCCCGAACTGCTGCTGAAGCTGGCGGACCAGCTGGACGTGCCCGTACGGGAGCGGAACGCGCTGCTGGTCTCGGCCGGCTACGCGCCCCGCTACGCGGAGACCTCGCTCACCGATCCGGCGATGTCCGCCGTGCGCGAGGGTCTGGAGCGGGTCATCGCGGCGTACGAGCCGTATCCGGCGCTGGTGATGGACGGCACCTACCAGGTGCTGGCGGCGAACCGGGGCATCGCCCTGCTGATGGACGGTGTCGCCGGTCACCTGCGGGAACCTCCCCTGAACGCCATGCGGATCACCCTCCACCCGGAGGGCCTCGCCCCACGCATCCGCAACCTGCGCCAGTGGCGCGGCCATCTGCTGGAGCAGATGGACCGGCAGCTGGCGCTGGTGCGCTCGCCGGCGCTGCGCGCGCTGTACGAGGAGGTGGCGGCGTATCCGCTCGCGCCGTTCGCCGGGGAGTGCGCGGACCCTGCCCCGGCGGAGCCGCCGGGGCAGGAAGACCCGGGCAGCCTCTTCGCGCTGCCGATGGTGATCGAACACCACGGCCGGGTGCTGTCGTTCCTCTCCACGATCGCGACGTTCAACACCCCGATGGACGTGACCGTCTCCGAGCTGGCGGTGGAGACCCTCCTGCCCGCCGACCCGCAGACGGCGAAGAACCTCCACCTGCTGATGGGCTGAGGGCCGCCGGAGACCGCGGGCGCACGCGTCTCTCCCGGAGGGGTGGCGGGCTCGCACCCCACGCGTGCGCTGCCGGAGCCGCCCACGTACGCCCCCTGCCGACCGAGCCACCGCCCCGCCCCGGCAGGGGTCCTCAGCGGCGTCCACGCCTGCCGCGGCCTCGGCCCGGGCCCCGGCCAAGCAGGAGACCCAGCAGCACCAGATCGGCCATCAGCACCAGCACGCCCAGCACCAGCAGCCACATCAGGCCTTCGGCGAGCAGTCCGACGAGACCCAGCACGATCGCCGCGAAGAGCAGCAGAAGAACGAGCACCATCGGAACTCACTCCGTCGGGATACGAAAGCGGCCGGGGAAGAGGAAGAGGGGGTCAGCGGCGGGCGAGCCGCCGCTCGCCCCCTGCCCGGTTCTCGTAGGGCAGGTCGTAGTGCGCGAATACGGACTCTTCGGCCTCCGCCAGCAATTCACCGTCGGAGTCGATGGCCGGGGCGTCCTTCACGGTTTTCCGGTCGTGCGGGACTCGGAGATATCCGGGGCCCACCGTCGATCCGGGCAGCGGGACGAAGACCAGGCGGCGGCGTGTCGGTACACCCACCGTCACCGTGGCGAACAAGGGCTGGTCATTTCCGGTGTCCACGTAGATCGACTCCAGTGCGCCGATTTTCCGGCGGGCCGCGTCGACGACGTCGTGGCCGATCCACTCTCGAATGTCTTCCACCTCGAACACTGCGCTCACCTTTCCCTGCCGGTGAACGGCGATGGGGTGATGGATTTCCGCGTGTCTTCACCGTAACCCGCGGTGCGGCGCAGCACTCGCGGAACACCCCGCCGGGCGTATCCGGGTGGTCGGCGCAGGGTCGGGGACCCGGCTCCGGGCGGACGGCACAGGCACCCCTGTCCCCGAGGGCTCCCGAGGGTGTTAGTTGATAATGATTATCATGTGTATGATCGCTCGCGGTGCCGCCGCCCCGGCGGCTCCACCGTCAGGACCAGCCCCGTTCCCCCGAGAAGAACTGCGAGTTCGCGATGCCACGCATATCCGCCCGGTCCCTCCGGTACCGGCTCACCGCCGCCCTGGCGGGCACTCTCCTGCTGGCGGGCTGCGGCACCTCCGCCGACGGCTCCGGCGACGCCGGGAGCGGCGGGAAGGACGGGAGCGGCGGTCCGGACGCGCGTACGAGCGTCGAGGTCGAGCCCCTCGAACCCGCCCGGAAGATCACCGACGTCCGGGGCAGAACCGTCACCACCGGGAAGGAGCCGAAGCGCGTCGTCTGCCTGGTGGGCCTCTGCGACGACATCCTGCACGAGCTGGGTATGGCCCCCGCGGCCACCAACAACACGCTCCTGTCCCACCCGGACTTCCTGGGCGCGAAGAAGGCCGCACGCATACCCGTGATTCCCGGGGGGTTCGTCGCGCCCGAGATCGAGGCGATCCTTTCGCACAAACCGGACCTGGTCATCGGGCTCGACGACACGCACGGCAAACTCGCCCCCGCTCTCAAGGGCGCCACCACCTTCTGGGCCGTGCAGCCCACGAAGTGGCAGGAGAGCGTGGCATATCTGCGGGACCTGGGAGCCCTGACCGGACGCACCGGCAAAGCACTCGCGGCGGAGAAGCGCTTCCGCACGAAACTCGCGGCGGCCGAGCGGGCGAAGAGCGACAAGACCTCGCTCATCATCTTCGGCAGCGACGAGAACTTCGGCGTGGCCGCACCCGGCGCCGACGTGGCCGCCGGGCTCTTCCCCCGGATATCCGACTACCCGTGGAAGTCCCGCGGCGTCAGCGGCAGTTACAGCATGGAGGAGATCCTCGCCCGCGAGGTCGACGTGCTCTTCGTGGAATCCCTCAGCTTCGGCGACCAGAAGGGAAAGCTTTCGGAGAAGCTCGCCGAGAACCCCTTGTGGAGCCGGATTCCGGCCGTACGGAACGGCGACGTGCACGAGGTCGACGCCGAGGTGTGGGCCAAGGGCCGGGGCACCCGCTCCCTCGGCATCGTCCTCGACCAGGCCACCGCCGCACTGCGGTGAGCCTCCCCCACGACCGCCCGGGCGCCACCGCGCCCGGCGCCCGGCCCCGCCGCCCCGCGGTCCGCCGGCTGCTGCTCCTGACCGTGCCGCTGATCGCCACCGTGCTGTGCACCCTGAGCCTGGGCACGCCCGTCGTCCCGCTCACCGAACTGCCCGCCGCCCTGCTGGCCGAGGACCCGGACCTGGCCGCCGTCGTCGTCACCGAACTGCGCCTGCCCCGGCTCACGCTCGCCCTGCTGGCCGGTGCCTGTCTCGGCGCGGCAGGGCTCGTGCTCCAGGAGGCGCTGCGCAATCCGCTGGCGGTGCCCGAGATGCTCGGCGTCTCCTCCGGAGCCGCGCTCGGGGTGGCCGCGCCACTCGTGCTCGCCCTGTCGGTGCCCGCCGTGGCGCAGCCGCTGCTCGCGCTCGGCGGTGCCGCGCTGGGCGGCGCACTGACGCTGATGGCCGCCGGATTCGGCCGCGGCCCGTCCGCCGTGCTGCTGACCGGGGCGGCGGTCGCCGCGGCGCTGCAAGCGGCGCTGCTCGTCCTGATGGTGATGGCCGACCAGCTCGACCTCCAGCTCATCTACCGCTACCTGCTCGGCTCGCTCTCCGCGCGGACCTGGGACGAGGTGGCCGGGCTGTGGCCGTGGCTGCTCGTCGCGCTGCCCGCGCTGGTGCTCTGCGCCCCGGTGCTGGCCGTACTTCGGCTCGGCGACGACGACGCGCGGGCGCTGGGCGTACGGGTACACCGCGCGCGGTTCGCCGCGCTGGCCGTGGCCGTCGTGCTGATCGCCCCGGTCGTCGCGGTCTGCGGCCCGGTGGCCTGGGTCGGCTTCCTCGCGCCCCAGCTGGCCCGCCGGCTGCTGCCGTACGGGGACGCGGTACGCCGGCTGCCGTGGGCGGCGGGCTGGGGCGCGCTCGTCGTCGCCGCCGCCGACCTGCCCGCCCGGCTGGCACTGGCGCCGGTGGAGACACCCGTCGGCGCGTGGACGGCGCTGCTGGGGGTGCCCGCGGGCGTGGTGCTGCTGCGCACCCGGCGGGAGACCGGCAGGGCAGCGCGGACGGTACGAGCGGTACGGGCAGCGCGGGCGGTGCGGTCATGAGGACGCGCGCGGGCACCCGGCTCGTCCTCCTCGCACTGCTCGCCCTCCTCTGCGCCGCCGCCGACCTGCTGGCCGGACCGGCGCTCTCCCCCTCCGGCGTGTGGGACGTCCTCACCGGCAGCGGCGGAAGCGTGGAGCGCCATCTGGTGCTCCGGCTGCGGCTCCCCCGGCTGCTGGTGGCGCTCGGCGCGGGCGCCGCGCTCGGCATGGCCGGACTGGTCCTCCAGTTCGCGCTGCGCAATCCGCTGGCCGGGCCGGAGGTCACCGGCGTCACACCCGGTGCGGTGCTCGGCGCGGTGTCCGCGAGCGGGCTCGGCCTGGCGGGCTGGGAGTCCCCGGCAGCGGTCACCGCGGCCGCCGGCCTCGGCGGCTTCGCCGGTGCGGGCCTGCTGTGGCTGCTCGCGGGCAGGACGCGCGGCGACGCGGCCACCACCGCCGTCTACGGCGTGCTCGTCTCGGCCGTGCTGGGCGGGCTGACCGCCGTGGTGCTGATGGCCGCGCCCGGCCAACTGGGCAGCGTGGTGCAGTGGCTGATCGGCACCACCGAGGGCCGCGTCTGGGAGCACTGGCACTTCCTGTGGCCCTGGCTGCTCCTGTGGACGGGACCGGTCCTGCTGCTGGCCGGACCGCTCACGCTGCTGCGCTGCGGCGACGAGCAGGCGAGCGCGGCCGGACTGGCCCCGGGCCCCGCACGGGGCGCCGCGCTGGTGTGCTCCGTCGCGCTGACGGCGGGCGCGGTGGCGGCCGTCGGGGCGCTGGGGTTCGTGGGGCTGCTGGTGCCGCATCTGGCGCTCGCCCTGTTCGGCGCCGATCTGCGGGTCGCGCTGCCGGGGGCCGCGCTGGCGGGGGCGGTCGTGGTGTGCGGCGCGGACGCCGCCGCGCAGCTGCTCTCCCGCCTTCTTTCCGGGCTGCTGGACGCCGAGCGGCTGACCCTGCCGGTCGGCGCGCTGACCACCTGCGCCGGAGCGGTGCTGCTGCTCGTGGTGGTACGGCGGCGGCCCGGTGAGCCGTACTGAGGCACCAGGCGCAGGACCCGCGCGACACGCGGGGACACAGCCGCGCGGCCCGGCCGGGCGCGCGGAACCACGGGACGAGAGAGGCGACATGACCGAATCCGATGCCGGACCCGCGTCCGGAGCCCTGGGGATCACGGCGGAGGACCTCTCCTTCGGCTACCCGGGACGCCCCGTGCTGCGCGGGGTGGACCTGCGGATCGCGCCCGGTCAGCTGACGGCAATGATCGGCCTCAACGGCTGCGGCAAGTCGACGCTGCTGCGCCTGTTCGCCGGACTTCTGCAGCCCGTAAGCGGGCGGGTACGGGTCGGCGAGCGGGACGTGGCGGCGCTGAGCCGCCGCGAGGCGGCCCGCCACGTCGCGCTGCTGCACCAGTCGGCGCCCCAGGTACCGGGCATGACCGTCCGCCAGCTGGTGCGCCAGGGGCGGTACGCGGCGCGCGGGCCGCTGGGCATGCTGCGCGAGGGGGACGACGCGGCCAGCCGCCGGGCGCTGCGCGACGTCGGCGTCCAGGACTGGGCGGACCGCCCCGTCGACGCGCTCTCCGGCGGGGAGCGGCAGCGCGTACGGCTGGCGATGGCGCTCGCCCAGGACACCCGGGTGCTGCTGCTGGACGAGCCGACCACCTACCTGGACCTGCGGCATCAGCTGGACGTGCTCCAGACGGTCGTGCGGCTGCGCGACGAACGGGGCCTGACCGTGGTGATGGTCCTGCACGACCTCGCGCACGCGGCCCGGTTCGCCGAGCGGCTGATCGCACTGCGCGACGGTCGGGTGGTGGCGGACGGCACCCCGCACGAGGTGGTCACACCGCGCCTGCTGGCCGACGCGCTGGACGTGGTCGGCCGGGTGGGACGCGACCCGGAGGGCGGCTGGCCGCTGTGCTTCCCCGACCATCCCCTCCCCCGCGCGCGAACGGCGCCGGACGCGCGGGCGGAGGAAGCGGGGTGATGCTCCATCCGGAACTGCTGCGGGCCGCGCGCGGCGTACGCCGCCCGCTGGCTGCCGCCACCGCGCTGCTGGCCGGCGTGGCCGCCACCTGGCTGGCGCAGGCAGCGCTGCTGGCGCTGGCGCTGTCCGCCGTCGCGCGCGGCGCGTCCGGTGAACTGCCGCCGCTCCTGTGCGGCGTCCTCGCCGTGGTGCTGCTGCGCGCCCAGCTCAGCTGGTGGCAGCGCCGTGCGGCGCAGCGGGCGGGCGCCCTGGTGCGGGTACAGCTGCGGGACCAGCTGGTCGCGCAGCTCGGACGGCTCGGCGACGCGCACCACACGGCGGCCCGCGCCGGAGCCGTACGCACCACGCTGGTGGACGGGGTGGAGGGCGTGGACGCCTATGTGTCGCGCTATCTGCCGCAGTGGGTGCTCACCTGCGCGCTGCCGGTGCCGCTGCTGGTGGCGGTCGCGCTGACCGAGCCGTACGCCCTGCCGGTGCTGGTGCCCGCGCTGCTGCTCGCGCTGCTCGCACCGCGCGGCTGGGACCGGCTGCTGGCGCGCCGGGGCCGCGCGCACTGGGACGGCTACGAGGCGCTGGGCGCGGACTACCTGGAAGCGCTCCAGGGCATGCCCGCGCTGCGCGCCGCCGGGGCCGTCCCCCGGGTGCGCGGCAGGCTGGAGGACCGGTCGGCGGCGCTGCACCGGGCCACGGTGGCCAAACTGCGGGTCTCGCTCGTCGACACCGGGCTCACCGACCTGGCCGTTCAGGGCGGCACGGTCGCGGCGGCGCTGGTGGCCTGCGCCTCCGCCGCCTCCGGGCGTACGGAGGCCACCGGGACGTATCTCGTGCTGCTGCTCGCCTCCGAGTGCTTCCGGCCCGTCCGCGACCTGGCCCGGGAGTGGCACGCGGGCTACCTCGGGGTGTCCGCCGCCGACGGCATCGCCACCTTGCTGCGCGCCGAGCCCGCCGTACGGGACACCGGGCGGCGCACCGCCCTGCCGCGGCCCGCGCCCGCGATCCGCTTCGAGGACGTGTCCTTCAGCTACGGCGAGGGAGGCCCGGGAGGGGACCCCGGGGGGCGGCCGGCCCTGGACGGCGTCAGCTTCACCGCCGAGGCCGGGCGTACGACCGCCCTCGTGGGTCCCTCCGGGGCGGGCAAGTCCACGCTGCTGGCCCTGCTCACGCGCCGGTGCGACCCCCGGCGGGGCCGGGTGACGGTGGCCGGCGAGGAGGTCGCCGCGTACACGCTCGACGCGTTGCGGGCGGGCATCGCGCCGGTCTCCCAGGAGGTCTACCTCTTCCACGCGACCGTCGCGGAGAACCTGCGGCTGGCACGGCCGGAGGCCACCGACGCCGAACTGGTGCGCGCCGCACGCGCCGCCGGTGTCCACGACGAGATCACCGCGCTGCCCGGCGGGTACGCCACCGTGCTGGGCGAGCGCGGCGCCACCCTCTCCGGCGGCCAGCGGCAGCGGCTCGCGCTGGCCCGCGCCCTGCTGTGCGACGCGCCGGTGCTCGTCCTGGACGAGGCGACCAGCGCCGTCGACGAGCGGCGCGAGGCCCGTATCACCCGGGAACTCCTGGACGCGGCGCACGGCCGCACCTGCCTGGTGGTCGCGCACCGGCTGGACGCCGTACGGCACGCCGACCGGATCGTCGTCCTGGACGCCGGCCGGGTGGAGGCCGTCGGCACCCACGAGGAGCTGCTGCGAGGCGGCGGCACCTACGCCGCGCTGGTCGCGGCGGGAGCGGCCCTCGCGGCGGGAGCGGCCCTCGCGGCGGGAGCGGCCGAGGAGCGGGGGCCGCGCGCATGAACGCCCCCGCCCCGCCCGCCGGATCACTGCGCGCCCTGCTGCCCGCGCTGGCCGCGCGGCGCGCCGAGGTGGCACGCACCTGCGCGGCGGTCCTCGTCGACCAGGCCGCCCTGGTCCTGCTGGCCACCCTGGCCGCGCACACGGTCGGCGCCGCCGTGGCCGCGCGCCAGACCCCCGGCCCCTGGACGGTCACGCTGCTGGCCGGGCTGGTACTGCTCCGCGCGCTGTCCACCTGGCGGCAGATGGACCTGTCGCACGACCTGGCGTACGGAGTGCTGGCGACGCTGCGGGTGCGGGTCTTCGACGGGCTGGCACGCAGCGCCCCGGCCCGGGTCGCGGGGCGGCGCAGCGGCGATCTCGCCGCGACCGCGATGGGCGACGTGGAGGCGCTGGAGTTCTTCTACGCGCACACCCTCGCCCAGTTCCTCGCCTCCGGCACGGTGCTCGGCGCGGGCACCGTCGTCCTGGCTGTCACGCAGCCGGTGCTGCTGGCCGTCGTGGTGCCCGCCGCCGCGCTGCTGGTGCTCGTCCCGCTGCTGGAGGGGCCGGGCCGGGCGGCCCGGGGCGCCCGGGGGAGGCGGGAGGCGGCAGCCCTGTCGGCGGAGACCGTGGAGACGGTGGACGGGCTGCGGGAGCTGCTCGCGTTCGGTGCGCTGGGCAGGCGCCGGAAGCTGCTGGCCGCGCGGGGGCGCGCGCTGGGTGACGCGCAGCGCGCCGAGGTCTCGCGGGAGGCGGCGGGCGCGGCCGTACGGGATCTGCTGGTCGTCGCGTCCGTGCTCGGCGTCGTCGCGCTGGCCGGACGGTCCGTGGCCGCCGGGGAGCTGGACGGCGCGTGGGCACCGGCGGCGATGGCGCTGGCGCTGGGCGTGCTGGCCCCGGTGGCCGAGGCGGGGTCCGCCGCGAGCCGGGCGGCCGGGCTGCGGGAGGCGGCGGCGCGGGTGGCCGCGGGGGCGGCGGCGCCCGCGAGCGCACCGGCTCCCGCCGCGCCGCGGGTGCTGCCGCCGGGGCCGCTGGGGGTGCGGATGCGGGCCGTGCGCTTCGGCTACGGTGCCGCGCCCGCCGGTGCGGCGGCGTACGCCACCGTGCTCGACGGGGTGGATCTGACCGTGGCCCCAGGTGAGACGGTCGCGCTGGTCGGGGCGTCGGGCGCGGGCAAGTCGACGTGCGCGCATCTGCTGGCCCGCTTCTGGGACCCCTCCGGTGGCGCCGTGGAACTGCTGCCCGCAGGCGCGGAGCCCGTCGATCTGCGGGAGCTCGCCGACGCCGAACTGCGGTCGGCCGTCGCCCTGGTCGGCCAGGACGCTCCCCTCTTCCACGGGACGCTGGCCGAGAACCTGCGCCTGGCCGCGCCGGACGCGGACGCGGAACGCGTCGCCGCCGTGGCCCGGGTGTGCGGCGTGGACCGCATCGCGGACACCCTGCCCGAAGGCCTGGACACCCTGGTGGGTGAACGCGGCGCCACCCTGTCCGGCGGCCAGCGCGCCCGCGTCGCGCTGGCCCGTGCGCTGCTGGTACGGCCGCGGGTGCTGGTGCTCGACGAGACCACGGCACAGCTGGACGCCGCGAGCGACGCGGAGCTGGCCGCCGCGCTCACCCGTTCGGCGGCGGAACGGGCCACCGTGGTGATCGCGCACCGGCAGGCGACGATCCGGCGGGCCGACCGCGTCGCGGTACTGGAGCGGGGACGGATCGCGGAGACGGGGACCTGGGCGGAGCTGCTCGCCCGGGGCGGGGCGCTCACCCGGGTGCTCGCGCCCGAGCGGCGGCCCGGGGCTTGAGCCGCCGGCTACGTCGGGGCCGGCACAGGGCGCCGTCCGTCCGCGGGGCGGGCGGCGTCCGGTGCACAGCGCTCGCGTGGCTCGCTTCGTCCCAACGCCTTCTCCCGGCTCCGGGAAGCCATCTGCCGGACACGGCCCGGCCGCCGAAGCCCTGCGCTCCGGCTGCGGGCGGCCCGCGCCGGTGGCACAGTGAGCGAGGGGCGGGCCCGGGCAGCCGTCCCGGGTTCACCAGCAGGGAAACGAGGCGAGCGCACGTGTCCGGAACACGCCCGGTGTACGGAGCACCGTGCTGGGTGAGCCTGGCGACCCGCGAGCTGGCGGCGGCCCAGGAGTTCTACGGGTCGGTGCTCGGCTGGAGCTTCCGCCCCGACGCGGCGCTCGGTCCCGAGTTCTCCGTCGCCGTGGCCGACGGCTCGGTCGTCGCCGGGGTGGCGGCGGTGACCCCCACCATCGGCGTCGCGGTGGCCTGGACGCCCTACTTCTACGTGGACAGCGCAGACCCGGTCGCCTCGCGGGTCTGGGAGCGCGGCGCCACCATGGCCATCGGCCCCATGCCGCTCGGCAACGGCCGCGCCGCGCTGGCCGCCGACCCGGCCGGGGCCGCCTTCGGCTTCTGGGAGGGCCAGGTGCGGCACGGCTGGCAGTCGCCGGACAGCCCGCCCCCCGCCCAGCTGGAGCTGCGTACCCGCGACGCCTTCGCCGCCGCGATCTTCTACGGCGAGGTCCTCGAATGGGCGGCGAACCGGCCGGACCACTGCTCGGTGGACTACGAGCAGGGCGCGGTGGTCGTACGGGTGGGAAACCACCAGGTGGCGGCGCTGCGCGGCGGCGGCGTCGAGTCGGCCCCCGACCCGAAGATCCGGCCGCGCTGGCACGTGTCCTTCACCGTGCCCGACGTGGACGAGGCGGTGGCCACCGCCGTCAAGGCGGGCGGCACGGTCACCGAGGAGGCGTCGCACCACCTGGGCGTACGCCACGCCGGGCTGCGGGACCCGGACGGCGGCCTGTTCAACGTCGCCGCCGGGGCGGAGTGAGCGGGCTCCGGAGGGCCGCCCGGAAAAAGGTTCCCTCACCACGGAATAGCTCCGGGTGCGACGGAGTTGACGTCTCCGGAGCAGGACGTGAGGCAGGCCCCGCGGCGAGGCGCGCGGCCACCGCGATCCCTTCAGGGATGCCCCGGGGTGTAGCCAGCACCCCCTCTCGCCCGGGAGTACACCCCCCGGGTAAGAGGCGTGCTGCGCGGCTGTCGCCCGGCGCGCCCTGCGGGCGACTCTGAGTACATGACGACAAGCATTGAGGCACCGCTCGATCCGTCGCTCCCCGCCGCGCGGTCCGGCGCGGCACGCGACGGGCAGGGCAGCGACTTCGCCCGGCTCTCCCGGCGGATCACCGAGGCCGGGCTGCTGCGGCGGCGCCCCGGTTACTACACCCTCCGGTTCAGCCTGATCGGGCTGGCCTTCGTCGCGACCTGGACCGCGTTCTTCGTTCTGGGCGACAGCTGGTGGCAGCTGGGCGTGGCGGTGCTCCTGGGCCTGGTCTTCGGCCAGGGTGCGCTGGTCGCGCACGACCTCGCGCACCGGCAGGTCTTCAGCAAGCGGCGGCCCAGCGAGATCGGCGGCCTGGTCGTCGGCAACGTCGGCATCGGGATGTCGTACGGCTGGTGGATGAACAAGCACACGCGCCACCACGCCAACCCGAACCACGAGGAGCTGGACCCGGACGTCGCCCCCGACATCCTGGTCTGGTCGCAGGACCAGGCACGCGCCTCCAAGGGACTGCCGCGCTTCATGGGCCGCCACCAGGCCAAGCTCTTCTTCCCGCTGCTGACCCTGGAGGGCTTCAACCTCCACGTCGCCAGCGTGCGCGCGCTGCGCGCCCCGCACATGAAGAAGCGGCTGCTGGAGGGCGCGCTGCTCTTCGCGCACCTGGGCGGCTACCTGGCCGCGCTCTTCCTCGTCCTGCCGGTGGGCATGGCCTTCGCCTTCCTCTTCCTCCACCAGGCGGTGTTCGGCGTCTACCTCGGCTCGATCTTCGCGCCCAACCACAAGGGCATGCCGATGCTCAAGGGCAACGACCGCCCCGATTTCCTGCGCAAGCAGGTGCTCACCTCGCGCAACGTGCGCGGCGGCTGGCTGGTCGACAACGCCATGGGCGGCCTCAACTACCAGATCGAGCACCACCTCTTCCCGAACATGCCCAGCCCGCACCTCGGCCGCGCGCAGGTGATCGTGCGCGACTACTGCGCCGAGATCGGCGTGCCGTACCACGAGACGGGGCTGATCGAGTCCTGGCGTGAGGCGCTGCGCCACCTGGACGAGGTGGGCGCGCCCATCCGCGAGAGCGGCGCGGCGGTCTGACCGCCCCGGGGCGGGAGGGGTGGTGCGGGGCGGCGCGGGGGGCGCCGCCCCCGCCTCAGCCCACCCGCTCGCTGTGCACCGGCTCGTCCCGGCCTCCCGGCTCGTCCCGCGGCCCGTCCACCGGCTCGTCCCGCGGCCCGGACTCCTCCTGAGACCCGGCCCCGTCCCGCGCCACGCGCCTGCGCCGCCCGTCGGCCCGGCGGACACCGGCGGCGCGTCCCTCCCGGAGCCAGCGGCGCAGCACCTGGTGCACCTGCTCGGCACCCACCAGTTCACCGCCGTCGGCCACCGGCGGTGACAGCCGCAGCGGCGACAGCAGGAAGGGCTCGCTCTGCTCACCGCCGAGCCCGCCGTGCGAGCCGACCTGCTCCTCGAAGGCGTGCACCTCACCGGTCTCCGGATCGACACGGGAGTTCACCATGATGTCGGCGGCGTGCGGGAAGCCCGAAGTACGCCGCACCGCGGCGGCGGCCCCGGGCCCGAAGACGGCCAGCGGGTCCCGCCCGCCGACGGTCTCCCCGGTCGCGAGCCGGTGCTCGCACGCGTCGGCCCCGATCGCGACCGGCCCGTGCCGCTCGCTGTGCACCAGCAGGAAGCCGATGCCCGGATGATCCGCCAGGGCCCGCAGCAGCGCCGGGTGCCGCGCCTCGATCGCCTCGCGCGACATGCGCCCCGGCACGTCCGGGAAGGACACCAGCCCCAGGTTCCCCGAAGCCAGCACGATCGGCCCCGCACCGCGCGGCGGCTTCTGTGCCGCCGCCCCCCGGCGGCCCGCCCCCTCGGGGCGGTGCAGCGCCACCCGTGCCGCAGCCCGCGCCTCCGCCCCGCTGGGCGTACGCTCCGCCGCCCGCGAGACCGGCAGCCCGCAGCCCGCCCGCACCAGGTCCTCCAGCGTCAGCCCGTAGGCGCCCGCGAAGGTCTGCCCGAAGCTCTGCCCGTGGTCGGAGAGCAGCACGATGCGGTACGGGCGCGGCGCGTGGTCGGCCGCCTTGACGATCAGCCGCACCGCCCGGTCGAGGCTGCGCAGCACCTGCCGGGTGTCCCGGCCGCGCGGCCCGGAGTGGTGCGCCACCTCGTCGTAGGCCACCAGGTCGGCGTAGACGGCGGTGCGCCCGCCGAAGATGTCGCCGATCACGGCGGCGACCACCACGTCCCGCTGCACCACGGTGGCGAACGCGCGGACCAGCGGGTACAGGCCGCCGCGCCGCACCCGCGGGTGCTCCCCGCGCAGCCGCGCCCGGACGGACTGGGTCAGCTCGCGGAAGATCTCGCCCACGAAGGAGACAGCGGTGCGGGTGGCGTTCGCCGGGTCCGCGAAGTACGCGAAATAGCCCGCGCGCGAACGCGTGTACCGGCCGCGCCGGGCGGCGACGGACAGCACCAGCGCGAGCTGGCGCGCGCCGCCGCTGAAGAGGTTGCCCCGGCTGGCGCCGTCCCGCTCCAGCAGCCCGTACTCGCCGGTGCGGGCGACAGCACGCCGCTGGAGTTCGACGGCGCCGCTGGGCCGGTTGCTGACCAGCACCTCGCCGGTCTCCTTCTCGTACCAGCGGAAGGCGGGCACGTCCTCGTTGCTGCCGTGCAGGATGCCCAGCTGGCTGGCGCCGGTCTGGCTGGACCAGTCGGTGCGCCAGCGGGTGAGCCGGTGGGTGTCGGCGCGGAGCCGGGCGAGGGTGGGCATCAGCGGGACGGCGCCCTCGGTCGCCTCGCGCAGCACCGCGTAGCCCACGCCGTCCAGCTGGAGGAAGACGGTGCCCGGGGTGTCCTCGGGCGGGCCCGCTCCGGCGCGGCGGCGGCGCCGGTCGGCGAGCCGGGCAAGCCTGCGGCGGTAGGCGCCGTCGTCCCGTACGGCCAGGAACGTGCTCGTGGCCGACGAGGCGGCCGACATCACCGCCGCGACCACGACGGCCGTCTCCGGATTGACGTCGCCGCGCACGGGCACCAGGCGGAGCGCGATCCACAGGAGTGAGCCGTTGAGGAAGAAGACCAGCAGCCCGAGCACGAGCGCGGGCACCAGCAGCAGCGCGCGTACCAGCAGGGGCCAGACCAGGGCGCTCAGGACGCCGAACGCGCCCGCGCCGATGGCGCCGGTGACGGCGATCCGGGTCGCGCTGTCGCCGCCGTCGACCGTGAGCCGGAAGTCGGGCAGGCCGCCCGCGAGCAGCAGCATGGTGAGGGTGCTGACCGCCCATACCGCGAGCACCCGCAGCAGGGTGCTGCCCACGGCTCTCCAGGGGGGCATCCGCACTCGCACGCTCGGGTCTCCTCGTCCTCTCCGCGGTGCCGCCGCAGGTTCCCGGGCCCCGCGCGCCGCGAGAGCCGCACGGGACATCCTCCACTTTCACACAGCGGGCGGCGGGACGGACGATCTTTTGCGGCGCGCGGGCCCGGGTGCGGGTGCGGGCGGCACGGGCAGGGACGGCGGGGACGGCGCACGCGCGGGCCGCTGTCGGGCACCGCGCCGCAGGGCACCGGGTGGCACCCGCGGGGCAGCCCTTACGCTCGGAGGCGAGCTGCTCCGCGCGGGGCGGCCGTACGCGCGGCCGGCGGCGGTGCCGGGTCCGCGACGGAGAGGAGCGGCCGTGCCGGTGGAGGTCACGTGGTGGGGTCATGCCACCGCCACTGTGCGGGATTCGGGCGTCACCGTGCTCACTGATCCGCTGCTGGTACGGCGCATGGCCCACCTGCGCAGGCGGCGCGGCGCGGTGCCGCCCGCCTCGGCCGCCCTCGCCGACGTCGTCCTCGTCTCCCATCTGCACGCCGACCATCTGCACCTGCGCTCCCTGGCCCGGCTCGCGGCCGGGACCCGGGTCCTGGTGCCGCGCGGCGCGATCCGCGCGGTGCCGGGGCTGCGGCGGCTGGCCGCGTCCCTGGAGGTGACCGAGGTCGTGCCGGGGGACGAGGTGCGGGTCGGCGCCGTGCGGATACGGGCCGTCCACGCCGCGCACGACGGACGGCGGCTGCCCTACGGTGCGCATCGCGCACCCGCGCTCGGCTTCGTGCTGGCGGGCGAGGCGCGCACCTACTTCGCCGGGGACACCGGCCTCTTCGACGACATGGCCGGCGCGATCGGCCCGGTGGACCTCGCGCTGCTGCCGGTCGGCGGCTGGGGCCCGTATCTGGGCGAGGGGCACCTGGACCCGGGGCGCGCCGCCGAGGCGCTGCTGCGGCTCGGTGCGCACAGCGCGGTGCCCGTCCACTACGGGACGTACTGGCCGATCGGGATGGACGCGGTCCGGCCGCACGAGTTCCACTCCCCCGGCGACGAGTTCGTACGGCTGGCGGCGCTGCGCGCACCCCACGCCGTGGTGCACCGGCTGCGGCACGGTGAGACCGCCCGGGTCGAGGCGCCGCCCGCACGCCCGGAGCCGTCCGGATGATCGGCCTCATCAGGGACGAGGTGCTCGCCGCCGCACGGGCCGTGCCCCCCGAGTCCACCCAGCAGGCCATCGGCTACCCGTCGCTCTTCCTGCTGGTCGTCTTCGGCTCGCTGGTCCCGGTGGTGCCCACGGGCGCGCTGGTCAGCGGGGCGGCGGTGGTCGCCCTCCACCAGAGCGTGCCCGCGTTCTCCCTACTGGTGGTGTTCGCGGTCGCCTCGGTCGCCGCCTTCCTCGGCGACCTGGGCTTGTACTGGCTGGGGCAGCGCGGGATGCGCTCCCGCAACGGCTCGCGCTGGCTGGAAGCGCTGCGCGAACGGGCGGCGCCGGAACGGCTGGAGCAGGCGCGCGAGAAGCTCGACCGGCACGGGGTGACGGTCCTGGTCATCTCCCGGCTGGTGCCCGCCGGCCGGATTCCGGTGATGCTGGCCTGCCTGATGTCCCGGATGCGCATGCGGGACTTCGTACGGGGCGACGGCCCCGCGTGCCTGGCCTGGGCGGCGACCTACCAGCTGATCGGCGTCGCGGGCGGCTCGCTCTTCCCCGAGCCGTGGCAGGGCGTGGCGGCGGCGATCGGGCTGACGCTGCTGCTGAGCGCGCTGCCCGCGCTGATCCGCCGCGTGCGGCGCATCCGGCGCCCATGGCGCCGTCGCGGCGACGCGACGGGGTGAGGCGCCCCGGCCGACGGCACGGACCGCACGAACGTGCCCGTCGCCTCTCCAGGCGCCGCGCGTACTGCCCGGCCCCGGCCACCTCAAGGAAGCCAGGACCGTTCACCAAGCAGCGAGTCCGACCACGAACGCCGGAACCAGGAAACGCAAAGGCTCCAGCATGCATTTCGCCATCACCGCCGATGACGTGCGCTCGGCATTCGGCCTGACGGGCGTCATCCACTTCCCCCGCCACAGCGCACGGCACAACCGGCTCGACGACCGCACAGCGCTCCTCCTGAGCACCATCGGCCTCCCCGACACCGATTGGTTCATGTCGAAGGCGAGCCTGCGCACGGACGACCCCATCGACCTCGTCAGCTGGTACGCGAGCCGGGGCACCGTACCCGACTCCTGCCGGCACTGGCTCGTGCTCGGCCTCTTCGCCGACACCACGCTCACACTCGACCCGGACAAGGGGACCGTATACGCCCTCGCCGACGGCGAACAGGAACTGAACTACCGCCCGCTCCACCGGGACGTGGAATCCCTGGTATACGCGCTGACCAGGTTCGAGGCGCTGCGCAAGCAGCTCGAGAAGGACGACGATGCAGTCGAGGAACGTGTAGACGCCCTGCGCGATGAGATCACAGAGTTCGATCCACTTCCCTTTTCCGACGAGGAATCACAGTGGAATCTGGCCTTCGAAGAGGTTGTCGACGGCATCTGGCGTTGATGCGCAAACGGTTCGGCCTCCGGGTTTTCGGCGGCGCGCGAGGAAGCCACTCACATGCCGAGCCGAGTGCACTGCGCACAGAACAGATCGACACCTGTGCCGCGGCCGCGGCCTTGCACATCACATTGATCCGGGAAGACCGGCCGCGCCTGCACACGCCCACGGTGGCGCCCCACCGGGAACCGCCGCGCCGCCCCGGTGGCGCGGCGCGTGTCAGGCGCCTGCGGGCGGACCCGTGAGCACCGTGCGCAGCGCGTGCAGCGCCGCCTCGGCGAGCGCCGGGTCACGCGCCGGTCCGCCCTTCGCCAGCAGGCCGGTCGACAGCCGTACCCGCAGCGCCTCCGGGTCGTCGCCGAAGCGGTGCCCGCCGCGTACGCCCGTCCCCAGGTGCCGCACGAGTTCGGCCTCCAGCCCGGCCGCGTCGCCGATGCCGCGCGCGGCGAGGCGGGGCCGCAGCTCCTCCAGGTCGGCGTACAGGTGCCGCCCGATCTGAGGGGGGCGGCACAGCGCTCCCGCTTCGGTGAGGGCGCCGTGCAGCGCCGTCGCCAGCTCCCCGTGCCGGGCCGCCTCGGCGGCGCGCCGGTCCCGTACGGAGGCGGGTTCGGTCAGTGCTTCGGCCGTCTCGGCGGCGTCGGGACCGCGCAGGTCGGTGTCCAGCGCGGCCAGCACCTCGCGTACCAGCCCGCCCAGTTCCCGGCCCTGCCCGGTGTCCGGGAAGCGGGCGATGCCCGCGCGCAGGCCGGGCCGGGCCAGAGCCACCTCCAGTCCCGCGAGCACCACCACCGGCTGGTCCGCTGCGGAGCCGAGGATCTCGGCCGGGCTGACGACGACGGTGTGGTGCGGCTCGTGCGAGGTGTCCCGCCAGGTCTCGTCGCTCACGATGAGCAGGCCCTCGTCCGACGCCGCCTCGCAGACCTCGTGCAGCAGTTCGGGCGGGACGGCGGTGCCGGTGGGGTCGTCGGCGATCGAGAGCAGCAGCAGCCGGGGTTCCCCCCCGGCCGTACGGGCCCGGCGGGCCGCCTCCCGGAGCGCGACGGGATCGGGTACGCCGCCGCACTCGGCGGGCACCGGCACGGGGTGCAGCGGGCGGCCCAGCAGGCGGGCCTGTGGCGCGTGCCAGGCCGCGGCGGGGCGCGGCAGGAGCACGCCGCCCACGGGGGCGTCGCCGGACGCGGCGGCCCGGTCCGCCGCGGCGAGCAGCGCGAGCAGCAGCAGCGGTGCGCCGGGGGCGGTGACCACCTGGGCGGGACCGGTGGGCAGGCCGCGCCGCCGCCAGTAGCCGCTGGCGGCGGTCGCCGTGTCGGTGTGCCGCATACAGGCTGCCTCCAGCGCTTCGTCCCCGCGCCCGGGCCCGCGCGCGGTCCGCGTACGTGGCCTCCACTGTCGCAGAGGCGGCGGACGGCGGCACGGCGACCGGCGGCAGCGCTCCGCCACCGCCTCACCTCGCCGTGAGCCCCCGGATGCCGCGCGTACCGGGCGTGCGGGCGAGGGCGTCCAGCTCGTCCAGGGCCCGGCGCGCCCGTGCGGCGGCGTCCGGGTCGGTCTCGGTCAGCCCGGCGGCCAGGAACTCGTCCTCGTCCAGGCGGAGCACCTCGCGGCCGTCGGCGGCGACCCACAGGTCCAGCTCCAGGTCGGTGACGGTGAGCGTGCCCGGTCCGACGCGGGCGGGGCGCGTGATGTCGCAGTACCAGCCCTTGAGGCGGCCCGCGGCGTCCCGCACCTCCTTGACCGCGTACCAGCGGTCCCGCCAGTAGTGCTCGGTGAAGACGTCGCCGCTCTCGAAGCGTACGAACCCGAAGTCGCGCACCGGCGGTCCGGCCCAGGGGGCGCTGAGGACGACGCGTACGCCGTCGTCGGCCAGCACCGTCGCCGGGTAGCGCACCTCGGGCCGCTGGTGCTTGTGCAGGGTGACGGTGACCGGGTCGCCCTCGGTCAGTGCGGAATCCATGGCCCCACCCTCTTGGGGGAGCGCGGCGAGCGCAGCCGGATTTCTGGCTGCGGCGGCCCGTCCCGGCGGGAGCCCGAGGGCGGCGGGCGGGATGCGCTGACCCGGACCGCCGGGAGCAACTACCCTGCGGGGCATGGAGATTCTGGGGACCGCGCTGCGGGTGTGTGTGGACGATCTGGACACCGCGATTCCGGTGTACGAGAAGCTCGCCGACGCGGAGGCGGCCCGGTTCCGGATGGGTCCGGTCACGGTGGCCGCCGTCGGGCCGTTCTTCTTGATGAGCGGTCCGCAGGAGCATCTGGACGTGCTGCGCCGGATCGTCGCCACGCTGGCCGTCCAGGACGTGGACCAGGCGCTGGCCGACCTGCGGGCGGTGGGCGCCGAGATCATCGCGGGCCCCAAGCCGACGCCCGCCGGGCGCAACGTGGTGGCCCGGCACCCCGACGGCTCGGTGTTCGAGTACGTCGACCGCCAGGGTGTCGGCGCCTGACAGTACGGGCGGCACCGGGCAGCACCAGGCGTCAGCCGCCGTGGCCGCTCACGCCGGGCCGCGCCCGGGGCCGACGTACTGCCGCAGCACCTCGTGCAGCTCCCGCTCCGAGGCGTCGTAGCGCCGCCGGAGCCGCGCGCCGGGCCAGTCCGGCGGCAGCAGGGGCTCCGGGAGCACCGGGTCGGACAGCAGGAGGCGCAGCACCGCCGCCGAGACGGTGAACTGGCCCGCCAGCGCGGCGTCCCCCGTACGGACGCCCGAGCGGGCCCGGGCCAGTTCCGCCTCCAGGGCGCGGGCCCGGTCGGCCCAGCCGTGGAGGTCCCACAGCCGTGCGGCCAGCGCGGCGGGGTCGCCGTCCGGGGTGCCTCTGAGCAGGGTGCACTGCTCCCGCACGACGGACGGGTAGGGGCGGTCCAGATTGGCGGGCCGCAGCCAGCTGCCCTCGCGCAGTTCGGCCAGCCGCAGCCGCGCCATCGCCTGGCGCAGCGCGGCCCGCTCGCCCGCGGGGCGGCGGTCGGCGGTGACGACCGCGATCTCCCAGCCGCCGTCCCACTGCCGGGTGCGCGGTGAGCGGCTGTCGTCCTGGCGCGCCTGGCGTTCCAGGAGGCGGGCGGTGAGGCCGTACGTCCCGTCGCGCTGTTCCAGGTCCCCGGCCGCCACCATGCGGGAGAGCGCCACGCGGATGGTGCCCTCCGCGATCGAGAACAGCTCGCCGACGCGCACCATCGCCCGCACCGGAAGCCGGGGCGGGTGGTGGCCCAGGAGCGTGCTGAGCACGATGGAGCGGGCCGTCAAGGGCCGCAGTGTGAGAGTTCCGTGGTCGTCCATCTCAGCGCAGATCCTAACGCCGCCGCGGCCCGCCACCCTCCGGCCTTACGTCTTCTGCTCACGTATCGAATCGGCGTAACATCGAGGTATGGCCACTCACGAAGTCCTCAACCAGGCTCCGCCGCTGACCGCCTTCAGCACGGCGGACGAGCCCGCGCTGCTGGAGGCGGTGCGGCGCGGCGGCGCGGGCTGGGGCGAGGCGGAACTGCGGGAGCTGGGCGCGCGGGCCGGGTCCGCCGAGGTGCAGGAGCAGGCCAGGCAGGCGGAGGAGAACCCGCCCCGGCTGCACACCCACGACCGGTTCGGCCACCGGATCGACGAGGTCGAGTTCCACCCCGCCTGGCACGCGCTCATGCGGGCGGCCATCAGCCAGGGCCTGCACGCGGCGCCGTGGGCCGAGCCGCGCCCGGGCACGCACCTGCTGCGGGCCGCGAAGTTCTACGCCTGGTCCCAGGCGGAGGCCGGGCACGGCTGTCCCGTCTCGATGACGTACGCGGCGGTCGGCCCCCTGCGCGCCGAACCCGCGCTGGCCCGAGCGTACGAACCGCTGCTGGCCTCCCGCGAATACGACTACGGGCTGCGCCGGCCGCTGGGCAAGTCCGGGCTGATCGCCGGCATGTCGATGACCGAGAAGCAGGGCGGCTCGGACGTACGGAGCAACACCACGCGGGCGCTGCCCTCCCCGGCCGACGGCCACGGGGCGTACCGGATCACCGGGCACAAGTGGTTCACCTCGGCACCGATGAGCGACCTCTTCCTCACCCTGGCCCGCACCGAGCAGGGCCCCACCTGCTTCCTCCTCCCCCGCGTCCAGCCCGACGGCACCCGCAACGGGCTGCGCCTCCAGCGCCTGAAGGACAAGCTGGGCAACCGCTCCAACGCCTCCGCCGAGATCGAGTACGAGAACGCGCTGGCCTGGCGGGTGGGCGAGCCGGGGCGGGGGGTGCGCACCATCGTGGAGATGGTGAACCTGACCCGGCTGGACTGCGTACTGGGCTCGGCCGCCGGCATGCGGGCGGGCCTGCGCCTCGCGCTGCACCACACCGCGCACCGCCGCGCGTTCGGCGCCGCGGTGGCCGAACAGCCGCTGATGCGCCACGTGCTGGCGGACCTGGCCGTGGAGTCGGAGGCGGCGACGGTGCTGGCGCTGCGGCTGGCCACCGCACTGGACGGATCGCTGGCCGGGGACCCGGCCGAGGCGGCGCTGCGCCGGGTGGGGCTGGCGGCGGCCAAGTACTGGGTGTGCAAACGGGGCAGCGCGCACACGGCGGAGACCCTGGAGTGCCTGGGCGGCAACGGCTACGTCGAGGACTCCGGCATGCCCCGGCTCTACCGCGAGGCGCCGCTGCTCTCCATCTGGGAGGGCTCGGGCAACGTCGTCGCGCTGGACGTGCTGCGCGCGCTGGTCAAGGACCCCGGCACGGTGGACGCCTTCCTGGCCGAGGTGGAGCGGGCGGCCGGCGCGGACCGCAGGCTGGACGCGGCGGTGGCCGCCCTGCGCGAGGAGCTGGCCCAGCTGGCCCGGCTGGCCGACCCCGCGGCGGCGCAGCTGCGGGCGCGCGGGCTGGCCGAGCGGATGGCGCTGGTCCTCCAGGGCTCGCTGCTGGTGCGGCACAGCCCGGCGGCCGTGGCCGACGCGTTCTGCGCCTCGCGGCTGGGCGGCGAGTGGGGGCACGCCTTCGGGACGCTGCCGGCCGGGGCGGACCTGGCCGCGATCCTGGAGCGGGCCCGTCCCGGCGGCGAGGAGGCGGTCGCCGCATGAGCACCGGGCCGCGCGCGGTACGGGTGGAGCGGGCGGGTCCCGTCAGCACGGTGGTGCTGTGCCGGCCCGAGGTCCGCAACGCCGTGGACGGGCCGACCGCCCGCGCCCTGGCCGACGCGTTCCGCGCCTTCGAGGCGGACGACGCGGCGCGGGTCGCGGTGCTGTGGGGCGAGGGCGGCACGTTCTGCGCGGGCGCCGACCTCAAGGCCGTCGGCACGGAGCGGGGCAACCGCGTCGCACCGGACGGCGACGGCCCGATGGGGCCGACCCGGCTGCGGCTGACCAAGCCGGTCATCGCCGCCGTCGCCGGGCACGCGGTGGCGGGCGGCCTGGAGTTGGCGCTCTGGTGCGACCTGCGGGTCGCGGAGGAGGACGCCGTGTTCGGGGTCTTCTGCCGCCGCTGGGGCGTCCCGCTGATCGACGGCGGCACGGTGCGGCTGCCCCGGCTGATCGGCACCTCCCGGGCGCTGGACCTCATCCTCACCGGGCGCCCGGTACCGGCCGCCGAGGCGCACGCCATGGGGCTGGCCAACCGCCTCGTGCCGCACGGCACCGCCCGTACGGCGGCGGAGGAGCTGGCCGCGCGTCTCGCCGAACTCCCGCAGGACTGCCTGCGCAGCGACCGGGCCTCCGTACTGGACCAGCAGGGCCGCTCCGAGGAGGACGCGCTGGCGGCCGAACTCCGCCACGGCCGGGCCGTGCTGGCGGAGGGTCTGCACGGCGCGGCCCGCTTCGCGGCGGGCGCGGGCCGCCACGGCTCGGACGCCTGAACCGGGGGCACGCGCCCTCCCCCAGGCCTGCGCCCCCGCGGGGTCCAGCCGACCGCGCACCGGGTCACCGTCATCGCGATCGTGAAGCCTGGTCACCCACACCGACCAGACCGGAGGCACCACCCGCCACACGAGCACCCACTTCGACCTCCCCGCCACCCGCACCGACCCCGACGGCACGCACTACACCTTCACCTACGACACCGAACTGCGCCTCACTACCGTCACCAACCCCCAAGGCAGGCAGTGGCGCTACGACTATGATCCAGCGGGCCGCCTGATCGCCACGACGAACGCCCTGGGCGAGACGCTGCGCTACACCCACGACGCGGCAGGCCGCGAGGTCGAACGCGCTCTGGGCGGATGTCACTCTCATCCAGGACTGGGACACCACCGACCGCCTGACCGCCCAGTCCGTTGCCTCCTCAACCTCCCCCCGCGACCTCCCTCCAGCACCGCACCTACACCTACCGCCCCGACGGCTACGTCACCGAGATCCGCGAACTGACCACCGGCACGCGGCACTTCACCCTCGACCCCGTCGGCCGCGTGACCGGCCCCCAGGCACACGGCTGGAGTGAGACGTACGCATACGACACCGCAGGCAACGCGACCCACGCCACCGCACCGGACCACCCCGCCCCAGGCGACCGCGAGTTCAACGGCACCGTCATCCGGCACGCGGGAAACACCACCTACGAACACGACGACGCGGGCCGCCTCACCCGCAAGACCCGCAAGCTCCTGAACGGCCAAACCCGCACCTGGACCTACACCTGGAGCGCCCAGGACCGCCTCATATCCGCCACCAACCCCCAGGGCGAGGAATGGACCTACGCCTACGATCCCCTCGGCCGCCGCATATGCAAGACCGGTCCCACCGGCACGACCCTCCTCTTCACCTGGGACGCCACCCGCCTCGCCGAACAAACCACCCACAACAGCACCACCAGCACCTGGGACTACGCCCCCAGCACCCACCGCCCCCTCACTCAGACCGACCGGGAGCCCCTCACTGGCGACACCCGCTTCCACGCCATCATCACCGACCTGACCGGCTACTTCCGCTACTACGACCCCGAAACCGCCCGCTATCTCACCCGTGAAAGTGGAATGGGATGCGGAGTTCTCGGGGTTCGATATCGACCCGAGCGGCTACCGTGCGAAACTGCCGAACCTCCTCAAGTCACTGCCGCCCGGTGCACGGAGCTTCGTCACCGAGCCGGGCCATTTTGACTTCCACAGCCTCAGATGTGTGAAGGATCTGCAGCTGGCGGGGATCTCCACGCCCGCGAGCAAGGGCGACGCCCTGTCGGTCCGGTTCACGCCGAACCAGTGGAAGCACGAAGAATCCCCCCGGCGCGGCACTTCGAGGTCACCCGGTTCCAGCTGGACTTCACACGGATGGCGGACTGGATGAGTGACGAGGCGGTACTCATGGACGAAGTGCTGCCGCTGGACACCGGCTGCTCGCACGAGATCGCGCTGACCGACTCCCGCATCTACGTGGAGTGCGGGGACCTGACGTCGGTCTGGTCAGGTTGAGCCGCCGGCGGTGAGTACATGAGCCGACCTGGCGCGGAAGAAACGGCGCTGCGCTCCGACGTCGCCGCACTTGCTGTCTACGACCGGATGCGCAGCTCGAGTTCTTTTTTCAGGCCAGCGCTGTCCGACGTCCAAAGGGGCTGAGGGAAATCTCAGAGAAGCACGGAGAGGTGAAAGAATCGCGCTACTGATATGCGCTCCGCACATGACAGGTTGCCACCATGGACGACAAGTTCCGGTTCATCGGTCTTCCCTACGACGACAACCGTGACGAACCCACCCCGGCCGACCGGCAGCGCCTCACCGAGTTCCTGGCGGGGCAGGGCTTCCGGACCGCGCCCGCCGACTTCGGGCCGTCGCTGGAGGTGTGGCTTCCGGACCCCTCGGAGTTCGTGGCCTCGGTCCGCATCGATGACAGCTGGATGGTGCAGATCGCCGTCGACGAGGGCCGGCTGGACGAGGACTACGACGAGAACCGGGGCAACACCGACGTCCTGGCGAAGCTGATCGGCATCACCGCCCAGTTTGCGAACACATACCTCGGGTTCGTCCCCGCCGACGACGATGATCTGTCCTTCATGGAGGAGGATCCGCCAGTTCAGCTGGAAGCGCCGCTCGCGGCGGCCTATCTCGGACGGCGTTACCTGAGCGACTGGCCGGACGAGCCGGAGTGGGCCGCGGACCCGAAGGCACGCTGGGAACTGACGGCGGGAGTGCTGATGGTCCCGGCGTCCTCTCCGCTCGAGATCACTCGAAACCAGTGTCCTCAAGTCGCTCGTGCCGCAGCAGGCAACGTTTGCCCTGTCGACGACGGCCCGTAGGCGCCGGTCGTCGGCGTGGCGGTTGAGAGCTTGTCCTTGGCCAGGTCGTAGGCGGCGAACAGGTGCCGCACGTGGAAACGAGACTCCCTCCTCGCGGAGCAGGGCCCGCGAGCCCTCGTGGCTGATGCCGTCGACCACCCCCTCGGAGTCCAGGAAGTCAGCACCGCCCCGGCGCCCCTACGGATGATCCGCAGCAGCCGCCTGCCCTCGTCCTCATCGATCTCACGAACCCGCACGCGCTCTGCCGCACCGGCACAGCTTGCCGGACGCGCGCCGCCACAGTGGAATCCGGACGGCACGTCATTTCACCACAGCACAAGGGCCGTTGATGCGGCGCTAAGGGCCGTCCCGTAATCCCCGGCGGGCGCACGACGCCAGCTACGGTCCCCTGCCGCGTTGTCGGATCGTCCGAATACGGCCCGGTATGAGGACGACCCTCCGCCTTGCAGGGCACCGCATCTGACGCCGTGCGCTGATCCACCGCGGATTACGGGACAGCCCTTAGGCTCTGTCGTCGAAATGACGGCGTCCGGCCGGAGGCCGGGCTGTGCGGCGTCTGGTGCGTGCGCTCACAAGGCGGAGAACCGCCCTCGTACCGGGCCGTACATGGGCGACTCCGACAACGCGGCGAGCATGGGGCCTCCCCAGGCCCGAAGGGCCGAGGGGACGCGTGCCAGACGCCGCACAGCAGGCGACGGGTGTGTCGCGGAAGATCACCGGACGAGCGGGAGGACCGGGAGCGGCACAAGGCCGCCAAGAGCCGCTCTCGGGACAGTGATGAAGTGTGGTGAAGTGGTGACCTTGCACGCAGACGTGACCGCGCTGCTCGCCAAGGCCGGCATCGCGGACGTGGACGTCGGCGAAGCCGTCGCGGACGAGCACGTACGGTCGGCCGCGTACCAGCGCGTCGTTTCCGTGATCGCCGACTCGGAGAGCCGCGAGCGGGACCACGACGTCGTGGCCGCGATCCTGCGCGACCCCCACGAACTGGGGGCCAAGACGGCGGTGGTCGCCCTCGTGGACAGCATCGCGCTCGGTTCGACCGGCCCGGCCGGGTTCCGGGCGTGGTCGGCCGCGCTGCTGGCGCAGACCGACCGGCTGAGGACCGAGGGCAACCGCGCGTTCCTCCGTCGCCGCGTCCACGACTGGATCTTCTGCCTGTCCGTGGAGGAAGGCCACGTACCGACGGCGGCCGAGCTGGCTCAGGTCACGGACTGGATGCAGCGCCGCCTCGCCGAGGGGACGGCTTCACGGCCGCTGCTCGCCCTGCTCGCCGAGTCCGGCAACACCAGAAAGATACGGAACATCGCCTGGAACCGGGCCGGAAGCCGCACTCCGGGCAGGAGTTGACCCGAAGCGGCGCCGGCCCGGCCACGTACGCCCGGTTCAGGGGCGCATCCGGAACTCGTACGCCGCCGGGAGTGGGTCGCCCGTCAGGGACGCCCAGGTCTCGTGGAGGATCTCGTCGCCCTCCCGCAGGTCGGCGACCTCGAAGCCGTCGGCGAAAACCGCGCGCGCCGCCTCCGTATCCCCCTCCGCCCCCAGCACGCGGGCTTCCAGCAGCCGGAAGCGCCCGTCCGCCCGCAGGCCCGCCGGCAGGCGGTCCAGGGCCTCCCGGGCCTCGGCCAGGCGCCCGGCCGAGAGCAGCAGCGGCACCGCCTCGCGCACCAGCGCGGACAGCGCCCGTACGTCGACGACCAGGTCCAGCGCCCCCAGTACGCGGTCCGCGGCCCGCTGCGGGTGCAGCCCGGCCGCGGCGTCGTGCGCGTCCGCGACGGCCAGGCAGCGCAGCGCCCACGGGGACTCCTGCGCCTTGAGGGAACGCTCCCAGCTGCGCACGGCCTGGGCGCGGTCGCCCGCGTGCCACTGGGCCACGCCGAGGTGGTAGTCGGTCAGCGCGCCGGAGGGGGCGCACTCCAGCTGGTCGCGCCAGGCCGCCGAGACCAGCGAGGGCCCCGGCGGCGTGCCGTCCCGAAGGTCGGCCTCGGGGAGCCGGCCGGTGGTCAGCAGTTCGAGCCAGGGACGCTGCTCGGGCCCCAGCGTGTCCGCCGGGAACGGCGTGCCGGGCAGCCGGTGTCCGCCGCGCGCCACCTCCAGCGCGCCCCAGCCCGACCCGGTGGCCAGCCGCGGCCCCTGCGGGTCGGCGTCCGCGCAGGGCCGCCACGCGGCGTACGCGGCCTCCACATCCGCGCGCGGCAGCACCGCCTCCAGCCGGTTTGCCGCCTCGGTGCGGGCGGCGGCCCAGTCCTCACCGTGCACCGCGGCCGGGTCGGCGTCGAGCGGTCCGTACGCCTCCAGCCAGGCGAACTCCTCCCCCGCCTCCAGCGGTATGTGCTCCAGCTGGGTGCGGGCGAGCCCGGCCTGGACCTCGGCGTAGCCGGGGGTGCCCGGCTCGGTGAGCCAGCGCTGCCAGCGGCGCCCGCCGGGCCCGGAGCCCCAGGCGAACAGCTTCCGGCCGCGCAGCAGGTCGGTGGAGGTCTGGACGAGGCCCCGGCCCCGCTCGTCCAGCGCGGCGATCCACTTGCGCTCCGCGCGCGGCACCTCGTAGAAGTAGTCGGCCGGGAGGTCGCCGCGCAGCGGGTAGCTGCGGTCGGCGCCGCGCCGGTGCGGGACGGGGACACGGCGCAGGCTGCGCTCGTAGCCGAAGTGCCAGGCCTCCTCGGCCGGTACGAGCACCCGGGTGCGCTCGTCCTCGGGTACGGCGGTGTTCGACCACCAGTAGACCGGCACGGTGCGGTCGTGCGGATTGCGGACGCGGACACCGACGTGCAGGAAGTCCGAGCCCTCCGGCAGCCACAGGTCGACCTGGAAGGGGGTGTCGCGCAGCCGCTCCCACTCCCACAGGCGCAGCATCTCGCCGCCGTCGGGGGCGGGCACGCGCGCCGCGTGCACGGGCGCGCAGGCGAGCGTCGTATGGCCGGTCGCGCCGATGTTCCACTCGATGCCGCCGGAGAACCAGGCGCCGTTGAGCGCGAATCCGGCGGGCTGCAGCACCGGGTTGGTGTAGAGGAGTTCCCGCCCGGTCGGTTTGTGGTGCAGCGAGTGGACGCGCCCGCCCAGCCCCGGCAGCACGGTGGCCCGCAGCCGGTCGTTCTCGATCACCAGGGTGTCCAGGACGGTCTCCGCTCGGTCGCGGCCGTATCCGTCCAGGATGCGGGCGGGCAGCACGGACCGCAGGGGCTCGTAGCCCACCTGGCGGGCCATCTCGGCGGGCAGCGCGGCGCGTTCGGCGGCCGGGAGGGTGTGCGGCTTTGCCAGCGGCAGCAGGGGCGGGAGCGGGTTCTCGAGGCCGACGGCGGCGGCGGGCAGGGTCAGGGTGCTGCTGCGTACGGTCGTGGCCACGACGGCTGCCTCGCTCTCTGCGGGCCCGGCTGCCCCGGGAGGGTGCCCGCCTGCTGCTGGTCTGGTTGCGCGTGCCGCGCCGGGCTCCGGGCCCGTCCGCCCCGCGGTGGATCACCACGGGGCGGCGGTGAGTTCCTTCCCTCCGGCGCCGCGGGCTATCCCCGGACGGTCCGCCGCCCCCTTCGGAACCTGCGGGAGGTGCCCTCAGCGGAGGACGTCCTCCAGCAGTTCGGCCAGCAGCACGGCGGACGAGCCGTCGGGGTCCAGGTCGGGGTCGTAGATGGTGAGCTGGAACCCGGCGCACTGCGGCGAGGACACCAGCGGCCGCAGCAGGGCGCGGACTTCCTCGATGGTCAGGCCCCCCGGCTCGGTGCTGTCGACGGCGGGCATCACCTGCGGGTCCAGCACGTCGGCGTCCATGTGCACCCAGAAGCCCGCCACCTTGGACGCGGTGAGCCGGTCGAGCACGGTGCGCGCGGTCTCCTCAGGACCGTCGCGGCGCACGGCGGCGACGGGGGCGTGGTGGATACCGAGTGCGGTCAGCTCCACCTGGCTGTTGTCCGGCTCGTTCTCCACGTCGCGCAGGCCCAGCAGCGCGAGGTCCTCGTCGCGGACGTAGGGACGCAGGCCCTCCAGGTCGGTGAGGTCGGCCTGGCCCCGGCCGGACACCAGCGCCACGTCCTCACCGCCCGCCGCGCCGACGCCCTGCGGGTCGACGCCCGGGTGCCGGAAGTCGTCGTGGCCGTCGAGGTAGACCAGGCCGTAGCGGCCCAGGCGGCGCAGCGCCAGGGAGGAGCCCAGCACGATCGAGCAGTCGCCGCCGAGGACGACGGGGAAGTCCCCCGCGCGGACGTGGCCCTCGATCCGGTCCGCGAGACGGCGGCTGTAGCCGGCGAGAGCGGCGGCGTTGAAGACGCCGTCGCCGGGCTGCCAGTCGCCCCGGTCGTAGCGCGGCGGCACGACGACGCCGCCCTCCTCGGCGCCGAGGCGCCGCAGCAGGCCCGCCTCGCGCAGGGCGCCCGCGAGCTTGTAGCAGCCGGGGACGGTGCCGGGAGAGGGCGGCTTCAGGCCGAGGTTGGAGGGAGCGTCCAGCAGGACCAGGCGGCTGGTGATCGATGACGTCGTAGGCATGGACGTATTCTGCCGCCCCTGCCTCCGGCATGTGCGCCTGGGCTGCGAGAATCGCGCCCATGACGCCCCCTGAGCTCGTCCCTTCCTCGCTGCCGGTGGTCTCCGAGATGGGCACACACGCCAGCGGCCGGTCCTGGCTCGCCGAACTGCCGCGCCTGATCGAGGAGTCGGTACGGCAGTGGGATCTGCGGGTGGGCGAGCCCTACCACGGCGGCAGCTGCTCGTGGGTGGCCCCGGTCCGCCGCGCCGACGACACGCCCGCGGTGCTGAAGCTGACCTGGCCGCACCGCGAGGCCGACAGCGAGGCCGCGATGCTGCGGCGGTGGGCGGGCCACGGCGCCGTACGGGTGTACGAGGACGACCCGGACCGCTACGCGCTGCTCCTGGAGTCCTGCTCCCCGGGCACGGAGCTGGGCGCCGCCCACGGCATACCGGCGGACGAGCGGCTCACGGCCGCGGCGGAGGTGCTGCGCGAGCTGTGGGAGGCGGCACCGCTGCCGGAGGCCGGGCCGCGACAGGCCCCCCGGCAGCAGCCCGAACCCGAGCGGACCGGACTGGAACGGCTGGGGACCCGGCGGCCGGAGCTGGAGGAGGTCGCGACGATCGCCGGTGAGTGGGCCGACCTCGCGGACGAGCGGGCGGCCCGTGACTGGCCGGCCGCCGTGGACACCGGCCTCTTCACCCTCGGCGCGCAACTGCTGCGCGACCTGCCGCGCACGGCCTCGCGGCAGGTGGTGGTGCACGGGGACTTCAACCCGGGCAACCTGCTCGCCGCCGGGCGGCGGCCGTGGCTGGCGATCGACCCGAAGCCGATGACCGGCGACCCGGCGTTCGACCCCTGGCCGCTGCTGGAGCAGGTCGACGACCCGTTCGCGAAGCCGGACCCGCACGCGGTGCTCGCCCACCGCACCGCGCTGATCGCGGACCTGCTCGACCTGGACCCCTGGCGCGTACGGGCATGGACGGTGGCCCGGCACATCGAGTACACGCTGTGGTCGGTGGTCGAGGACGAGAATCTGGACCGCAGCGTCGAGCTCATGGCGCAGGCCCGGATTCTGGCGGCGGTGGCGAAGCTCTGACGTGCGGCGGACGCCGCCCGGTTGCGGGAGCACGCGGGCGCGGGACGATGGGGGGACCCACCCGTTCGGAGGTATCCCATGACCACTGCCGGAGACATCATGCACCCCGGTGCGCAGTGGATTCCCGCCACCGAGACCCTCGACCGCGCCGCGCAGCTGATGCGGCGCCTCGATGTGGGGGCGCTCCCGGTGAGTGACGCGGAGGAGCGGCTGTGCGGCATCCTGACCGACCGCGACATCGTGGTCGGCTGTGTGGCACACGGCAAGGACCCGTCCAAGGTGACTGCCGGTGACATGGCGCAGGGCACGCCGCGCTGGATCGATGCCCGCGCGGATGTCAGCGAGGTGCTCGAGGAGATGCAGAGCCACCAGATCCGCAGGCTGCCGGTGATCGAGAACAAGCGGCTGGTCGGCATGATCAGCGAGGCCGACCTCGCGCACCACCTGTCCGACAGCCAGATCGCCGCCTTCGTGGAGCAGGTCTACGCCTGAGGCACGCTGTCGGGAGTCCGGGTGCCCGGGACCGCCCCAGGCACCGGGCACTCCCTGACCGCTGCGTCGGCCGGCGCGCGTACTCCTGGAGCGGACGGCAGAGAACCCCGCCCGGGGTGGACGCCTCCCCTCCCGGGAGCGGGCACACCGCGCCGGGCAACGTGCGGCAGGTGCGTACCCGCTCCGCCGGGGTCCAGCCGGAGGCCGGGCGGGCACGGGGGACCCCTCACCGCTGCGTCGACCGAAAGCCCGGGTAGCCCACGAAGTTGAGCAGGCTCTCCGGCCCGCAGGGCCGAGGGGCGCGCACGCAGCCCTCCAGGACGCCTCGCCACCGTGCAAGCTCGCCTTGCGCTCCACCGCGCCGGACGGCGCGCGCCGATCCGCCAGGCATGACGGTCAGACGGTTCGGCCAGCTGCTGCTACGGGCCGGGGAACGCGCAGCAGGGCTCGTCCAGGGCCGGGCCGCCGGTCACGGCGACAGCTCCAGGGCCGGCACGTCGTCCCGGGCGATCCCGAACGTCTGCGCGTAGAGGGAGAGTTCGCCCTCCACCGCGCGGATGATCGTCTCGGCCCGGCGGAAGCCGTGCCCCTCCCCCTCGAAGGCCAGATAGGCGTGCGGCACCCCGCGCCCCGCCAGCCGCGCCAGGAAGCGGTCGCACTGGATCGGCGGGCAGATGACGTCGTCCAGCCCCTGGAGCAGGAGGAACGGCACCGCGATCCGCTCCGCCCGGTGGACCGGGGACCGTTCGCGGTACCGCTCGCGGGCGGTGGCCCCCGGGGAGCCGACCAGGGAGTCCAGGTAGCGGGACTCGAAGTCGTGGGTCTCGCCGTCCGCCCAGCCCGCGAGGTCGAGGATGGGGTAGGAGATCGTGCCGCAGGCGTAGAGGCCGTCGGCGGCCGGTGAGGTCAGCGAGGCCGCGGCGGTCCAGCCGCCCGCGCTGCCGCCGCGGATCGCGATCCGGGCGGGGTCGGCGAGGCCCTCGGCGGCCAGCGCGCGGGCGACGGCGGCGCAGTCCTCGACGTCGACGACGCCCCACTGCTCGCGCAGCCGGTTGCGGTACTCCCGCCCGTAGCCGGTGGAACCGCCGTAGTTGACCTCGGCGACGCCGATGCCCCGCGAGGTGAAGTAGGCGATCTCCAGGTCGAGCACGAGGGGCGCGCGGCTGGTCGGGCCGCCGTGCACCCAGACCACGTACGGCGGCAGCTCGCCCTCGGGCGCGGCGCGGCCGGGGTGGCGCGGCGGGTAGAGGTGGGCGTGCACGTCGCGCCCGCCGTGGCCGCGGAAGACGCGGGCGCGCGGCTCGGGGTAGTACGCCGGGTCCACCGTGTCGCGGTGCGGGGTGCCGATGACGGTGCTGTGGCCGGTGAGGGTGTCGAGTTCGACGATCTCGTGCGAGCGGTGCGGTCCCGCCGCGATCCCCGCCACGCGGGTGTCGTCGACCGCGAGGGAGGCGGACCACTCCGTCCACGGCCCGTGCACGTCGGCCAGTTCGCCGCTGGCCGGGTCGAGGATGCCCAGGGTCGCCCCGCCGCACCCGTGCACGACGGCGACCAGGCCGCTGGGCAGCGGCGCGAACCAGCGGTGCCCGATCTTCCACAGGCCGCCGCCGAACTCCTCCTGGCGGGGGCACAGGTTGACGGCCTCGCCGGTGTCCGGGTCGACGCGGTGCAGGTTCCACCAGCCCGTGCGGTCGGTGGCGACCAGCAGGGAGCCGTCCGCCGCCCAGTCGGCCTGCGCGACCGACTCCTGCGGGCCGCCCGCCACCGTCCGTACGGCGGTGAAGGTGCCGTCCGCGGCGACTTCGGCGAGCCGGACCTCGGTGCCGTCCCAGGGCATCGCCGGGTGGTCCCAGGCCAGCCACACCGCCCGGCTGCCGTCCGGGGAGAAGCGCGGCCCGGTGAGGAAGCGGTGGTCGGCGCTCGTCAGCTCCCGCACCCGGGTCCGGTCCCCGGCCGCCGAGCCGTCCAGCGGCACCGCCACCGGCAGCCGCCGCAGGTCGCTGGGGCCCTCACCGGTGAACTCCTCCAGCACGCAGACCGCCACGCCCGCCCCCGCGCCCGGCCCGGCGTCCGGGACCGGGGCCGCGAGCCGCACCACCGGGTCGCACCAGCGCAGCCCGCCGCCCACCGGGGAGACGGGGGTCAGCGGCCAGGGCGCGGTGCCCGGGTCGTCCGGGGCGAAGGCGTACAGGCGCTGGTCGGCGAAGTGGGTGAAGACGATCAGCGGGCCGCCGGATTCGCGGACGGCTCCGGCCCACGGCTTGCCGCCGTACTCGATCACGCGGTTGCGGACGTTCCAGGGTGCGGGCAGCGCCGGGCGGGCGGGGCCCTTCCGGTCGGCACCGAGCCGCATCAGGGCGCGGCGCCCGCCCTCCTGGGGGCGCGGTTCCGTCCACCAGATCTCGTCGCCCACGGCGCCCAGATACTCCGGGCTGCCGTCGTGGGCGGCGACGAGGGTCGCGTCGATCGGGGAGGGCCAGCTGCCGTAGGGGGCCCGGATGTGCGTCATGTGGAGTTCGTTCTCCTCGGAGCCTGGACGAGGGGGCGGGGGGCCGAGCGGTGCCGGATGAGGCCGGGTGAGGCCGGTCTAGAGCCGGAGCAGCGCGCGGTCCAGGGTGCGGACGCCGAAGTGCAGGGCATCCACCGGCACCCGCTCGTCCACGCCGTGGAAGAGCGCCTGGTAGTCGAAGCCGGCCGGGAGCTTGAGCGGGGTGAAGCCGTACCCCTTGATGCCCAGCCGGGAGAACTGCTTGGCGTCGGTGCCGCCGGACATGCAGTACGGCACGACGCGGCCGGCCGGGTCGAAGTGCTCCAGCGACTCGCGCAGCACGGCGTAGGCCGGCGAGTCCACCGGCGCCTGGAGCGCGACCTCCTGGTGGTGGTACTCCCAGTCGACGTCCGGGCCGGTCAGCGCGTCCAGCGTGGTGCGGAACTCCTCCTCGCCACCGGGCAGCATCCGGCCGTCGACGAAGGCGGTGGCGCTGCCGGGGACGACGTTGACCTTGTAGCCGGCCTCCAGCATCGTCGGGTTGGAGCTGTTGCGCACGGTGGGCGCGACCAGCTCGGCGGCGGGCCCCAGCTGGGCCAGCAGAGCGTCCACGTCGAAATCGGGGGCGTCCAGGTCGGGGGCGCCCAGGCCGTGGAGGCGGGCCAGTTCGGTCAGCGCCGCCCGTACGGTCGGGGTCAGCCGCACCGGCCACTCGTGCGCGCCGATGCGGGTGACGGCGGCGGCGAGCATGCTCACCGCGTTCTTTCGGTTGACCTTCGAGCCGTGCCCGGCCTTGCCGCGCGCGGTCAGCCGCAGCCAGCCGGTACCCCGCTCCCCCGCTGCGACCGGGTAGAGCCGCAGCCCGTCACCGGCGTGGAAGGTGAAGGCGCCGGACTCGCTGATGCCCTCGGTGCAGCCCTCGAAGAGGCCGGCGTGGTGCTCGGTCAGATAGCCCGAGCCGTAGTCGGCGCTGTCCTCCTCGTCCGCCGTGAAGGCCAGCACGATGTCCCGGCGGGGACGCACCCCGGCGCGGGCCCAGGCGCGGACGACGGAGAGCACCATCGCGTCCGCGTTCTTCATGTCGATGGCGCCACGGCCCCAGACCACGCCGTCGCGGATCTCGCCGGAAAAGGGGTGGACGGTCCAGTCGGCGGGCTCGGCGGGCACCACGTCGAGGTGGCCGTGCACCAGCAGCGCGTCGGCGGAGGGGTCGGTACCGGGGATGCGGGCCACGACGTTGGTGCGATCCGGCGCCTTCTCCAGAAGGACCGGCTCGATGCCCGCCTCCGCCAGCCGCTCCGCGACGTACTCGGCGGCCTGCCGCTCGACGCCGTCGCCGCGGCCGTGGTTGGTGGTGTCGATGCGGATCAGCTCGGAGGTGTAGGTGACCACCTCGTCGAGCGCCCGCTGGTCGATGTGCGCGCCCTGGACCTCGCGGGTCTCCTGGGCGGTGGACGCGTCAGCCATACTGCTCCTCCACGGCGGACGAGACGACGGTGGTGACCGCCTTGAAACACCGGATGCCTTCGTACATGTTCGGTGAGGTGTAGGCGACCCGGCGCTCGCCGGTGCGCTCCACCCCGGGCACGACCGTGGCCGCACCGGCCAGGTGCTCCGCGTCGAACTCCATGACCACCTCGTGCGGCCCCCGCGCGGCGGGCTCGTGCCGTACGGCCAGCGCCGCGGCCTCGCGGGCGGCGGCGCGGATGTCCCGCGCGGTGACGGCGGGCGTACGGCAGACCGCCGCGTAGCGCGAGACGTAGTCCTTGACCGCCGCGGTGCGGGCCTGCGGCGCGTACCCCTTGGCGTCCTCGCAGGCGAGGTCGTCGCCGGTGACCAGCACCACCGGGACGCCGTACTCGGCCACCACCAGGGCGTTGAGCAGGCCCTCACTGGCGCGGGTGCCGTCCACCCAGACGCCGGTGAGGGAGTTGGCCAGGTAGGTGTGGGCGAGGACGCCCTCGGCCCCGGCGGCGGCGTGGTAGCCGACGAAGGCGATGCCGTCCACGTCGCCGTGCTGCACGCCCTCGACCATGCTGAGCGACTTGTGCCGGCCGGTGAGCATCTGCGCGCGGTCGTCCAGCTGCTCCAGCAGCAGGTTGCGCATGGTCCAGTGGGCCTCGTTGACGAGGACCTCGTCCGCGCCGCCGTCCAGGAACCCGGCGATCGCCGCGTTGACGTCGGAGGTGAACATCGGGCGGCAGCGCTCCCACTGCGGCGTCCCGGGCAGTACGTCGGCGGGCCAGGTGACGCCGGTGGCGCCCTCCATGTCCGCAGAGATCAGGATCTTGCTCATGACGTGCCACGGTACGCCGTCGCGGACCCCGGCAGTACCCCGGTCAGCGGTTACTGAGGTCCAGACCTCTGCAAGATTCTGACCGGGTCCGGACCGCCCGGCCTGACCCGACGCAAATTGCCAGACAGGCCCTAACCCTCCGTGCGCGCGGCGAGCCGCTCCAGCACCGCGTCGTGAATCCGGGCGAGCCCCTTGGGCGCGAAGGCCTTCTCGAAGAAGCCGCCGATGCCGCCCGCACCGTCCCAGACCGTGGTGACGGTGACCCGCGCGGCTCCGGCGCCGCCGCCGGGGGTGACCCGCCAGGTGGTGACCATCGAGGAGTTCCGGTCCTTCTCGACCAGTTCGCCCTCCGCGGGCTCGGTCACCTCCAGCAGGCAGTCGCGCACGCGCTTGCTGGTTGCCTGGAGCCTCCAGTGCACGAGGGTGCCCGCGCCTTCGCCGCCCTCCCGCACCTCGTACTCGCTGTACTGCTCGGGCAGCAGTTCCCGCCGCGTTCCGCGGTAGTCGGCGAGCGCACCGAAGACCTCCTCGGGCTTCGCCTGGATCTCCCGCTGGGTGGCCGCTTCGACCTGCGCCATTGCTCCTCCTGTGATGGTCACCGGCGGTCGCCTGCGGACCGCTCCGAACTCGTCGGCCAGCCAACCATCCGGACGCCCCCCGCCAAAATCCGGCTTGACGGCTACGATGGGAACAGTTGTTCTATTCACGGCACACGGCAGACCGCCCGACGCCCGCCCGACGACCACGAAGGAGGCGCCATGCGCTGGGACCACCTCAGCGGCGACGGCCCGGCCGCGCTGTTCGACAGCGACAGCGTCGTCACCCGGACGTTCGACACCCCCGAGTTCAGAGGCATCACCTTCCACGAAGTACGCGCCCGGTCGATCGTGAACCGGGTCCCCGGCGCCTCCCGGATGCCGTTCGAATGGACGGTCAACCCCTACCGGGGCTGCACCCACGCCTGCGTCTACTGCTTCGCCCGCCGCACGCACGGCTATCTGGACCTCGACACCGGCACCGGCTTCGACTCCCAGATCGTGGTCAAGACCAACGCACCCGAGCTGCTGCGCAGGGAGCTGGGCTCCCGGCGCTGGAACGGCGAGCACATCGCGATGGGCACGAACGTCGACTGCTACCAGCGGGCGGAGGGCCGGTACCGCCTGATGCCCGGCATCCTCACCGCGCTGCGCGACTACGCGAACCCCTTCTCCGTCCTCACCAAGGGGACGCTGATCCTCCGCGACCTCGCCCTGCTGCGCTCGGCCGCCGCCGTCGCGGATGTCGGTGTCTCGGTGTCGGTCGGCTTCACCGACGAGGAGCTGTGGCGCACGGTCGAACCCGGCACACCCGCACCCGACCGGCGCCTGGACGTCGTGCGCACGCTCGCCCGGAGCGGTATCCCCTGCGGCGTCCTGATGGCGCCCGTCATCCCCTTCCTGAGCGACTCGCCCGCCCAGCTGCGCGCCACCGTACGGGCGGTGGCGGCGGCCGGGGCGGCCTCCGTCACCCCGCTCACCCTCCACCTGCGGCCCGGCGCCCGCGAGTGGTTCCTGCGCTGGCTCGGCATCCACCACCCGCGGCTCGTCCGCCACTACGAGGCGCTGTACGCCGACGGCGCCTACGCCCCCACGTGGTACCAGCGCCGGATCACCGGGCAGGTGCACGAACTGGCCAACGAGTACGGGATCGGGCCGTCCGCGCCGGGCGCACACCGAATGCCGCCCGGACAGGCCGCCGAGGCCGCACCTGGTGGGGCGGCACCCGGCGACGGAGCGCCCGACGAGGCGCGCCAGGGCACCCAACTGACCCTGCTCTGAGGCTGGTTGTCGCCGTATAGCGCGTGCGGGCACGCGGTGCGAAGATCCCGGCATGTCTGATCTCACCCATGTCTTCGCACCCGAAGGGGTCGCACCCCGCAACGGCTACAGCCACGTCGTCTGGGGCGAGGGCCGGTTCATCGCCGTCTCCAGCCAGGTCCCGCTCGACGCGCACGGCACGCTCGTCGGGAAGGACGATCCCTACGCCCAGACCGCCCAGATATTCGAGAACCTCCGGCTGTGCCTCGCCGAGGCCGGGGCGACTCTTGAGGACGTCATCAAACTGACCTTCTACATGACCGACTTCAGCATTCTCCCCGCCGTGCGCGAGGCCCGCGACGCCGTCATCGACAAGGACCGCGGCCCCGCGAGCACGGCGATCAAGGTCACCGGATTAGTACGTGACGACATCCTGCTCCAGATCGAGGCGTTCGCCGTCGCCTGACCGGGGCGCCCGGCGCCGCGCGGCGGGCGGACGGCCCGCACGTCCGCCCGCCCGCGGTCTCAGACTCCGCGGGCCCCCGCTTCGGCCGGTACGGCCTCGGGCTGGGCCGCCCCCGTCCGCACCGCCGCCGCGGCCACCGCGGGCCGAGGGCGCAGCAGGTCCGGCAGCAGGGTGCCGATCCCGGCCACGGCCAGCGCGGCACCGAGCCACAGCGGCGCGCGCAGCCCGTACCGGTCGATGCCGAGGCCGCCCAGCCAGGAGCCGATGACGACGCCCAGCGTGATGAAGGACGAGTGGACCGTGTTGACCAGCGGCCGGGCGTTGGCGGTCCGCTGGACCCGGGTGGCCATCGCCGGGTTCATCGTGACGCCCACCAGGCCTATGCCGAGCATGGCGGGCACGGCCGCCGCGCGCACGTCGGCCAGGAGCGCGAAGCCGAGGAGGAAGACGAAGTTCAGGCCGAGGCCCCACAGCTGGACGGTGAGGGTGTACCGGTCGGCGAGCCGCCCGACGACGTGGTTGCCCACCACTGTGGCGGCGCCGTACGCGATGAGCAGCAACGGGACGGTGCCGGTGGCGAATCCGGTGATCTCGGTCAGGATCGGGTTGAAGTAGCTGAACGCGGAGAAGGTCGCGCCGATCAGGAAGGTGCTGGTGGAGAACGCCAGCCACAGCCGGCCGTTGCGGAACGCGCCCAACTCCTGCCGGAAGCCGGCGCTCTGGGTCCGCGCCACCGAGGGCACGCCCGCCACCGTGGCCAGCGCGGCGAGGGCGGCCAGCGCGGTGATGACCCAGAACGCGCTGCGCCAGCCGAAGCGTTCGCCGACCAGGGTGGACAGCGGGAGGCCGAGGAGCGTGCCCAGCATCAGCCCGTTCATGACGGCCGCGATGGCCCGCCCGCGCACCTCCGGGCGCACCAGCTGGACGGTCATCGAGATGGCGACGCCGAAGAAGGCGGCGGAGGCGGTCCCGGTGATGAGGCGCGCGGCGAGCATGACCCCATAGGTGGCGGCGGAGGCGGCCATCACGTTGCCCGCCAGGAAGACGGCGAACAGCACCAGGAGGGCGCGCTTGCCGGGCAGCCGCAGGACGGCAACGGCCAGCAGGGGGCCGCCGACGGCCATGGCGAGGGCGAAGGCGGTGATGAGGTAGCCGATGTGCGGGATGGTGGCGTCCAGCCCCTCCGCCATCTGGGGCATCAGTCCGGCGACGACGAATTCGCTGGTCACCATGGCGAAGATGCCCATGGCGAGCAGGTACACGGCTCGTGGCATGCGGGGTTCCCTGGGCTAGTTTTGGATTGATTGGTACGAAACTTGGGCACACGTGCACCTGGCCATCGGCGGAAGGCGTGGGAGGTCTGGCGGAACGTCAGCGAGGGGCGGGCGCCGGAGCGGCGGGAGTCAGCGAGGGCCGGGGGTCAGCGCGTCCATGGCCGTGGCCGCGATGGCCTCCAGGGCGGCGCGGCCCGCGCCGCCCTGCCCGGAGACCCGCATGCCGCCGATCACCGCGTTGACGAAGCGGGCGAGGGATTCCGCGTCCCGCTCCGCCGCGATGTCACCGGCCCGCTGCCCTGCCTCCAGCACGTCGCGCAGCGCGGCGAGCCGGAGCGCGAGGTCGCGCTCCAGCATGGCGGCGACCTCCGGGTCGCGGTCGGCCAGCTCCACCGTCGCGTTGACGGTCAGGCAGCCCTGGCTGCGACCGCCCCGCCGCCCCTCCGCCTCCCTCTCGACGATCACGGCGAACAGCTCCCGGATGCGCTCGGCGGCCGGGCGCGACACGTCCTCCAGAAGCGCCGACTGCGGGGCGTTCATGGTGTCGATGTAGTGGGCGAGCGCGCGCCGGAAGAGGTCGTGCTTGCTGCTGAAGGTGTTGTAGATGCTGCTGCGGCCCAGGCCGGTGGCATCGCACAGGTCCTGGGTCGAGGTGGCCTCGTAGCCGTTCGCCCAGAAGGCGTGCATCGCCGCGTCCAGGGCCCGCGCCTCGTCGAAAGTCCTCGGTCGGGCCATGGCGGTAACGTACCACGTTCTGGACTGATCGTTGCAATACTTTCGGGGCAGGCTGAGCGGCTCGGGTTCAGGTGGTGAGCGCCTCCAGGGTCACCAGGGAAGTCGCGCCCCCGGCCTCGTGGCGCACCTGGAGGCGCACCACGTGGGCGCCCTCCGCGGTGGCCGGGTCGAAGGACATCTCCAGGCAGACGTCCTGCTGGCAGTACTCCTCCGGCTCGGCGTCCGGGTAGTTCTCCCGCAGCCAGGGCCCGACCTGCGCGCGGGGCATCCGGAACGTCCCGTCCACGGCCGTGTCCAGCCATTCGGCCATCGAGCAGTCCTCGTCGGCGGCGGCTGGCGGAAGCTCGCCGTGCGCGAAGGACATGGCGCGCGAACAGCTGATCTCCGTATGGGTGCGGAAGGGGTCGTCGGTGGTGGCGAAGGAGTACACCGCCCAGGCGAACCACCCCGTGAACGCCAGGCAGGCCGCCCCGGCGCCCCAGGCCAGCACCCGTACGGCCCGGCGCACCCGCCGCCAGCCGGGCCCGCCGCGCCCGGCCGGACCGTCCGCCTCCGTCGCCGCCCGCGCGCCGTCCGGCTCCCCCACCGCATCCCCCGCTCCCCCGCGCGCCCGGTCCCTACGCCCGGGGATTGTGCCAGCCGGGCCGGCTACGCGTCCTCGCGGGGCGGGGCGTCGTCGTTGCCCCGGCGGATCGTGCGGACGGGGCGGCCGGGCTGCCAGACGTCCATGCAGATGTCGGGCATCACCAGGTAGGTGCGGACCACCTCGGACAGCTCGGCCCGGAAGAGGTGGAACACCTCCGGCACCTCACCCTCGGGCGCGTCCTGGGTGAAGGGGGCCGGCTCGGCCGGGTCGGTCACCTCCACGGCGCGGCCGGAGACGCGGGCGTCGCCCTCCGCCAGTTCGGCGCCCGGACCGGGATTGGCGTACAGGGCGAACCGCCCGTCGCGCCGCAGGTCGAGCGCCTTGCGGGAGCCGGGCATCATGCCGAGCCACAGCTCGCCCCGGCTGAAGTTCGCCTCCAGGCCCGTCAGCCTCGGCGCGCCGTCCGCCCGCAGCGTGGCCAGGACGTGGTGCTTGTACGCGCCGAAGCGGCTCCGGATGGTCGCGGCGAGGTCCGGTGCGGCGGCCTCGAAGCCGCCCCAGCGTGCGGTCCGTGTCGTCCGTGTCGTCATGCCCCATGCTGGCGCCGATACCCGACATCCTCTGTCGGGTATCGGCCGGGCGGCCGTACGGATGCCCCGGGCGCGCTACTGGTGCGCGGCGATGAGCGGCTCCAGCGCGAAGTCGGGGAACTCACGCTCGAAGGAGCTGACGTGCCAGCGGCTGGGGAAGAGCCCCAGCCACACGCCGTCCCGCACCCGCAGCATCGCCTCGCCGTGCACCAGCCGGGAGCGGTTGAGCGCCTCGGCGCCCTCCAGATCGGTGGCGCGGGCGGCGCTGTAGGCGAGCGGCTCCAGCCGCACCGGCGCGGTGAACTCGTTCTCCATCCGGTGCCGCACGACGTCGAACTGCATCGGCCCCACCGCCGCCAGCACCGGCGCCTGGTCGCCGCGCCGGTCGGAGACCAGCACCTGGACGACGCCCTCCTCGTCCAGCTGGGCGATGCCGCGCCGGAACTGCTTGGAGCGGCCGATGTCCACCGGGCGCACCACCGCGAAGTGCTCGGGCGCGAAGGTGGGCATCGGCGGGAAGACCGCGCGGCGTTCGGCGTAGAGCGTGTCGCCGACCCGGAGCGCGGCGGCGTTGACCAGGCCGACCACGTCGCCCGGGTAGGCCGTCTCCACCGAGGTGCGGTCCTGCCCGAAGACGCTGTGCGCGTACTTGGTCGCGAACGGCCTGCCGGTCGCCGCCTGTTTGACCGTCATGCCGCGCTCGAAGACCCCGGAGCAGACCCGTACGAACGCGATCCGGTCGCGGTGCGCGCGGTCCATGTTGGCCTGCACCTTGAAGACGAGGCCGGAGAAGGGGGCGTCCAGGGGGCGTTCGCCACCGCCGTCCAGTTCGCGCGGGCCGGGCGGCGGGGCCATGTCCACGACGGCGTCCAGCAGCAGCCGTACGCCGATGTTGGAGACGGCGGCGCCGACGAAGACCGGGGTGGACTTGCCCGCGAGGAACTCCGCCGGTTCGTGCACACCGCCGGTCTCGCGCAGCAGGGCCAGCTCCTCGGTGGCCTGCTCCCACTCCTCGGCGTGGTCGGCCTCGGCCTCCTCCGCGCTCAGCACCTCCTCGACGGCCTCCTTGGCACCGCCGGGTGCGCGGGTGTAGCGCAGCATCCGGTCCGGGTCGCGGACGTCGACCAGCCCCCGCAGGTGTCCGGCGATGCCGACCGGCCAGGTGACCGGGGTGGGCTTGAGGCGGAACTCGCGCTCGATCTCGTCGAGCAGCTCCAGCGCGTCCCGGCCCGTGCGGTCCCACTTGTTGATGAAGGTGATGACGGGGACGCCACGGTGGCGGCAGACGTCGAAGAGCTTGCGGGTCTGCTCCTCCAGGCCCTTGGCCGCGTCGATGAGCATCACCGCGCAGTCCACGGCGGCCAGCACCCGGTAGGTGTCCTCCGAGAAGTCGGCGTGCCCCGGGGTGTCCAGCAGGTTCAGCACCACGCCGCGGTGCTCGAACTGGAGCACCGCGGAGGTCACCGAGATGCCGCGGGCCTTCTCCATCTCCATCCAGTCCGAGGAGACGCCGCGCCGCCCGGCCTTGCCGTGCACCGCGCCCGCCGAGGTGATGGCGTGCGCGTGCAACGCCAGGGCCTCGGTCAGTGTCGACTTTCCCGCGTCCGGATGACTGATCACGGCGAAGGTACGCCGTCGGGCGGCCTCGCTCTTCGCGTCCCCGCTCAACAAACCCGCCGCCCGTTCGCTCCGTGTGATCTCACCCGCAAACCCTACTCCCCGTCGGGGCGTCGACTCTCCGTGACTTGGCGCGCACGCCCGGCCCCCGGGCTCTTCCGGACACGGCCGCCCGCCCGGCGGCCGGCCGAGGGGCTCTGAGAACATCGCACGCATGCGGATACGGGAGATGACGGAGGCGGACGTCGACGCGGTGGCGGCGGTGCGCGTGCGGGGCTGGCAGTTCGCGTACGCCGGGCTGATGCCGCAGTCGTACCTGGACGCGATGTCCCCGCGGCAGGACGCCGAGCGGGGGCGCCAGACCTTCGCCCGCGCCCGCGCGGTCACCAGCAGCCTCGTCGTGGAGGACGACGCGGGCCAGGTCATCGGCTGGGCGGCGCTGGGGCCGTACCGGGACGAGGAACCGGAGGAGGGAGCGCAGGAGGACACGGCCGCGGGCCCGCCCGGAGATCGGCCCTCCGCCTCGGACGGCGAGCTGTACGCGCTCTACCTGCGGCCGGAGTGGATCGGCACCGGCACCGGGCGCGAGCTGCTGGAGGCCTCGCTGGCACAGGCGGCCGAGCGGTCCTTCCCGCGCGTCCTGCTGTGGGTCGTCGAGGGCAACACCCGCGCCCGGCGCTTCTACGAGCGGGCGGGCTTCACCGCCGACGGGGCGCACGTCTCGTACGACGTGGAGGGCGTGCCCGTACCGGAGGTGCGGTACGTACGGCGGCTGGCGGACCGTACGGCGGCGTGGGCCGCAGAGCCCGGCCGGGAGTCCGCGCCGGGCAGCGGCTGAACCCGGCGCGGCGGACGGCACGGGGAGCCCGCCGCCCGCGCGCACGCGCCGCTGACCCTCAGCCGCCCGCTCTGGCCAGCGCGGCCTGCGCGGCCGGGCGCAGCCGGTGGTGGACGGCGGCGTCCCGCAGGACGGGGCGGGCCCGCGCGTCGCCGATACGCCCCAGCCCCTCCACGCAGGCGAGCGCGAGCGGCCAGTGCGGACCGGGCCCGTCCAGCAGCCTGCCCAGCAGCGAGACGAGCGCCGGTACGGACTCGGGCGCGCGCAGGGCGACCAGGACCCGGACGGGGTGCAGGGCGTACGCCGTCCGCAGCTCGTTCGTCGCCAGCGCCGCGGCGGCGCGTGCGGTGCGCGGGTCGCGGAGCCGTACGAGCGCGTGGGCGGCGGTGGCGCCGCGCAGCGGGTCGCGGTAGTTGAGCAGGAAGACGAGGGTCTCGAAGGCGCGCCGGTCGCCCGCGCAGCCCAGCGCGAACGCGGCCATCTCCTGTGCCCACAGAGGGCGTCCGCTCTCCGCCAGCACCGCCGCCAGCGCGTCCCGCGCACCAGGCCCGCAGTCCCGCGCGAGCGCCTCCAGCTCCATCCGGTCGGCTTTCGCACCCCGCCGGTCCGTCTCCGCGCGGACTCTGCTCAGGAGCTGCTCGAACTCTCTGCTGTCCTGCGGTTCCGACAGTGCACCGGTTGTCATAGAGCCCCCTCAGGTGCCATTGAACCGCACGCGCGGGCGCGGCTACAGAGTCCGTACCCGCGCGGAAGTGCGCGGAACGGCCCGGGGCGGCCCGGGGAGAGCGCGGCGGGCCGTGCGCGTGGCCAAGAGGCAGCCCGAGCGCCTCCAAGGTCACATCGCCGACCCTCTGGCGTTCTTGTTACTGACGGGTTAGCCTGCTCATCAGAGCGGTACCACCGCTCAGGCGGCCTGGTGACGCAGCCGCCGAGAGTGCAGTCGGTTCGGCGACCTGAATGCGGCACGGCCCCGGGACAGGGCCGGCCGGATCTCCCGCTCCCCCGCCCCGCGCGGGTGGACGCGCGGCAACCCTCATCAGCCACGCCCCCGTCGGGGGTCCGTGGCACACACTCTCTGGAGTCCCGTGATGGACCGTCCCTCCCTCACCACCATCGCCGTGATCGGCCTGGGCACCATGGGCACCGGTATCGCCGAACTGCTCGTGCGCGCGGGCCGCGAGGTGATCGGCATCGACATCGACGCGTCGGCCGCCCGCCGGGCGGTGACCGCGCTGGAGAACTCCACCGCGCGCGCCGTCGAGCGCGGGCGGATCACCCCCGCCGAGCGCCGGGAGGCGCTGGCGCGCTTCCGTACCTTCCCCGAACTGCGCGCCGCCGCCGACGCGGACCTGGTGATCGAGGTGGTGCCCGAGGACTACGACACCAAGTGCCAGGTCTTCGCCGCCCTCGACGGCATCGTCAAGCCCCAGACCGTTCTGGCCACCGGGACCAACGCGCTCTCGGTGACCCGGCTGGCCGCCGACTCGGACCGGCCCGAACGCGTGCTGGGCCTGCACTTCTTCCACCCCGCGCCCGCCATGCGGCTGGTCGAGATCGCCTCCTCGGTGCTGACGGCGCCCGAGGCCGTGGCCGCCGTCACCCATCTCGCCCGCGAGCTGGGCAAGGACCCGATCGCGGTCGGCGACCGGCCCGGATTCGTCGCGGACGGCCTGCTGTTCGGCTACCTCAACCAGGCCGCGGCGATGTACGAGTCGCGGTACGCCAGCCGGGAGGACATCGACGCGGCGATGCGGCTGGGCTGCGGCCTGCCGATGGGCCCGCTCGCGCTGCTGGACCTGATCGGCATCGACACCGCGCGCACCGTGCTCGACGCGATGTACGCCGAGTCCCGCGACCGGCTGCACGCCCCCGCCTCGATCCTGCGGCAGCTGAGCGACGCCGGGCTGCACGGGCGCAAGTCCGGCCGCGGCTTCTACACCTACGCCTCCCCCGGCGGCACCGAGGCGGTGCCGGACGCGGCGGTGCCGTCTGCCGCCGGTGCCCGCGCCGCCGCCCGTACCGTGAAGTCGGTCGGCGTGGTGGGCTCGGGCACGATGGCCGCCGGGATCGCGGAGGTCTTCGCGAAGGCCGGATACCCGACCGTGCTGGCCGCGCGCAGTCAGCACAAGGCGGAGGCGGCGAAGGACCGGCTGGCCGCGTCGCTGGAGCGGTCGGTCGCCAAGGGGCGGCTGAGCGCGGCCGACCGGGACGCCGCGCTGGCGCGGGTGACGCCCACGGGCTCGCTGACGGCGCTGGCCTGGGTGGACCTGGCGGTCGAGGCCGTCGCGGAGGACCTGGCGGCCAAGCGGCAGCTGTTCACCGCGCTGGACCGGGTGTGCCGCGAGGGTGCGGTCCTGGCGACCACCACCTCCTCGCTGCCGGTCGTCGCCTGTGCCCGGGCCACCTCCCGGCCGCAGGACGTGATCGGGATGCACTTCTTCAACCCCGCGCCCGCGATGAAGCTCGTCGAGGTGGTCCGCACCGTCCTGACGGGCGACGAGGCGCACGCCACCGTGCGTGAGGTCTGCGGGACGCTGGGCAAGCACCCGGTGGACTGCGGGGACCGGGCGGGCTTCATCGTGAACGCGCTGCTGTTCCCCTACCTGAACAACGCGGTGAAGATGGTCGGGGAGCACTACGCCTCGCTCGACGACATCGACTCCGCCATGAAGCTCGGCGGCGGCTACCCGATGGGCCCGTTCGAGCTGCTGGACGTGGTCGGCCTGGATGTCTCGCTGGCGATCGAACGGGTGCTGCACGCGGAGTTCCGCGACCCGGGGCTCGCCCCCGCGCCGCTGCTGGAGCACCTGGTCGCGGCGGGCTGTCTGGGCCGCAAGACAGGCCGTGGCTTCCGCGAGTACGCCCGGCGGTGACCGGCGCCGGAGTGCCCGGCGGCGGCTGGGGCGGGCTGCTGGACCCTCCGTCCGGCACACCTCCGCCAGAAGCTGTCACACCGTGTAGCGTTCACCACATGCCGGAGCCCGCGAAGCCTTCCCGTTCCCCCGCCGCCTCCTCCCAGCGCCTCAAGCTGCGCCGGGAGTTGGCCGCCGCGGCGATGGAGCTGTTCGCGACCAAGGGCTACGAGGCGACGACGGTAGACGAGATCGCGGCCCGGGCCGGAGTCGCCCGGCGCACCTTCTTCCGGCACTTCCGCTCCAAGGAAGAGGCCATCTTCCCGGACCACGACGACACCCTCGTACGGGCCCAGGCGGTGCTGGAGGCGGCGCCGGCGCACGAGCACCCGCTGGACACGGTGTGCCGGGGCATCAAAGAGGTCATGAAGATGTACGCCGCCTCGCCCCAGGGCAGCGTCGAGCGGTACAAGCTCACCCGTGAGGTGCCCGCGCTGCGCGAGCGCGAGATCGCCTCGGTGGCCCGGTACGAGCGGCTGTTCACCCGCTATCTGCTGGGCCACTTCGACGAGGCGGCGCACGGCGACATGGTCAGCGACTTCGACGAGCCGCTGCTCGCCGAGGTCGCCGCCTCGGCCGTGGTCACCGCGCACAACCACGTGCTGCGGCGCTGGCTGCGCGGCGGCGGCGCGGGCGACGTGGAGGCCCAGCTCGACCACGCCTTCGCGATCGTGCGGCGCACCTTCGGCACCGGCTTCGGCGCGGGCCGCGCCGACGCGGGCGGCCGGCCCTCGGCGGCGGAGACGGCGCGGCGGGGCGAGGTGCTGGTCACCGTGGCCCGTACGGACGCGCCGCTGGCCGCGATCATGAACTCCATCGAAGAGGCGCTGCGCAAGCACTGAGCAGGGGCGTCGCCCCAGGCGCCGGCGCCGGAGCTTGACTTCATCTTTGGTTGAAGTACAAGCCTGTGCTCATGACTACCCACGACATCACTCAGCAGCTGCGCACCCTCACCGACCACGCGGAGATCACCGCCCTGCTGGACAGCTACCAGCACTCCCTGGACCAGGGCCCCTTCGACCTCGCGTGGGCGGCAGACCACTACACCACGGACGCCCGTATCGAGGTCCCGGTCGGCGTCGCCGAGGGGCACGCCGAGATCGCCCGCTCCACCACCGAGGGCATCGGCCTCTTCGCCCGCACCCAGCACCTCGGGCTGAACTACGCGATCTCCCTCGGCGGAGACGGCGACGGCGCCACCGTGCGGGCGAACGTGGTGAGCATCCACGTGCTGCGCGGCGAGCGTCCCGCCGACCATTTGTTCGCCTCCGGCGGATGGAACGACTACGCGCTGCTGCGTACGCCCGACGGCTGGCGCATCCAGCGCCAGTCGATGCACCTGACCTGGACCCAGGGCGAGCCGCCGCAGCTGCCCGCGACGAACTGAGTGCCGCCCCGGGCACACCCAGGCGCTCATCTGTGGACAGCGCCCGACATGCGAGTGGAATTTTTGGCACCCAGTGTCTTGCGTCTTGGCACTGGGTGCCATAACGTCGTCCCCAGTCCGGGCGCTGTCCCCATGGATCTCACCCCCGTGCGTGCCCGGACGCCTGCGTCACAGGCACCCTCGTGCGCCCACCCGGCGCCGCGGAACCCGCACCGCACGTCACGCCGAACCGACGGCACTGCCTCAGCACCGACGTCCCCCAGAGCGTTTCCCAACGCGCTTCGCCGGAGGCATTACCGTGAACAAGATCCTCGACGCGATCCTCGCGTCCGACACAACGGCCGAAGACTTCGCCGCGCTCGAACTGCCGGAGTCCTACCGCGCGGTGACCGTGCACAAGGACGAGGCCGAGATGTTCGCCGGGCTCGAGAGCAGGGCGAAGGACCCGCGCGAGTCGCTGCACCTGGACGAGGTCCCGGTGCCCGAACTCGGGCCGGGCGAGGCGCTGGTGGCCGTGATGGCCTCCTCGGTCAACTACAACTCCGTGTGGACCTCGATCTTCGAGCCGCTGCCGACCTTCGCGTTCCTGGAACGCTACGGGCGGCTCTCCCCGCTGGCCAAGCGCCACGACCTGCCGTACCACGTGATCGGCTCCGACCTGGCCGGTGTCGTGCTGCGCACAGGGGCCGGGGTCAACTCCTGGCAGCCGGGCGACGAGGTGGTGGCGCACTGCCTCTCCGTCGAACTGGAGAGTTCCGACGGGCACAACGACACCATGCTCGACCCGGAGCAGCGCATCTGGGGCTTCGAGACCAACTTCGGCGGGCTGGCGGAGATCGCCCTCGTCAAGTCCAACCAGCTGATGCCCAAGCCCGCCCACCTCTCCTGGGAGGAGGCGGCCTCGCCCGGACTGGTCAACTCCACCGCCTACCGGCAGCTGGTCTCCCGCAACGGCGCCGGGATGAAGCAGGGCGACAACGTGCTGATCTGGGGCGCCTCCGGCGGACTGGGCAGCTACGCGACGCAGTTCGCGCTCGCGGGCGGCGCCACGCCCATCTGCGTGGTCTCCAGCGACCAGAAGGCGGAGGTCTGCCGCCGGATGGGCGCCGAGGCGATCATCGACCGCAACGCCGAGGGCTACCGGTTCTGGCAGGACGAGCACCGCCAGGACCCGCGGGAGTGGAAACGTTTCGGCAAGGACATCCGCGAACTGACCGGCGGCGAGGACGTGGACATCGTCTTCGAGCACCCGGGCCGCGAGACCTTCGGCGCGAGCGTGTACGTCACCCGCAAGGGCGGCACGATCGTCACCTGCGCCTCCACCTCCGGCTACCAGCACGAGTACGACAACCGCTACCTGTGGATGTCGCTCAAGCGGATCGTCGGCTCGCACTTCGCCAACTACCGGGAGGCGTGGGAGGCCAACCGGCTGGTCGCCAAGGGCCGCATCCACCCCACCCTCTCCAAGACCTACCCCCTGACGGAGACCGGGCAGGCCGCGTACGACGTGCACCGCAACCTCCACCAGGGCAAGGTCGGCGTCCTGGCGCTGGCACCTGCGGAGGGCCTGGGCGTGCGCGACCCCGAACTGCGCGCCGTGCACGCCGAGGCGCTGAACCGCTTCCGGGACGTGTGACATGGGGTCCGGAACACCACGGGACCGCCCGTGGCTGATGCGGACGTACGCCGGGCACTCCACGGCCGAGGCGTCCAACGCCCTCTACCGGAACAACCTCGCCAAGGGCCAGACGGGCCTGTCGGTCGCCTTCGACCTGCCGACCCAGACGGGCTACGACCCGGACCACGTCCTGGCCCGCGGCGAGGTCGGCCGGGTCGGGGTCCCCGTCTCCTGCCTCGGTGACATGCGGCGGCTCTTCCAAGACATCCCGCTGGAGCGGATGAACACCTCGATGACCATCAACGCCACCGCCATGTGGCTGCTGGCGCTCTACCAGGTGACCGCCGAGGAGCAGGGCGCGGACGTCTCCGCGCTCCAGGGCACGACGCAGAACGACATCGTCAAGGAGTACCTCTCGCGCGGCACGCACGTCTTCCCGCCCGGCCCGAGCCTGCGGCTGACCACGGACATGATCGCGTACACCGTCCGGCACCTGCCCCGGTGGAACCCGATCAACATCTGCAGCTACCACCTCCAGGAGGCCGGGGCCACCCCGGTGCAGGAGGTCGCGTACGCGATGAGCACGGCGATCGCGGTGCTGGACTCGGTGTTCGCCTCCGGGCAGGTGCCCGAGGACCGGCGCGGCGACGTCGTGGGCCGGATCTCCTTCTTCGTGAACGCGGGCGTCCGATTCGTCGAGGAGATGTGCAAGATGCGCGCCTTCGGCCGGATCTGGGACCAGATCACCCGCGAGCGGTACGGCGTCACCGACCCGGGGCAGCGCCGCTTCCGCTACGGCGTCCAGGTCAACTCGCTGGGCCTGACCGAGGCGCAGCCGGAGAACAACCTCCAGCGGATCGTGCTGGAGATGCTGGCTGTCACCCTCTCCCGGGACGCGCGCGCCCGCGCGGTGCAACTGCCCGCCTGGAACGAGGCGCTGGGTCTGCCCCGGCCCTGGGACCAGCAGTGGTCGCTGCGCATCCAGCAGGTGCTCGCGCACGAGAGCGACCTGCTGGAGTACGGCGACCTCTTCGCCGGATCGCACGTGGTGGAGGAGAAGGTCTCCTCCCTGGTCGCCGAGGCGCTCGCCGAGATCGACCACATCCAGGAGCTGGGCGGCGCGATGGCCGCCGTGGAGTCCGGCTACCTCAAGTCGCAGCTGGTCTCCTCGCACGCCGAGCGGCGCGCCCGTATCGAGTCCGGCGCGGAGAAGATCGTCGGCGTCAACTGCTACCAGGGCACCGAGCCCAGCCCGCTCACCGCCGACCTGGACACCGCCGTGCTGACCGTCGATCCGGCGGGCGAGGCGGGAGTGGTGCGGGCGGTGCGCCGGTGGCGGGCCGAGCGTGACGAGCCGTACGTGCACCCGCCCGCCGCCGAGGCGCTCCGGCTGCTCCGGGAGGCCGCCGCGACCGACGCCAACCTGATGGAGGCGACGCTCGGCTGCGCGCGTGCGGGCGTGACCACCGGGGAGTGGGCCGGGGCGCTGCGTGAGGTCTTCGGCGAGTTCCGGGCCCCGACCGGGGTCAGCGGCGCGCCGGTGGCGGTGGCCGCCGAGGCGGGCTCGGCCCTGGCCGCCGTACGGCGCAAGGTGGAGCGCACCGCGTCCGAGCTGGCCGCCGCGGCGGGCACCGTCGGCGGCGGCAGGCTCCGGCTGCTGGTGGGCAAGCCGGGCCTGGACGGGCACAGCAACGGCGCCGAACAGATCGCCGTACGGGCCCGCGATGCCGGGTTCGAGGTGGTCTACCAGGGCATCCGGCTGACCCCGCAGGAGATCGTGGCGGCGGCCGTGGCGGAGGACGTGCACTGCGTCGGCCTCTCGATCCTCTCCGGCTCGCACAGCGCCCTGGTGCCCGACGTGCTGGAGCGTCTGCGCGCGGCGGGCGCCGAGGACATCCCCGTCATCGTCGGCGGCATCATCCCGGCCGCCGACGCGAAGACGCTGCGCGCCGCCGGTGTGGCGGCCGTCTTCACCCCCAAGGACTTCGGCATCACGGAGATCATCGGCCGTATCGTCGACGAGATCCGCGGCGCGAACGCCCTCCAGCCCCTCGAACCCATGGAGATCCGCACATGACTGCCCCCTCCCCCGGCCCGGTGAACCGCCTGCGCCCGCGCCGCTCCTGCCTGGCCGTGCCGGGAAGCAACCCGCGCTTCCTGGAGAAGGCCCAGGGCCTGCCCGCCGACCAGGTCTTCCTGGACCTGGAGGACGCCTGCGCCCCGCTCGCCAAGGAGGGCGCCCGGCACACCATCGTCGAGGCGCTCAACGAGGGCGACTGGGGCGGCAAGACCCGGGTCGTGCGGGTCAACGACTGGACGACGCACTGGACGTACCGCGACGTGATCACTGTGGTCGAGGGCGCCGGGCAGAACCTGGACTGCGTCATGCTGCCCAAGGTGCAGGACGCCCAGCAGGTGCACGCGCTGGACCTGCTGCTCACCCAGATCGAGAAGACGGTCGGTCTGGAGGTGGGCCGCATCGGCATCGAGGCCCAGCTGGAGAACGCCCGCGGCCTGGTCAACATCGACGAGATCGCCGCCGCCTCGCCCCGGCTGGAGACCCTCATCTTCGGGCCCGCCGACTTCATGGCCTCGATCAACATGAAGACGCTCGTCGTCGGTGAGCAGCCGCCCGGCTATCCGGCGGACGCCTACCACTACATCCTGATGCGCATCCTGATGGCCGCCCGCGCCCACGACCTCCAGGCGATCGACGGCCCCTACCTCCAGATCCGCAACGTGGAGGGCTACCGCGAGGTGGCCCGCCGCGCCGCCGCGCTCGGCTTCGACGGCAAGTGGGTGCTGCACCCCGGGCAGGTGGAGGCGTCGAACGAGATCTTCTCGCCGTCCCAGGAGGACTACGACCACGCCGAACTGATCCTGGACGCCTACGAGTACTTCACCTCCGAGGAGGGCGGCAAGAAGGGCTCGGCCATGATCGGCGACGAGATGATCGACGAGGCCAGCCGCAAGATGGCGCTGGTGATCGCCGGAAAGGGCCGGGCGGCCGGCCTCACCCGTACGTCCCGCTTCGAAGCACCGGAGGTGTGAGCATGCAGTTCGGCCGCACATACGAGGAGTTCACGGTCGGTGACGTGTACAAGCACTGGCCCGGCAAGACGGTCACGGAGTACGACGACCACCTCTTCTGCCTGCTGACCATGAACCACCACCCGCTGCATCTGGACGCCCACTACGCGGAGCACTCCACCGACTTCGGCCGGAACGTCGTGGTCGGCAACTACGTCTACTCGCTGCTGCTGGGCATGTCGGTGGCGGACGTCTCCGGGAAGGCCATCGCCAACCTGGAGATCGAGTCGCTCCGGCACCTGGCCCCCACCTTCCACGGCGACACGCTCTACGGCGAGACGACCGTGCTGGACAAGACCCCCTCCCGGTCCCGGGACGACCGCGGCGTGGTGCACGTGGAGACCCGGGGCCACAAGCAGGACGGCACGCTGGTGTGCGTCTTCCGCCGCAAGGTGATGGTGCCGACCGCCGCGTACGTCGAGGCGCGCGGCGGGGAAGCGCCGGGCCGCCCGGAACCGGTGGACGCGCCGCGCGGCGCGAAGGGAGCGAAGTGACATGGGCAGGCTGGCGCGGACCGACGGGCTGACCGAGGTGCAGCGGGAGATCCTGGCCACCGTGCGGGGATTCGTCGACAAGGAGATACTCCCGGTCGCCACCGAACTGGAGCACCGGGACGAGTACCCCACCGAAATCGTGGAGGGGCTGCGGGAGCTGGGCCTCTTCGGCCTGATGATCCCGGAGGAGTACGGCGGTCTGGGCGAGTCACTGCTCACCTACGCCCTGTGCGTGGAAGAGATCGCGCGGGGCTGGATGAGCGTGTCCGGCATCGTCAACACGCACTTCATCGTGGCGTACCTGCTGGAGCGGCACGGCACCCAGGAGCAGAAGGACCACTTCCTGCCCAGGATGGCGACGGGCGAGGTGCGGGGCGCGTTCTCCATGTCGGAGCCGGCGCTGGGCTCCGATGTGTCCGCAATCACCTCCAAGGGCGTCCGGGACGGCGAGGAGTACGTCCTGGACGGCCAGAAGATGTGGCTCACCAACGGCGGCTCCGCCTCGCTGGTGGCGGTGCTGTGCCGGACCGAGGAGGGGCTCCCGGAGGGCACCGCCGCGCACAGGTCGATGACCACCTTCCTGATCGAGAAGGAGCCGGGTTTCGGCGAGGTGCGGCCGGGCCTGACCATCCCCGGCAAGATCGAGAAAATGGGCTACAAGGGGGTGGACACCACCGAGATGATCATGGATGGGCTGCGCGTTCCCGCAGCTCGGGTACTGGGCGGCAGCACCGGGCGCGGCTTCTACCAGATGATGGACGGGGTCGAGGTCGGCCGGGTCAACGTCGCCGCGCGCGGCTGCGGGGTCGCCCAGCGCGCCTTCGAGCTGGGCATCTCCTACGCGCAGCAGCGGCACACCTTCGGCAAGCCGATCGCCCAGCACCAGGCCATCCAGTTCAAGCTGGCCGAGATGGCCACCAAGGTCGAGGCCGCACACGCCCTGATGGTGGGCGCGGCCCGTAAGAAGGACGCGGGCAAACGCAACGACCTGGAGGCCGGGATGGCCAAATATCTCGCCTCCGAGTACTGCAAGGAGGTCGTGGAGGACGCTTTCCGTATCCACGGCGGGTACGGTTTCTCCAAGGAGTACGAGATCGAGCGGCTCTACCGGGAGGCGCCCATGCTGCTGATCGGTGAAGGTACCGCCGAGATCCAGAAAATGATCGTCGGGCGCCGCCTGCTGGAGGAGTACCGCCTTCAGGGGTGATTGTCCGATTCGGGGTGTTGTCCCGCAGGTCAGGACGGCACCCCGGCCGGGGCTCCCGGAGGCGGACTGGCCCTCTGGCTTGCCCAGTTGCCACCCGTAACCGATAGCATCCCGGAAAGCCGCCGTCCCCTCTCTGTACGCGGCACCACCCTCCGCTACGAAGGTCATCCATGCCCCACAGCCCATCGTCTGCACCCAGCGGCCGGTTCCGCCTCGCGCGCGGAGCGTCGCCGTGGCTCGTTCCGACCGTGGCCACCGCGGCCGTGAGCCTGCTCCGGTCCCGCCGGTCGCGGACCGCGGCCACGGTCGCCCTGCCCGCCACCGCGCTCGCGGCGGGCATGCTGTGGTTCTTCCGCGACCCGGAGCGGGAGATCGCGCCGGGCCGCTTCATCTCCCCGGCGGACGGAGTGGTGCAGAGCATCATGCCGTGGCCGGACGGGCGCACCCGGGTGGCGATCTTCATGAGCCCGCTGAACGTGCATGTCAACCGCGCTCCGCTGGCGGGCACGGTCGCCTCCGTGGAACACATCCCGGGCGGCTTCGTGCCGGCGTTCAACAAGGAGAGCGAGCACAACGAGCGGGTCGTCTGGCACTTCGACACCGACTTCGGCGACGTCGAGATGGTCCAGATCGCCGGTGCGGTGGCCCGCCGCATCGTCCCGTACGTGCCGCAGGACACCAAGGTCGAGCAGGGCGAGCGGATCGGGCTGATCCGCTTCGGCTCGCGGGTGGACCTCTACCTCCCGCAGGGGGTCGAGGCAGATGTCGAGGTCGGCCAGACCACGACGGCTGGGGTGACGCGCCTTGACCGTGATTGATCCCGACACCCAGGCAGCCTGGGTTCCCGAGGCCGACGAGGACGAGGACGAGATGCCGCTGTCCATGCGGCTCTCGATAGCGGACACGCTGACCCTGGGGAACGCCACCTGCGGTTTCCTCGCCGTCTACTTCACCACCACCGGCGTGCTCATCCCGCACCTCGCGGGCAACGAGGACGGCGGCATGGCCCGGCACAGCGCCGCCACCGCCGTCATCCTGATGCTCCTGGCGTCCGTCTTCGACCTCTTCGACGGACTGGTCGCGCGCAAGCTGCGCAGCTCCGCGATGGGCGCGGAGCTGGACAACCTCTCGGACCTGATCAGCTTCGGGCTGGCGCCCGCGTACTTCGTGGCCGTCTGGGGCATGGTCGCCAGCGACGCGCACCAGAGGGTGTCGGTGGTCGCGGCGGTCGTGGTCCTGCTGGCGGTGGTGCTCAGACTCGCCCGGTTCTCGTGCGTCACCCTGCGCGACGGCATCTTCCAGGGCATGCCCAGCCCCTTCGGGGCGCTGACGGTCGTCTCGATCGTCCTGCTGGGGCTGCCGTTCGTCCCGACGCTGCTGGCCATCGTCGGCGTCGCCTGGCTGATGGTGAGCCGGGTCGAGTACCCCAAGCCGCGCGGGCGGCTGGCGATCGCGATGCTCAGCTGGATCGTGCTGAGCATGGGCCTGCTGGCGGCCTGGGCCTTCGACGCGCCGGGCGGCGAGCTGCTCCTCCAGACGGGCTGCGCGCTCCAGGTCGTCCTGGGCGCGGTGATCCCGCTCTTCGCGACGGCCCGCCGGGTCAACAGCTTCCGCGACAACCGCCGCGAGGCGCGGGCTGCCGCACAGGGCTGAGCCGACCGTACGCACTGCGGGCCCGGACGGATTCTCCGTCCGGGCCCGCAGTGCGTACAGGGCCGGGCCGGGGCACATCCCATTCGCCTCCCGCCAACAAGGCGCTGGAGCTGGCGCTGCGCGAGGCCGTCGCGCTCCGGGACCGGCGCATCGGCGTCGAGCACCTGGTGCTGGGGCTGCTGCGCGCCGACGACCGCGTGACACAGGACCTCCTGAGGCGCCTCGGTCTCGACCCGGCCCCCGTCCGCGACCTGGTCCTGGCCGACCGCCGCGAGGCGGCCTGACGTCCTGCGCGCGAGAGGCGGTGAAGCCGTGGGCAGTGGCGGCCGAACCGCCGCGGGCGGTCACGGCGGACAGACCCGAAGTGCGTCAGCGGCCGAGGGAGAGCCGCCGCCAGACCGCCCGCGCCGCGTGGTGGCCGGACATGCCGTGCACGCCGGGGCCGGGCGGGGTGGCGGAGGAGCACAGGAAGACCGCCGGGTGCGCGGTGGCGTACGGGACGCGGGTCAGCTTCGGCCGCACCATCAGCTGGAGTCCGGAGGCCGCCCCGCACGCGATGTCGCCGCCGACGTAGTTGGCGTTGCGCTCCGCGAGCTGGGGCGGCCCGGCGGTCGCCCTGGCCAGTACGAGATCGCGGAAGCCGGGGGCGAAGCGCTCGATCTGCCGCTCGACCACGGCGGTGGCGTCGCCCCGCCAGCCGTTCGGCACGTGCCCGTAGGCCCAGAACGCCTGCTTGCCCTCCGGCGCCCGGGACGGGTCGACGATCGAGGGCTGGACCGTGATGAGGAAGGGCCGCTCGGGGTCGCGGCCGAGCACCGCGCGGCGCATCGCGTCGTCGATGAGCCCGGCGGTGGGGGCGACGTGCACGGTGGTCGCCCGCCGCGCCTCCGGCGCCGTCCACGGCACCGGGCCGTCCAGCGCGTAATCGATCTTGAACAGGCTGGCTCCGTAGCGGTATCCGCTGTACGCGTGCCCGAGCCCGGCGATACGGGCCAGCGCGGTCGGCGAGGTGTCGAAGACGTACGCGCGGGCGGGCGGCAGCTCGTCCAGCCGCTTGACCTCGACGCCGGTGTGCACCGTGCCGCCCAGCTCGCGCAGGTACCCGGCGAGCGCGTCGGAGATCGCCTGCGAGCCGCCGCGCGCCACCGGCCACCCGTGTGCGTGCCCGGCCAGGGCGAAGACCAGGGCGACCCCGGCCGTCGCGAACGTGCTGGTGGGGGCGATGACATGGGCGGCGAGCCCGGCCAGCAGCGCGCGTGCCTTCTCGTCCCGGAAGCGGCGGCTCACCCAGGAGGCGGGCTGGAGCCCGGTCAGCCCGAAGCGTGCGAGCGAGACCAGGTCCTGCGGCAGCCGCCCGTTGAGCGCCGAGCCGAGGCTGAGGAAGTCCTCGGAGAGGCTCTCCCACCGGGTCAGGTGCGGGTCGACCAGGCGACGGTAGGCACCTGCGTCGCGGGCGCCGAGGGAGGCGGCGGTCTCGGCGACGGACCGGGCGAGGACGGCCGCGGTGCCGTCCGGGAAGGGGTGCGCCATCGGCAGCCCGGAGTGCAGCCACTCCAGGCCGTGCCGCTCCAGCGGCATGCGGCGGAAGGCGGGGGAAGAGATGCCCAGCGGGTGCGCGGCCGAGCAGGGGTCGTGCCGGAAGCCGGGGAGCGTCAGCTCCTCGGTACGGGCACCGCCCCCGACGGTGTCGAGCGCCTCGAACAGCTCCACCGCGTAACCGCGCCGGGTCAGCTCCACGGCCGCCGTCAGCCCGTTGGGACCCGCGCCCACCACCACCGCGTCCAGGATCGACGGCACCGTCGGCTCTCCCCTCGCCGCTTGGCTCAGCTGGCCCGCTGAAGCAGAGTCAGGATACGACGCGCTGTTCCGCCGTCACGCGCCGCGGTGAAGGGCAGCGCGTTGCCGCCCGCGAGCTTGAAGGGATCGCCCGAGAGGGTGGCGGAGGCACCGCCCGCCTCCGAGACCAGCAGCAGCCCGGCGGCGTGGTCCCAGGCAAGCTCCCAGGAGAAGGCCACCGCGTCGAGCAGGCCGCGCGCGACGTTGAGGTACTCCAGACCGGCCGAGCCGCACGCTCGCGCGGCCACACCCTCCGTCCACAGGCCCAGCAGCGCCCGCTTCTGCTCCTCGTCGGTGAAGTCCGGGTGCGAGGTGGCCACCTGGAGGTCGGCGTCCGGTGCGGGGGACCCGGCACGCAGCGCCTCGCCGTTGAGCAGGGCGCCGCCGCGCAGCCGGGCGGTGGCCATCAGGTCCAGCACGGGCGCGTAGGTCCAGGAGGCCAGGACCTCGCCGTGCCGGGCGAGGGCGACCAGGGTGCAGAAGCCGTCCTCCCCGCGCACGAACTGGCGGGTGCCGTCCACCGGGTCCACTATCCACACCGGGTCCGGTCCACGCAGCGCGTCGTAGGAGGCCGGGTCGGCGTGCACCGCCTCCTCGCCGACGACGACCGAGCCGGGCAGCAGCGCGGTGAGCGAACGGGTGAGATGCTCCTCGGCCAGCCGGTCGGCCACGGTCACCAAGTCGTGCGGACCCGTCTTCTGGATCACCTCGTGGGCCGCCAGCTGCCGCCAGCGCGGCAGGACCTCCTCGGCCACGGCCTTGCGTACGGCTTCCTCGGCGCCGTTGACCAGCGCGTCATCGATCATACGTCCATGGAAGCACGGCTTCCGTTCCCCGGCGTCACCCGCCGACCTCCCGGCGGAGCGAGGCGGCACCGGAAGGAGAGAGCCACACCAGCCGCGCGGCCACCCCCTCCGGCCGCGCGAACCACCGCACCGCGCCCTCGGGCGAGCGCAGCCGCATCCGCAGCCCGCCCTCGACGCTGACGACCTGCGCGTGCCCGTCCTCGTACGCCATCCCCCACGCCGCGACCCGGCCGTCCGCCTCATCGGTGCCGGGCGCGGAGACCTGAGCCACGGCGAACAACTGCGGCGCGAAGTCGAGCGCGAGCGCGCACAACTCCTCGCCGAAGGCGGGAGGCAGGCCCGCGTAGTCGTCCTCATGGGGCGCCGAGGGGGGATTCAGCGGGGATCATCCACGAGGCGGCTCTCCGGATGCGGTTCGGCGGCCATGACACGGCCCGCGCACAGCTGGCGCACCTCACCGAGATGAGCCAGCTGGAGAACGTCTCGGTGCGGGTCATCCCCTTCGAACAGGGCGATTTCCCCGGGAACGGCCAACCGTTCGACTACATTCGCGGTGACGTACCGCAGCTGGACACCGTTCAACTCGACGTCCACCACGGATGCGAGTTCCTCGATTCCGAGGCTCAGTTGCACAAGTACCGGACCGTACTCGACCGGATGGAGCGAAGCGCACTCACAGAGTCCGCCTCGCGCGACTTCATCCACCGCATCGCTCGGAGTATCTGACTCTCATGGACACCCCCGCCCGCGTCTGGCAGAAGTCCTCCCACAGCGGAGACTCCTCGAACTGCGTGTACGTCGCCGCCGCTGGCGACGCCGTGATGCTCCGCGAAAGCGAGGAGCCGGACACCATACTCACGGTCACCGCCCCCGTACTGAGCACGCTCCTGGACTCCGTCAAGACGGGCCGCCTGGCCCGCTTTCGGCCGCGCTGAGGCGGATCGATCCCCCGTCCGTGCCGGGTTACGGCCACGTCATGGCCGTAACCCGGCACGTTCCCTGCACACCAAGACCGGACCCGCCGGGTCAGCGGCCGACCGCGTAGCCCTGGGCTCCGCGGGGGTTGGCGGCGGCGCTGAGGAGGCCGGTCTCCGGGTCGCGGGCGACGACGCACAGGCGGCCCTCCGACCAGGGCGGGCCGACGGTGACCCGGTGGCCGCGCTGCCGGAGGCCGGCGATGACGCGCTCGCCGATGCGGGACTCGACCGTGACACTGCCGGGCCGCATCGCGCGCGGGTAGAAGGAGCCGGGGAAGCTCTCGGTGTGCCAGTTGGGCGCGTCGATCGCGCCCTGGAGGTCGAGGCCGCCGCGCACGTGGGGGCGGCGGGCGACGGCGAGCAGGAAGTGCAGCTGCCACTGTTCCTGCTGGTCTCCGCCAGGGGTGCCGAAGGCCATCACCGGTACGCCGTCGCGCAGCGCCAGCGAGGGGGTGAGGGTGGTGCGCGGGCGGCGGCCCGGGGTGAGGGAGCCCGGCAGACCCGGCTCCAGCCAGGTCATCTGGAGCCGGGTGCCCAGCGGGAAGCCCAACTCCGGGACGAGCGGGCTGGACTGGAGCCAGCCGCCGCTGGGGGTGGCACTGACCATGTTGCCCCAGCGGTCGACGACGTCGAGGTGGCAGGTGTCACCGCGGGTCGAGCCGTCCCGGGCGACGGTCGGTTCGCCGGTGCCCGCGCCGACGGGGCGGTGCGCGTCGGCGGCTGCCTCCTCGCCGGTGGTGGAGGCGGCGGCGCGCGCGTGCCGGGCCAGGCGGGGCGCATGCCCGCCGGGGCTGCCGGGCCGCAGCGCGTACGACGCGTCCGCGCCGATCAGCGTGCGCCGCTCCGCCGTGTAGGCGTCCGAGAGGAGCGCCTCCACCGGTACGGTCTCCGCGCCCGCCGCGTCGCCGTACCACGCCTCGCGGTCGGCCATCGCCAGCTTGGTGCCCTCCACCAGGCGGTGTACGGCCTCCGGGCCGTCCCACTCGGCCCAGTCGCCGGGCAGCAGCGCGAGTTGCTGGAGCAGGCTGGGGCCCTGGGTCCAGGGGCCCGCCTTGCAGATCCGCCAGCCGTGCCAGTCGTAGGTGACCGGCTCCTCGTAGGTGGCGCTCCAGCCCGCGAGGTCGTCGCCGGTCAGGGTGGAGCGGTGGCGTTCGCCGCTGGTGTCCATGGCGGGGGTGCCCGCGGTGCGCAGCAGCGCCTCCGCGACGAACCCCTCCCGCCAGGTGCGCCGGGCCGCGTCGATCTGGGTCTCGCGGTCCGGTCCGGCGGCCTCGGCTTCGGTGATCAGCCGCTGCCAGGTCGCCGCCAGGGCCGGGTTGCGCAGCAGCGCGCCGGGGCGCGGCGCGCGCCCGCCGGGCAGGTAGACCTCGGCGGAGGCGGTCCACTCGGTCTCGAAGAGCGCGCGCACCGACTCGACGGTCTCCCCCACCCGTTCCACGGCCGGGTGGCCGCCCGCGGCGTAGCCGATCGCGTAGGTGAGGCTCTGGGCGAGCGTGCGGGTGCCGTAGTCGCGCAGCAGGAGCATCCAGGCGTCGAAGGCTCCGGGGATCGCCGCCGCCAACGGGCCGGTGCCCGGGACCAGTTCGAGCCCCAGCCCGGTGTAATGCGCGAGGGTGGCCCCGGCGGGTGCGGTGCCCTGGCCGCACAGCACCCGCACCGGGCGGCCGTCGGCGGGGGCGATCAGTACGGGCACCTCGCCCGCGGGGCCGTTGAGGTGGGGTTCCACGACCTGGAGGACGAAACCGGCGGCCACGGCCGCGTCGTACGCGTTGCCGCCGTCCTCCAGCACGGCCATCGCGGTCTGCGAGGCGAGCCAGTGGGTGGTGGAGGCCATGCCGAAGGTGCCCTGGAGGGTGGGCCGGGTGGTGACCATGGTTGCGAGGGTATTCCGTGCGCGACCGGTGGGGGTGGTCTCAGGGAGGCGCCCGGGCGTGCGGCCGTCGTGGGCGGGGTGTGGCGGGCCGTCGTGTGCTCCGGCCAGGGAGTCGACGGGATTGCTCAACCGTACGCGGCACAGCGGCCGTTCGAGGGAGGTCCGCTACCCGGTGATCCTGGTGCCGGCGGAGATCGAGCGATCCATGGTCGTGGGTATCGTTGCTGCGCCCCGCAACGTTTGATCTTGGCGGGTACCGAACAGGAGGGGTGACACGGTGTTGGCAGAGCTGGCGGCAGGAGACCCGCGCCGCGTGGGCCCGTACCGGATCGTGGCCCGCATCGGCGCGGGCGGCATGGGCCGCGTCTACCTCGCGCGTTCCCCCGGGGGCCGGGCCCTGGCCGTGAAGGTGGTACGGGCGGAGCTGGCCGAAGATCCCGGGTTCCGGCGCCGGTTCGCCCGGGAGGTGGCCACCGCCCGCCGGGTCACCGGCCTTTTCACCGCCGGGGTGGTCGACGCCGACTTGGAGGGGTCCCCCGCCTGGCTGGCCACCGAGTACGTCCCGGGCATCCCCCTGAGCGAGGCGGTCGTGCAGTACGGGCCCTGGCCGGCACCGCACGTACTGGCGCTCGGCGCCGGGCTCGCCGAGGCGCTGGGGGCCATTCACCACGCAGGGGTCGTCCACCGGGACCTCAAACCCTCGAACGTCCTCCTCGCCACCGACGGGCCCCGGGTCATCGACTTCGGGATCTCCGTCATGGCCGAGGTAGCGGACGGCAGCAGCGCTCTGACGCGGACCGGCGCCGTCATCGGGACCCCCGGCTTCATCGCCCCGGAACAGCTGACCTCGCAGGGACGGCCCGGCCCGGCGAGTGACGTGTTCGCCCTGGGAGCGGTGCTGGCCTTCGCCGCGACCGGCAGCGGTCCCTTCGGCGGCGGTGCACCCCACGCGCTCCACTACCGCATCGTCCACGAAGAGCCCGACCTGGGCGCCCTGCCCGCGGCGCTGCGGGACGTGGTGGCCGCATGCCTGGCCAAGTCGCCGCAGGAGCGGCCCGGCCCGGCAGCCCTCGTACGCACCCTCACCCGCGCGTTGCCGGATGACCACTCGGAGGCGGTCCAGTCGCTCGGGGACGGCAGTTGGCTGCCCCGGCCGGTGGCGCGGGCTCTACGGGAACACGGCCGCGCCGAAGCCGGCGCGCCCGCACCGGAGCCACCGCAGCCGGAGGCGCAGTCCGCGGAGGGGCCGGGGGCGGGGAACGACGCGTCGGCGGGCGGCACCGAACCAGGCGTCCACCAGGCTCCCACCCGTCCCGGCAAGGCAGCCGCACCGGCCCCGGCCCACCCGCCGACCGCCCTCTCCCCACCGGGGCCCGGACAGACGCCGGGGGCCCCGCCCACCCCGCCGGCCCTGAGGAGGACCACGGCGGCTCCAGCACCGCCCGCGGTGGACAACCGGTCCACGCGCACTCCGGCACCCACCCGCCGCCGGATACTGGCCGCCGCGGCTGCCCTGGGCACGGCGGGCATCGGCTACACGGGGTGGCGCTTTCTCGGTGACGGCGACGGCGGCGGCGCGACGGGCGCAACGGGCTCGGGCCAGGGCACGGCGGGCGACCTCTCCGGCACCGTCACCTTCTGGGACACCTCGAACGGCCCGGAGCAGGACACTCACCGCAAGCTCGCGGAAGGCTTCACGAAGGAGCACCCGCGGGTCGACGTCAAGGTGGTGCACGTGTCCGGCAAGGCCGACGCCAAGTTCAGGACAGCGGCCGGTGCCGGCCGCGGCCCCGACGTGATGCGTGCACAGGTCACCTGGGTGGCGGACTTCGCGAAGCGCGGCTATCTGGCGCCCCTCGACGACACCGCGGCCCTGGACGACGAGAAGGACCATCTGCCGCAGGCCCTCGCGAGCACCAGGTTCACCGGCAAGACGTACGCCGTTCCGCAGACCATCGAGACCCTCGCGCTCTTCTACAACAGGCGGATGTTCGGAGAGGTGGGATTGGAAGTCCCGGGCACCTTCGCCGAACTCGGCGAAGCCGGCCGGGCCATCCGGAAGGCCACGGGCGATCCGGGCCTCTACCTGCGCGAAAACCCGTACTACTACCTGCCCTACCTCTACGGTGAGGGCGGCGACCTGCTCGACACCAAGTCCAAGAAGGTCCTGGTCGACGACGAGCCCGGGTCCGCCGCCTTCTCGGTCATGAAGGAGTTGCTCACCTCGAAGGCGGCGGTCACCGACGCCTTCGACGGCTACGACCGGCAGCTCTTCGCCTTCAAGACGGGCCGCGTCGCCATGATGCTCGACGGCCCGTGGGCGGTCGAGGAGGTCCTGGCCGGGCGGGAGTTCAAGGGCGACAAGGACAACCTGGGGGTCGCCGTCGTACCCAAGGGTTCCCGGCGGCGGGGCTCCTCGCAGAGCGGCTGGAACCTCTCCGTCCACGCCGGTTCCGCCAACCTCGAAGCCTCCTACGCGTTCGTCAGGTACATGAGCTCCGCGAAGACGCAGCAGCGGGCCGCCAGGGAACTCAACTGGCTTCCCACCCGCACCTCGGTGTACGCCGCGCCGTCCGTCAGGAACAACAGGACGGTCCAGTTCTTCGGGCCGGCCGTGGAGACGGCCGTCGAACGCCCGTGGATTCCCGAGGGCGACTCCTTGCTGGAGCCGATCACGGAGCCGTTGCGGAAGGTTCTCTCCGGCGAGGCCGCTCCCGGGAAGGCCGCCTGGGACGTCGGCGAAGCCTACCGGAGGCTTCTCCCGGGCTACCGGTAACGGCAGGAGGAGCCGGTGGGAACGACGGTCGCGGCCAGGCCGCTCCCGGGCACCGTGGCAGCAGGAAGCCCCCGCGCTATCGTGGCAGGTGATCTTCGACGACGGCGGCGGAAAGCGGGACGGCATGCACGGCGAGTACAAGGTGCCCGGCGGGAAGCTGGTCGTGGTGGACTGCGACGTGGTGGCCGGGGCCCTGCGGAACGTACGGGTCGCCGGTGACTTCTTCCTGGAGCCGGACGAGGCGCTGGCACTGATCGACCAGGGCCTGGAGGGCGCCTCCGCCGACGCGGACGCGGCGCAGCTGGCCGCCCGCATCCGGGCGGTGCTGCCGGAGGGCACCGTGATGTTCGGCTTCTCGGCCGACGCGGTGGCCGTCGCCGTGCGCCGTGCCGTCGCGCAGGCCACCGACTGGGCGGACTACGACTGGCAGCTGGTGCACGAGGGCCCGCAGCCGCCCGCGCTGCACATGGCGCTGGACCAGGTGCTCACCGAGGAGGTCGCGGCGGGGCGGCGTCCACCGACGCTGCGGGTGTGGGAGTGGGCCTCCTCCGCCGTGATCATCGGCAGCTTCCAGTCGCTGCGCAACGAGGTGGACCCGGCGGGCGCCGAGCGGCACGGCATCGAGGTGGTGCGCCGCATCAGCGGGGGCGGCGCGATGTTCGTGGAGCCGGGGAACACCATCACGTACTCGCTGTGCGTGCCCGAGGCACTCGTGAACGGGCTGTCCTTCACCGACAGCTACGCCTACCTGGACGACTGGGTGATCGGCGCGCTCGCCGACATGGGCATCCAGGCGTGGTATCAGCCGCTGAACGACATCACCTCCTCCGACGGCAAGATCGCGGGTGCGGCGCAGAAGCGGCTGGCCCCCGGTCCCGCCGGGTCCGGCGCGGTGCTGCACCACGTGACGATGGCGTACGACATCGACACCGACAAGATGCTCGAGGTACTGCGCATCGGCAAGGAGAAGCTCTCCGACAAGGGAACGGCCAGCGCCCGCAAGCGCGTCGACCCGCTGCGCCGCCAGACCGGCCTGCCGCGCACCGAGGTCATCGACCGGATGATCGCCACCTTCCGGAACCGCTACGGCCTCACCCTGGACGGTGTGACCGAACAGGAGAGGACGCGGGCGCTCGCGCTGGCGGCCACGAAGTTCAGCTCGCCCGAGTGGACCGCCCGCGTCCCCTGACGCCGCGGACTCCCGACCGCGCCGTCACCGACCGCGCTGTCACCGACAGGCCGCGCTCCCGTACAGTCCGGGGGGCCGCAGAGCGTGCGGACCGTACCGCAGGCGCACGAAGGGGAGCACGGTGGAGACCGAGACCGACGCCTCGTACCCGTCCCGGCCGGGGCAGCCCGTCCCTGTCCCCGAGGCCGACCCCGCCCTGGTGGAGCGGTGGCTCTCGGCGGGGGGCGAACTGGTGGACCTGCTGGCCCAGGTGCGCGAGCGGTGCGGCGGCGTCGCCGCGTTCCGCGTCGGTCCGGCCCCGGCCCCGACCGTCCTGGTCACCGGCCCGCAGGCGGTGCAGCACGTGCTCGCCCAGCGCCCGGACCGGTACGTCAAGCGCTCGCACCGGGCCCGGCTGCTGGTCGGCGACGGCGTCCTCTCCGCCACCGGGCCGGCGTGGAAGCGGCAACGCCGCCTGCTGCAACCCCAGTTCACCGGTGCGGGCATGCGCCGCCACGAGCGGCGGATCGAGGAGGCCGCCCGCTGCGCCGCCGAGCGCTGGGCCGCGTACGCGCGCTCCGGGGAGCCCGTCGACGTCGGACGGGAGATGCACCGCTTCGCGCTGGACACCATCTGGCGCTCCCTCACCGGGCGCCCGCTCGACGACAGGACCGAACGGGAACTGGACGCCGTGCAGGTGGTGGCGACCGCTCTGCCGACGCTGCCCTCCGACGCCGCCGGCGCACGGGAGACCGTCGCCGCCGACCTCGCACGGATCGACGCGGTCGCCGAGCACGCCATCGGGGCGGCACGCTCGGAGGATGCCGCCGCCGGACCCGAGGGGCCTGGGCTGCTGCGCGTCCTGACCGACGCCGCCGCCGAACACCCCGAATACACCGACCAGTTGATCCGCGACGAGCTGGTCACGCTGCTCGCGGCCGGGCACGAGACCACCGCCACCACGCTGACCTGGCTCTACATGCTCCTCGACCGCCATCCCGAGGCCCGGCAGCAGGCGCTCGCCGCCGGGCCCGAGGGCTCGGCCGAGCGCCGCGCGGCCCTTCAGGCCCTGGTCCAGGAGACGCTGCGGCTCTACCCCGCCGCCTGGCTGCTGCCCCGCCACGCCACGGAGGCCGACACGCTCGCCGGTTTCGCCGTCGAGGCGGGCACGGACGTCCTGGTCTGCCCCTACCTCACGCACCGCGACCCGCAACTGTGGCCGGACCCGGAGCACTTCGACCCCCGCCGCTTCCTGGGCCCGGACGCCCGCCCCGGCCGGCTGGGCGCGTACTTCCCGTTCGGCATGGGTCCCCGCGCCTGCCTCGGCACGCAGTTCGCGCTGCGCGAGTCGACCGCCCTCCTCGAACTCCTGCTGCCCGCCCACACCCTGGACTTCCACGCCAGGCCCGCCAAGACGTCGTACGGCATCACCGTCCGCCCCGAGGGCCCGGCCCTCGCCACCCTGCGCCCGCCGCACGGGCGGTAGGACCCTCCTGATTTCCTGATTGCTAAGGTGAACCTATGTCCACCGGATACCCGCACCCGCCGGGTCCTTACGGGAACCCACCGCCGCAGATACCTTTCCCGTACGCCCCTCCCCCGGCCCGCATGCCGGGAAGCGTGCGCGGTGCGCAGGTCGTGGTCTTCGCGATGATGGCGCTCTGTGTGGCGATGTCGGTCCTCATCGGCATCAACAGCAGCGCCGAGGACGCCGGCGCGTCCTTCAGCACCAACATGATGGGCTGCGTGCTCTTCGTGCTGGCGTTCTTCTACGGCAAGGGGGGCGACCGCCTGCGCAGGACGTCGATCGTGCTGGCGGGCGTGCAGATCGTCTTCGCACTCGGCGGGACCGCCCAGGGCCTCCCCGGCGGGATCTTCGCCCTGGCCGGTGCGATCGCGATCGTCGTGCTGCTCAAGCAGGGGACCGCCGCCGACTGGTTCCGCAGGCCGCGCCGGCCCGTGCAGGCGTACGAGCCTGGCTACCCCGGGCAGGGCTACCCCGGTCCGTGAGCGCTGATCCGGCTCAGCGCTGCAGGGCGGGGATGACGTCGCTCCCGTAGCCGTCGATGGTGCTCTCCTTCGCGTCGTGCATCGCGTAGAGCGCGAACTGGTCGACGCCCAGGGCCCGCAGCGCGCGCAGCTTGTCGATGTGGGCCTCGGCGGGGCCCAGCAGGCAGAAGCGGTCCACCACGGCGTCGGGCACGAAGGCCGCCTCCGGGTTGCCCGCACGCCCGTGGTGGGCGTAGTCGTACTCCTGCCGGGTGGCGATGTAGGCGGTGAGCGCCTCCGGTACGAGGTCGGTGTCGGTGCCGTACCGGGCGACCAGGTCGGCCACGTGGTTGCCGACCATGCCGCCGAACCAGCGGCACTGCTCCCGGGCGTGCGCGAGCGCCTCCGGGGTGTCCTCGCAGAGGTAGGCCGGGGCGGCCACGCAGACGGTGATCTCGTCGGGGTCGCGCCCGGACTGCGCGGCGCTGGTGCGGACGGCCTTGACCATCCACTCCGTCAGGTACGGGTCGGCGAGCTGGAGGATGAAGCCGTCCGCCTCGCGCCCGGCCATGGCCAGCGCCTTGGGGCCGTACGCCGCCATCCAGACCGGCAGCTTCCCGTCCCGCACCCAGGGGATGCGCAGTGGGGTGCCGTCCACCACCGCCTCCCGGCCCTCGGCCAGGTCGCGGATGACGGACATCGCCTCGCTGAGGCGGGCCAGGGTGTGGGGCCGCCGCCCGGCGACGCGCATCGCGGAGTCGCCCCGCCCGATGCCGCACACGGTGCGGTTGCCGTACATCTCGTTGAGGGTGGCGAAGGTGGAGGCCGTGACCTCCCAGGCACGGGTGCCGGGGTTGGTCACCATGGGGCCGACGACCAGGCGCTGGGTGTGCGCCAGGATGCGGCTGTGGATGACGTACGGCTCCTGCCACAGCACGGCGGAGTCGAACGTCCAGCCGTAGCGGAAGCCGTTGCGCTCGGCGCGGCGCATCAGGCCGACGGTGGCGGCACCGGGCGGGTCGGTCTGGAGGACGAGGCCGAAGTCGAGCGTGCCGGGGTTCATGGCCGTACGCTCCCCTGGTCCCGGGCGGCGCTGCCGTGTTCGAGGTACTGGCACAGCCCCCGCGGGGTGTACTGGCCGTGGCCCGCCCGGCCCACCCACGTGCGGCGGTCGATGACCGTCTCGCCGCGCGAGAGCACGGTCTCCACCCGGCCGGTGATCCGTTTGCCCTCGTAGACCGAGTAGTCGACGTTCATGTGGTGCGTCTCGGCGGAGAGGGTCTGCTCGGCGGCGGGGTCGTAGATGACCACGTCGGCGTCGGAACCGGGCGCGAGCGTGCCCTTCTTGGGGTAGAGGCCGAACATCCGCGCCGGTGCCGCGGCGGCCAGCTCGATCCAGCGGCGGCGGCCGATGTGCCCCTCCAGGACGGCCTGGTGGAGCAGGTCCATCCGGTGCTCGACACCCGGCAGCCCGTTGGGGATCTTGGAGAAGTCGCCCCGTCCCAGCTCCTTCTGGCCGCTGAAGCAGAACGGGCAGTGGTCGGTGGAGACGACCTGGAGGTCGTTGGTGCGTAGGCCGCGCCAGAGCGCCGCCTGGTGCTCGCGCGGCCTCAGCGGGGTGCTGCACACGTACTTGGCGCCGCCGAAGTCGGGCTCGGCGAGGTTGTCGGTGGACAGGAAGAGGTACTGCGGGCAGGTTTCGCCGAAGACGGGGAGGTCCTTGTCGCGGGCGGCGGCCAGTTCGGCCACGGCCTCGCCTGCGGAGACGTGGACGACGTACAGCGGTGAACCGGCCACCCGGGCCAGCTGGATGGCGCGGTGGGTGGCCTCGGCCTCCAGCAGCACCTTGCGGACCTCGCCGTGGTGGCGCGGATCGGTGCGCCCGGCGGCGAGGGCCTGCTCGACCAGGACGTCGATGGCGATGCCGTTCTCGGCGTGGATCATGGTCAGCGCGCCGTTGGCGGCCGTGCGCTGCATGGCGCGCAGGATCTGGCCGTCGTCGCTGTAGACGACGCCGGGGTAGGCCATGAACAGCTTGAAGGAGGTGATGCCCTCCTCCACCAGCAGGTCCATCTCCTTGAGGGTGCCCTCGTGCACGTCGGAGAGGATCATGTGGAAGGCGTAGTCGATGGCGCACTTGGCGTCGGCCTTGGCGTGCCACTGGTCCAGGCCCTCGCGCAGCGCGTGGCCGCGCGCCTGGACGGCGAAGTCGACGATGGTGGTGGTGCCGCCCCAGGCCGCCGCGCGGGTGCCGGTCTCGAAGGTGTCGGAGGAGAAGGTGCCGCCGAAGGGGAAGTCCATGTGCGTGTGCGCGTCGACGCCGCCCGGCAGGACGTACCTGCCGGTGGCGTCGAGGGTGTGGTCGACGGTCCAGCCCTGCGCGTAGTCGCTGCCGTGGGCGGCGAGCGCGGCGATGCGGCCGTCCTCGATGAGGACGTCGGCGTGCAGTTCGTCGGCGGCGGTGATCACGAGACCGCCCCGGATCGCGGTACGGCTCACGGGCGGGCACTCCCTCCCAGTTCGGCCTCGGCGGTGCGCAGAGCGTCCGCCAGGATGCCGGCGCCCTCCTCCGCCTCGGCGACGGTCAGTGTCATCGGTGGCGCGATGCGCAGGACGCTGCCCAGGTGGCTGCCGCCCTTGCCCAGCAGCAGCCCGCCTTCCCGCGCGGCCTCCAGCACCAGCGACGCGGCCTCGTTCGAGGGCTCGTCGGTGCCGGGGCGTACCAGCTCGACGCCGATCATCAGGCCCCGGCCGCGCACCTCCCGGACGATCTCCAGGCCCGCGCAGGCCGCGCGCAGCCGCTCCAGCAGGAGGCCGCCGACGCGCCGGGCGTTGCCCTGGAGGTCGTGCTCCAGAAGGTAGTTGAGGTTGGCGCTGCCGGCGGCCATGGTGACCGGGCTGCCGCCGAAGGTGGAGATGGAGTGCGCGTCCAGGCAGTTCATGACTTCGGCGCGGGCGACGACGCCGCCGATCGACGCGCCGTTCCCCAGGCCCTTGGCGAAGGTGAGGAGATCGGGCGGGCCGGCCCGGCCGTGCGCCTGCCAGCCCCAGAAGTGGTCGCCGGTGCGGCCCCAGCCGGTCTGCACCTCGTCGGAGATCCACAGGATGCCGTGCCGCTGGAGGACCTCGCGGAAGTCCGCGTACAGCCCGTCGGGCGGGGCCGTGAAGCCGCCGACGCCCTGCACCGGTTCGGCGATCAGCGCGGCCACCCCGCCGCGGGTCTGGCCGAGCAAGTCCGTGAGGTCGGCGACGCAGGCAGCGGTGAACTCCGCGTCGCCCAGGTGCGCGTACGGGCCGCGGGTGCGCACGCCGCCGTGCACGTAGAGCGTCTGGAGGGGCGAGAGGCTGGTGGGTGACCAGGCGCTGTTGCCGGTGATGCCGACGGCGGAGAAGGAGCGGCCGTGGTAGCTGTTGCGCATCGCCAGGACCTGGTTCGAGCGGCGGTAGGCGGTGGCGAGCAGCAGCGCGGTGTCGTTGGCCTCGGTGCCGGAGGTGGTGAAGAAGACCCGGGGGTCGGGGATGCCGGAGAGGGCGGCGACGCGTTCGGCCAGCTCCACCATCGGGCGGTCCAGGTAGAGGGTGGAGGTGTGCAGGATGCGCCCGGCCTGCTCGGCCACGGCCTTGGTGACCTCGGGCAGGGCGTGCGCGGTCATGGTGGTGAGGATGCCGCCGAAGAAGTCGAGGTAGCGGCGGCCCTCGGCGTCCCATACGTGCCGCCCCTCGCCGTGCGTGATCTCCAGCGGGCGCTCGTAGTAGAGGGCGAGCCAGTCGGGGAGGACGGCGCGGTGCCGGTCGTGGAGCGCGGTCACGGCTGCACCAGCCCGCCGTACGCCTCCGGCCTGCGGTCCCGGTAGAACGCCCACTGCCGGCGCACCTCGTCGATCAGCGAGAGGTCGAGGTCGCGTACGAGCAGTTCCTCCTCCTTGTCGCTGGCGGTGTCACCGACGAACTGGCCGCGCGGGTCGACGAAGTAGCTGGTGCCGTAGAAGTCGTTGTCGCCCAGCTCCTCGGTGCCGACGCGGTTGATGGCGGCGACGAAGTACTCGTTGGCGACGGCGGCGGCGGGCTGCTCCAGCTGCCACAGGTAGCCGGAGAGGCCGCGGGAGGTGGCGGAGGGGTTGTAGACGAGCTGGGCACCGGCCAGGCCCAGTTCCCGCCAGCCCTCCGGGAAGTGCCGGTCGTAGCAGATGTAGACCCCGACCTTGCCGACCGCCGTGTCGAAGACCGGCCAGCCCAGGTTGCCGGGCCTGAAGTAGTACTTCTCCCAGAAGCCGCGCACCTGCGGGATGTGGTGCTTGCGGTAGGTGCCCAGCACCGTGCCGTCCGCGTCGATCACGGCGGCGGTGTTGTAGTAGAAGCCGGACTGCTCGACCTCGAAGACCGGCACGACCATGACCATGCCGGTCTCCCTCGCCAGCTCGGCCATCCGCCGGACCGTCGGCCCCTCGGGCACCGGCTCCGCCCACTTGTAGTGCTCCGGGTCCTGCACCTGGCAGAAGTAGGGGGCGTTGAAGACCTCCTGGAAGCCGATGATCCGGGCGCCCTGGCGGGCCGCTTCCCGCGCGTGCCGCTCGTGCTTGGCGATCATCGACTCGGTGTCGCCGGTCCAGGTCGCCTGCACGAGCGCGGCGCGCACAACATCGGGCATGGACAGCTCCTTTGAACGGGCGTCAGCCGGGATTGACCCGCGTAGATCCGCGTGGCGCGGCGGAGATCCGCGTAAGGATGCGACCGTAAAGCCCGGTATGGACGGTGGCAAGGGCATCGGCATCAGGTCGCGGGATCACTTCGGCACGCTACGGCGGACGGAGCAGCCGCGCGCGGGGGTGCGCGGCCCTCCGCCCCGTCCGGGCACGGTGCCGTCAGCCCCGGTCCGGGCGGACGACCCGGGCGGCGCCGCCGCCGCGCCGTTCCGGCTCCGCCGCCGCGAGCCAGCGTCCGTCCGGCAGCCGCCGCACGCCGGTGGCCGCGCCGATCTCCGGGCTGCGCGCGAACCGGTGCCCGATCGCCTCCAGCGGGGCACGCAGCGGGCCGTCCCACAGGCCCGCCTCCAACTGGGTCTCCTTGGTGTTGCGCTGGCTGGCCCGCGGCGCCGCGATGGCCTCGCCGAGCGGCATGCCGCGGTCGAGGTGGTTGACCAGCGTCTGGAGCACGGTGGTGATGATGGTGGAGCCGCCCGGCGAGCCGAGTGCCAGCACCGCCTCGCCGTCCTCCAGCACGAGGGTGGGGGACATCGAGGAGCGCGGGCGCTTGCCGGGGCCGGGCAGGTTCGGGTCGGGGACCGCCGGGTCGGCGGGCGCGAAGGAGAAGTCGGTCAGCTCGTTGTTGAGCAGGAAGCCCCTCTCGGGCACGGTGATCCCGCTGCCGCCGGTCTGCTCGATGGTCAGCGTGTAGGAGACGACGTCGCCCCACTTGTCCGCGACGGTCAGGTGGGTGGTGCTCTCCCCCTCGTACGTCAGCGGCGCGGCCCGGCCGTGCGTGGCGCAGTCGCGCGGGGCGCGCGGGTCACCGGGGGCGAGCGGGCTGGTGAGCGCCGCGCCGTCCGAGATGAGGCAGCCGCGGGCGTCCGCGAACCGCTGGGAGAGCAGGCCCCGGGTGGGCACGTCCTCGTGGGCCGGATCGCCGACCCAGCGGCCCCGGTCGGCGAACGCGATGCGGCTCGCCTCCAGGTAGCGGTGCAGGGCGTCGGCCGCGCCGCGTCGTCCGGGCGCGCCCAGGTCGTAGCGCTCCAGGATGTTGAGCGCCTCGCCGACCGTGGTGCCGCCCGAGGAGGAGGGCGCCATGCCGTACACGTCCAGCCCGCGGTAGCCGACGCGGGCGGGTGCCTGGGCCTTCACCGCGTAGTCGCGCAGGTCGGCACCGCGCAGGTCGCCGGGCCGCACCTGACGCCCCGCGCCCGGCCGCACCGGCGGCTCGCGCACGGCGCGCACCACGTCGCGTCCCAGTGCGCCCCGGTAGAGGGCGTCCGCGCCGTGTTCGCCGAGGGTGCGGTACGTGCGCGCCAGGTCGGGGTTGCGCAACGTGGAGCCGGTCCTTGGCAGTTCGCCGCCGGGGAGGAAGAGCGCGGCGGACGCGGGGAAGTCCCGGAAGCGGTCCTCGTTCTGCGCGGTCTGCGCGCGGAACGTCTCGTCGACGGTGAAGCCCTGGCGCGCCAGGCGTTCGGCCGGACGCAGCGCCGCGCGCAGCGAGGTGGTGCCCCAGGCGTCCAGTGCCGCCTCCCAGGTCGCGGGGGTGCCGGGGGTGCCGACGCTGAGGCCGCTGGTGACCGCCTCGTCCAGGGGCAGCGGTGCGCCGTCCTCCAGGAAGAGGTCCTCGTCCGCGCTGAGGGGGGCGCGCTCGCGGCCGTCGAGGGTGCCGACCTCGCCGCTGCTCGCGTCGTAGTGGACGAAGTAGCCGCCCCCGCCCACTCCCGCCGAGTACGGCTCGGTGACGCCCAGGGCGGCGGCGGTGGCGACCGCGGCGTCGGCCGCGTTGCCGCCGCGGCGCAGGACCTCGATGCCGGCGGCGGAGGCGTCCGGGTCCACGCTGGAGACGGCCCCGCCGTGGCCGGCCTGCACCGGCGACTTGGGCGGCGCGGCGGAACGGCCCGGCGGGGCGGCGTCCTGCGGAGCCGCGGCCTGCGGGGCGGCGGCGGTGAGGGCGGCGACGGCGGCGGTGGCCGTCAGCAGGGACAGGGCGCGAACGGAGCGGCGGTGCATTCGACCTCCAGGTGTTCGGTCTGACGCGCAGAGTAGTCCTCCGGTGACGCACGCACCGCCTCGAACACCCGTCCCGTCCGACCGGTACGCTGCCGCCCCATGACAGACAACCTTCGCGAGATCGTGCTCGGCGTGCTCGTGGCCGGGGTCGCGGCCTCCCTTGGCTGGCTCGCCCGTTCCTACCTGTGGCGTCGCAGACTCCGGCGCAAGCAGCGCTTCTTCGGTCTGCCGACCAGCTCCGAGTGCGTCCTGGTGGTCAACCGCGACGCCGGTCCGGGTGACTGGGCCGTCGCCCGGCACGACGTGTTCGCGATGCTGGAACTGTCCGCCCTGATCAAGGACTGCGACGCGCACGCGGATGTCATATCCCACGACACGGCGCCCCAGGGCTTCGGCGAGCGCACCGAGTTCTGCGTCGGCGGGCCCGTCTCGCACCGCCGCATGGCCGCGCACATGCAGTCGCTGCTGCCGGGTGTCTCGGTCAACGCCGACATGGAGCCGGGACCCGACCGCGGCTCCTTCCTCATCGGCAACGAGCGCTACCGGCTGGAGAACGGCACCGCCGAGCACGTGCTCCTCGCCCGGCTCACCGCCGGCCAGACGCAGAACACCCGGCCGGTCTTCCTCTTCTGCGGCCAGCGCTCCATCACCGCCCAGGCCGCCGCCCGCTATCTCGCCCGGCACCACACGCGGCTGGCCCGCAAGTACGGCGTCGGCGGCAACTTCTGCCTGCTGCTGCGGGTCGTCAACTCGCAGGCGTACGGCCCCGACGTGGTGGAACTGGTCGCCGACGTCACCCGCGCCGCCACCACGCCCGCCGCGGCCGGCGGCTCGCGCAAGGGCAACCACCGCGCCGGCTGAGCACTGCTCGCTCCGGTTCCGGACCGGTCGGACCAGCCGTCCCGCCCGGCCGCGCCGCACCGGCCCCCGGTCTCACACCTCGGACACCTCCGCGCAGACCTGTGACAGCTCCGGGGTGCCGGTGGCCGCCCAGGTGTGCCCCTCCGCCAGGACGTCCACGGCCCGCCCCGACGGCAGCCGCACCTCCGGCTGCCCGTCGGGCCCCAGCTGCCACACGGCGCCGGGGACCGTACGCACGACGACCGTGCCCAGGTAGAGCCCCGCGTCCGTGCCGAGCCAGGGCGCGACCTCGGGGTCCTCGCGCCAGCGCGGCAGCAGTTGGTCGAGCGCGGCCAACGACTCCGCCGTGTCGTCGAGTTCCACCCCGGACCGCTCCGCGTGGACGCGCAGCAGCTCGCACTCGGACAGCAGTTGGGCGACGCCCTCGGGGTCACGGGAGAGTGCGTCCGTGAGAGTGATTCCCCCGGACTCTCCGTGCCTCTTGCGCCAGTTGTCCAAGAAGGGGATGTTCATACGGTTCAGGGTGGCATCCGTACCGCTCCGAGCACCACAGGCGCGCGGCGTTCGCCACCGCGTGGCAGCCGTAGTGTCACCGCGACTGTGCCTGGTCGCCACTCCTGCGCTGCTCCCGCTTCGCCCGGCACCTGTGGGATCGGCAACGGCACACCACCGTCGAGACAGCCGGGAGGCCGGCGCGCCCGGAGCACCGGGCGGCCGGTCTCCACCGGAGGGGGCACAAGCGTGCGCAGAGGTCTGTGGAGCACCGTCATCGCCGTCTGTCTGACCGTCACCGCGGCACCCGCCGCCTTCTCCGCCGGAGAGCGGGAGGCGGCGGCGCCCGGGCGGGAGGCGCCCGCCAAGCCGCTCCCCCTGGAGCGGCTCTTCGACAACCGGGCTGTGAGCGACGACGCCCGGCCCGGCCGCGCGGACTTCGACGGCGCGGGCAACTCGCTCTCGGCCCAGGACCTGACGGCGGCGGGCTGGAGACCGGGCCGGGACCTGGACATCGACGCGGCCCGCCTGCGCTGGCCGGACCGCCGCCCCGGCCAGCGGGACAACGTACGGGCCGACGGGCAGCAGGTGCGGCTGACCGGACGCGGCGACGCCGTCTCCTTCCTGGTCGCCGCCACCTCCCCGGGCGTGCCCGGCGGCGAGGTCGCCGGCACCGGCACGATCCGGTACGCCGACGGCTCCTCGTCCTCCTACCAGCTGCGGGCCCCCGACTGGCGCGGCGGCCCGCTGGGCACCAAGTCGGTGGCCCTGCCGCATGTCAACACCGAGGACGGCGCCCAGCGCGTGGAGAAGGCGAAGCTGTACGCCGTGACGGTGCCGGTGCGCCAGGGCCGGGAGATCAGTTCGGTCACGCTCCCTGCCGACCCCGGGCCGCGGGCGGACCTGCACGTCTTCGCGGCCTCGGTCCGTGCGGAGAGCCGGGACTGGACCGGCAGCTGGTCCACCAGCATGGCCGGGTATCCGAGCGTGGGGCCCTGGCGGGACCAGACGGTGCGGCTCGTCGTGCACACCTCGGCGGGCGGGCCGCGCGCCCGGGTCCGGCTGGAGAACACCTTCGCCTCCGCGCCGGTGACCATCGGCGCCGCCTCGATCGCCGTCCAGGCGGAGGGCGCCACCGCACAGGGCGACCCCGTCCCGCTGCGCTTCGGCGGACGGGACGAGGTGACGATCCCGGCGGGCGCGCAGGTGTTCAGCGACACCGTCGGCTTCGACGTGCCCGCCGACACCAACCTGCTGGTCAGCCTGCACCTGCCCGACCCCGTCGCGGCGGCCCCGGTGCACAGCCAGGCGCTCCAGACCTCGTACCTGAGCGCGGACGGCAGCGGCGACCGTACGGGCGAGCGGGGCGGGGCGGCCTACACCGGGACGCTGAAGACGTGGCCGTATCTGACCGGTGTCGACGTCCAGGGCGGCCCCGGCTCGGTGGTCACCCTGGGCGACTCGATCACCGACGGGGTGAAGTCGACACCCGGAACCAACCGGCGCTGGCCGGACGTCCTGGCGCGGCGGCTGCGGGAGCAGCACGGCACGCCCGGCGACGTGCCCGCGTACGGCGTGCTCAACCACGGGATCTCGGCCAACCGCGTGGTGACCGACCGCTACCCGGGCGACGGCATCAGCACCGACACCGGCGGGGTCAGCGCGCAGCACCGGCTGGAGCGCGACGTCCTGGCGCAGACCGGGGCCCGTACCGTGGTGCTCTTCGAGGGCGTCAACGACGTGCGCTGGGGCACCACTTCCGCGGAGGTGATCGCGGGCATGCGGGCCATCGCCCAGCGGGCGCGGGAGCGGGGACTGCGCGTCGTGGGCGCCACGATCACGCCCTGCGGCGGCTACAAGGACTGCACGGCCAAGGTCGAGGAACGGCGGCAGGCCGTCAACGACTTCGTCCGCGACAACGAGGGCACCTTCGACGCCGTGCTCGACTTCGACGCGGTGGTACGCGACCCGGCGCAGCCGGAGCGGATGCTGCCCGTCTACGACAGCGGCGACCACCTGCATCCGGGCGACGCGGGACTGGCGGCACTCGGCGAATCGGTCGACCTGCGCAAGCTCGTGCCGTGAACGGGCGTCGGCGCGGCGAGACCCGCCGCGCCGGCGTCACACCTCCAGGTCGACCACGACCGGTGCGTGGTCGGAGGCGCCCTTGCCCTTGCGCTCCTCGCGGTCGACGTACGCGTCCCGCACCGCCGCGGCGAACGGCGCGTTCCCGTAGACCAGGTCGATGCGCATGCCCTTGTTCTTCGGGAAGCCCAGCTCGCGGTAGTCCCAGTAGGTGAAGGGGTGGTCGTACTTCAGCGGGCGCGGTACGACATCGGACAGGCCCGTGCCGCGCAGCGCCGCCAGCGCGCCGCGCTCGGCCTCGGTGACGTGGGTGGCGCCGTCGAACCGCGCGATGTCCCAGACGTCCTCGTCCGCCGGCGCGACGTTGTAGTCGCCCAGGACCGCGAACGGCAGCGGGCCCGCCGCGTCCGCCTCCGAGGCCTTGCGCAGGGCCTCCAGCCACTCCAGCTTGTACGCGAAGTGGGGGTGGCCGACCTCGCGGCCGTTGGGTACGTAGACCGACCGGACGCGGACGCCGCCGCAGGTGGCCGCGACGGCGCGCGGTTCCTGGACCCCCTCGTACGCCGGGCCGCCGGGCAGCCCCGTCACGACGTCGGAGATGCCGACGCGGGAGAGGACCGCGACGCCGTTCCACCGCCCGTCCCCCAGCACCGCGGCCTCGTACCCCAGCTCGCGCAGCGCCTCGGCGGGGAACGCCTCGGCGGAGCACTTCAGCTCCTGGAGGCAGACGACATCGGTGCCGGAGGACTCCAGCCAGGCCAGCAGCCTGGGCAGCCGTGCGGTGACGGAGTTGACGTTCCATGTCGCGATACGCATGGGGAAAACCTACCGCCCGGCACCGACAACGGTGCTCGAGCCCGGTGCCAGCCGGGTGTGCACCGTCTCGCCGACGCCCGCGCCGTTCGGCCCGAGCATCCGCCCGTAGATGGGGTGGGCGAAGTCCGAGAGCAGGCCGTCGTGCACGTCGTACGCCTGCCGGGGGCGCACCTCGCGCAGGTACTCGATGATCTCGGACACCTTGTTCCACGGGGCCTGCACCGGCAGCAGCAGGGTGTCCACGGGGCGCTCCGGCACCGTGAGGGCGTCGCCCGGGTGGAAGACCGCGCCCTCCACGAAGTAACCGACGTTGGTGCAGCGCGGGATGTCCGGGTGGATCACGGCGTGCAGTTCGCCGTGCACCTCGACCTCGAATCCGGCGGCCTCGAAGGCGTCACCGTGCCCGACCGTGTGCACCCGGCCGGGGAAGGCCGCGGACAGCTTCCCGGCGACACTGGCCAGCGTCCAGATCGCCGCCGCCGGGTTCGCCTCCAGCGCGGTGCGCAGCCGCGCCTCGTCGAAGTGGTCGGCGTGCTCGTGGGTGACCAGGATCGCGTCGGCGCCCAGGGCTGCGTCCTCCTCGCTGAACGCACCCGGGTCGATGACCAGGGTCCGGCCGTCCTTCACGAGGCGTACGCAGGCGTGGCCCTTCTTCGTCAGCTCCATGTCCGCCATTATGCGGTGCCCGGCAACGCACGGTGCGGGATTCGGCCGGTACCGCCCCCGGCGGGACCGTACGGCGGGCTCCGAGCGGAAGACCCTAGTCCCCCGGCGTCGTCTCCTCCCGGATGACGTCGCGCGCGACGTGGAAGGCGGCGTTCGCGGCGGGCATCCCGCAGTAGACGGCGGTGTGCAGCAGCACCTCCTTGATCTCCGCCGGGGTGAGCCCGTTGCGCAGGGCGGCGCGGGTGTGGAAGGCCAGCTCGTCGAGGTGGCCGCGGGCGACCAGCACGGAGAGCGTGGCCACCGAGCGGGTGCGGCGGTCGATGCCGGAGCGGTCCCAGACCTCGCCCCAGGTGTAGCGGGTGACGAAGTCCTGGAACTCCCGGGTGAAGTCGTCGGCGGTCTCGGCGGCGCGGTCGACGTGCGCGTCCCCGAGCACCTCGCGGCGCACCTTCATGCCCGCCTCGTACCGGTCCATCCGGGCCGCCGAGGCCTCTCCGGCCTCCAGTTCGGCCACCGCGGCGGGCTGCGGCGGCACGGGGGCGATGACGGGGGCCGGGGCAGGCGGCCCGGCGGCCGACTGCTGCCAGGTGGTCGTCAGGTGGCGGAGGAGCAGCTCGCTGACGGCGCCCGGCTGCTCGACGGGGACCAGGTGCGCGGCGCCGGGCACGATCGCCAGCCGCGCGTCCGGAATCCCGGCGACCAGGGCACGCGCGTCGGCGGGCGGCGTCGCCTCGTCCTCGGCACCGGCCACCACCAGCGCGGGCACGCCGATGCGCCCCAGCTCCGTACGGATGTCGAAGGCGGCCAGCGCCTCACAGGCGGCGATGTAGCAGCCCGGGTCGGTCGTACGGACCATCTGCACGGCCCACTCGACGATCGCGGGCTGCGCCGCGGCGAACGCGGCGGTGAACCAGCGCTCCGGGGTGGACGCGGCGATCGGGTCCAGCCCGTTGGTCCGCACGACGACGCCCCGCTGCCGCCAGGCGTCGGGGGTGGTGTGCCGGGCCGAGCCGGAGACCAGGGCCAGCGAGGAGACCCGCTGCGGGTGGTCGAGCGCGAGCTGGACGCCGACGGCGCCGCCCAGCGAGCAGCCCGCGAAGCCGAACCGGTCCACGCCCAGCGCGTCCACGGTGGCCAGCAGCCGCTGCGCCAGGTCGGCGGCGGAGGAGGCGGGGTGGGCGGGGGCGCCGCCGTGGCCGGGCAGATCGAAGCGGAGGACCCGCCAGTGTCTGGTGAGTTCCGGTATCTGCCGGTCCCACATGTGCCACGTCGCGCCGAGGGCGGGGCCCAGCACGAGCAGCGGGGCGTCGTCGGGGCCGTCGGTCCGGTGCTGGAGGGTCTTCGTCTCGGTCACCCCTGCACGCTATCGAGGGAGGCGCGCCTTCCGCTTCGCGGGTAGGAAATTCGCCACAGACCCGCTACGGCCCGGTGAACCGCACGGTCGAGACGACGTACACGCGCGGCCGGTCCTCGGCCCGGGTGTCCACCACGATGTTCAGCTCCGGTGTGCTCTTGGAGCGCTGGTACTCCAGACCCGAGTACGTCTCTGCGCCGCCGGTGAAGCGCCAGCCGACCTCTTCGGCCTGCTTGTCGTTGATGGTGATCCGGCCCTTCTCCAGCTCCGACCGCTTGGTGCCGACCTCCTTGAGGAAGGAGCGCAGCTTCTTGTCCGTCGTGCGGAACTGCACGTGCAGCGAGCTGGTCTTCCAGGAGTTGGCCTCGTAGTGCGCCACGTAGCTGGAGCCGGGCGGGATCGGCACGTCGTAGATGCGCCGCTGCACCTTGCTGGGCCAGTCCCAGGTGAGGTTGTCCAGCGAGGCCTCCCGCTCCTTCTTCTGGCCGCTCTCCCGGCTGACGAAGGCCGACATCACCAGATAGCCCGCCGGGATCGCGATCAGCAGTACGACGATCAGCAGTGTGACCAGGCGGTGCCGCGGCCGGTGCGGGGGACGCTGCCCGTTCGGCGGCGTCTGCGACCGCGGTTCCATCGGCTCCCCGGAGGCGGTGCGGGTGTTCGAGGTGGTCGGAGTGGTCGGATTGCTCGGCGCGGTGGACGCGGCGGACGTGCTCACCTGGCCGTTCGAGGCGGCGCCCTGGCTCACTGACCCACCGCCCGGCGCAGGTTGTCGGCTGCGCGTTCGTAGCGCTCGTAACGCTCCAGTCTTCGCCGGTTGGCGCGGCGGAAGCGGCGGGCCACCAGGCGGGCCAGGTCCGCCGCGCCGACCATGCCCGCCTCGGGCCCCAGCTGGGCCTTGGCGATACGCGCCTCCGGGCGGTAACCGCGCCCGGTCAGATGGCGCCGGAACGCCTCCCGGGCCGGATCGATGAGCAACTCGTCGGCGGCGCTGACCCCACCGCCGATGACGAAGCAGCCCGGGTCGAGGGCGGCGGCGAGGTTGGCGATCCCTATGCCCAGCCACTGGCCGATGTCCTGCAGCAGCTCCACGCACATGGCGTCGCCGCCGCGCGCCAGCTCCGTGATCAGCGGCCCGGTGATGTCAGCGATCTGGCCGCCCGTACGCGCGATGATCCCGTACGCGACGGGCGACTCGGCCGCGGCCAGCTCACGCGCCTCGCGCACCAGTGCGTTGCCCGAGCTGTACTGCTCCCAGCAGCCGCGGTTGCCGCAGGGGCAGCGGTGGCCGCCGGGCACGACCTGCATGTGGCCGAATTCGCCGGCCACCCCGTACTTGCCGCGCTTGACCCGGCCGTCCTCCAGGATGGCCCCGCCGATGCCCGTGCCGAGGGTGATCATCACGAGGTGGTCCTCGTCGCGGCCCGCGCCGAAGCGCCACTCGCCCCAGGCGGCGGTGTTCGCGTCGTTGTCCACCATGACCGGCACCGCGAGGCGGGCGGTCAGCGCGTCCTTCAGCGGCTCGTCGCGCCAGGCCAGGTGGGGGGCGAAGAGCACCCGCGAGCGTTCGGCGTCCACCCAGCCCGCGGCGCCGATGCCGACGGCGTGCACGTCGTGCCGGTCGGAGAGGTCCAGCACCAGTTCGGCGATGGTGTCCTCGACGACCTTGGGACTCTTCGACTTCTCCGGTGTCTCCGCCCGCACCTTCTCCAGGATGTGGCCGTCGGCGTCCACGACACCGGCCATCACCTTGGTGCCCCCGATGTCGATGCCGACGGTGGGCACCCGGGGCGCGGAGAGGTGGGAGCGGCGCTCACGCGTACCGACGGTCCGCAGCACGCTCGCGCTGGGCGCGTTGCGCGGATACGCGCGGTCGCGGTACATGCTCACTCCGCGACACCTGCGCTCTGCGCGGAGCGGGTGCGATGGCGGCTGCGGGTGGGTGCGCGCAACGGTCGTCTCGTCTCTGCGTGATCACGGTGGTCGGTCGGGACTGGCATGAGAGCCCGCGTGCCGATTGTGCCACGTGGGGGTGACGGGCCGTGCGGTGCGGCGCAGTGCGGGGGCGCACGGGGGCGTGCGGGCGCGCACCCGCACGCCGTCCGGCACCGCCCGCGATTGCCGTCCGCCGCCGGGGCCGGGCATCCGGCCGAAACGGCCGCAGGCCCGTCGTGAGCAGCCCGGACCTCCCCGCGGGGCCCGGACCGGACGGGCGGCCCGTGAGGTCGCGCCGTGCGGGTCCTGCCGGATCGGTCGGCGGCGGCGGACGCCGGGGTCTCCCCTGCCCCGTCAGGACCAAGGGTCCCCGCACCCCGGCGTGCGCGCGGGCGGGCCGGCGGCCGGGGCGGGCGGGGCGGCGGCCGGGGCGGGCGGGGCGGGGCCGTCAGGGCGTGGGGCGGGACAGCTCGTGGCTCAGCTGTTCCAGCTCGCTGCCGCCCGCCATCTGGCGGGTCAGTTCGTCGAGGCTGATCTCGTCCTTGGCGTAGCTTCCGGCCATCGTCCCGCGCATCAGCAGGACGAAGCGGTCTCCGACCAGATACGCGTGGTGCGGGTTGTGGGTGATCAGGACGACGCCGAGGCCCTGGTCCCGCGCGGCGGTGACGTACTTGAGCACGACGCCCGACTGCTTGACGCCCAGCGCCGCCGTCGGCTCGTCCAGGACGAGCACCTTGGCGCCGAAGTGGACGGCGCGGGCGATGGCGACGCACTGCCGCTCGCCGCCCGAGAGGGTGCCGATGGGCTGGTCGACGTCGCGCAGGTCGATGCCCATCCGCAGCAGCGCCTCGTGCGTCGTACGCCGCATGTGCCCCACGTCGAGGCGGGCCAGCGGGCCGCGGCCGATCAGGGGCTCGGAGCCGAGGAAGAAGTTCCGCCAGACCGGCATCAGGGGGACGACGGCCAGGTCCTGGTAGACCGTGGCGATGCCCCGGTCCAGGGCTTCGCGCGGGGAGCGCAGGCGGGTCTCCTCCCCCTCTATGGCGAACGTGCCCGCGTCGTGCTGGTGCAGCCCTGCGATGATCTTGATCAGGGTGGACTTGCCCGCCCCGTTGTCGCCCAGCACGCAGGTGATCCGGCCGCGCTCAGCCTCGAGTGAGACCCCCTCCAGAGCCTTGATGTTCCCGTAGTTCTTGCTGATCCCGGTCAGTTCGACGAGGGTGCTCATGAGCTGGCCTCCGCCCGCCTGCGAATCCACGCGTTGAGGAGGGTGGCGAGCAGCAGCATCGCCCCCAGGAAGAACTTGAACCACTCGGCGTCCCACTGGGCGTAGACGATGCCCTTGTTGGTCATCCCGAAGATGAGGGCGCCGATGGCCGCGCCGACCGCGGAGCCGTAGCCGCCGGTCAGCAGGCAGCCGCCGATCACGGCCGCCGCGATGTAGATCAGCTCGTTGCCCACGCCCTCGCCGGACTGGACGACGTCGTAGTTGAAGAGCAGGTGCTGGCCGGAGATCCAGGCGGCCAGCGCGACGCCCATGTAGAGGCCGATCTTGGTGCGGCCCACCGGGACGCCGACGGCGCGGGCGGCGTCCGCGCCGCCGCCGACCGCGAAGATCCAGTTGCCGGTGCGGGTGCGCAGCAGTATCCAGGTGGCCACGGCGACCAGCCCCAGCCACCACAGGATGGTGACCTGGAAATCGGCGCCGAAGAGCGTCACGTGCGAGGCGAACAGCGCGTGCGCCGAGCCGAAGCCCTCCATGTCCCCGATGCTCTTGGTGGAGACGGTGCCGCTGACGAGCCTGGTCACGCCCAGGTTGAGTCCGGTGAGCATGAGGAAGGTGCCGAGCGTGATGATGAAGCTCGGCAGCTTCGTGCGCACCAGCATGACCCCGTTGAAGAAGCCCAGGGCCAGGGTGACCAGCAGCGAGACGCCGACGCCCACCCAGACGTTGGCCGTCATCTGGTAGCTGAACATCGAGGAGACCAGCGCCGAGGAGGTGACCATGACGCCGGTCGACAGGTCGAACTCGCCGCCGATCATCAGCAGGGCGACCGGCACGGCCATGATCCCGATGGTGGACGAGTGGTAGAGGACCGTGGCGAAGCTGGAGGTCTGGAAGAAGCTGTCGGCCACCAGGGTGAAGAAGACGAAGACGGCGACCGCGCCGACGACCGACCCCAGTTCCGGGCGGCTGAGCACGCGCCGCAGCAGGGAGCGGTGCGCCAGCCGGTCGTCCTGCCGCTTCTCGGCGGGTCCGGCCGTCGGCGCTGCCGTCATCGCGTCCCCCGATCCGTGTACTTCTTGAGCACGGGGGCGTCCTTCTTGGTGAGGATCTGCGGGCCGGTCAGTACGGGCTGTCCGCCGCCGAGCATGTCGCCGTTGTAGCGGTAGAGCCACATCAGGTCGACCGCCTCGTAGCCCTGGAGGTAGGGCTGCTGGTCGACGGCGAACCCGATCGAACCGTCCTCCAGCCCGGCGGCGACCTTGGCGTTGAGGTCGAAGGTGGCGATCTCGGCGTCGCTGCCCGCCTGGTCCACCGATTTCACGGCGGTGGCGGCGAAGGGTGCGCCCAGGGTGATGACGGAGTCGATGGAGTCGTCCGCCTGGAGCTTCGCGGTCAGGGAGGACTCCACGTCGGGCATGTTGGTGCCCTCGACGTAGAGCTTCTCGACCTTGCCCTCGAAGGTCTTCCCGACGCCGTCGCACCGCTGCTCGTGGCCGACGTTGCCCTGCTCGTGCAGGACGCAGAGCGTCTTCTTGCGGTCGCGCCCGTTCAGCTCCGTCCCCACGGCCTCACCGGCGACGTTCTCGTCCTGGCCGATGTGGGTGAGGGCGCCGAACTCCTTGGACTGGTCCTGGCCGGAGTTGATCGTGATCACCGGGATGCCCGCCTTGACGGCCTTCTTGACGACCTGCTTCATGGCGTCGGGCTTGGCGAGCGTCACGATCAGGCCGTCGACGTCCTTGTCGATCATCGACTGGACGAGCTGTGCCTGCCGCCCGCCCGCCTCGTCGTGCTCGTAGAGGAACTCGATGTTGTCCTTGACGGCCGCCTGGTCGGCGCCCTTGCGGACGATGTCCCAGTACGTGTCGCCGTCGCCCGAGTGGGTCACCATGGCGACCTTCCAGCGCGGGGTGTCGACCGCGGACCGGCCCCCGGCCTGCGCCCGCTCCCGCTCCTCCTCGGCGCGCTTGCCGCCCGTGCTGCTGCATCCGGCCGCCGCGACGGCGGCGATCACGGCCGCCAGGACGGCGCCCTTCGCCCGCAGCCGCCTGCTGCGCCTGCGGACCTTCTCCACCGTGGACACGTGGTTCTGTCCTTTCGACGCGGTCTTCGCCGCAGGTCATCGCGATCTCTGCGGATTTCCGGACAAGTATCGGTCACCGCTGCCGGAAAGTACCCCACCGGGTCCTGCCCGCCTCAGCTCCGTACGAGCAGCTGGAAGTCGAAGGAGTAGCGGGAGGCGCGGTAGAGATGGGAGCCGTACTCGACCACGCGCCCGGTGTCGTCGAAGGTGACCCGCTGCATCGTCAGCACGGGCGCGCCCGCGGGCTCGCCCAGCAGCTCCGCCTCCGCGGGGGTGGCCGCGCGGGCGCCGATCGTCTGCCGGGCGCTGTGCAGGGTGATGCCCGCCCCGCGCAGCAGCCGGTAGAGGCCGGTGCGCTCCAGTTCCTCGCCGTCGGCGCGCAGTAAGTCGGCCGGCAGCTGGTTGCGCAGGTAGGCCACCGGCTCGCCGTGGGTGAGCCGCAGCCGCTCCAGCAGCCGCACCTCGGTGCCCTCGTTCACCGCGAGGACGGCGGCGGTCTCGGTGTCGGCGGCCCTGGTCTCCAGGGTGAGCACCCGGGTGGCGGGGCGCTGACCGGCCGCCTCCAGGTCGTCGTAGAGGCTGCTCAGTTCCAGCGGGCGGCGGATCTTGCTGTGCACGACCTGGGTGCCGATGCCGCGGCGGCGCACCAGCAGGCCCTTGTCGACCAGCGCCTGGATGGCCTGCCGGACGGTGGGGCGGGAGAGGCCGAGGCGTCCCGCAAGCTGGATCTCGTTGCCCAGGAGGCTTCCCGGGGCGAGTCTGCCCCGTTCGATGGCGGCTTCGAGCTGCTGGGAGAGCTGGTAGTAGAGCGGGACCGGGCTGTTGCGGTCCACGCCGAGCTGGAGGTCCACCGGAGACTTCTTGGCCACCTGGGGAGGGTATCGCCCGTGCGGGTACGCCGGAAGCCGTACGTTCGGTTGTCCGGACAATGCGACAACCTAATGCCCTCGTGGGCGCCGAGATCCGCCGGTCAGGGGCACGGGGAGGCGCGGGCACCGTCCGGCACGCGGGTGCATCAGGTGCACGACGCGGGCGGTGCGGACGTACGGCTTCTGAGCGGCGGGGCGCGGGCCCGCACGGATCGGCCGCCCGCACCCGCTCGGCCGCATGCCGGGCCGGACCCGGCGGCCGGTACGTCCCCCCGCGCCGCACCGGCCGCCGCCGGGCGGTGCCCGGCCGCGGAGACCACCGCGCCGTCAGGTGGAGATGGGACCCAGCTCCACCCAGACCACCCGGCCCTCCTCGTTCTCCGTACGGTCCACCCCCCACTCCTCCGAAAGGGCGTCGACCAGCAGGAGTCCGCGCCCGTGTTCGTCATCGGGCGTGGCCCAGCTGGGCAGCGGGACCCTGGTCTCGCTGCCCTGGTCGTGGATCTCGATCCGCAGCCTGGTCCCCCCACCGTGCAGCAGACAGCTGATCCGCGAACTGTCGCTGTGCAGCACTGCGTTGGTGAACAACTCGGAGACCAGCAGCTGCGCGGTGTCGCACACGTCCGCCGGGAAGGCCCAGCGGCGGAGCTGCCTGCGCACGCGGCGGCGCGCGTCCGCGACGGCGGTGTCGTGGGCGGGAAGTTCGAAGCCCGCCCAGAGCAGTTCGGTGTCCGCGCCGTCCTGCTGCGGCAGAGCGAGCACCGTGGTGCCACGAGGTAAGGCCACGGCCATTCCGCCTTCCGTCCGCCAGTAACGGGGGTTCCACCGACTGTCTTCCCTGACACTATCCAGCCCGCCAGGGGCAGATGGCAAGGGGCGTTCTGCAAATTGCATAATAGGTGGCGCAGGCTGTTCGTTCCCGGGATGGCATGTAACACTGCATGTCCAGCAGGGCTGTTGACGCCTCAATGAATCTGACCGAGAGGGAGGGGACGGTGCCTGACGCACGATCAGCACCGACCGTGGGGCAGATCGTCCTCGGCCTCCGGCTGCGGGACCTGCGCGAGCGGGCGGGGATCACCTTCGACGAAGCCGCCCGCGCGCTGAGTGTCAACCAGACCACCATCCGCCGCATGGAGAAGGCCGACGTCGGCCTCAAGCCGGTCTACGTGGAGAAGCTGCTGCACGTCTACGACGTGCCGGCCGCGGAGACCGAGTCCTTCCTCTCCTTGGTCGAGGAGGCCGGGAACCCGGGCTGGTGGCACGGCTTCCGGGACGTGCTGCCCAGCTGGTTCAGCCTCTACGTGAGCCTGGAGGAGGCCGCCGACCTCATCCGGGCGTACGAGCCGCACTGCGTGCCCGGGCTGCTCCAGACCGCCGACTACGCCCGCGCGCTGCTGCGCGTGGGCTTCCCCAACGGCCCCGCCGACGAACTGGAGCGCCGGGTGGCGCTGCGGATGGAGCGCCAGGCGCTGCTGATGCGGGACCGTCCACCGCGGCTGTGGGCGGTGATCGACGAGACCGTGCTGCGCCGCCCCGTGGGCGGACCGGAGGTCATGCGCGGCCAGCTCGACCGGCTGGCGGCGGCCATCGCCATGCCGAACGTCACGCTCCAGATCCTGCCCTTCAGCTCCGGCCCGCACCCGGGGATGTTCGGGCCGTTCCAGCTCTTCCGCTTCGACATCCCGGAGCTTCCCGACATCGTCTACACCGAAAGCCTGACGGGGGCCGTCTACCACGACGAGCGTCCGGACACCGTGGCCTATCTGGAGGCCCTGGACCGGATGGGCGCGCAAGCCGCGCCACTAGGAGACACCGAGCGCATTCTCGGTGACCTGCGCAAGGAGTTCTGACCCATGGATCGTATATACAACGGCATGCCGGCCAAGGATCTCGGCGCGCAGGGCTGGCACAAGCCCTGGAGCGGGACCAACGGCGGAAACTGTGTCGAGGCGCTGAAGCTGCACGACGGGCGCGTGGCACTGCGGCAGTCGAGCGATCCGGACGGGCCGGCGCTGATCTACTCACCGCACGAGATCGAGACGTTCATCGAGGGTGCGAAGAAGGGTGACGCCGACTTCCTGCTGAACTGACCGCCCGGCCGCGGACCCGCCGCCGGGCCGGCGGGGTGTCAGCCCGCCCGGCCGGCGAGCGACTTGTGCATGAACGTGCAGGCGTCCGCCACCCGGTGGATCATCCCCGCGGCGTCCTCGTAGGACCAGTAGGCCAGATAGGCCACCGACAGCCGGTAGCCCAGCCGCGCGAACAGCGCCTCGGCCCGCGGGTTGTTCTTCTCCACGCCCAGCCCGGCGGACGGCAGCCCGCGCTGCCGCACGAGGTCCTCGGCCGCCCGGATGAGCAGGGCACCGGCACCCGGAGAGCGCAGCACCCCCGGCCACAGCCCGAAGCCGCTGATCTCCGGGCAGTCGGCGTGCGCGGCCCGCACCTCCGGCGCGGCGCAGCCGTCCCAGCGCACCTCGCAGCTGCCGACGGGCACCGTGCCCTGCCAGGCGACGAGGAAGGTCCCGGTGCCTTCCCGGTGCCGGGCGAAGCGCAGCGCGTGCCGGGAGGTCGCCCCCGGTGACGGCATCTGACGCTCCAGCAGGGCGACGTCGCCCTTCCGGCATTCGGTGATCCTCATGGTTCGGCGGTCCTCGGGGGCTGGGGGCGGAGGTGCGGCCGGGCCGGGTGCCTCGGTACGGCGTGGTGCCGCGTCTGTCTGCCGTCCGGGCGCCCGGGGAGCCGTACCCGGGCAGTCATGCTAGGCGGTTCGCGGTGGATCTTCGACGGCCAGCACGCTCCGTCCACACGATCCGTCCGGAACACCCGCACCTGGGGGGGACGGCTACCGGCCGGGGGCGGGTGCCGCCGCAGCCAGCCGGGCGAGCAGCGCGGCGACCCGGGCGCGGACGGCACCCTCGCCGCCCGCGGCGAGGGACCCGCCCATGCCGCAGGCGACCGCGCCGGCGGCGATCCACTCGGGTGCGCGCTCCGCGGTGATCCCGCCGGTGGGCACGAGCGGGGCCTGCGGCAGCGCGGCCCGTACGTCGGTGACCCAGCGGGGGCCGAGGGCCGAGGCGGGGAAGAGCTTGAGCGCGTCCGCGCCCGACTCCAGCGCCCGGACGGCCTCACCGGCGGTGGCGACGCCGGGGAAGACGGGCACGCCGTAGCGGTGTCCGGTCCGGATGACCTCCGGCTCCAGATGCGGGCAGACCAGGAAGCGGGCGCCCGCCTCCACGGCGGCGCGGGCCGCGGCGGCGTCCAGTACGGTGCCCGCGCCGATGACCGCGCCCGGCCCGTCCGGCCTGCCCGGCACGCCCGGCCCGTCGCCCCCGTACTCCCGGCTCAGGGCGGCCACGGCGCTGGTCGCTCCCGGTGTGGTGAGCGAGATCTCCAGGCTGGTGATCCCGGCGCCCAGCAGGGTGCGGGCGGTGGCGACGGCGCGCTCGGCGCTGTCCTGGCGCACGATGGCCAGGACGCGCTGCGTCAGCGCGGCTTGGGTGATCTCCCAGCGGTACACGTGCCGTTCCCCGTCCTTCCGGTCCGTTCTGCGGGCGTTTCACCCGGAGCGTGCCGCCCGTCGCTCAGCGGTGCACCGCGTCGGCGCCGCTCTGGAGGGCGGCGAGCGTACGGTCCCGGCACTCGGCCGTGGGCAGCCCTTCGGTGTCGGACGGCGCCTGTACGACCAGCGCGGCCACGCACGCGGCCTCGGCCAGCGCCCGCTGGGGCGCGACGCCGCGCAGCCACGCGGAGAGCCAGCCCGCCGCGAAGGCGTCGCCCGCGCCGACGGGATCGGCCACCCGCACGGCGAAGGGCCGCTGCTCCCAGCGCCCGGAGCGGCTGATCGCCGTCGCCGAGTGGTCCCGGCGCTTGATGACCACCGCGCGCGAGCGGCCCAGCTCCAGCAGTGCCTTGGCACCCTCCTCGGCACCGCCACCGAGCAGCAGTTCGAGTTCGTCCTCACCGGCGAGCACCAGGTCGGCCTCGCGCAGCAGCGGGCCCACCGTACGAATCCATTCGTGCTCGGTGCCGAGCTTGCGGCGCACGTTGGGGTCGAAGGAGACGGCGGCGCCCGCGCGCCGCGCCAGCTCGATCAGGCTGCGGACCGTCTCGGCGGCGGACGCCGAGAGCATGGGCGTGATGCCGGTCAGGTGCAGCAGGCGCGCGCCCGCCAGCGCCTCCGCGCCGACGTCCGAGGGCGCGAGGGCCGCGGCGGCCGAGCCCGTGCGGTAGTACTGCACGTCGATGGCGCGCCCGGGATGGCTGTCGCGCAGCAGGAGTCCGGTGGGGGCCAGCGGGTCCGTGGTCACGTGGCTGACGTCCACACCGTCGGCGCGCAGTTCCCGCAGGACCGCCTCGCCCGCCGGGTCCGCGCCGAGCCGCCCGAGCCAGCGGGAGCGGTGCCCCAGCCGGGCCAGGCCCGCCGCCACGTTGGACTCGGCACCGGCCACGGAGCGGCGGAAGTGCACCGCGCGGTCGAGCGGGACTCCCGGCTCGGCCAGCATGAGGAGCATCGCCTCGCCGCAGGTCACCGCCTCCGGTCCAGCTGTCACCGCTACCTCCGCGCCGCCGCCTGCCGCTTCACCTTGAGGGGGGAACGCTACCGGTCGGAGCGCTGGAGAGCACCTTCGGGGGTCGCACCTGCCGGGCACCAGGATGCCGCTGTCTACGCAGGGGCCCCCGCCGCCAGACGGCCTGGCTGTTGAGCCCGACCGGCACCGGCGGCGGGAGCCGCGGTGTTCAGCAGCTGTGGTCGACCAGATCGAACGACTCGTAGTGGTCGGCGGTGTAGTAGTCCTCCTCCTGCTGCTCACCGGTCACGATGCGCCGGGCTCCGCGGTCGTCGGAGCCCGGCGTCTCCACCGTGTACTCGTGGTAGTAGCCGGTGTCCTGGTCGGGCAGCAGTCCTTCGCGGTTCTGGAAGACCGTGCCGTCCTGCGGGTACGGGTAGGGGCCGCCGTCCTCGATCAGTTCGAGGGTGTCGTGTGCCTCGGGGGGCAGCTGCGAGTGGCAGATGTCGCCCACGGCGGCGGCCGCGGCGCCGAGGGTGGGCGGCGGCTGGGCGTGGGCGACGGCGGGGCCACCCGCGAACAGCGCGGCGGTGAGTCCGAGGAGCGCGGCGAGCGTACGCAGGCGCGCGCGGTGTGGGGGGAATCTCATGCCCTCCATGGTGATGCGCGTAGATGCCCTGTCAATCCCGCGCACGAGCCTTTCATCCGCCGTCCATCCACGCGCCGGGAGCACGCCGGGACGGCGCCGGGGGCGGGCGTCAGCCGCCCAGCGCCTGGTGCCGACGGGCCAGCGCCGCCGCCCCGTCGGCCGTCAGCGAACCGTGTACGCGCAGCCGGGCGATGCCCCCGTCGGGGAAGATGTCGATCCGGGCATGGGTGACCGCCGGGCCCTCCGGCAGGACGAAGCGGTGCACCGTGTCGGGCTGGAGCCGGGTGCGCGGCAGCAGTTCGCGCCACTCCCCGTCCGCGCCGTCCCTGCCCAGCAGCGTGGCCCAGCCCGCCGCGTTGCCCTTGAGGTAGCCGGTGTCGATCTCGACGGCACGGGGCACGGAGCGGCCGGCGAGCGCGTAGCGAATCCAGTCGTGGCCCTGGTCGCGCCGCCGCCGCGTCTCCCAGCCGTCGTTCATCTTGCGGGAGCGGCCGGGCCGGATGGTGTTGGCGGGCGAGGAGTAGAAGCGGTCGGACGCGTCCTGGACGGTGCCGCCGTTCTCCAGGGCGACCAGGTCGAAGGTGCCGAGGGCCGTCAGCCAGCCCGGGTCGGGCAGGGCCTCGCCGTACGCGCGCAGCCGCGCGACGCCGCCGTCGGGGTGCAGCCGCAGCCGCAGGTGGGTGAAGCGCCGCTCGGCGGCGACCGCGAAGCCGTTGGCGGCGTGGCCGCCGACGGCCGTGGGCGGCAGCAGCTCGCTCCACAGGACGTCCTCGCCGAGCAGGTCCTCGGGCGAGGGGGCACCGGGCACCGAGGCGCCCTGGACGGACACCGCCCGCGGGTGGTTGCCGCGGAAGTGGGCGGTGTCCACGACCAGGCCGCGCACGGTCCCGGGCACGCCCAGCCGGATCAGCGCCCAGTCGTGGTCGTCCTCGTGCGGGTGCGGCACCTCGGCCGAGGCGCCGCGGCGGCGGCGCGTCTCCCAGCCGTCCATGATCTTGCCCTTGTGCCCGAAGCGCTCGGGGGCGAACTCGGGGGCCTCGGGGCGCAGGAGGTTCTCCCGCTCCGCGAAGAACTCGTCGTTGGCGGCGATGACGCCCGCGCCCAGCTGCCGGTCGGTGAGTTCGGTGAGCGCCGTGAAGGGGAAGTCGGCGGTGCGGTAGTCGGCGTACGGATCGCCGCCGGAGTAGGGGCTCGCGTCGCCTGTGAAGCGGGGGGTGCCGGGGGTATCTGCGGTCATACGGGGCTCAGTTCCTCTCGAGGAGTCGTCCGGTGCACACGGCGGCGGGCGCCGGGCGGGCCGGGGTGGCGTGGCCGGTGGTGCGGCCGTGGTCGGTGATCTGCCGCCCGCGCAGCCAGCTGGAGCGGACCACGCCGTACAGGGTCCGCCCGGCGTAGGCGGTGACCCGGTTGCGGTGGTGCAGCGCGGCCGGGTCCACGGTGAAGGCCTCCTCGGGCGCGAGGACGGCGAAGTCGGCGTCCCGGCCGGGCTCGATGGCGCCTTTTCCCCTCAGCCCGGCCAGCCGGGCCGGGGCGGTGGACATCCAGCGGGCGACGTCGCCGAGCGTGTGCCCGCGCGAGCGGGCCGCCGTCCACACGGCGGGCAGCCCGAGCTGGAGGGAGGAGATGCCGCCCCAGGCGGCCTGGAAGTCCGGGGTCTTGAGGTCGGCGGTGCAGGGCGAGTGGTCGGAGACCACGCAGTCGATGGTGCCGTCGGCCAGGCCCTGCCACAGGGCGTCCTGGTTGGTCCGCTCGCGGATGGGCGGGCAGCACTTGAACTCCGTCGCGCCGTCGGGGACTTCCTCGGCGGTCAGGGTCAGGAAGTGCGGGCAGGTCTCGACGCTCAGCCGTACGCCCTCCGCGCGCGCGGCGGCGATCATCGGCAGGGCGTCGGCGGAGGACAGGTGCAGCACGTGCACCCGCGCCCCCAGGTCGCGGGCCAGCGCGATCAGCCGGGCGACCGCGTCGTTCTCGGCGGCGCGCGGCCGGGAGGCGAGGAAGTCGGCGTAGTGCGGCCCCTGTCGCCGGGGGGCGGCGGCGAGCCGCTCGGGGTCCTCCGCGTGGACGATCAGCAGCCCGTCGAAGGCGGCGATCTCGGTGAGCGCGGCCTCCAGGCCCGCCGGGTCCAGCTCAGGGAACTCCTCGACGCCGGAGGGCGAGAGGAAGCACTTGAAGCCGAACACCCCCGCCTCGTGCAGCGGGCGCAGATCGCCCGCGTTCCCCGGTACGGCACCGCCCCAGAAGCCGGTGTCGACGTACACCCGCTCCCGCGCCACCTCCCGCTTGACCGCGAGGTGTCCGACGGTGGTGGTCGGCGGGAGGGAGTTGAGCGGCATGTCCAGCAGGGTGGTGATACCGCCTGCCGCCGCCGCCCGGGTCGCGCTGCGGAAGCCCTCCCACTCGCTGCGGCCCGGGTCGTTCACGTGGACATGGGTGTCGACGAGGCCGGGGAGCAGCGCGTCGTCCCCCAGCTCCACCAGCCGGGCGGTGGGGGGCGACGGCGCGTGGTGGGGCAGGACGGCGGCGATCCGCCCGCCGGCCACGGCGACGGACGCGGGCCGTACGCCCTCAGGGGTGACGGCGCGGGTCGAGCGCAGGACGAGCGATACCTCGGATTCGCCGGGCAGCTGGGGCAACGCGGTCCTCCTCCTGCTCGCACGCCGTCGCGCGGCGTATTCCGCACAGCGGAAATTCAACGTTCTGTTGAGAAGTCTTCCTGCTCGCACCCTCCCCCGTCAAGGGTGATCACCTCTGACAGATTCCGCACAACGGAAGTAATTTCTCGACCTACAGAAGTTCACCACCCTGCCCGGCCCACTCGGCAGACCCCCGCGCGCAAGGCCGGCACGGCCGTGACCGGCGACAACACCCCTCCGCCACCCAGGACCTGGCACCGCGGACCGGTAGCATGCGCCACGTCCGCCAGGAAAGGAACGCGAAGTGCCGCCGTCCGCCGAGCGCAAGCCCACCTCCGCAGCCCCCGCACCCCCGGGCGGCGTCCAGTCGCTGGAGCGCGCCTTCGACCTGCTGGAGCGGATGGCGGACGCCGGGGGCGAGGTCGGACTGAGCGAACTGGCCGGCAGCAGCGGCCTGCCGCTGCCCACCATCCACCGGCTGATGCGCACCCTGGTCGCCTGCGGCTACGTCCGCCAGCAGCCCAACCGGCGCTACGCGCTCGGCCCCCGCCTGATCCGGCTCGGCGAGAGCGCGTCCCGGCTGCTGGGCACGTGGGCCCGCCCGCACCTGGCCCGCCTCGTCGAGGAGACCGGCGAGACGGCGAACATGGCGCTGCTCGACGGCGACGAGGTCGTCTACGTCGCGCAGGTGCCCTCACGGCACTCGATGCGGATGTTCACCGAGGTGGGCCGCCGGGTCCTGCCCCACTCCACCGGCGTCGGCAAGGCGCTGCTCGCGCACGCCCCGGCCGGTGAGGTGCGGGCGCTGCTGGCCCGTACGGGAATGCCCGCGGCCACCGAGAAGACCCTCACCACCCCGGACGCCTTCCTGGAGGCCCTGGCCCAGGTGCGGGAGAACGGCTACGCGATGGACGACAACGAGCAGGAGATCGGGGTGCGCTGCATCGCGGTGTCCGTACCGGACTCCCCCACCGCCGCGGCGATCTCCGTCTCCGGCCCGGCGGGGCGGGTGACCGAGGCGGCGACGGACAAGTTCGTCCCCGTGCTGCACGAGGTCGCGGCCGAACTGTCCGCCGCGCTGGCCGGGGCGGCGCAGCCGGACTGAGCGCGCGGGCGGTGCCCGCGGCGGCACGGAGGCCTGCACGGAAGCCGGTGCGGCGTCACGCCTCGCCGAACAGCTCGATCGCCTGGCGCAGTTCGGCCAGCGCCGCGGCCAGCGCGCTCACCGAGCCGAGCGCCGCGGTGACCAGCAGCAGGGAGCGGCGCAGCCCGGGCACATCGGATATGCCCTGGCGGGCCGTCGCGTCGAGGGCGGCCATCTCCTCCTCCGCCGCGTGCCGGTCCGCCAGGTACGCGGGATGGGCGGCCAGTTCACGCCGCAGCCGGTCAATCGCCCGGCACAGGGCGGCGCAGCGCGGGTCCTCGCCGCCCGCCGCCACGACCCGCCGGCCCACAATCTCGATACGCAAGGCTGATCTCCCCCACAGGTGCCGAACTCTCTCCCTCTGTACTGTCCGCACGGGAGAGATCGGCACAGTCAACGCCACTCTCCGCGCATCCTGCCACACGGAGGGCGAAACTCAGGCCGTCATTGTTATCACGAGATAGCCCTGTGTCACGCTCACTCCCGGAATTCAGGTCCCCTTTCCTCCCGACGCCCGTCGTCGCGCCGGAGGCAACTCGCTCTCGTAGGCTGGGCGACCGTGTCGGAACAAGACTCCCCCACGCCCCCGCCCGTGACCGCACTGCTGCTCGCGGCGGGCGGCGGGCGGCGGCTGGGCGGCCGTCCCAAGGCGCTGCTCACCCACCACGGCAGGCCGCTGGTCGAGCACGCCGTACGGGCGCTGCGCGAGGGCGGCTGCGATCCGGCGGTCCGCGTCGTACTGGGCGCCGCCGCCGATCAGGTGCGCACGCGGGCCGAACTGAGCGGGTGCGTCCTGCTGGAGAACCCGCGCTGGGAGGAGGGCATGGGCTCCTCGCTGCGCACCGGCCTCGCATCCCTCGACGCCACCCGCGGCGGCGCCGCGCTCGTCCTGCTGGTGGACCAGCCGGGGATCGGCGCGGCGGCGGTGGACCGGGTCCGCCGGGCGGGCCGCTCCGCCGCCTCGCTCGCCGCCGCCGCGTACGAGGGGCGGCGCGGCCACCCCGTACTGCTCGGCGCGGACCACTGGCCGGGCGTCGTACGGGCCGCGAAGGGCGACCGGGGCGCACGCGCGTACCTGGCCGCGCACGCCGCCGGCCTCACGCTGGTGGAGTGCGGCGACGTCGCCGACCCGGCTGACCTCGACACCCCCGAGGACCTGGGCCGCCTCGCCCCCTGACCCTTGCCGCGATCCCCGGCATCCTCCCGGGGATCACCACCAGTGGTGCCCCGTCAACGCCCCGACCAGGACGCCCGGAACGGCCGCCATGGTGAGCGCGGACCCGGCCAGGAAGAGCGGGAGGCCGAGGATCAGCGACAGCGGGGTGAGGAACAGCGTCGTGGAAGTGATCAGCTCGGGCTTGGGCCCCGCCACCAGCCACAGACGGCGGGTCGGCAACGGTGCCAGGGACTCGCTGGGAACCCCGCGCCGATACGTCACCTCCCTACCGTCGGCGCACCTGTGGACGTAGCGCTGTTCCCACGGGGAGCGGAGGGAGAGGGACTTCTCCGTGCCGCGGTAGACGGCCCCGACCCGTCCCCCCTTGAGAGCCCCCCGGGTCTGGATGATCGGGACCAGGCTGAAGACGAGTCCGCCACCGGCGAGCCCCACCCCGATGTTCGCGGCCAGCAGGCAGACGAGGGCCACCGGCCAGGCGATCAGCAGACCCACCAGCACGCAGTAGGCGGCGACGGCCGTGAGACCTGCCCACAGCAGAAGCCGTTCCGGGGCGTGGCGGTCCCGCAGCCGCGGCTTCGCCCGCCCGGACGGCAGCGCGGCACCGGAACGCGTGGACGCGTGGTGCGGCCCGGCGATCGCCGCCCCGTCCGGGGGCCGCTGCGCTCGCCTCTCACCCCGGTCCTGACCGCCTTGCGGCGCACGGGGCTTCACCGTCCCCTCCCACGCGCTCCGGTCCTCCGGCTGCTGCGCCGCCTCCGTCGACGGCGATCCGACGAGGCGGGCATTGAGCCGGTTGAGCGCCGCGAGGCCCTCGTCCAGTTCCCGTCGCGCGAGCGCCGGGTCACGGACGGCCTCCCGCGTGGCGCTTTCGTAGGCGTCCAGGGCGCGGGCGAACTCGACGGCCATCACGTGCGTGGTGCCCGGCCGATCCGTGGCGAACGGATGCACCGCCAGCATCTCGCCGAACGCCGTCAGCTGACCGTCGAGACGAGCGGCTTCCTCTCGCGCCCTGCGCCGACGCTGCCCCGGTGTGTTCACCGGGTCATCATCTCCTGAGAAACCGCTGGGGCGAACTCGTACACCGCCTGCCTCCTGTCTCCCGCCCGGCCCGCGCGTCATGATTCCGGAACAACCCGGCAAAGACCCTCGCACCCCGGCACGTGCAGGGCGCAGGATGCCAGAGGTACGCCAACGGACGGGGCGGTGCGGCCCGTCACACAGCGGCGGCAGGCCCGCTGGGGCGGCTGCTGGATTCCGGCGACGGAACGGTGACACCTGTGGCCGCCCTCGTTACCCTCCCGTGTGGCTTCGAAGAGAGCGGCAGATCAACGAGGAGGGGACGGCCCATGACGGACTCCACCGGTACGGCGGACCCGCCGGTTCGAATGCGGTTGAACGAGATACCCGCTCCGCACGGCTCCCGTGCCGGCGGCGGCGAAGACCTGACCGTCCGCGACGACGAGCTGGGCGCACTGGGGAACATGGCGCACGAGCTGCACGGCCGCCTGTCCAAGGACGGCAAGCACGCGGACGAGGCGACCAGCGCCGCGAAGAGCTGGCTCGCCGAGGACGGCATGGACACCGGTTCGGCGCTCGGCGAACTGCAGGCCGCCTGGGAGACCAAGCTGGGGACCCTCACCGAATCGTGCGCGCACATCTCCAACCACCTCGACTTCACCAAGAAGGCGCACAAGCAGGACGAGGACACGATCGAGACGAACATGAGGAACGAGGAAGGCAAGTTGATGACTGTTTCCCGGATCTCCGACTACATCGACAACTGACGGGGGCAGTCTTGGTTTCCTACTCCGATCTCGAGAACCTGCGCCTGGGCAAGCTCAGGAAAGCCGCCGACCAGTGGCAGCAGATGGCGGAGAAGCTCGACAAGGTGGCCAACGGGGGAAAGGACGAGGGCGCCTCCGCGGCGAGCCTGGCGTCCCGGGCCGAAGGCGCCGAGTGGAAGGGGGAGAACGCCACCAAGATGAAGGCGTTCGTCACCAAGGCGACCGGCGAGTTCGCCGACCTGGTCACCGCCGCCCGCAGCATCCACACCATCCTCGACGGCGCCTGCACGGACTTCAAGCAGCACAAGGAAGACCTCAAGGAGGCCGTCGCGCGAGCGGCGAAGAAGAACGTCTCGATCGACCCGAAGGGCGTCGCGCGCCCCTCCCTCTGCTACGCCGATCCGGCCGACGGGCCCACCCAGGCCGAGGTCGACGCCGCCGCCGAGGAGGTCGGCGAGATCCTCCAGGCCGCCGCCCGCACCGACACCAAGGCCGCCGGGGCACTGCGCTACCACGCGAAGAGCAAGTACGACTTCCGGGAGAAGGGCTTCAAGAACTTCGACGGGTCGGTGCAGGTGATCCTGGACGCGGCCGAGTACCAGCGGCTGGCGGAACAGAAGCCGGAGAACGTCGACAACAAGGAGCTGGCGCGCCTGGTCGCGCTGGGCAAGAAGTACCAGGACAACGACGTCTTCGCCGAGCAGTTGGTCACCGAGATGAAGGCGCGCCCCTCGCTGGAGTTCTACGCCGGGCTCGCCGACAAGGACAACTTCGGCGACCACGACCCCACAAAGCGCATGGAGCTGCTCGCGAGCCTGGAGCAGACCTACGGCACCACCCTGGCCACGGCGACGCAGTCGGACAGCACGGCCATGGAGAAGTGGGAACGCCAGGCGCTCGCCCTGGGCGGCAAGGAGGTCGGCCACGGCGGCGGCAGCGGCGTCCGGGTCTACGGCTTCCAGGTGATGAGCAACCTGATGCGGCACGGGAAGTACGAGACCGGCTTCCTCGCCGAGTACGGCGACAGACTGCTCGCGTTCGAGAAGGAGCAGACCGGGGACGTCGAGATCCCCGGCCCGCGGGAAGGGTCCCGCGAGGACGTGCTGCCCTGGGACAGGAACCCCAGCTACGCGCGGAACAACCTCATGCACTTCGGGGACGAGAACGACGCCGGCACGGACCCGATGACCGGATACATGAAGGCCCTCTCGCACAACCCGGACGCCTCGACGCAGTTCTTCGACGAGGGCAAGGACCGGATGCGGTACCTGCTCGACGACCGCCCGGACTACACCGACGTGTGGCGTGACGGCTTCGGCGGGGGCCGGGACGGCTACGAGGGCCCCAGCGCGTGGAGGGACGCGACCGGCGAAGCGCTCTTCGCCGCCACCTCCGGGATGACCCCGAGCGACGACTCCGCACCCACCGGACCGCACAGCGGGGAACAGCGGCAGATCATGAAGCACGCCATCGACGTGCTCGGCCCGCAGGGCGACGACATGCCCCCCGAGCTGCGCGACTCGATGGCCAAGGTGATGACGAACCAGGGCGACATCGTGCACGAGGCGATGAGCAACGTGAAGGCGGGCGGCTCGCCGATCGACGAGGCGAACCTGATGGAGGTCACCAAGCAGATCTCCCGCGACCCGGAGACTTACAAGATCCTCAACAACGGCATGAACTACGCCATGGTGGCGGACTTCAACTCCGACACCGACTACCCGAGCGACGGAAAGCATCCGGAGGACAGCCTCAACCGGGCCGGCTACACCCTCGGCTTCATGGAGGAGGCACGTCACCAGGCCATCGGCGACTGGAGCAAGGAGGAACTGGTCGAGGCGGGCTGGAAGAAGAAGGCGTTCGACTCGGTCGCCCTGATCGGCTCCGAGTACGTGCCGGGCATCCCCGTCGGGGAAGGCAAGATCGGTATCGGTACGCCGCTGTTCGCCGGGGCCACGGCCGCCAGCGAGGCGTGGATTCAGGGCGAGCAGGCCCGCATCCACGAGAAGGCCAACGAGCAGTACGAGACGACCTGGAAGGCCCGCGAGAGCCAGGCGACGGCGCTGGCCGACCAGTGGTACAAGGTGAACAAGGACTGGGCGCAGGGCGAGACGGGCTACTCGGATGGCCGGGGCATCTACGACCAGATCGGTTCCGCGGCGAACGACGGCAACAAGCGGTTCGAGGGCGGCACGGGAGACCAGGATTGAGGCCCGCCGCGACCCGCTCCGTACGCCTGGCCTGCTGCACGGCCGCCGGGGCCGTCCTCCTGTCGCTCATCACCACCTGCTCGCAGGACAAGGAGCTACCGGTGCCGCGGTCGCTCTGCGGCGTCAAGGTGCCCCAGGAGATACTTGCTCCCCTGCTCCCTGCTAAGGGAGATTCCGCGAAGGTGTACCTGGGGCAGAACAACGACACCTTCCGCACCTGCGAAGTCGGCGTCGGCCGCCATATGGTCTTCATCGCCCGGCTCAACAAGGTGCCGGAGTACTACGCCCCGATGTCTCCCGACGGCGGCGGCCAAAACCTTGACGACCCGCAGAGGATGCCACGCCTGCCCTTCGGGGCGGCGGGCGTGACCGGCAGCGAGGACTCGCTGGCCACGGTCAAGTGCGGCGGTGACGGCCCCGCCTACCTGTATCTCGACCTCAGCACCCAGCCCGATCGGCTGGAGGCGGACGAGAAGCAGCACCGCGCCGACATGCGGGAGTTCACCATCGCCTACCTCAAGGGCTCCATGAAACGGGAAGGCTGCGCCACCTGACCGCCCCTCCCGCAGGGGGCGGACGAGCCGCCGGGCGCCGGGGCGGACGTCACGGCGCCCGGCGGCTGCCACGCCCCGAACGCACCAGCCGCAGCACGGCGAAGGCGACCACGCACAGCAGCACCGCGCCCAGCACCGCCTTGGAGTACGCGCCGACGTAGTCGGTGACGTCGTGCCAGTTCTCACCCAGTGCGTAGCCGCCCAGGATGAACAGGGAGTTCCAGATCAGGCTGCCCAGCGCGGTCAGCACCCCGAAGGTGACCAGCCCCATCCGCTCCACCCCGGCGGGCAGCGAGACGAAGCTGCGGAAGAGCGGAATCATCCGGCCGAAGAAGACGGCTTTGGTGCCGTGCCGTTCGAACCACGCCTCCGTGCGCTCGATGTCCGAGAGCTTCAGCAGCGGCAGCCGCACCGCGAGCGCGACCGTGCGGTCCCGGCCCAGCAGCGCGCCGATCGCGTAGAAGGCGTACGCGCCGAGCACGGCGCCCAAGGTGGTGCACACGATGGCGGCCAGGAGATTCATGTCCCCCTGGCTCGCGGTGAAGCCCGCCAGCGGCAGGATCAGCTCACTGGGGAGCGGCGGGAAGAGGTTCTCCAGCGCGATGGCGATGCCGGCGCCCGGCGCGCCGAGGGACTCCATGAGGTCCGTGGCCCATTCTTCGATCATACGAGGAAGGCTAGAAAACCCTGGTCAGGTGGGGCCATGGTGGTCACCGCACGGCACTCCTGCGGAAAACCGCAGTCCCTTGCGGACAGGGCAGCGCTTAACGTGGTGATCATGCATAAAGTGCTGCGCCGTACGGGCCTGACCGCCGCCGGCGTGCTGGCCGGGACGGCGACGGGGCTGGCCGGTCTGCTGCTGACGCTGCTCACCGGGCTGTGCCTGCTGCCGGTGCTGGGCTCGCCCCGTGGGCAGCGCGCGGTGCTCTCCCGGGCGCGTACGGCCGCGGCGGCACTGACCCGGCGCGAGCGTCGCCGGCTGGCCCGGTACTTCGACACGGAGTCGGCGGAGAGGTATCCGGCGGACCGTGCGCTGCGGTACGTGGCGGTGCGCTGGCTGGTCGGTCTGCTCGGCGGGCTGGTGCTGCTGACCCTGTTGGTGGGGCTGCTGTACGCGTCGATGCTGGTGTGGGGCTGGCTGGTCTTCGATCTGAGCGGGTCGGAGGAGATCATCCCGGCCGTGCTGGGCGGCGCCCTGCTGGCCTTCCTCGGTGTCAACGGACTCTTCGGCGTCGTCGCCCTGGAGTCCTGGCTCGTCCAGCACCATCTGGGCCCCAGCGCCCAGGATCTGCTGCGCCGCCGGATCACCGAACTGTCCACCAGCCGGGCCGGGGTGCTGGACGTGGTGCACGACGAGCGGCGGCGGATCGAGCGGTACCTGCACGACGGCGTGCAGCAGCAGCTGGTCGCGCTCGGGATGCTGCTGGGCCGCGCCCGGCGTACCAAGGACGCGGCGCGGTCGGCCGAACTCGTACGGCAGGCGCACGAGGAGGCCCGCCGTACGCTGGACGAACTGCGCGACGTGGCGTGGCGGGTGTATCCGGCGGTGCTGGACGAGGCGGGTCTGCACGCCGCGCTGGAAGCCGTCGCCGAGCGCTCCGGGCTGCCGGTCCGGCTGGCGGACAATCTGACGGAGGAGCCGGTGGACGCGGTGCGCACAGTCGCCTATTTCGTGGTGAGCGAGGCGGTGACCAACGCGGCCAAGCACGCCGGTGCCAGCCATGTCAGCGTGCGGGTCACCCAGGGTTCGGAGGTACTGCGGGTGCGGGTCGAGGACGACGGACACGGCGGCGCCGACCCGGGGGGCGGCGGGCTTCTCGGGCTGGCCCGGCGGGTCTCCGCGCTGGACGGCGTCCTACGCGTCAGCAGTCCGCCGGGCGGGCCCACCGTGGTGACCGCGGAGCTGCCATGCGCCTGATCCTGGCCGACGACTCGACCCTGCTGCGCGAGGGGCTGGCCCGGCTGCTGGCGGATGAGGGGCACGAGGTGACCGCCGCTGTCGGGGACGCCGAGGCGCTGCTCGCGGCCGTGGCCGCGCAGCCGCCGGACGTGGCGGTGGTCGACGTGCGGATGCCGCCGACGCACACGGACGAGGGCTTGCGCGCGGCGCTGCGCATCCGCGCCGAGCACCCCTCGGTGGGAGTGCTGGTGCTCTCCCAGTACGTGGAGAAGCGGTACGCGGCGGAACTGCTGGAGCGCAACACGGAGGCGGTCGGCTACCTGCTCAAGGACCGCGTGGTGGAGATCGACGAGTTCCTGGACGCCCTGGCCCGGGTCGGCTCGGGGCGGACCGCGTTCGACCCGGAGGTGGTGCGGCGGCTCGTCGCGCGCAGCACGCACACCGATCCGCTGTTGCGGCTGACCGGGCGCGAGCGGTCCGTACTGGACCTGATGGCGCAGGGGCACACGAACGCGGCGGTCGCGGAGCGGCTGTTCGTCTCGCAGAGCGCCGTGGAGAAGCACAGCAACGCGATCTTCGAGAAGCTGGGGCTGACGGGCGCGGAGGGCTACAGCCGCCGGGTGCTGGCGGTGCTGCGCTACCTGGGGTCGTAGCGCGACCGCCACCGCCCACCTCCGCACCAAGAGGGCGCGGCGCCCACCCGCGGCGTGTCCGGGGTGGCACCGCGCGCCACCGCGGGGCACCGTGGAGTGGCACGGGCTCTCTCGATATCAACAAACTATTGAAGTTCCACCATAAGGAAACTATTCTCCACTGGTCAGAAGCGCCGTTGGCAGACGACGGCGCCCGCGGGCTGCCTCGGCCCCGCCCCGACCCTGCGTGGCACCCGGTGCCACACAGGTGCTCGGGGAGGCACCCGGCGGCTGCGGGACACCGTTCGCCGAAGGAGTGACCGCACATGTCCGCACCAGCGCCGTCCCAGCCGGCCGTCGTCGACGCCGCACCTGTCGACCGCCAGGACGAGGTACTGACCGACGCGGCGCTCGGCTTCCTGGCCGAGCTGCACCGCCGGTTCACCCCGCGCCGTGACGAGCTGCTGGCCGCGCGGGGCGAACGCCGCGCGCAGATCGCCCGTACCAGCGCGCTGGACTTCCGCCCCGAGACCGCGCACGTCCGCGACGGCGACTGGCAGGTGGCGCCCGCCCCCGCCGCGCTCCAGGACCGGCGGGTGGAGATCACCGGTCCGACCGACCGCAAGATGACCATCAACGCGCTCAACTCCGGTGCCCGGATCTGGCTCGCCGACTTCGAGGACGCCTCCGCACCCACCTGGGAGAACGTCATCGGCGGGCAGCTCAACCTGACCGACGCCTACGAGCGCCGCCTCGACTTCACCGACGAGCGCGGGCGGGCGTACGCGCTGCGCCCGGCGGACGAACTGGCCACCGCTGTGATCCGCCCGCGCGGCTGGCACCTGGACGAGCGCCACCTCCAGCTGGAGGGCCGCGCGGTGCCGGGCGCGCTGGTCGACTTCGGCCTCTACTTCTTCCACAACGCGCAGCGGCTGCTGGACCTGGGCAAGGGCCCGTACTTCTACCTGCCCAAGACCGAGTCCTACCTTGAGGCGCGGCTGTGGAACGATGTCTTCGTCTACGCCCAGGAGCACTGCGGCATTCCGCAGGGCACCATCCGCGCCACCGTCCTGATCGAGACGATCACCGCCGCCTACGAGATGGACGAGATCCTCTACGAGCTGCGCGACCACGCCTCCGGTCTGAACGCGGGGCGCTGGGACTACCTCTTCTCGATCATCAAGAACTTCCGTGACGGCGGTGCGAAGTTCGTCCTGCCGGACCGCAACGCCATCACCATGACCGCGCCCTTCATGCGCGCCTACACCGAACTCCTGGTGCGCACCTGCCACAAGCGCGGTGCGCACGCGATCGGGGGGATGGCGGCGTTCATCCCCAACCGCCGCGACCCGGAGGCCAACGAGGTGGCGCTCGCCAAGGTGCGCACCGACAAGGACCGCGAGGCGGCCGACGGTTTCGACGGCTCCTGGGTCGCCCACCCCGACCTGGTGCCGATCGCGCAGGCGTCCTTCGACGCGGTGCTGGGCGAGCGGCCCCACCAGAAGGAACGGCTGCGCGAGGACGTGCGGGTCGGGGCGGCCGACCTCATCGCCGTCGACACGCTGGAGGCGAAGCCGACGCGCGCGGGGCTGCGCAACGCCGTGCAGGTGGGCACCCGTTACATCGAGGCGTGGCTGCGCGGGGCGGGCGCCGTCGCCATCTTCGGCCTGATGGAGGACGCGGCGACGGCGGAGATCTCCCGCTCGCAGATCTGGCAGTGGGTGAACGCGGGCGTCGTCCTGGAGACGGGCGAGACCGTCACCCCGCAGCTGGTGCGGGAGTTGGCGGCGGAGGACCTGGCGGCGCTGCGCGCGGAGCTGGGCGAGGACGCGTACGCGGCGGGCCGCTGGCAGCAGGCCCACGACCTGCTGCTGAAGGTCTCCCTGGACGAGAAGTACGTGGACTTCCTGACCCTGCCCGCGTACGAACTGCTGCGCTGACGGGCCCACTTGGCGGGGCGGCCCCGGCGGGGTCGCCCCGCCCCTGCACGGGGCCGCGTCACCCTCGCGGCGCGGCCCGCTGGGTCAGTCCTGAGCCCCGGCGGGCAGCAGGGCCAGCACGCGGGTGCCGTCGCCCGGTGAGCTGGTGACGGTCAGTTCGCCGCCCAGCTCCGCCAGGCGTCTGCGCATGCCGTCCAGCCCGAAGCCGCGCGAGCCCTCGACCACGAAGCCGCGGCCGTCGTCGGTGATCTCCAGCTCGATACCGTACGGCTGCCGCGCCAGGACCACGCCGACCGTGCCCGCGCCCGCGTGCTTGCGTACGTTGGCCAGCGACTCCTGGGTGCAGCGCAGCAGCGCGATCCGGGTCGGCTGGTCGCACGCGAACTCCGGCAGCTCCGCGCTGACGGCGAGCCCGGTGTCCTCGGTGAAGCGGTCCAGGGTGCGGCGCAGAGTCTCGGCGACCGAGCCGGGCGCGAGACCGCCCTGCGGTGCCGCGCCGACCAGGACCCGCGCCTCGGCCAGGTTCTCCCGCGCCGTGTGCTCGATCGAGCGCAACTGCCGGGCGCTGCGGCCGGGATCGCTCTCCAGTCCGGAGCGGGCGGATTCGGCCAGCACGACGATGGAGGCGAGACCCTGCGCGAGGGTGTCGTGGATCTCCCGCGCGAGCCGCTCGCGCTCGTCGGCGGCGCCCTGGCGCTGGTGCGCCTCGGCCAGCCGCTGCTGGGCGGTCTCCAGTTCCCGGCCCAGGCGCAGCGCGCGCTCGTCGCTCTGCCGGATGAGCCGGTGCACCCACACGCCCACCAGCACGCTGACCGCGTAGCCGATCAGCGTGAGCACGACCTCGCCGGAGAGGAACTCCACGTCCCGGCCCTGCCGCAGCAGCAGGCCCGCCACCGAGGCCGCGGCGGCGGCACCGCTGAGGAGGACCGAGGCCCGCAGCCCGGCGGCGAAGATCCAGAACTGCGGGAGGGCGACCAGGAACACCGGCACACCGCTGCTGAGGAACGACAGCCCGCCCAGGCCGAGGACGAGCACGCACAGGTACGCGCGCGGGCGCGCCCGGGGGCGGCGGGGGAAGCCGCGCACCCACGCGTATCCGAGGGAGAGCAGGGCCAGCAGCGCCCACGACCAGTACCTCGTCGACTCGTCCCAGGCCCCGATCGCCGGGGGCCACAGGCCGAAGACGAGCCAGACGGCGTCGTTCCAGCGACGGAGTGTCCGCATTCCGTACCGGTCCTGGGGCTGCGGCCGTGCGCTCATGCCGGTCAGCCTACTTTTTCCGGCGTTCGGGCCGCCGGGGCGGCGGTACGCTGCGCGCGGGCCATGCTCCGCGACGGCCACCAGCTCGCTCTGCCGAGCAGCAGCATGAGCGCGGGCAGGATCACGATGCGGATGATGAAGGCGTCGAGCAGCACCGCCGCTGCCAGGCTGAAGCCCATCTGCTTCATCTCCATGATGTGCAGGCCCACGAAGCTGCCGAACACCGTGACCATCACCACCGCCGCGCTGGTCACCACGCGCGCGGAGCTGCCGATGCCGCCGAGCACCGCCTCGCGGGTCGGCACGCCGCGCAGCGCGGCCTCCCGGATGCGGCTGATCACGAACACCTGGTAGTCCATGGACAGTCCGAAGAGGATCACCAGCAGGAGCAGCGGCACCCGGGAGCCGATCGAGCCGGTGGAGTCGAAGCCCAGGAGCCCCTCGGCCCAGGTGCCCTGGAAGACGAAGACCAGCAGGCCGAGCGAGGCGACGGCCGAGAGGACGTTGAGCGCGACGCCGACCAGGCCCAGCACGACGGAGCGGAACGCCCACACCGTCATGCCGAAGGTGACCAGCAGCAGCGCGCCGATGATCAGCGGCAGCTTCCGCTTCTGGTGTGCGGGGTAGTCGGCGTAGCGGGCGACGTCCCCGGTGACCGCGACGTCGGCGCCGGACAGGCGGCCCAGGGTCGCGGGCACGTAGTCGTCCCGTACCCGGTCGAGGGAGTCGCGGGCGGCGTCGGTGCTCACGTGGTGCGGTACGGGCAGCTCCAGCACGCTGATCCGGCCGTCCGGCGAGGTGCGCAGCGCGGAGGTGCCCGCCAGCTGCGGATCGCTCTGGGCGCGCCTGCCGAGGTCGCGCAGCGCGCCGGCGACGTCGTCCGCTCGCCCGGGTGCGGCGCGTACGACGACCTGGTGCATGGACTTCAGCTCCGGGAACGCCTCGTTGAGCCGGTCGAAGGTCTGCATGGCGGGGATCTCGCGGGAGTGCGTCTCGCGGCCCATGTCGGTCAGGTTGAGGCCCAGCAGTGGTGCGGCGAGGGTGAGCAGGACGAGCAGGGCGAGGCCCAGCATGGTGGCGGGGCGCCGGTCGGTGGCGCGCAGTACGGCGGCGGTGATCCGGCCGGTCGACGGACCCGGCTGCCGCTGCCGCTGCCGCGCGGGGGTGTCCGGGCGCCGCGCCCCGCGCTCCGCCTTGCGCGCCGCGCGCCGCTCCGCCCGTACGCCGAGCTTCGCCAGCAGCGCGGGCAGCACGGTCAGGGAGCTGGCCACCGCGACCAGGGTGACCACGATCGCGCCGGTGGCGATCGAGGAGAAGATGACGTCGTCCGCCACGTAGAGCGTCGCGCTGGAGGCGGCGACCGCGAGCCCGGAGACGACCACGGCCCGGCCGGAGGTGGCCGCCGCCAGCTCCACCACGGCCTCGGAGCTGAGCCGTCCGCCGGAGCGCTCCCGCTCCTCGCGGTCCCGTTTCAGATAGAAGAGGGTGTAGTCGACGCCGACGGCCAGGCCGATGAGCAGGATGACGTTGGTGCCGACGCCGTTGTCCGGGAAGGCGTGCGAGGCCAGCATGGACAGGCCGATGGCGGCGGCGATGGAGGAGAGCGCCAGCAGCAGCGGCACGGCGGCCATCGCCGCGGAGCGGAAGACGATCAGCAGCACGATCAGGGTGACGGGCAACGCGATCAGCTCGGTGCGCGCGAGGTCGTCGCCGCGCTGCTTCTCCACTCCCTTGCTGATCGAGGGGCCGCCGGTCTCCTCCACCCGCAGGCCCGGGTGGTCCCGCTGGGCCGCCTCGGTCTGCGCGCGCAGCGGATCGACGTGCTTCTTGCCGTCGAGTTCGGCGCCCTTGAGGGTGATGTCCACCCGCAGCGCGCCGCCGCCGTCCGCGCGTACCGGCTCGGCCACCGACCGTACTTCCGGCAGTTTCGCCATCCGGTCGGCGACGTCGCGGGCGGCGGCCTCGGCGGCCTTCCCCTCCAGCGGACCGGTGCCGGGCTTGGCGGTGATGAGCACGCGTTCGAGGGGTTTCTGTTCCAGACCGCCTTCGGCAGCCATCGCCTCGCCCCGGCCCGCCTCACCGATGTGGAAGTCCTCGCCGGTGGCCGCGTTGCCGCCGACCGCGATCCCGGAGCCGAGGCAGAGCGCGACGAAGAGAAACCATCCGGCGATCGCGCGCCAGGGGTGCCGGGCGCTCCAACGGGCCATGCGTACGGGGAGGTTCGTCATGGCGTCCATGCTGGTCGGAGCGGGGTTGCCGGGGACAGCATCCACCGGTTGAACTTCGCGTCCACCGGATGGCTGACCCCGGAGTCCCGCGCGCCCCGGCCAGGCTCGAACAGGTGCTGCCCGCCCGGGTGCGCCGCCGCGGCCGGGCGCTCCAGGGGGCGGCCGTCCCGCTGTACGGGGTGCTGACGGCGGGCACGGGCGTCCTGGTGGACCGCTTGCGCAGGCAAAATACGCAGAAAACTGCATAAGCGGATTAAAGTGTCAGGATGATGCGTGTGACGCGACGGCGTACCGCCGGGCGCCGCTGACCGGGCCGGGGGTGTGGCATGGAGGCACCACAGGAGGCGCCGGGCGCCGCCGGCCCGCCCGGCGGCTGGCCCGCGGACGCGGAGACCGCGCTCACGCTCAACCACACCGGCTGCTTCGACTGGGACCTCGACCGCGACGTGATGCACCTGGACGCCTCCGCGCTCGCCGTCTTCGACCTGACCCCGCAGGAGTACGACGGCCGTCCCGGCTCGCTGCGGCCCCGGGTGCCGGCCGCCGAGGCGGCCCGGCTGGAGATCGTGGTGGCCGAGGCCCTGCGCAGCGGCCGCCGCACCTACGGCACCTACTTCCGGCTGCGCCGCAAGGACGGCACCGTCCAGTGGACGCACCTCCAGGGCGCCGTACAGCGCAACGCGCGGGGGCGGCCGTACCGGATCGTCGGCATCGTGCGGGACGCCGCCGACGAGCTGAGTCAGAGCGTGGAGCGGCCCGAGGTGGACGCGGCGCTCCTGCGGCACACGGGCGTGGTGGAGCGCACGACCGCCGCCCTGGCGCACGCCAACACCACGGAGGACGTGTTCGACGCCCTCCAGATCTCCGAGACGCTGGAGCAGATGGGCGCCGTCCAGGTGCTGGTGGGCATGGCCGAGGACGGGCGGGTGCGGCTGCTCGGCCAGGAGAGCGCCCCGGTGCCCGATCCTCTGACCCTGGCGCGGATCGACGACCGGCTGCCCCTGACCGACGCGGTACGCACGGTCACCCCGCGCTTCATCGCCTCCCGCGAGGAGTTCGCCGTCCGCTACCCGGAGATGTGGCCGTACGTCGAGCGGGTGGGCGGCTCGGCCGCCGCGTACCTGCCGCTCATCACGCAGACCGGCACCATCGGCGCCCTGGGCCTGCTCTTCCAGGGCCGGCACTCCTTCCCCGAGGAGGAGCGCTCCCTGCTCACCGCGCTGGCCAGCGCCATCGCGCAGAGTCTGGAGCGGGCGCGCCTCTTCGAGCAGGAGCACGAACTGGCCGAGGGCCTCCAGCGGGCCATGCTGCCGCACACCATCCCCAGCGTCCCCGGCCTGTACACGGCCGTCCGCTACCGCGCGGCGCGACAGGGGCGGGACATCGGCGGCGACTGGTACGACGTGGTCCCGCTGCCCGGTGGCCGGGTGGCCGTGATGGTCGGCGACGTGCAGGGCCACGACACACACGCCGCCGCCGTGATGGGCCAGCTGCGGATCGTCCTGCGGGCGTACGCCACCGAGGGGCACGCGGCGCCGACGGTGATGGAGCGCGCCTCCGCGTTCCTGAACGACCTGGAGACCGAGCGCTTCGCCACCTGCCTCTACGCGGAGGCCGACCCCGCCAGCGGCTGGGTGCGGCTGGTGCGCGCGGGGCACCTGACTCCGCTGCTGCGGCGGGCGGACGGCAGCTGCCGCCCGTTCCCGGTCATGGGCGCGCTGCCGCTGGGGCTGTCGGCGTACTTCACCCGCACGGAGTATCCGGTCACCACCTTGGAGCTGGAGCCCGGCGAGACGCTCCTGATGTTCACCGACGGCCTGGTCGAGCAGCCCGGCACCGACGTGGACGAGGGGGTGCGCAGTCTCGCCCGCGCCGTCCGGCACGGCCCCGCCGACCCCGACGCGCTGGCCGACCGGCTGTGCGAGATCCCCGAGGGGTGGTCGGCGACGGACGACCTGGCGCTGGTGCTGCTGCACCGCGAGTCGACGGCCCTGCCGCGGCCGGGCCGGCGCCTCCAGCGGCAGGTCTCGGTGGAGGACCCGGAGGCGCTGTCCGCCGTACGCCACATGGTCCGCTCGGCGGCGCGCCTGTGGGGCGCGGGCGGCCGGGCCGACGACGTGGAGCTGGTGACCAACGAGCTGGTGACCAACGCGCTGCTGCACACCGGCGGCAGCGCCGTGGTCACCGTCAGCCCCCCGGGCGGGCCCGAGAACCGGGTGCGGGTGGAGGTCGCGGACCGCTCCAGCGCGCACCCGCAGCGCCGCGAGCCCGCCGACAGCGGGGTGTCGGGCCGGGGACTGCTGCTGGTGGACCGCCTCTCGGACGTGTGGGGGGTGGAGTCGAGGGGCGGGGGCAAGTGCGTGTGGTGCGAGTTCGCCGGAAGCGGCGAAGGCGGCGCGGTGGCGGACTGAGAACGCGGCGCGCCGCGGCGGCCGGCGGGCCGGTCATCCGGAGGCGGCCACCGAACCGAAGAGCACCATTCCGGGCCCGCCGAGTACGGGCAGCGGCGTCGCGGTGACGATGCTCCGCCTCCGGCCCGCCCGGGGGTCCCCACGCGGGCCCGCGGCGGAAGCCCCGTCCCCGGAGTACGGCGGTGCGCCGGCCTCCGGGGACGGTTGCGTCCGGGCTGCCACGAGGGCCGCCCAGGCCGGTCCGGGGCCGTCCCCCCGGACCGGAGTCGTGCGAGGCGCCGGCGGCTCGGCCCGCGGCGCTCCCGCTCAGCCCGCGTCGGCCGCGATCCGGGCCAGGCGCCGCGCCTCCGCGCGCGCGTCGCGGGCGATCCCGTCCTCGTCCGCCGTCGTCAGCCGCCCGTCCTCCACCACGCTCCGGCCGCCCACCAGCGAGAGCGTGACCGGCGCGGGGGCGCCCAGCACGAGCGCCGCGACCGGGTCCTCGATCGTCGAGTGGCCGAGGCCGTCGAGCCGCCACAGCACCAGGTCGGCGAGCTTGCCCGCCTCCAGCGAGCCGATCTCCGCGCCGCGGCCCAGCACCTGGGCACCGCCGTAGGTGCCCAGGCGCAGTGCCTGCCGTACGTCCAGCGCGTGCTCGCGGTGGCCGCCGAGGCGGTTGACCAGCAGCGCGTTGCGCAGCTCGGTGTGCAGTTCGCCCGACTCGTTCGAGGCGGTGCCGTCCACGCCGAGCCCCACCGGTACGCCGCCCGCGAGCATGTCCGGGACGCGGGCGATCCCGGCCGCCAGGCGGGCGTTGGAGGAGGGGCAGTGCGCCACACCGGTGCCCGTGCGCCCGAACGCGGCGATGTCCGCGTCGTTCATGTGGACGCAGTGCGCCATCCACACGTCCTCGCCGAGCCAGCCGGTGGACTCGAAGTAGTCGGTGGGGCCCATGCCGAACAGCTCATGGCAGAACTGCTCCTCCTCCACCGTCTCGGACCCGTGCGTGTGCAGCCGTACGCCCTTGCGGCGGGCCAACTGGGCGGCCTCGCGCATGAGTTCGATGGAGACGGAGAAGGGCGAGCAGGGGGCGACCGCGATGTGCAGCATGGAGCCGAAGGCGGCGTCGTGGTGGCGGTCCACCGCCTCCTCCGTCGCCAGCAGCGCGCCCTCGGTGGTCTCCACGGCGAAGTCCGGCGGCAACCCGCCGTCGGCGGCGCCCCGGTCCATGGAACCGCGGGCGGCGGTGAAGCGCACGCCCAGCTCGCCCGCGGCGCGGATCTCGGCGCCCAGCAGGTCGCCGGTGCCGCGCGGGAAGACGTAGTGGTGGTCGGCCGCGGTGGTGACGCCGCCGCGGGCCAGCATGGCGAGCGAGCCGCGCGCCCCCGCGTACACCATCGGCTCGTCGATCCGTGCCCAGGTGGGGTAGAGCGCGGTGAGCCAGCCGAAGAGGTTGGCGTTCTGGGCCAGGCCGCGGGTGAGCCACTGGTAGAAGTGGTGATGGGTGTTGACCAGGCCGGGGGTGGCCAGGTGGCCGGTGCCGTCGACGCGGCGTACGACGTGCTCCAGATCCGCGGGTGCGGGACCGGGGCCGACGGACTCGATCAGTGCGCCCGCGACGACCACATGGCCGTCGGCGTACTCGGTGTCCCCGGCATCGACGGTCGCGATCGCGCAGTGCTCGATGACGGTGCGCTGTACTGGGTCTGCCATCGGTGCTTCCTCGTTCTCTTCGGCGGACGGGCGCGGCGGGGGCCCTCGGTGATTTGAGTGCCGGAGCGGGCGGAGCGGTTCAGAGGTTGGTCAGGTCGACGGGTATGCGCGCCTCGGCGCCGTCCCGCAGCACCGTGCCCTCTATCAGCCCGTACGGGCGGTCCGCCGCGTAGTAGACGGCGCCGTCGGCCGCGTCGTTCTTCAGGCCGAACGGCTCCAGATCGACCCGGAAGTGGTGCTTGTTGGGCATGGAGAACCGGATCTCGTCGATCTCCGGCAGGTTCTCGATCACCCGCGCGCCCATCTGGTACAGCGTCTGCTGGAGGGAGAGGGAGTAGGTCTCGGCGAAGGCGCGCAGCAGGTGGTCCCGTGCCGCGCCGTACGCCGCCTCCCAGTCCGGCGCCGGGCGGGCGCCGCCCGTGCCCGCATCGGCGCCCGCGCCCGACCACCCGTAGCGCCAGGCGGCGGCGACGTCGGTGGCCAGGATGCGGTCGTAGTCCTCGCGCAGCGTCGTGTACGGGTCCTTGAGGTAGCCCCAGAACTCCGAGTCGGTGGAGTTGAGCACGGTCAACTCCTTGAGGCCGCCCAGCACTTCGAATCTCTCGCCGTCGAAGGTGACCTGCGCGGTGCGGACCTCCTGCCCCTCGCGTACGAAGGAGTGCCGGGGCCGCCCCTCGGCGTCGGCGCCCGCGATCCGCCGCCAGCCGTACTCCTCGATCCGGATGCGGGCTGTACGAAGGGGTTCCTGGCTGGTGACGAAGTGCCGGGCCAGGTGCACCCCGAACTGCTCGGCCGACTCGATGCCGTGCTCCTTGGCGAAGGCGAACACGGTGTTCTTGGTCGTGTCGGTGGGCAGCACGTGGGCGTTGGAGCCCGAGTAGTGCACGTCGTCCATGTCGCCGGACAGGGCGACGGAGACGTTGAGGTCCTTGATGTGGTGGGTGTCGCCGTCGCGGGTGATCTTGACGACGCGGTTCTCCGCCTTGCCGTACTGGTTCTGGCCGAGAATCGTGGGCATAGGGGGTCAGCTCCCTCGGTACACGGAGTAGCCGTACGGACTGAGCAGCAGCGGCACGTGGTAGTGCTCGCCCGGCGCGACCGCGAAAGTGGCGGTCACCTCGGGGAAGAAGCTGCCGCCCCCGTGGCCGGCGGCGGCTGTGCGGCGGGTGAAGTACGGCTCGACCTCGAAGACGAGCCGTGCGTGGGTGGTGCCCTGGGGCAGGGCCGGAAGGTTCGCGCAGCGCCCGTCCGCGTCCGTCTCGGCGAGCACGTGCCCCCTCCACAGCGCGTCGCCGCCGCCGCGGACGGACAGCTGCACCGGCACGCCGGCGGCCGGGCGGCCGGCGCTGGTGTCCAGGATGTGCGTGGAGACGGAGGCGGCCGGGCCGCCGCCGGAGGTGCTCTCGGGATGCTCGGCGCTCATGGTTCAGGCTCCTTCGTGCTGCTGGACGAGGCGGGTCAGGCGGATGCGGTTAATCTTCACCAGCTCGCCTCGGACCGCCTCCCGCTCGCGCTCCGGCGTGTTGCCGATACGGGCGAGGAGGGCGTCCCGCAGCTGCTGCGCGCTCAGCCCGGTCGCGCAGACGAGGAAGACATGGCCGAACCGCTCCTGGTATTCCAGGTTGAGCGCGAGCATCTGCTCCCTCAACTCCGCGGTGGCCCCCGCCATCCCGCGCTGTTCGCGGGCGGACGCCGGGTCGCCGGGCCTGGGGCGCCCGATGGGCGGGTGCCCGGACATGGCCTCGGCCAGGTCCTGAGCGGTCAGCTCGGCCATGGCGGCGTCGCTCGCGGCGAGCAGCGCCGCGTGGTCCGCGTACGGCCGCCGGGCGAGCACCTTCCGCGCCCACGCGGCCGAGGCGCAGACCTCGCGCAGCGCGGCGCGCACCGCTTCCTCGCCTGAACTGTTCCACCAGGTCAGGCCGGGTGTCGGGTGTGCCGGACGAGACGTCACGGGGGCCTCCGGGGCCGTTGTGCTGTTCGGGCTGGGGAACAGCTAAGCCCTCGACGGAGGCCGCGTCAACACTTTGTTGAAATTCTTCGGAACTCCCGGAACCGGCCCGGCGTCACTCCGGCGTCACTCCGCCGGACGCTTGGCGGACTCCCGGTTGAGGTAGTTGTAGACCGTGAACCGGGAGACACCGAGTGCCCCGGCCACCGTCTCCACGCCGTGCCGCACGGTGAACGCACCGCGCACCTCGAGGATGCGGACCACGGACTGCTTGGTCTTGCGGTCCAGCTCGGCCAGTGGCATCCCGTGCCGCCGCTCCAGCTCCGCGAGCAGGTGATCGAGCGAGTCGGACAGGTGCGGCAGCCGTACGGCCACCACCTCCTCACCCTCCCAGGCGAGCACGACATCGTCGCCCTCCGCCTCGGACGGCACCACCAGCTCGGCACCCATGGCGGCCACCAGCGGACGCACGGCGGCCACGAACGGATGCTCCGACCCCGGCTGCGACTGCGGCTCCGTGCTCACGCGTCCGCCCCGGTTCCGGCCTCGCCGACCACGTTCACCTGGACCGACACCCGCGTCGCGCCCGCCGCCAGCGTGCGCCGCAGCATGTCCTGCACGGCGTCCAGCACCGCGTCGGCCGCACCCTCCGCCGTGTTCCCGAAGGGCCCCACATCCACCGCGTCCAGCTCCGCCGCCTGCACGCTCTCCCGCGCCACGACCGCATGCGCGGGCGCTTCGTCGAGATCGAACGGCTCGGTGGTGAACTCCACTCTCAATCGCACCCTGGGCGCTCCTTACCGTCTCGACCTGCTCTTTCCTTCAGCTGGCCTGGGCGAAGGGCACAACCGGGGCACGCGAGCCCAGCCCCGATTCTATGGCGGCCCCCACCACCTGACCCGCCCCGAGGAAGAGCCGCACCAGGGCCTTGACAGTTTGTGGAAGTCAGGCGCAGGCTGCTCTTCTCATTCCACAAGACAGAAATCTCATTCCACATTGCGGAATATCGAAAGGAAGGGAGCGCGGTCCCATGGCGCCGCTCGAAGGGATCGGTAACTCGGAGCACCGGTTCAGTGTCAACCTGTCGATCCTCTTCACCGAACTGCCGCTGCTGGAGCGCCCGGCAGCCGCCGCGGCGGCCGGGTTCGACGCCGTCGAGCTGTGGTGGCCCTGGCCCGAGGCGCCGGTGCCCCAGCAGTCCGAGCTGGACGCGCTGCGCGGCGCGCTCAACGACGCGGGCACGCGGCTGACCGGGCTCAACTTCTACGCAGGCCGGCTGCCCGGACCGGATCGCGGCGCGCTGTCCATCCCCGGGGCGGAGTCGTCGAAGTTCCGCGCGAACATCGACGTCGCCGCCGACTTCGCGCACTCCCTGGGCTGCACGGCGCTCAACGCGCTCTACGGCAACCGCGTCGAGGGCGCCTCCGGGGCCGAACAGGACGCGCTGGCGCTGGAGAACCTCACGCTGGCCGCCCGCGCCGCCGACCGGATCGGCGCCGTGGTGCTCGTCGAGGCCCTCAACGCGCCCGAGTCGCCGCACTGCCCGATCGTCAGCGCGCCGCGCGCGCTCGAGGTCGTGGACCGGCTCGACGCGGCGACCGGACTGGGCAACGCCCGGTTCCTGATGGACCTCTACCACCTCGCCAGGAACGGCGAGGACCTGCCCGAGGCCATCGCCGCCTACGCGGACCGCACCGGCCACGTGCAGATCGCGGACAGCCCCGGACGGGGCGCCCCCGGCACCGGCGAACTCGACTTCCCCGACCTGCTCGGCCGCCTGCGCGCCGCCGGTTACGACGGCTGGATCGGCCTGGAGTACAAGCCCGGCGAGGCCCCGAGCGCGGAATCCTTCGGCTGGCTCTGACACTCCCCCGCGACTCCCCAGGGGCGCCGCCCCGCCCGGCCCGGCACGTCCCCACACCCCGAAAGGCAGGACCGCATGAGCACACTCCCCAAGATCGCCTGGGTCGGACTGGGCATCATGGGCTCCCCCATGGCCGAGAACCTGATCAAGGCCGGATACGACGTCACCGGCTTCACGCTGGAGCAGGACAAGCTCGACCGGCTCGCCGCGAACGGCGGTACGGCCGCCGCCTCGATCGCCGCCGCCGTCGCCGACGCGGACGTGGTCGTCACCATGGTCCCGGCCTCCCCGCAGGTCGAGGCCGTCGCGTACGGCGAGGGCGGCATCCTGGCGAACGTCCGGCCCGGCACGCTGCTGATCGACATGTCGTCCATCACGCCGCACACCTCCGTGGAGCTGGCCGAGGCCGCCGCGGCGAAGGGGGTCCGGGTGCTGGACGCGCCGGTCTCCGGCGGCGAGGCGGGGGCGGTCGAGGCGGTGCTCTCGATCATGGTCGGTGGCGAACAGGCCGACTTCGACCGGGCCCGGCCGGTGCTGGAGGCGCTCGGCAGGACGATCGTGCTGTGCGGTCCGCACGGCTCCGGGCAGACGGTCAAGGCCGCCAACCAGCTGATCGTCGCCGTCAACCTCCAGGCGTGCGCGGAGGCCGTCGTCTTCCTGGAGAAGTCCGGGGTGGACCTGGCCACCGCGCTGGACGTGCTCGGCGGCGGCCTGGCCGGATCGACCGTGCTGGAGCGCAAGAAGGAGAACTTCAAGCGGCGCGACTTCGCCCCGGGCTTCCGCGTCGACCTGCACCACAAGGACCTGGGGATCGTCACCGACGCCGCCCGCGCCGTCGGCGCGGCCCTGCCGGTGGGCGCCGTGGTCGCCCAACTCGTCGCCTCCCTGCGGGCGCAGGGCGACGGCGGCCTGGACCACTCCGGGCTGCTGCGCGGCGTCGAGCGGCTGTCCGGGCAGCGGGACTGACCCGCCGGGGGCCTGCCGCGGCAGGCCCCCGGGGCGGCCGCTGCGCCCCGTCCCCGCCCCCTCGTCCGGGCGGCGGCGCCGACACCTCTCCTGTCGCGCCCAAGGCACCGCCGCCCGGATGCTCCCCCTCCCCCGCCACCTTCTCTTGCCGCCCACCCCCGCCGCCCGAACGGCCTGCCCGCACGAACAGGAGCACGCTATGCCCCGAATGACCGCTGCCCGCGCGGCAGTCGAGATCCTCAAGCGAGAAGGCGTGGACACCGCGTTCGGTGTGCCGGGCGCCGCCATCAACCCCCTCTACGCGGCCCTGCGCGCCGCCGGCGGCGTCCGGCACACGCTCGCCCGCCATGTCGAGGGCGCCTCCCACATGGCGGAGGGCTACACCCGGGCGAAGGCCGGGAACATCGGCGTGTGCGTCGGCACTTCGGGCCCGGCGGGCACGGACATGATCACCGGGCTGTACTCCGCGCTGGGCGACTCCGTCCCCATCCTCTGCATCACCGGCCAGGCACCCACCTCCGTGATGCACAAGGAGGACTTCCAGGCGGTCGACATCGCCGCCGTCGCCACGCCGGTGACCAAGAAGGCCACCACCGTCATGGAGGCGGCGCAGGTGCCCGGGGTGTTCCAGCAGGCGTTCCACCTGATGCGCTCCGGCCGCCCCGGCCCGGTGCTGATCGACCTGCCGCTCGACGTGCAGCTCACCGAGATCGAGTTCGACCCCGAGACGTACGAGCCGCTGACCCCGCACCGGCCCGCCGCGACCCGTCGGCAGGCCGAGAAGGCGCTCGACCTGCTGGACGCCTCGCGGCGCCCGCTGATCGTGGCGGGCGGCGGCGTCCTGAGCGCCGACGCCTGCGAGCTGCTGGCCGAGTTCGCCGAACTCACCGGCGTCCCGGTGGTGCCGACCCTGATGGGCTGGGGCGTGCTCCCCGACGACCACCCGCTCAACGCGGGCATGGTCGGCCTCCAGACCTCGCACCGCTACGGCAACGCGACCTTCCTCGCCTCGGACTTCGTCCTGGGCATCGGCAACCGCTGGGCGAACCGGCACACCGGCAGCCTGGACACGTACACCGAGGGCCGCACCTTCGTGCACGTCGACATCGAACCGACCCAGCTCGGGCGGATCTTCGCGCCGGACTACGGCATCGCCTCGGACGCCGGGGCCGCCCTGCGGCTCTTCGTCGAGATCGCCCGCGAGCGCCGGGACGCGGGGACCCTGCCGGACCGCTCCGCGTGGGCGGCCTCCGCCCAGCGGCGGCGCGCGAGCCTCCAGCGGCGCACCCACTTCGACGACGTGCCGATGAAGCCGCAGCGCGTCTACGAGGAGATGAACCGGGCCTTCGGGCCGGAGACCCGGTACGTGTCGACCATCGGCCTGTCCCAGATCGCCGGAGCCCAGTTCCTGCACGTCTACCACCCCCGGCACTGGATCAACTGCGGCCAGGCCGGGCCGCTCGGCTGGACGGCACCGGCCGCGCTGGGCGTCGCGGCGGCCGATCCGGAGGCGAGCGTGGTCGCGCTCTCGGGCGACTACGACTTTCAGTTCATGATCGAGGAACTGGCCGTCGGGGCGCAGTTCCGCATCCCGTACGTGCACGTGGTGGTGAACAACTCGTATCTGGGGCTGATCCGCCAGGCGCAGCGCACCTTCGACATGGACTACCAGGTCTCGCTGGCCTTCGAGAACCTCAACGCGCCCGAACTGGGCGGCTACGGGGTCGACCACGTCAAGGTCGTGGAAGGGCTCGGGTGCAAGGCGCTGCGGGTGACCGAGCCGGACGGGCTGCTGCCCGCGTTCGAGGAGGCCAAGAAGCTGGCCGCCGAGTACCGGGTGCCGGTGATGGTGGAGGCGATCCTGGAGCGGGTCACCAACATCGCCATGAGCGGCAGCGATCTGGCCAGCGTGAACGAGTTCGAGGAGCTGGCCACCGAGCCGGGCCACGCGCCCACCGCGATCGCGCCGCTCGCCTGAGCGGAACGCCGTCCGTGGCGCCGTCCGGGATGCCCGCTTCGAGATCCCGGACGGCGTCCCCGGGCCGCAGCTACGCCCGCGGGGCACCCCGCGCGGCCCGCCCCCTGCCCGGTGGTCACTCCTGGGTGAAGAGCCCCAGCGCGTCGTAGGCGATCCACGATCCGCTGGTCTTGCGCAGCGCCAGCACGTTCTCGCCGGCCTCGAACAGGTCGGCGGCCAGCGGGAATTCGTAGTACGAGGGCTTGAGGAGGGTGTCCGGGCGGGCGGCGTCGCCCTCCAGGGAGCCGCGGGTGGCGCCACCGCGGAACTCCAGGGTGCGCACCGTGCGTCCGTTGACGGCCAGTTCGGCCGCGCCCGCGGCGGAGGCGTGGGAGTCGATCAGCCACAGCGCGCAGTCGAGGTCGCGCCGGGGCGCCGCGTCCAGGGTGAAGCGGAGGGTGAAGGTGTGCTCCTTGCGGCCGGCCCAGGAGTCGAGCGGCCCCGGGTGGAGGTAGCACCAGTCGCGGCCGGGCTCCGAGGTGCCGTAGCGGTAGTCGACCCCGTCGGGGAAGGCCGTCGCGTACCGGGCGCTCAGGTTCGGTGAGAGCGCCAGCTCCAGGCCCTTGTGGTCGAACCGGCCGACCTGGGCCACCGCGCGGCCCGCCGCCACCGAGCGCTCGCCCGCCGCCGCGACGGGGCGCGCGGGCCGCGTCCGCGACCCGGAGTCCAGGACGGCGACGACGGTGTAGTGCCGGGTCTCCGGTTCGGGGCCCACGCGGTGGGTCAGGTGGGGGTAGAGCGTGCGGGCCAGCAGGGTGGCGGAGCCGGGGAGGCCCCCGCTCCGGTCGGTGCGCTCGGAGACGTGGACCTCGTAGTGGTCCACCAGATGCCCGCGGCGCGGCCGGTACGAGCGCCAGGCCAGCTCGACGGAGGCGAGGCCGCCGGTGGCGGTCAGACCCGAGACGGCGCCCGGACCGTGACCGGCGCCGGAGTGCCGGGCCGGGGTGGTCGTGCCGGTCATGTCAGCTCACCTTCTGTATGCCGGGGCGCCCGTGCTCGACCCGGAAGCGGGCGAGCGAGAAGCCTTCCGCCTGGTTGTCGGCGCGTACGTAGGGGACGGCCCGGTACTCGGCGGTGACCGCGTCCGCGTCGGCACGGCCCAGGACGTAGCCGCGGCGGCCGTCGTAGAACTTCATCCAGGGGTGCTGCATCCAGTCCTTGGTGAAGTTGTCGGTCGGCGCGCCGTCACCGTCGGAGGAGATCGAGGTACCGAGGAACTCGCTGCCCACCACGGCCGACGCGGGGTCGGCGAAGTCCGCGAGCAGATCGCCGGCTATGGAGCGGTGGCAGTCGCCGGTGAAGACGACGGAGGGTGCCACGCCCCGCTCGCCGAGCACGTCGAGCAGGCGCTGCCGCGCCGCCGGATAGCCGTCCCACTGGTCGACGCGGTTCTCCGTCACCTTGACCAGGCCGACCTGCTGGAGCAGCAGGTTCCAGCGGGTGTCGGCCGCGCGCAGGCCGCCGTAGAGCCACCGCTCCTGCCGGGTGCCGAGCATCGTGCGGCCGGGCGCGTGCTGTTCGTCCGCGTCCGCGGGCTTGGGGTCCCGGTACTGGCGTGCGTCGAGCACGTGGAGGGTGGCGAGGCCGCCGTAGCGCAGCCTGCGGTGCAGCCGCGCGTCGGGGCCGTGGGCGAGGGCGAGCGGGGGCAGCGGGCAGTTCTCGTAGTACGCGCGGTAGGCCACGGCCCGCCGGAGCAGGAAGTCCTCCTCGCTCAGGCCGTAGTACGAGGTCCCGTCGCCGTAGTCGTTCTGCACCTCGTGGTCGTCCGGGGTGAGAATCCAGGGCGCTGCCGCGTGCGCCGCCTGGAGGTCGGGGTCCGTCTTGAAGAGGGAGTAGCGCACCCGGTGGTCGGCCAGCGTGCTGGTCTCCCGCGCGTGCCGGTCCCCGGGCAGCGGGGCGTCGCGCCACATGTTGCCGGGGGTGATGCCGTACTCGTAGAGGTAGTCGCCGAGGAAGAAGACGACATCGGGGTCCTTGGCGACCAGGTCGCGGTAGGCGGAGAAGTAACCGTGGTACCACGCCTGGCAGGAGGCGGTGGCGAAGGTGAACCCGCCCGAGGAGCGGGTTCCGGGGGCGGTGCGGAACCGGCCGACGGGGCTGGTGCGGCCCTGGACGCGGAACCGGTAGAAGTACTGCCGCCCCGGCCGCAGACCGCGCACGTAGGGGTGGACGGAGTGCCCGAGTTCGGGCAGGGCCGTCGCGGTGCCGGAGCGCACGACGCGGCTGAATCTCTCGTCATCGGCGATCTGCCACCGCACGTCGTAGCCCGCGCGGGGCATTCCGCCGTGCCCGTCGGCGGCCAGCGGCTCCGGTGCCAGCCGGGTCCACAGCACGCAGCCGTCCGGGGTCGGCTCACCGCTGGCCACGCCGAGGCGGAACGGCTCGTCGCGCAGCCGTGGTGCACCGCCGGCCGCCTCCGCCCGCCCGGCCAGTCCCGCGCCGGCCAGCAGCGCGCCGGCGCCGACGCCGGCCGCCTGGAGGAAGGAGCGCCGGTCTGGGCCGGACCGGCCCGGACCGGATCGGGCAGGGGGTGGTGAAGTCATCTGGATCTCCCGGACGTTGTGGGGACGTGCAGATCTTCATCGGGCGGGGTGGCCGGTGCGCGGCGCGCGGGTGAAGCCGCGCGGGACGACAAGGGGACGCTCGGGCCGCTCGGGTCCGCCGTACGCGGCGGCGGGCGGGCGCCGATTCCGTCCGGTTCTGCGTTCCGCTTCGTAAATCCGCCCCCATCGGGGACGATGTGACAATCCCGCTCGTCACGACGAAACCCCCGCTGGAGCCCAAGAGATGGCCGAGAGCGTCTCCGTGCGCTGTCCCACCTGCCGCCGCGAGCACACCTACGCACCGCCGAGCTATCCGTGCTCCTGCGGCGCGCCTGTCGACCTGCCGCTGCTGAGCGGCGGGGTGCCGGTGCGGGTGGAGCACCGTACGTGGGCGGGGTCGTGGGTGCCCGTGCGGTGCGCGGGCTGCGGGCAGTTGGACGAGTGGCCGCAGCCGGAGTTCGGCTGCCCGTGCGGGACGATCGTGCGCGTGCCGGTCGCCTCACCCGGCCCGCCGGTCACCGGCGGCGCCGCGCACCGGCCGCAGTCGTCCCTGCCGCCTCAGCCGCCCGGCTCGGGCGGTGGCGGCGCCGGCGGTGCGGCGCGGCCCGCCGCCCCCCGCAGCGTCCCCGGCCGCGCAACGGACGGTGGCGGCCAGGGCGGCGGCTCGGCACCGGAGCCGGGGTCCGTGCCCGGCCCGGAGGGGCCCCGCGCCGCCCGCGAGCGCGCCCCCGCCCGGCCGCCGCGCGCCCGCCCCGCCGGTCCTCCCGCCCGGCGTCCCGCCTTCCGCCCCGTCACCATCCGCACCGCGCAGGACGCCAAGACCGCCGCCGCGCAGTACCTGCGCTGGCTGGGCTTCGCCGAGGTGCGGATCGCGGGCAACCGGCCCGCCTCCGGGGTGGACCTGCGGGGCCCGGAGGTGGTGGCCCACGTCGACCCCTCGACCACCCCCACCACGCTGCGCGACATCGAGACGCTGTGGCTCAACGGCCTCAACGAGTCGGCGACGGCGGTGTGCTTCTCGCTGGCCGGGTATTCGCACGACGCGCGGGCCCGCGCCGACGAGCTGGCGCTGCCGCTGTTCGTCCTGGACCTCACCGGCACCCCGCAGCCCGTCAACGACCAGGCCGACGAGCTGCTGCGCACCATCGCCTGAGCGGCGCCGGGCGCACCCGCCCCGTGCCGCGGCCCGGCGCCCGGTCACGCGGCGTCCGCTCACTCCCGGTACTCGGTGCCGCCGCCCGCCTGCGGCCCGCGCGCCGCGTGCGCGCGCAGTTCCACCCGCCGGATCTTCCCGGAGACCGTCTTGGGCAGCTCCGCGAACTCCAGCACGCGCACCCGCTTGTACGGGGCGAGCACCGCGCGCGAGTGCGCGAAGAGCGCCTCGGCGGTCGCCTCCCCCGCCTCCCAGCCCTCCGCCAGCACGACGTACGCCTTGGGCACCGCCAGCCGCAGGGCGTCCGGGGAGGGCACCACCGCGGCCTCCGCCACCGCCTCGTGCTCCAGCAGGGCGCTCTCCAGCTCGAACGGGGAGATCTTGTAGTCGGACGCCTTGAAGACGTCGTCGCTGCGGCCGACGTAGGTGAGGTAGCCGTCCGCGTCCCGGGCGCCGATGTCGCCGGTGCGGTAATAGCCGCCCGCCATCGCCTCAGCCGTACGCTCCGCATCGCCCTCGTAGCCCGTCATGAGGCCGACGGGGCGTCCGTGGGGGCCGTTCAGATCGAGACAGATCTCGCCCTCGTCGCCCGGTTCGCCGGTGACCGGGTCGAGCAGCACCACCTCGTACCCCGGGGTCGGGCGGCCCATGGAGCCCGGCTTGAGGAGCTGGCCGGGGGTGTTGGCGACCTGGACGGCCGTCTCGGTCTGCCCGAAGCCGTCCCGGATGGTCACCCCCCAGTGGCGCTGGACGTGCTGGATGACCTCCGGGTTCAGCGGCTCCCCGGCGGCGACGACCTCGCGGGGCGGGTGCCGGAGCTGGCCGAGGTCGGCCTGGATGAGCATGCGCCACACGGTGGGCGGCGCGCAGAAGCTGGTGACCCCGCACCGGTCCATCTCGGTCATCAGCCGGGCGGCGTCGAAGCGGGTGTAGTGGTGGATGAAGATCGTCGCCTCGGCGTTCCACGGGGCGAAGAAGTTGGACCAGGCGTGCTTGGCCCAGCCCGGCGAGGAGATGTTGAGGTGCACGTCGCCCGGCCGCAGCCCGATCCAGTACATCGTGGCCAGGTGGCCGACGGGGTAGGACAGGTGCGTGTGCTCCACCAGCTTGGGCTGCGCGGTGGTGCCGGAGGTGAAGTAGAGCAGCAGGGTCTCCTCGGCCCGGGTCGGCCCCTCGGGCTCGTACGCCGCGGGCGCGGCGGCGCTCTCCTCGTACGCGAGCCAGCCCCGCGGCGCGCCGCCGACGGCGATCCGCGTGTAGTCGCCGGGCACCTCGGCGAACTTCCCGGTGTCCTCGGCCCGCACCAGCACGTGGCGGGCGCCGCCGCGCCCGATGCGGTCGGCGAGGTCGGCCGGGCCCAGCAGCGGCGTGGCCGGGATGACGACGGCCCGCAGCTTCATGGCCGCGAGCAGGGTCTCCCACAGTTCGGCCTGGTTCCCGAGCATCACCACGACGCGGTCGCCCGCCCGTACCCCGGCGCTCGCGCGCAGCCAGTTCGCCACCCGGTCGGAGCGCTCCCGCATCCGCGCGAAGGAGATCCGCTGCTCGGCGCCGTCCTCCTCGACGATGTGCAGCGCGGTGCGGTCGTTGCCCTCGGCGATCCGGTCGAACCAGTCGAGCGCCCAGTTGAAGTGCGCGGGCCGTGGCCACGCGAAGCGCGTGCGGGCGCTCTCGTAGTCCTCGCGGTGGTGCAGCAGCGTGTCCCTGGCGGCGCGGAAGGAGTCGGTGGGGCCGGGCGAGGTCATGGGTACTCCCAGGTGGCACGGTCTGCGGGCGCGGTCCATCATCGGACCCCGACCGCCCGCTGCGCCAGTCTCCGGCCGCTCAGTCCGCGGCCGTGTCCGCGTCCGGGTCGTCGCTGTCCCACTGCTCCCAGCGCACGTCGTGCACCGCGCCCGGGGTGTGGAAGGCGAGCAGGTGGCCGCCCTCGCGCTCCAGCTCGGCGCGCCGGGCGCCGGGAAGCCCGCCGAACGGCCGGACGACCAGCGTGGCGCGGGTGCGCTTCTGGTCGGCGTCCAACCGCCAGGTGCCCCGGATGAAGCCGTCGGAGAGGAAGACGGGCAGCGCCTCGAAGCCCTTCCAGAAGTGCCGCAGGGCGGCCTCGCTCACCACCCGGCTGCGGTCCTTGTAGCCGATGAAGACGTTGTCGAACTCGGCCAGGAAGCGGGCGGGCGCGGGGGTTTCCGGGTCCGGCCGGGGCGCGTCGGGCAGGTCGAACAGCTCGGTGCCCTGCTCGTCCCGGAAGACGGCCAGTTCCCCGCGCAGCCGCTCGAGCACCTCGCGCAGCCGGGTCAGCCCGCTCCAGATCTGCACGTCCTTGACGGAGGCCGGGCCGAAGGCGCCGAGGTAGCGCAGCACGAGGCGCTCCAACGCGGCGGCCGACTCCTCCGCGCCGCCGGTGTCGGCGAGCCGCTCGCCGAGCCAGTGCTCGGCGGTGGTGTGCCGGGCCAGCCCGCCGCGCTGCCACAGGCCGCGCGGCGGCACCTGGACGAGCGGCAGCAGGTGCCGGGCGACCATGCCCAGGGCCTGCACCTCACCCTCCGGGTACTCCTCGACCAGCAGCTTGCCCAGCTCGCTGGCGGACAGCGGCTGCTCCTCCAGCAGTTCACGCGAGCGCGCGGTGACGCTCTCCAGGTCGATGCCGGTCAGCCGCTTGGCGAAGTTGGAGCGGAAGCCGCGCTCGTGGGTCACCTGGAAGAGCGGGCGCAGGGCGAGGGCGTCCCGCGCGGTGACGGTGTGCACGGTGGCGCGCATCATGCTCAGCCGTACGAACTCGCGCTGCTCGTACCGGCGGGAGAAGTCCTCCGCGTCGAACCCGGCGACCCGCGTCCACAGCGAGGTGTAGTGGTTGGCCGGCACCTGGGTCTGGAGCCCGACGAGGTGCTCCACCGCCCGCTCCGCGGTCAGGGGTGCGCGACGCAGCAGCAGCTGGCGGTCGAGAGTGGCCCGGTTGAGCGCGCGGGTGGTGAGCACAGGTGCGGTCGTCATGACGACGACGTTACTGAAGCTCAGGGCCGTCCCGTAACTCCTGGTGGGCCGGGGAGTGGCGTCCTGGGGCTTCGTGTCCCAGGCGGAGGTGCGAGCCCGCCAGGCGTGGCAGGAGCGTCCTTCGCGGACGCGTCCCGTCCGCAACTGCCGGAATCAGCCCTGCCGCCCCCGACATGCGGCCCGGAGGGCGCCCGGTGATCGCCGCACGGCTCCCGATGAGGCACCATCAGGGTGTGCATACGGGGGAAGAGCAGTACCGGGGCGAGGTTCCGCCGGAGATCCGGCGCACCGCGGGCGAGGAGCCGGACGCGCCGGACGGCGGCGCCGACCGGGCCCGCCCGGCGCCCGCCGCACGGGCCCCGGGCGCCCGGCGCGCGCGGCGGCGGCGGGTGCTGGGGTGGTGCGCGGCGCTGCTGCTGGTGCCCGTCAGCGTGCCGCTGGCCTTCCGCGGCGCGGACGCCGACGGCCCCACGCCCATCCCCCAACTGCTGGCCTTCCTGCCCTGGTTCCTGGCGCCGGGCTGGCTGGCGCTGGCCCTGGCCGTGCTGGGGCGGCGCTGGCTGGTGACCGTCTGGTCGGTGCTGGCGCTGGCGGCGACCGGGTGGTACATCCAGCCGTACGGGGACGACGCGCCGCTGCCCCGGGAGCATCCGCCGACGGCCCGCTTCCGGGTGCTGACGGCCAACCTCCAGTACGGGCAGGCCACCGAGGCGCTGCTGCGCACGGTCCGCCGGGAGCGACCGCAGCTGGTGTCCGTCCAGGAGTGCGACACCCGGTGTGCCGCGGCGCTGCGTACGCCGGAGCTGCGCGAGGCGTACCCGCACCGGGTCATCGCCGAGGACAGCGGCGCGGGCGGCTCCGCGCTGCTGAGCACCTTCCCGCTGCGGACGGCGCCGCCGGTGCACGGGCAGCTGTCCATGCCCGGCGCGGTCGTCGACATCGCCGGGGCCCGCGTCCGGGTGCAGGTGGCCCATCCGATGCCGCCGGAGCCCAGCTCGCTGGGCACCTGGAAACGCGAACTGGGGCGGCTGCGCGGCTGGGCCGCCGCGCGCGCCGACAGTCCCCGGGTCCTGGCCGGGGACTTCAACGCCACCCAGGACCACGCCGCCTTCCGCGCCCTGCTGGACACCGGGCTGCGGGACGCGGCCCGCCTCCAGGGCCAGTCGCGCACCCCCACCTGGCCCACGGCCACCGCGCCGCCGCTGGGCGCGCAGATCGACCACGTGCTGCTCAGCAAGCACTTCGAGGCGGCCGACGCCCAGTTCCTGGACCTCCCCGGCACCGATCACCGGGCCCTGCTGGTCGACCTCACGATGTACTGACGGCCCCCGTCCCGCGGCGGACACGGAATCACCGGAATGCACGGAAGGCCACCAACGGGCGCGAACGGCACGAATAGCCCGATATAAGGAACCGGCCGCAGGCGCCGTGTCCGGAGTCACACCGACTCGGCGGAACCACGCGGCCCGGTATCCGCCGAAACGCCAAGTCGCCCTTTCCTCGGCCCTTTTGGAAATACTGCGGGCGCCCGCCTCTCACGCTCAGAAAATGATCCACTGCACAGTGTTGAGCATTTCTTGAATTACTCCGGACGCACCCATTCCGGCACCTTGCCTCCACCAAATCGCTGTGTTTACGTTTCCTCGCCTCCGCACTCATGGCAGGGGCCCCACGATCGGGTCGCCGAATCCTGCCGCCCGTGCCGGGAACCACAGCAGTACCCACGGCAGGAGCGGGGGAACCAGGTCAGTGCCGCGCTGCGCTTCACGGCAGCCGGCTTGGGGTGAAGCCGGAACACCCGGCGCTCTCGGGCGCGACGGGCGACCGGCCGGGCATCTCCAGCCCGAATCCGACAGCTCACCTCGCAGGCGGCGGAGAGGAACTCACCATGTCTCGTGGCCGCCATAAGCGTTCGCGCTCAGCTTTCACTTCCCGGCACATTTCCCGGCTTTCCGTCGCGCTCACCATCGGTGGCGCCGGTCTGGCCGCCCCGCTGCTCACCGCGGGCAGCGCGAGCGCGGCTCCGGCCGCCGCGTCCGCCCCGGCCGCGGCTCCGGCCGCCGCCTCGGAGCAGTCCGGCGAGGCGGGTTCGTACACCGTCGTCGGCGGGGACACCCTCTACAAGATCGCCACCGCGCACGACGTGGAGGGCGGCTGGTCCGCCCTCTACGAGGCCAACCGCGAGGCCCTGGGCGAGAACCCGGACGTCATCCACCCCGGCCAGCAGCTGACCCTGGCCGGCGCCCCCGCCGGCGCCCAGAGCGGCACCGGGCAGGGCGGCGAGACCGCCGCGGCCGACCAGGCAGCGACCTCCGACCAGGCGTACGCGGACAACCTGGACGGCTGGATCAAGGAGGCGCTGTCGATCATGGAGGCCCACGGCATCCCGGGCAGCTACGACGGCATCCACCGCAACATCATGCGCGAGTCCGGCGGCGACCCGAACGCCATCAACAACACGGACATCAACGCCCAGAACGGCACCCCGTCCATCGGGCTGCTCCAGGTGATCCAGCCGACGTTCGCCGCGTACCACGTGGAGGGCACCGCCAACGACCAGCGGGACCCGGTCGCCAACATCGTCGCCGCCTGCAACTACGCGGCCGACCGCTACGGTTCGATCGACAACGTGAACGGCCCTTACTGAGCCGCCTGCTGAGCCGTTCACCCGCGCCCTCGGCGCACACCCGCACCGGTCCGCTCCCCGGCCCCGCCGCCGGAGCGGACCGGTGCGCGCGCGGGGGCCGCGTACGCGGGACGGCGTCACTCTCCGCCCCGCTTCGGTCACCCTCGCGAATCCGTCGTCGCGTTCAGGAAGTGCCCCACTGTTCTTCATCTGCTGTTCTCCCTGGGTCGATACGTTCCGGCTGCCGCGCTGAAATTCGCGCCAGCAACGATCGAGCAGGAGGACCGAGTGACGTTCGAGGAGGAGTGGGCGCAGCTGACAGCCGCGCACCAGTCGCCGGCGTCCACGAGCATGCGCCTCAACCACCTGGGCGGCCCCACCGGAGGCGCCGGCCATCCGGGCGGGCAGGGCGGCGGCCAGGGCGGCCGGCAGCGGCTCAACGTCACCGCGTCCGTGCTGCGCGGGCGGGCGGGCAAGGCGGAGATCGTGCGCGGCCAGTTCATGAAGGCCGACGACGAGGTGATGACGGAGACCGGGCAGGTGACCGGCACCCTCAAGGGCTTCGCCACCGACCGGGCCATCGCCACCTTCCAGGAGCGCTGGCAGAAGCAGATGTCGTTCGTGCGGGAGCAGTTCACCGGCACCGCGAAGGCGCTGCGCTCGGGTGCGGCCGACTTCACGGCGGAGGACAAGAAGCGGTCTTTGACGCTGGGCGGCGCGAAGGACCACGCCGGGCAGCCCCAGGGGAAGCCATGAGCGGGCAGCTCACCTACACCCAGGTCAAGGGCGTCAACCTCACGCCGCTGCGCGAAGCGGTCGCCAAGTGGGGCCAGGCGGCGGGCAAGTTCAGCCAGGTCGGCACGAATTTCGACACCGACGTCGCCAAAGGGCTGGCCGACTCCAACTGGGAGGGCGAGAGCGCCCAGGCCGCGGAGGGGAAGTTCCGCAAGGTACGCAGCCAGGTGGTGGCGGCCATGGAGGAGTCGCACCAGGTCTTCACCGTGCTGCGTGAGGGCCTGGAGCAGTTCACGCGGGCGAAGGGCACGCTGGACGCCATCGAGGAGGAGCTGGCCGGCCACGAGCACCTGCGCCTCAACAAGGCCGACGGCTCGGTCTACCTCGACCTGCCCGCCGACCAGGAGAAGCACCGCGCGGCGCTGACGAAGGCCTACCAGGACACGTTCTCCTCCTACCGGGAGCGCACCCGCAAAGCGATCGAGCTGGCCGAGAACGCGGACAGCGCGCTGGCGCAGGCGCTGACGGCCGACGTCAACGGTGCCAAGCGCGGCTTCAACAGCAACGCGTACGGCAGCCTCGACGCGGCCCGCGAGGCGACCGCGAAGGATCTCAGGACGCTGGTCGACCTCGCCGGGATCGAGCAGGGCAAGATGTCCTCCAAGCAGCTGGAGATGGCGAACGCCGCCTTGGCCCGGCACGGCCAGGACCCGCTGTTCGCGGAGCGGTTCGCCACCGAGGCGGGCGCCCGGAACACCCTCCGGCTCTGGTACAACGCCACCCACCCGCGCAACCCCCTCTACCCCGACACGAAGATCGACGAGAAGACGTGGTGGAAGACCGCCGCGAGCCTCCAGGAGAACCTCGGCAGCACGCTGGCCCTCGCCTCGCACTCCGACAGCCCGGAGATGCGCGAGTGGAAGAACGAGATGCTCCGCACGGGCCCCCAGCGGGTGGAGACCGGCGGGAACAGCAACCCGTACGGCTACCAGCTCATGAGCAACCTGATGCGCTTCGGGAAGTACGAGTCGGACTTCCTCACCCGCTACAGCGACCAGCTCACCGCCTGGGACAAGAAGAACAACACCGAGGGCCGCCCCTACTGGGCGAACACCGCGGACGTCGGCGTGCTCAACCTGCACCACGGCGAGAACGAGTACGACACCGGCCACGACCCGGTGGTCGGCATGCTGGAGGCGTTGGGCCACAACCCGGAGGTCGCCACCGAGTACTTCCGGCCCGGGAAGGTGGACGGACGCCTCGACAGCGACGGCGAACTGAACGGCAACTTCGCCTACCTCACCACCGAACGGGACTGGTTCTACACCGGGGACAACGGCAAGCCCGTGGAGATCGGCGGCCACCAGGCGCTCGGCCACGCGCTGACCGCGGCGACCACCGGCTACGCCTGGGACGACCCGGGCATCGCCGACGGGGAGAACCGCCGTACGGCCGCGACCGCGGACGTGATGGAGCAGGTCGTTTACACCTACGGCGGCGAGGAGGGCCCCCGGCTGCTCCACGAGCAGCCCGCGATGGCGGAGGCGCTGGGCGCGATGGGCGGCGCGTACGTGGACGACCTCAACCGCGACCTGTCCGGGCTCGGCGAGACGAAGATGGGCGACTACTTCCCGCCCGGGTACCAGGGGCACGCGGAGTTCGGGCGCGAGCAGGCCGTCGACTTCCTCAGCGTGCTGGGCCAGAACGAGACCTCGCACGGCCTGATGAACCAGGCGGAGCACCTCTACACCCTGGGCCGCTTCGCGGAGAACCCGCCGTCGGCGGGCGGCGAGAACTACGTGACCGGCAAGGGCGCGCTGCTGGCCGAGTCCGAGGCGCGCGGCATCCTGGACGCCTCCCGTACGCGCTACATCGAGGCGGCGTACGCGCAGGACTCCGGCGCGGCCCAGGACGCCTACCTGCGCACCGACGACTGGCGCCGCGTCGGGATCAGCGCCGGCACCCCGGCGGCCCAGAACGTGCTGCTCAACATCGCGGGCAAGTCCGGTCCCTGGGGCGTGGCGATCCCGATCGCCACCAGCGCGCTGGCGGAGTTCGGGAAGCAGTTCGGCGGCGAGACCTTCTTCGGCGGCGCGGACCTGCCCTCGCAGCCGGACACCCAGGACATCTTCTCGATGGGGGAACGCGACCTGGGCGGTACGGCCGAGCGGCACCTGCTGGGCCACGGCAGCGGCCCGGACCCGGACGGCACCCTGGTGCGGGAGATCAAGAACGCCTACCTCGGGTACGGGCCGGGAGCGTCCGACTTCGAGGGCCGCACCCCCTACCCGGGCCCGGGGTGAGCCGATGACCGGGCGAGCGATCACGCGAACGCGCCGGGGGCGGCGGCTGGTGCCCGTCCTCGCGCTGGGTGCGGTGCTGGCCGCCGGCGGCTGTTCCGGCGGCGGGAAGGACGAGGAGCGGGGCGTTCCCGCGGCGCAGCTGTGCCACTCCTCCCTGGACTCCGCCGCCCGAAAGGCGCTCGACACGCTCAGCCGGGACGAGGAGTTCGAGCAGACCGAGGAAGTCTCCTTCGAGGCGGCCAGGGACCGGCTCGCCGGGCACGAGGAGATCATCACCTCGCGCACCAGGGTGTGCCGCGTCCACAGCCCGCGCAGCACGCCGCAGGACCCGCTCTTCGAGATCGAGTTCGCCCGCTCCGGGGAGCGGGCGGACTGGGACGCGAAGGAGCCGGGAGACACCGACTACCCCCTGGGCGAGCGGGCCCGGGCGAACGACGCGGGCGCCACCCTCGCCTTCCCGTGCCGGGCCGGACTGCCCGGGAAGGCGGCGCCCACCCTGGTGGGGCACGTGGACCTGCGGCACACCGACGCCCACGCGGAGCTGAGCGGCGCGGACCGGGGCAGGGCGGCCATGGCGCTGCTGCACTCCGTGTCCCGGGCGATGGCGGAGACGATGGGGTGCGGCGCGGAGGCGAAGCTCCCGGCCCGGCTGCCCTCCCCTGCCCCCTCGCCCGCCTCATCCTCCGCCGAGGGCCCTGGCGCCTGAGCCCGCCGCCCGAGCCCCGGGTCCTGCCGGTGCCCGGGGCTCACGCCACCGAGTCCGCCCGCCCCCCGGCCGAGGTCCCCGTGTCGTGGTGGATAGGGGTGTGCGCGCCGGTCAGCGGCACGCCGGTGCCGCCGCGGCGGTGCGCGACGATCTCGGCGGCGATGGAGACCGCGGTCTCCTCAGGCGTACGGGCGCCCAGGTCGAGCCCGATCGGGGAGTGCAGGCGGGCCAGTTCCCGGGGGCCGAGCCCGGCCTCGCGCAGCCGCGCGAGGCGATCCTGATGGGTGCGGCGGGAGCCCATCGCGCCGACGTAGGCCACCGGCAGCCGCAGCGCGCGCTCCAGCAGCGGCACGTCGAACTTCGGGTCGTGGGTCAGGACGCACACCACGGTGCGGGCGTCCACGCCGGTGGTGTCGAGGTAGCGGTGCGGCCAGTCGACGACGACCTCGTGCGCCTCCGGGAAGCGGGCGGGGGTGGCGAAGACGGGCCGGGCGTCGCAGACGGTGACCCGGTAGCCGAGGAAGACGCCCATGCGGACCAGGGCCGCCGCGAAGTCGACGGCGCCGAAGACCAGCATGCGCGGGGGCGGCACGCTGGACTCGACCAGCAGGGTCAGCGGCTGCCCGCACCGCCCGCCCTCCGCGCCGATCTCCACCGTGCCGGTGCGGCCCGCGTCCAGCAGGGCAGCGGCCTCCGCGGCGGCCGTGCGGTCCAGCTCCGGATGCCCGCCGAGCGTGCCGCCGGAGCCGGGCGCCCCCGGGTCCGCCGCTCCCCCGCCGCCCACGTACAGGGCCCGCCCCAGCAGCTCGGCGGGACCGGAGGTGACGCGCACCAGGGCGACGGCGCCGCCCGAGGCGGCGGCGGACAGCGCCGTGGCGACCGGTGGCCGCCACGGCGCGTCCGACCGTACCGGGGTGACCAGCACGTCGATGACGCCGCCGCAGGTCAGCCCGACGGCGAAGGCGTCCTCGTCGCTGTAGCCGAACCGCTCCAGCACCGTGCGGCCGTCCGCCAGCGCCGCCTGGCACAGGTCGTACACCGCCCCCTCCACACAGCCGCCGGAGACGCTGCCGATCACGGTGCCCTCGGCGTCGACGGCGAGCGCCGCGCCCGGGGGCCGGGGCGCGCTGCCGCTCACGGCGACGACGGTGGCGACGGCGAAGTCGCGGCCCTGCGCGCACCACCGGTCGAGCGCTTCGGCGATGTCCAGCATCTGCTGCCTCCTTCTGGGACGGGGACCGCGGGGGACCGCGGGGGGGGCGGCGTACGGGGCGGCTACTTCACCCCCAGCCAGCTCTCGATCGGGCCGAGCGAGAAGTAGCAGAGGAAGACCGCGGACAGCACCCACATCAGCCATCCCGGCTCCCGCCACCGGCCCTGCGCGGCCTTGATGACGACGTAGCTGATGACCCCCGCCGCGATTCCGGCGGTGATGGAGTAGGTGAAGGGCATCAGGACGGTGGTCAGGAAGACCGGGATCGAGACGGCCGGGTCGTTCCAGTCGATGTGCGCCGCGTTGCTCATCATCATCGCGCCGATGACGACCAGCGCGCCCGCCGCCACCTGGGTGGGAATGACCTGGGCCAGCGGGGTGAAGAACAGGCAGAGGGTGAAGCCCAGGCCGGTGACCACGCTGGCCAGTCCCGTACGGGCGCCGTCGCCGACCCCGGCGGTCGACTCCACGAAGACGGTCTGCCCGGAGGCGCCCGCGAGGCCGCCCACCACGCCGCCCGCGCCGTCGATGGCGAGCGCCTTGCTCAGGCCGGGCATCCGGCCGTCCCGCTCCACCAGCCCGGCCTGCTGCCCCACTCCGATGATGGTGCCCATCGCGTCGAAGAACCCGGCCAGCACCAGGGTGAAGACGATGACCGCCACGGTGATCCCGCCGACGTCGGACAGGCCGTCGAAGGAGACGTCCCCGAAGAGGCCGAAGTCGGGGTTGCTGACGACCGAGCCGCCCAGCTCGGGGGCGTTCAGCCCGCCCCAGTCCTTCTTGCTCATCCCGGTGGCCTGGTGCACGACGGCGGCCAGCAGCGTGCCGCCGAGGATGCCGACCAGGATGGCGCCCGGCACCCGGCGCACCTGGAGCATGAAGATCAGCAGCACGGTGACGGCGAAGCAGAGCACCGGCCAGCCGCTGAGCTGGTCGTGCGTGCCGAGCTGGACCGGCTTCGCGCCGGCCACCCCGCCGGGGCCGCCCATGCTGGTGACGAAGCCCGCCTGGACCAGGCCGATGAGGCAGACGAACAGGCCGATGCCCATCGTGATGGCGTGCTTCATGGCCAGCGGGATGGCCCGCATGATCATCTCTCGCAGGCCGGTGACGACCAGCAGGATGATCACCGCGCCGTAGATCAGGCACATGCCCATCGCGTTCGCCCAGGTCATCTCGGGCGCGACCTGGAAGGCCAGGACTGCCGAGACGCTCAGTCCGGCAGCGAGCGCGAGCGGCACGTTGCCGAGCAGGCCCATCGCGAGCGTGGTGACGGCGGCGGCGAGCGCGGTGGCGGTGGCGACCTCGCCCGCGTCCAGGCGGGCGTCGGCCGCGTCGGGGACGGAGAGGATCACGGGGTTGAGCAGCAGGATGTAGCACATCGCCATGAAGGTGGTGACGCCGCCGCGCACCTCCCGTGCGACGGTCGATCCTCTGTCGGATATGTGGAAGTACCTGTCGAGCCAGGACCGGCCGGCCGGGGGACGCGAGCCGGAGCCCGCGTCCTCCGCCGTGCTTTTCGGCCCCGCTGTCGGCTGGGTCATGGTGTGCCTTCTCCCAAGGTTCACAGGGGCACCCGCGGACACCGAAGTGCGCGGGATTCGGGATCGCACGACCCGGGGGACGGCCCGAGGCGTTGTACGGCTCCGCGCCGGGAGCCGCTTCGGGGTTGCACCGGTCCCCGGCGGACGCGGTGCGCGTCCGTCCGGGGCCCGGCCGGTCCGGGCGGGAGGGCGTTCGCACGCCTTCCCGCCCGGGGTCTGCGCGGCGGGTGCGGGTGCCGGTGGCACCTCGGCCCGCCCCGGCCGGTCGGCCGGCGCAGGGGGCACGTCCCGGCGAAGCCGGCGGGGTGCACACCTCGCCGGACGCGGCACTACGTGCCGGTGAGGTGCTCGGGCCGCACCGGCACCCGGTGCAGCGCGAGCCCCGTGGCCTGCCGGATGGCGGACAGGACCGCGGGTGTCGCGGAGAGGGTGGGCGCCTCCCCGGCGCCCCGCAGGCCGTACGGGGCGTGCTCGTCGGCCAGTTCCAGCACGTCGACCGGGATGGTCGGGGTGTCCAGGATGGTGGGGATCAGGTAGTCGGTGAAGGACGGGTTGCGCACCCGGCACTGCGGGTCCACCACGATCTCCTCCATCACCGCCAGGCCCAGCCCCTGCGTCGTGCCGCCCTGGATCTGCCCGACGACGGACTGCGGGTTGATCGCCTTGCCGACGTCCTGCGCGCAGGCCAGCTCCACCACCTTGACCAGCCCGAGTTCGGTGTCGACCTCGACGACGGCCCGGTGCGCGGCGAAGGAGTACTGGACGTGGGCGAACCCCTGACCGGTCTTCAGGTCGAGCGCCTCGGTGGGCCGGTGGCGCCATTCGAGGTCGGCCTCCAGCACCTCGTCCTCCAGCACCTCCGTCAGCGGGGCCAGCGACTCGCCGCCCTCGGTGACCACCTTGCCGCCCTCCAGCAGGAGTTCGGCGGTGTTCCAGGCCGGGTGGTAGGTGGCGAAGCGGGCGCGGCCGATCGCCAGCACCTGCTCGCGTACGGCCTCGCAGGCGTTCTTGACCGCGCCGCCGGTCACGTACGTCTGCCGGGAGGCGGAGGTGGAACCGGCGGAGCCGACGCTGGTGTCGGCGGGCTCGATGTTCACCCGGGTGACGCCCAGTTCGGTGCGGGCGATCTGGGCGTGCACGGTGATGCCGCCCTGGCCGACCTCGGCCATCGCGGTGTGCACGGTGGCGACGGGCTCGCCGCCGATGACCTGGAGGCGCACCCGGGCGGTGGAGTAGTCGTCGAAGCCCTCGGAGAAGCCGACGTTCTTGATGCCGACCGCGTAGCCCACGCCCCGTACGACGCCCTCGCCGTGGGTGGTGTTGGACAGCGCGCCGGGCAGCGCCCGCACGTCGATGACGGTGCCCGCCGAGCCCGGCTCCGCGGACTCCCACTGCCGCTCGGGCGGCATCGGCAGGGCCTTGACCCGGCGCAGGATCTCGGCGACGGGGGCCGGGGAGTCCACCTGCTGGCCGGTGGGCATCACGGTGCCCTGCGACATGGCGTTGCGCTGCCTCAACTCGACCGGGTCCATGTCCAGTTCGGCCGCGAGCCGGTCCAGCTGGCTCTCGTAGGCGAAGCACGCCTGGACCGCGCCGAAGCCGCGCATGGCGCCGCAGGGCGGGTTGTTGGTGTAGAGGGCGAGGGCCTCGATGTCCACGTCGTCGATGGCGTACGGACCGGCCGCCAGCGAGGCGGCGTTGCCGACGACGGCCGGCGAGGTGGAGGCGTAGGCGCCGCCGTCCAGGACGATGCGGCACTTCATGTGGGTGATCCGGCCGTCGCGGGTGGCGCCGTGCTCGTACCAGAGCTTGGCCGGGTGCCGGTGCACGTGCCCGAAGAAGGACTCGAAGCGGTTGTAGACGATCTTGATGGGCCTGCCGGTGCGCAGCGCCAGCAGACCGGCGTGGATCTGCATGGAGAGGTCCTCCCGGCCGCCGAAGGCCCCGCCGACGCCGGAGAGGGTCAGGCGCACCTTGTCCTCGGGCAGGCCCAGGACGGGGGCGATCTGGCGCAGGTCGGTGTGCAGCCACTGGGTGGCGACGTAGAGGTCGACTCCGCCGTCCTCGGCCGGTACGGCGAGGCCGGACTCCGGGCCCAGGAACGCCTGGTCCTGCATGCCGACCTCGTACTCGCCCGAGACGACCACGTCGGCCCGCGCCCGGGCGGCGTCGGCGTCGCCGCGCAGGACCGGCTGGCGGTGCACGATGTTGGGGTGCGGCACGTGCCGGGCGTGGTCGTCGGCGCGGTCGGGGTGGAGCACCGGTGCGCCGGGGGCGGTGGCGCTCGCCTCGTCGCGCACCAGCGGGAGTTCCGCGTACTCCACACGGATCTTCGCAGCGGCCCGGCGCGCGGTCTCGGGGTGGTCGGCGGCGACGACGGCCACCGGCTCGCCGTGGTGGCGCACCCGGCCGTGTGCCAGCACGGGGGTGTCGCGCAACTCCAGGCCGTAGTACTTCACCTCGGCGGGCAGGTCCTCGTAGGTGAGGACCGCGTGGACACCGGGCTGGGCGAGCGCCTCGGAGGTGTCCAGGGAGACGATCTCGGCGTGGGCGTGCGGGCTGCGGAGCGTGCAGCCCCAGAGCATGTCCTCGTGCCACATGTCCGAGGCGTACGCGAACTCGCCGGTCACCTTGAGGGTGCCGTCGGGGCGCAGCGTGGACTCGCCGATGCCGCCGGGGGTGCCGGTGCCCTGGCTGAGGCTGCTGGGTGTGCGGGTGACTCCCATGGCGTCAGGCCTCCGTTGCGGTGTCACCGGCGCGGGCGGCGGTGAGGCGGACGGCGTCGAGGATCTTCTCGTAGCCGGTGCAGCGGCAGAGGTTGCCCGAGAGCGCCTCGCGGATGTCGGCGTCCGAGGGCTGCGGGTTGCGCTCGACCAGTTCGTCGGCGGCGACCAGCAGGCCGGGGGTGCAGAAGCCGCACTGCACGGCGCCCGCGTCGATGAACGCCTGCTGCACGGGCGCCAGTTCGGGGCTCTGGCCCTCGCCGTCCGGGCGCGCCTCCCAGCGCCGGGCCTCGTCCACCGGGACGCCGCCGCGGGCGCCGTCGCCGGTCTCGCGCTCCTTGGCGAGGGCGGCGAGCCCCTCGACGGTGACGACCTCGCGGCCCTCGGCCTGGCCGGCCGCCACCAGGCAGGCGCACACCGGGTCGCCGTCCAGGCGGACCGTGCAGGAGCCGCACTCGCCCTGCTCGCAGGCGTTCTTGGAACCGGGCAGGCCCATGCGCTCGCGCAGTACGTACAGGAGCGACTCGCCCTCCCACACGTCGTCGGCCTCGTAGGGCCTCCCGTTGACCTGGAATGTCACGCGCACGCCGAGTCTCCTTCCGTGACGTGTCCGGGGTGTCCGGCGCGGTAGCTCTGCCAGGTCCAGCCCAGGGTGCGGCGGGCCAGCACGCGCACGGCGTGGCGGCGGTAGCGGGCGCTGCCGCGCACGTCGTCGATGGGGCTGCACGCGTCCGAGGCCAGCTCCGCGAACCGCGCGGCGACCGAGGGCGGGAGGACGGCGCCGCTGTCCCAGAGCCCGGCGTCCGCGAGCGCGGCGTTCAGGAAGTCCTCGGCGGTGGTGGCCCGGATCGGGGTGGGCGCGCAGGAGCCGATGCCCGTGCGGACCGTACGGGTGTCCGGGTGGAGCGCGATGCCGAAGGCGCAGACGGCGATGACCATCGCGTTGCGGGTGCCGACCTTGGAGAACTGCTGCGGCCCGGTCGCCTTCTTGATGTGCACGGCGCGGATCAGCTCGTCCTCGGCGAGCGCGTTGCGCTTGACGCCGGTGAAGAACTCCTCGACCGGGATGCGGCGGCTGCCGCGTACCGACTCGGCCTCCACCTCCGAGCCCGCCGCCAGCAGCGCGGGGTGCGAGTCCCCGGAGGGCGAGGCGGCGCCGAGGTTGCCGCCGACGCTGCCCCGGTTGCGCAGCTGCGGCGAGCCCACGGTGCGGGCGGCCAGGGCGAGGGCGGGCAGTTCGGTGCGGAGGTTCTCGATGATGCGGGTGTAGGGGACGGCGGCGCCGAGCCGTACGGCCGTCTCTCCCGTCTCCCACTCGTGCAGTGCGGTGACGCGGCTGAGGTCGAGCAGGTACTCGGGCCGGCGGTGGTCGAAGTTGATCTCGACCATGACGTCGGTGCCGCCCGCGATGGGCACGGCCGAGGGGTGCGCGGCCTTGGCGGCAAGCGCTTCCCCCCAGTCGGCGGGGCGCAGGAACTCCATGCGATTCTCTTCTCGGGTCGCTCGGGGTCGGGCTCCGGGGCGGCGTGCGGGCCGGAGCGGTTCATGTTCCGTTGGCGAGCTGTGGGGCAAGTAGACCGACGCGCCCGCCATCGGGTGCAGTCACGGAAACCATGAACCGGCTGGCTGCCCCGGGGCCGGGTCTTGTAGATTCGAACGAAAGCCGCAACCTCGTCGACGCAGGGGATGCGCACCGTCACATACGGCCACCGGGCACGCGGCGCGACAAGCGGCGGCCGGCGCCCGGCAGGCTTGCGGACTCGTGATCACTCACACGGAAACGGCGGGCGACGACATGCGGCTGCGCGCACTGCTGGAGACCCCGGCGCTCGGGCTGCGGCTGCTCGGCGGCGTCGGCGAGCTGGACCGCGCCGTGCGCGGCGTGATGACCACCGACCTGCGCGATCCCAGCCGCTACCTCTCCGGCGGCGAACTGGTGCTGACCGGGCTGGCGTGGCGGCGTACGGCGGCGGACTCCGAGCCGTTCGTCCGCCTGCTGGCCGCCGCCGGGGTGGCCGCCCTGGCGGCGGGCGAGGCGGAGCTGGGCTCGGTGCCGGAGGACTTGATGACGGCCTGCGCGCGGCACCGGCTGCCGCTGTTCGCCGTCGACGAGGACGTCGCCTTCGCGACGGTCACCGAGCACGTGGTGCGCCAGGTCTCCGCCGGACGGGCCGGTGATCTGGCGGTCGTGGTGGAACGGCACCGCAGGCTGATGTCCGCGGGCCCCGGCGGCGGCGGGCCCGACGCCGTGCTCGGCCTGCTCGACTCCGACCTGGATCTGCGCGCCTGGGTGCTCTCGCCCACCGGTCGCCAGATCGCCGGGCCCGGCGGCGGCGCCGGGAGGCTGCCAAAGGCGCTGCGCACCCGCCTGGCCGGCGCGCACCTGGCCGCGCTGCGGGCGGGGCAGCGCAGCCCGTACCGCGCCACCGGCGGGGACGGGACGGCGTACGCGCTCTTCCCGGTGCGCGGCGACGGCGACCCGGTGCGCGGCGGGGCGCCGCTCGCCGACTGGCTGCTGGCGGTGCGCGCGGACCCGGCCGACTGGTCCGAGGAGCGGCTGGACCTGCTCGCGGGCGTCACCCAGCTGATCGCCGCCGAGCGGGAGCACGGTGAGGCGGCCCGCGCGGTGCGCCGACGGCTCGCCCAGGAGGTGCTGGAGCTGGTGCGGTCCGGCGCCGCGCCCGCGGAGACCGCCGCGCGGCTGCGGGCCGCGCTGCCCGTACTGCTGCCCGGTCCGGAGCCGGGGCCGGAGCTGCGCTGGCAGGTGGTGGTGGCCCGGCTGGAGTGGGCGGAGCCGGGCGGCACCTCGGACGGTGCGGGCGCGGGTGCGGACGGCGGTGCGGACGGCGCCGGGGGAAGCGCCGTCCAGCGGCTGCTGGAGGAGATCCTGGCCGGACCGCTGCGGGACGGCGACGGGGGCGGCGCGGCCGGTACGGGCGGCACCGGCGGTGCCTCCGGCGGCGGGGACGGCGGCGCCGCCGACCGGATCGCCGTCGCGCGCGCCGAGGACGAGGCGGTGGCCCTGGTGCCGCTGCCCGCGGGGGACGCGGCACTGGACGCCGCCGCACTGGCCGCCCCGGTACAGGAGCCGCTGGAGCGCGGCCTCGGCGCGGACGGGCGGCTGTCCCTGGGCCTGAGCGCCGCCGTCCACTCGGCGGAGGGCCTGCGCGGCGCGCTGGAGGAGGCGCGGCACGCCCGCCGGGTGGCCGCCGCACGCGGCACCCCTGTGGCCGCCGCGGGCCACGCGGAGCTGGCCTCGCACGTGCTGCTGCTCCCCTTCGTACCGGACGACGTGCGGCGGGCGTTCACCGCGCGGCTCCTGGAGCCGCTGCACGACTACGACCGGCGGCACCGGGCGGAGCTGGTGCCGACCCTGGAGGCGTTCCTCGCCGCGGACGGCTCCTGGACGAGGTGCGCGTCCCGGCTGCACCTGCACGTCAACACGCTCCGCTACCGGATGGGGCGCATCGAGCAGCTGACCGGGCGGGACCTGTCCCGGCTGGAGGACAAGCTCGACTTCTTCCTCGCCCTGCGCATGAGCTGAGGCCGGGCCGGGAGGCGCTCTCGCGCACACCCGCGCAGTTCTGATAGAACGGAGAACATCCGCTCAACTTCGCGCAGCGTGATGTGCAACTTGAGCAGCCGGTCGTCGGAAGACGCCAGAGCCGTAGGAGAGGCCCATGTCGCACACCGCGGACGAGATCGCGTCCCAGCCCGAATGCTGGCGGCGCGCGGTCGCGCTGCTCCCGCGCCACGCACCGGCGCTGCCGCGCGAGGGGGAGCGGGTGGCGGTGATCGGCTGCGGCACCTCGTGGTTCATGGCGCAGTCGTACGCCGCGCTGCGCGAGGCCGCGGGCCACGGCGTCACGGACGCGTTCGCCGCCTCGGAGGCCCCGCTGGAGCGGGCGTACGACCGGGTGGTCGCGCTCACCCGCTCCGGCACCACGACCGAGGTGCTGCGCGCGCTGGAGCGGGTGCGCGGCCGGGTGCGCAGCACCGCGCTGACCGCCGTGCCCGGCTCCCCGGTGACGGCGCTGGCCGACGACGCCGTCGTGCTCGACTTCGCCGACGAGCGCTCCGTGGTGCAGACGCGCTTCCCCACCACGCAGCTCATGCTGCTCCGCGCCCACCTGGGCGAGGACCTGGACGGCGCGCTGGCGGACGTCGCGACCGCCGTCGCGGCGGAGCCGGACCCGCGGGTGCTGGCCGCCTCGCAGATCACCTTCCTGGGCTCCGGCTGGACGAACGGGCTGGCCCTGGAGGCCGCGCTCAAGGTCCGCGAGGCCGCCGCCTGGTGGACCGAGGCGTACCCGGCGATGGAGTACCGGCACGGCCCGATCGGCGTCGCGGCTCCCGGGCGCGCCGTCTGGGCGCTGGGCGGGCTGCCGGACGGGCTGGCGGAGCAGGTCGAGGCGACCGGCGCCCTGCTGCTGCGGTCCGGGCTCGACCCGCTCGCCGAGCTGGTCAAGGCGCAGCGGGTGGCGGCGGCGCTGGCAACGAGCCTGGGCCGGGACGTGGACAGTCCGCCGAACCTCACCCGTTCCGTGGTGCTGGCGGACGCGTCGTGACGCTGCTGGGCACCGGCGCGCTGCTGGCGGCGGCCGAGTCCGGCGGGCACGGCGCGGGGGCGTTCAACGCCGTGCTGCTGGAGCAGCTGGAGGCGGTGCTCGCCGGCGCCGCACGGGCGGACTCGGCGGTCGTGGTGCAGGTCAGCGAGAACGCGGTGGCCTACCGGGGCGCGCTGCGTCCGCTGGCCGCCGCCGCACGGGAGGCCATCGCCGCCACGGACACCCCTGCCGCCCTCCACCTCGACCACGCGACCGGGCCGGAGCTGATCCGCGAGGCCGTCGCGTGCGGCTTCACCTCGGTGATGTACGACGGGGCGCGGCTGCCGTGGGCGGAGAACCTCGCCACCACCCGCGAGATCACCCGCTGGTGCCACGAGCGCGGCGTGTGGGTGGAGGCGGAGCTGGGCGAGGTCGGCGGCAAGGACGGCGCGCACGCCCCGGGAGTGCGCACCGACCCCGCCGAGGCCGCGCGCTTCGTGGCGGAGACGGGGGTGGACGCGCTGGCCGTCGCCGTCGGCTCCGCGCACGCCATGACGGAGCGCCGGGCGCAGTTGGACCTGGCCCTGATCGCCGCGCTGCGCGAGGCGGTGCCGGTGCCCCTGGTGCTGCACGGCTCCTCCGGGGTGCCCGACCCGATGCTCGCGGAGGCGGTGCGGGCGGGGATGCGCAAGGTGAACGTCTCCACCCGCCTCAACGCGGTCTTCACCGGGGCGGCCCGCCGGGCGCTGGCGGACCGGCCGGAGCTGGTCGATCCCCGACGCTGGCTGGCTCCAGCGCGGGAGGCGATGGCCGAGGAGGTGACGCGGGTGCTCGGCGTGCTCGGGGCAGCGCACTCGGCGGCCCGTACGGTGCCGGGCGGGGGGTGAGCGGCGGCGGGGCGCGGGAGCGGCCGGGCGGGGCGGGGGCCGGGTGCGACGGCGGGGCTGGTGCGCGGCCGTCAGACGAGGTGCACCCGCACGCCCAGCCCCCGCACCGCCGCGGTCTCCGCCTCGTCCGCCGCGCTGTCGGTGACCACGGCGCTGATATCCGAGAGCGGGCAGATCCGGGCGAAGGTGACCTTGCCGATCTTGGTGCTGTCGGCGACCACGACGGCGTCGGTGCTGTTGCGCAGGAACGCGCGGTCGGTGTGCGCCTCCAGCTGGTCGTGGGTGCTGCACCCGCGCGCCACGGTCAGCCCGTCCGCCCCGATGAAGCTCAGGTCGAGGTGGTACTCGTCGAGCATCCGCTCGGCGGCGGGCCCGACCAGCTCGTAGCTCTGCGAGCGGGCGTCGCCCCCGATGACCACGAGCCGGATGTCGGGCCGCACCACCAGCTCCGCCGCGATGTTGACCGCGTTGGTCACCACGGTGATGCCGCTGCGCCCGGCCAGCGCCCGCGCGACCTCGGTGACCGTGGTGCCCCCGGTCAGCCCGACCACCGCGCCGTCCGGCACCAGCTCCGCCGCCGCGGCGGCGATGCGCTGCTTCTGCGCCTGCTGCCGGCCCGCCCGGTGCCGCATCGGCATCTCGAGGGAGGCGGTCACGGCACCGCCGTGGGTGCGCTGGAGCAGACCCTGATCGTGCAGGGCGCGCAGGTCACGGCGTACCGTCGCACCGGAGACACCCAGCAGGACAGCCAGCTGGTGCACGTCCGCACTGCCCTCGGAGGAGACATGGTCGATGATCCGGTGCAACCGATCACTCTTGAGCATTCCCTGAGTGTAGCGCTGATCAATCCTGCATGACCGCGGAAAGGCCTACTGAGCAGGCCTTCTCCGTTCCGCCCAGCGCCCGGACGCCCGCCCGCACGGGTACGGTCGCAGGGCTGCGCACCACCCCGCCTGCACACACCTGCGCATCCGCTCACGTCCGATCGCCACAGGCACACGGCGATCCGCTGAGCGGAACCCCTCCGTACCCGGCCTGAGCCGCCAGCACCGCGCGCAGCGTCCGAGGCGGGGCCCGACCCGCGACGGATGGAGCACGACCATGCCTGTCAAGCAGGCCCTGCGCGGCTGGCGACCCTGGGCGGCGGCCGTCCTGGCCGCCGCCGCCCTCGCCACCGCCGGACTCACCGCCACCGGCCTGGCCGGCGGCTCCTCCCCGGCCGAGACCTCAGCCCCGCAACCGCCGCCCGCCGGGGCCGGTTTCGACTACCAGATCGGTGAGCCGTACCCGCCGGCCGCGGGCGTCGGCATCGTCGCCCGGGACCGCGGCGCCGCGCCCGCCGACGGGCTCTACAACATCTGCTACGTGAACGCCTTCCAGGCCCAGCCCGCCGAGACCGGCCGCTGGCCCGCCGACCTGCTCCTGCGGGACGCCGACGGCGAGGTCGTCATGGACCCGGACTGGGACGAACCGCTCCTGGACATCGGCACCGCCGCCAAGCGCGCACGCGTCGCCGCCAAGGTCAACGCCTGGACCGACGGCTGCGCCGACAAGGGCTTCGACGCCGTGGAGCCCGACAACTACGACAGCTACACCCGCTCCGGCGGCCTGCTGACCGCCGGGGACGCCAAGGCCTTCCTCACGCTGCTGGCCTCCCACGCGCACGCCCGCGGCCTGGCCATCGGCCAGAAGAACACGGCAGAGCTGGCGGGCAGCGCCGACGCGGTGGGGCTGGACTTCGCCGTCGCGGAGGAGTGCGGCCAGTACGAGGAGTGCGGCACCTACGCGAAGGCGTTCGACGACCACGTCGTGGTGATCGAGTACACGGCCGGGGGCCTGGAGCGCGCCTGCGCGAAGTGGGGCGACCGGCTGAGCGTCGTACGCCGGGACCTGGAGGTGACCGCGCGCGGCGGCCAGGAGTACGTGCGCGCGACCTGCTGAGCCGCGCTCAGGGGCTGTCCGGGCCGCGCCCCAGCGGCACCGGGTGGGCGGCGCGCTCCACGGCCTGCCGGGCCGCCGCCGCGGCGGGGCGGGGCACCCGCGCCACCTTGGGCGTGCTCTGCCGCGGCCCGGGCCGCTCCCGCTCCAGCCGCTGCCGCACCCCGGCGGTCAGCCGCCGCGCGGCGAACGCCGCGCCGTTGAGCAGGCGCAGCGCCGGTCCGAAGGAGGGCGCGGCCAGCGGCCCGGCGAAGTAGAGGCCCGGCAGGGACGACTGGAAGCCGCCGTCCAGCTCGGGCGCCCGGCTGCCCCGTACGGTGCGCAGGCGGGCGCGCAGCGCGGGGTCGAGCAGCCGCAGCCGGGCCAGTTCGGGTACGAAGCCGGTGGCGGCGATCACGTGCTCGGTCTCCAGCACCGTCTCCGTGCCCCGGGTGGTGCCCAGGTGCAGCCGTACGCCGTCCACCGTGGGGACCGCGGACCACACCCTGGTACCCAGCCGCACCGGCGGCGCCGCGCCCTCGAAGCGCTCCCGCAGCCACCAGGCCCCGGCCGGGCGGAGGGCGTGCGCGGTGACGCGGCTGCGCAGGGCGCCGGGCAGCGCGTGCACCGCCCACGGCAGCTCCGCGCAGGCCCAGTTGGGCAGGCCGTGGCCCAGCGCCGAGTAGGGTTCGCGCAGCCTGCTGAGCGGGCCGCGCCCGGACGGCGGCGGCGGCGCGTGCCAGCGGAGTGCCTCGGCGCGGGCCACCAGGCGTACGTCGGCGCCGTGTTCGGCGAGCAGCGTGGCCGTCTCCAGCGCGGACTGGCCCGCGCCGACGACGGTGACGTGGCGCCCGCCGAAGCGGGCGAGGTCGCGGTGCGCGCTGCTGTGCGAGAGCAGCGGTGCGGGCAGGTCGCGCAGGGCGACGGGGATGTGGGCGAAGGGCAGGAGGCCCACGGCAAGCGCCACCGCACGCGCCTGAAGGGCGTCGCCGTCGTCGGTGCGCACCAGGAAGTGCCCCTCGCGGGGGCGGACGGCGGTCACGGTGCGCTCCTCGGCCCCGGGTACCGCGCCTTCGGCGAACCAGCGGCCGTAGGCGGCGTACGTCTCCACGGGCAGCGGGCCGTCGTGCCCGGTGTGCGGGTCGCGGGCGGCGCGGTAGTCGGCGAGGGTGCGGGCGCCGGACGGGTCGGACAGGGCGGCGGAGCAGGGGCCGGACTCCAGGTACGTGCCGGCGGGCATGTGGTCGCGCCAGCTGGCCATCGGTCTGCCCAGCACCCGCACGCCCAGCCCGGCTGCGGTGGCGTGCGCGGCGGCGGAGAGCCCGTAGGGGCCTGCGCCCACCACTAGCAGGTCGTCCATGACTGCTTTCCGTTCTGTGTGTGGGGGTGTCGGGTGGCGGGAGGCCCGGCGACGGTGGGTAAACCATGACATAGAGGAAACATAAATACTGGTAAGACGCGCGATATTCGGCTTAGTTGCACCCTGATACACATACGGTCACACGAAGGGGGACCATCCCCTGCCCCGGCCCCGCCCGCTTGGCAGACAGGGCCATAGAGTAAAACTTTGTGAACTGCTTCACACTTTCTCTTGGCGAGGCCCCCCAACTCGTGCTGAGATGCGGTCACATCCGGCTCAAAGGCGCGCTAGGGGAGGGCACTGTGGCGGAGACCGCCATGTCACGTCCGGTACGGCAGGACCACGAGGGAGACACCTCGCCCGTATTCGGCGGCGGAGACACCCCGTCGGAACGGGCCGTGTGGCGGCTGCGGTCCCGCGGCTGCTGGGACGACGCGGCGGCCCTGCTCGAACCGCGCGCGGCGCAGGACTTCACGGCGGCGGTGCGCCGTGCGGCCCTGCTGGTGGAGCGCTGCATGTTCACCGCGGAGGGCTGGGCCGCGGCGGAGGACGCGCTGCGGACGGCCGAGGCGGTCGCCGGCGACGACGACGAGCGGGGCGCCGCCGCCTGCGAGCGCGGCCACCTGGCGTACGCCTCCACGCTGCTCGGGGCCCGCGACCGGGCGGACGAGGCGCGGGCCGCACTGGGCCGCGCAGCGGCGCTGCTCACCCCCACGGCCGAGAGCAGGCCGCTGCTGGACTTCCGGCGCGGTCTGATCGCCGAGAAGCTCAGCGACAACCCGCAGGCCGCGAAGGCCGCGTACCGGCGCGCGCACGCGGGCGCCACCGCACACGGGAACGCGCTGCTGTGCTCGTTCACCTGGCGGCACCTGGCCGGACTGGCGCTGCGGGACGGCGAACTGGCCGAGGCGCGGCACGGGTTCACCGAATCGCTGCACCTGCGCGAGAAGCTGGGCTTCCTGGTCGGCGTGGCACCCGCGCTGGTCGCGCTCGCGGACACCCAGCCGCAGGAGGAGGCGGCGCGGCTGCGGGCGGAGGCCGGGCGGCTCTTCCGGCTGCTCGGCGGCGTGCCGACCTGGCTGCGGGGGGAGCTGGGCACCACCTGACCCACGGGTGCGCCGGCGGCCGAAGGCGCGGCCGGGGCCGGAATCGCACTGGCGAGCGCCGAAGCGCGATCATGTCAGGTAAGGTAAGGCTTGCCTGCAATCGATCGTCGATCCGGTGGACCCGATGACCCTGCCCGCGCTCGCCTCGCCCGCCCCCTCCCGCGCGCCCTCGCCCGGCGCGCTTCTCTCCCCCGCCCCGTTCTCCCCTGTCCGGCCCACCCCCGCTCCGTTCTCCGCCGCCTACGCCAGGCTGACGAAGGCGTTCCCCCGGCTGGAGGTGCTGGAGAGCGACGTACCGGCGAGCGGCGAGGGCTGGCTGGCGGCCACCGATCTGGTCCGGGGAGGCCCCGCGCTGGACGCCTTCCTCGCCTGGGACGACGACCGGCTCCTGGAGGACTACGGGCAGCGTGCGCGACCGGACGTGGTGGCCAGCTTCGCGCTGCACCGGTACGCCTGGCCGGCCTGCCTGCTCATGACGATCCCCTGGTTCCTCTCCCGCCGGGTGCCGCGGCTCCCCGTGGAAGCCGTGTCCTTCCGGCGCGACCCCGGCCAGTTCTCGGTCCGCATCAGGGAGTTCAGCTGCCTGCCGGGCGACCCGGCCGCCACCGCGCCGGGCGCCCGCGTCGTCAGCGGCGAGGAGGCCCTGCGCGCGGAGCTGCGCACCGCCGTGGCGGACCATCTCGGGCCGGTGCTGGAGGCGTTCAGGCCCCGGCTGCGGCGCGGTTCCCGGGCACTGTGGGGCATCGCGACCGACGAGATCACCGAGGGGCTCTGGTATCTCGGCCATCTCCTCGGCGAGGAGGCGCGCGCCATGTCGGAGGCCGCGCTGCTGTTGCCGGGCTCGACCGCCCCGTACGCGCGGGGCGCGGCCTTCCGCGAACTGACCGGACCGTCGGGCGAGGCGCTGCCCACCCGGGACCGCGGCAGCTGCTGCCTCTTCTACACCCTGCGCCCCGAGGACACCTGTGTCACCTGCCCGCGCACCTGCGACACCGAGCGGATCGAGCGGCTGACCGGCACCCGGTAGCCCGTTCGGCCCAGAACACCCGCTTCCGTACCCCGCACCGCCCATTGGTGGCCTCTTGCGCCGAAACTCCCCTTCCGGTGACGGGAGTTCGCCAGGATGCTCGGCGACACCGAGGCAAGGCGAGGGGCACCCCGATGACACTGACGGATATACCGCTGAACTGGGTACTGCCGGGCGCCGCGTTGCTCGTCGGCGCCCTGGCGGCCGTCCTGCTGACGGCGCGGCACAAGGGCGGGCAGCACGGCGCACCGGGGCCGGGCCACACGGACGGCACGGGCGGCGCGCAGGGCGCGGACGGCAAGGGCGGCGGCAGCAAGACCAGGGAGCCCGCACCGCCCGACTCCCAGGAGCGGGCCGAGGAACGCGCCGAGGAGCGCCGCCGCCGCAAGGAGACCCTCTACGCCACCGCCTCCTACCTGCTGCTCTTCTGCTGCGCGGCGGTGGCCGCGGCGCTCTCCTTCCACGGCCTGGTCGGCTTCGGGCGGCAGAACCTCAACCTCTCCGGCGGCTGGGAGTACCTGGTCCCCTTCGGCCTGGACGGCGCGGCGATGTTCTCCGCGATGATCGCGGTACGCGAGGCGAGCCACGGCGACGCCTCGCTCGGATCGCGGCTGCTGGTATGGACGTTCGCGGCGGCTGCGGCCTGGTTCAACTGGGTGCACGCGCCGCGCGGCGCCGGACACGCCGGCGCGCCGCAGTTCTTCGCCGGGATGTCGCTCTCGGCGGCCATCCTCTTCGACCGCGCGCTCAAACAGACGCGCCGGGCCGCGCTCCGCGAACAGGGCCTGGTCCCACGCCCGTTGCCACAGATCCGGGTCGTACGGTGGCTCCGCGCGCCGCGCGAGACCTACCGCGCCTGGTCGCTGATGCTGCTGGAGGGCGTGCGCTCGCTGGACGAGGCCGTCGACGAGGTACGTGAGGAGCAGCGGCGGCACGAGCAGGACCGGCTGCGCCGCCGGGACCACGACAAGCTGGAGCGGGCGCGACGCAAGGCCATCCAGCGCCAGCACCGGAGATGGCACCGGGGCCGCGGCGGCGCCCCGGGGCTGGAAGTGGAGATCGGCACGGACCCGGGGCAGCACAGCGGCCAGCCCGGCGCCCTTCCCGCGGGCGAGGCCGCCGCACCTGTCGGGGCCGCCCGCAGGCCCGCGCTCCAGGCGGTCGTGGACCGCGGCGGACCGCCGGCGGGGCACCGGACGGAGCCGCCGGCGGACGACGACGCCCTGCACAACCCGGCCAGTCCGCGACTCGACTCCCTGGAGGAGAAACTCGCCCAGATCGAGCGGCAGTTCGGCTGAGCCGCGCCCGGCCGCGACGCGCGACCCGACCGGGACGCGCGCCCGGACCGGAGCCGGGCTGGGGCTACCCTTCCCAGACGGCGGCGGCGGTACGGTCACCGCCGAAACCGGTGACCGGAACCTGAAGACACGTCAGGAACTCGGCCAGGTCCGGCGGTTCGGCTGCGGACGCCCAGCGCTCCGCCAGGGAGTCGGCGAACTCCGGTACGGCGCGCAACGGTTCGGCCAATCCGGCCCCACACAGCAGCAGCGTGTCCCCGGGTCGGGCGACGGCGGCACGGAAGCGGAACGGCTCCGGCTGCGGCAGGCCCGGCACGTCCGGCGTCGCGATGCCCAGGTTCATCGTGGGTCGCGGCTCCGGCACCTCCCCGGCCTCCCCGCTCTCCGGGCCCGGCTCCCGCCGGGACGCCTCCTCGGGCGGCGGCACCTCGCTCACGCGCGGCTCGATGTCCTGCCAGGCACCGTCCCGCAGCCGGAAGAGGCCGCCCGAGCCCATGCCGAAGAACAGCCGCGTCGCACAGGAGGCGTCACCCGGCAGCAGCAGGCAGCGCAGATCGGCCCGGTACTGGCCGGGTCCGAGACCCAACGCGGCGGCCTGGGCCCGCAGTTGACTGTGACTGCGGTCCGTCAGCCGCTTGAGCCCGGCCTTGAGCGCGCCGCGGTTCCCGCCGAGCAGGTCCGCCACGAGCCGTTCGTGGCTGCGCCCGATCGCCTCACCGATGGTGTGGCACGCCTCCCGCGCGGCGCGGTGCGCCGCCTCCGCTGACCCGGCGCCCGTGGCCAGTGCCACCAGCAGCAGGGCGCTGTCCCCGGTGCCGAAGCGCGCGGTCAGCAGCGCGTCCCGACGCGGCTCCCCCGCCAGCCGCGCGGTGTCGCCGCGTACGGAGACGGCGCGCAGCGCCACGGAGCCGTGCCGGGCACCGTCCAGCACGGTGTCCGGGACCAGGCTGGAGAGCGCCGCGAGGTCGGCGGCGGGCAGCTCACCGGGCTGTGCCCGCGCGGGCGCGGGCGCGGAGGCGACGGAAGGTTCACTGGGGCGGGGCCCTTCGGCGGCGGGCTCGGCCGTGGGCGAAGCGGCGGCGGGCTCGGGCCGCTCGCGCCGGGTCACCGGAGGTTCGGCCGCGGCGGGCTCGGCGCCGACCAGCAGCTCCGCCGCCAGGGTCCGCCGGGGTCCGCCCGGCTCCGGCTCCTCGGCGCGGCGGGCTGCCGCCGGTTCCGCCGTGCGTGGCGGGTCCGGGTCCGGCTCCGGCGCCTCCTCCGGCTCCGCCGCCTGCTCCCACCACTCCGGGCGGCGCGGCTCTGGCAACTCCTGCCGCTCCGAAGGCTGTTGCGGCCCCTGCGGCTCTTCCGATACCCCAGCCCCCGAAGCCTCCGGCTCCGCCGGCCGTTCCTCCTCCGGCTGTTCCTCCCGCCGCGCTTCCTCCTCCGCCGCCTTCGCCGCCCCCGTCGTCCCCACGACGGTGCGGCGGGCCGAGGCGAAGCGGTCGTCGAGCGTGTCGCCCGCCGCCGAGCGCCCCGTGTCCGGGGCGTCGCCGTCGTACAGCTCGCCCCACCAGTCGTCGTCCCGTTCCCCGATGCGCGGACCGTGCCGCTCCCCCTGCTCGCTCATGCCCCTCATTGTCACCGAAGGCGGCTGTGCGGGAGCCCCGCTCCGGGGAAGGGACGGCGGCGCACGGGCGGACGTGTGAGGCTGACGGTATGACGGACACCACCGGTAACAAGAGTTTCAGCGATGCGGAACGTGCCTATCTGGCCACCCAGCGGCTGGGCAGGCTCGCCACCGTCGACCCCGCCGGTCAGCCGCAGGCGAATCCGGTCGGCTTCTTCCTCCGTACCGACAGCACGGTCATGATCGCGGGATTCGCGCTCGCCCAGACGAAGAAGTGGCGGAACCTGCTGGTGAATCCGCGGCTGTCACTCGTTGTGGACGACCTGGCCAGCGTCACACCGTGGAAGGTACGCGGAGTGGAGATCCGCGGGGTGGCGGAACTCCTCACCGGCCCGCACGACCTTGGCGCGCACCTGAGTGAGGAGCTGATCCGCATCCATCCACGGTGGATCTACAGCTGGGGGCTGGAGGAAGACTGACCGGCGAACGACAGCGGGAGGTCCTGCTGCCTCAGCACCCCTTCCAGCGTGAGGAGTTGGCGCTTGCGGTCGAGCCCGCCCGCGTAGCCGGTCAGCGATCCGTTCGCGCCGATCACGCGGTGGCAGGGGTGCACGACGGTCAGCGGATTGGCACCGACCGCTCCTCCGACGGCCCGTACGGCGCGCGGGTCCATCCCGGCCATCGCGGCGAGGCGGCCGTAGGTGACGGTGGAGCCGTACGGGATCTCGTCGAGCGCCGCCCACACGCGCTCCCGGAAGTCGCTGCCGCGCGTCGCGAGGGTGAGGTCGAACTCGTGCAGCTCACCGGCGAAGTAGGCGTCCAGCTGCTCGGTGACCGCGCCGAACGCGCCGTCGGCCCGCCGCCAGTGCGGCTGCACCGGGGTGGCGCGCTTCTGGCCGGGCACGGTGATCGCGGCGACAGCACCGGGCTCGGGGCCGGAGACGAGCAGCTCGCCCAGCGGGCTGGGATGGGTGGTGTACAGCATCACTCGTTCTCCTGGTCAGTGCCGTTGCCATTGCCGTTGCTGTTGCCGCCTGCGGGCTGGAGGGCGTTCCAGAGGTGGTGCAGCCCGTACGAGCGCCAGGGCCGCCACCGCTCCGCGTGCCCCGCCTCCGCGCCGACGGCGGCCAGCCCGTGCCGTACGCCCGCGTCGCCCGGCAGGAAGACGTCCGGATCGCCGAGCGCCCGCATGCGTACGTATCCGGCCGTCCACGGGCCGATGCCGGGCAGGGCCAGCAGCGCCCGCTCGGCCTCGTCCCGGTCGGCGCCGGTGTCGAGCGTGACGGTGCCGTCGGCCAGCGCGGTCGTCACCGTGCGCAGCGTCCGCTTGCGCGCCTGCGGCATGCCCAGCTCGTCGAATGCGGCCCCGCCGAGCGCGCCCGCGTCGGGGAAGAGGTGGGTGAGCCCGCCGTCCGGTGCCGAGAGCGGCTTCCCGTACACGGCCACCAGCTTCGCGGCCAGCGTACGGGCGCCGACGACGGTGATCTGCTGGCCGAGCACCGCCCGTACGGCCAGTTCATGCGGCTCGGCGGCGCCGGGCGAGCGCAGACCGGGGGCGGCTGCCACCAGCGGTCCCAGGGCCGGATCGGCACCGAGCCGCTCGACGACCGCGTACGGGTCGGCGTCCAGGTCGAACAGGCGCCGGACCCGCTGCACGGCCGTCGTCAGGTCGCGCAGGTCGGCGAGGCGCAGCCGGGCCTCCAGCCAGTTGTGGCTGCCGCTGGCCGTGCCCTGGGGGCGCTCCTCGACCTCCGCCACCGCGTTGCCGTAGGTGAGGTTCAGCGTGCGGCGGTAGGTGCGGTGCGGCGCCGTACCCGTCATCTCCTCGATGCCGGGGATCGCGCGCAGGCCGAGGAAGTCGAAGATCTGGCGCGCCGCGTACGGGCCCCGGTAGGCCAGCCGCAGCGGCACCCCGGCGCACGGGGTGTCCAGGTCGGCGGCGCCGGCGCGAGCGCCAGCGGCGCGGGCGGCGGCGGGCGCCGTGGGCCCGGCCGAGCCGAGGCCGCCGCGCCGGGCCGCGCGCAGCCCGCTCGGGGTGGTCGCGTAGATCTCCCGCACCGTGTCGTTGAACTGCCGGACGCTCGCGAAGCCCGACGCGAACGCGATCTCGGTGACCGCGAGCGGTGTCGTCTGGAGCAGCAGCCGGGCCGTGTGCGCGCGCTGGGCGCGGGCGAGGGCGACCGGCCCGGCGCCCAGCTCGGCCGTCAGCTGCCGCTGGACCTGGCGGGAGCTGTACCCGAGCCGGACAGCGAGCCCGGCGACGCCTTCGCGGTCCACGACACCGTCCGCGATCATGCGCATGGCGCGCCCGACCACGTCGGCCCGTACGTCCCACTCGGGCGAGCCGGGCACCGCGTCCGGGCGGCAGCGGCGGCACGCGCGGAAGCCCGCGCCCTGGGCACCGGCCGCCGACGGGTAGAACCGGACGTTCTCCCGCTTGGGGGTGACCGCCGGGCAGCTCGGACGGCAGTAGATGCCGGTGGTGGTCACGCCCAGGAAGAACACGCCGTCGAACCGCGCGTCCCGGCTCCGTACCGCCTCGTACCTGCTCTCTGCTGTCATCACGCCTCCCAGTCTGCGCCCGGACGGGAAGCTGAGCTAGCGGAAATCGGACGCCACCGTCGGGCGCCGCGCTGCGGGACAGCCCTGAGGTCCGGAGGTACGGCCGGGCCAGGATGCGGCGTCTCTCCCTGTCAGTTTTCCGGCTGTACTCGGCACCGGGCGAGCCGAGGCACCGGGCGACGCATCTCTCGGACGGCCCTGCGGCCCTGCGGCCCTCATTCTGCCGGGGGCCGCCGCTCCCCCGCGTCGCCCGTCGCGAACTGCTCCCGCCCGACCACGCGCAGCAGGTCCAGCTGCCCCGCACCCGCACCGCCCGGCAGCGGCGTGAAGATGAGCAGCCGCTGGTCCTCCTCGGGCGCGAGCAGCGTCTCGCAGTCCAGCTCCAGCAGCCCGATCACCGGGTGGAGCACCCGCATCCGGCTGCGGCGGCGCACCGCCACCTCGTGCAGCTCCCACAGCGCGGCGAACTCGTCGCTGACCGCCCGCAGCCGCGCCACCAGCCGCGCCGCCACCGGATCGCCCGCCCGGCGCGCGACGGCCGCGCGCAGGTCGGCGACGTGGACGCGGCCGTAGTGCTCGTGCTCGTCCGCCGGATACGCCTCGCGCGCCGCCGGCTCGGTGAACCAGCGCCAGACCAGGTTCCGGCCGTGCTCGGAGACCGTGCACACGCCGCCCAGCAGCGACTCGGCCAGCGCGTTCTGCGCCAGTACGTCGCCGAGGTCGCCCAGCACCTGGGCCGGGGTGTCGGTCAGCCGCTCCAGCAGGTGCAGCAGGCCGGGCCGTACGTGCGTGCCCGCGCCCCGTCCGGCGGGCGGCCGGTGCCCGGCGAGCAGATACAGGTGGTCGCGCCCGTCCTCGTCCAGCCGCAGCGCCCGCGCCAGCGCGGCGAGCAGCTGCGGGGAGGGCTGCGGGCTGCGCGCCTGCTCCAGCCGGATGTAGTAGTCGGCGGACATCCCGGCGAGCTGCGCGACCTCCTCGCGGCGCAGTCCGGGCGTACGGCGGCGCGGTCCGGCGCGCAATCCGGCCTCCTCCGGGCGCAGGCGCTCGCGGGAGCGGCGCAGGAAGTCGGCGAGTTCACGGCGGTCCATCGGCATACCTCTGATCATCGCCGACCGTCCCCGCCGGAGCCAGGGATCGCGAGTCCCAGCCGCAGCGGTGCTCTCCTCACCGCGCCCCGGCGGCGGCAGTGTGCGGGGCGCCGGACTTTCCGCGGTCCGGCGTCCCGCACCGACGAAGGAGACACGGACATGCCCACCGTCACCATCGACGCCGCCCAGGTCCACTACGGCAGCACCGGCCTCCCCGCCCACGGCGCCCATGGCGCTCCCGGGCGGACGCTCGTCCTCGTGCACGGCACCGGTTCGGCGGGCGCCGCACTGACCTGGGGAGGCGTCGCGCACCGCTTCGGCGACGTGCGTACGGTCCTCACCCCCGACCTCTCCGGCGCCGACCGGACCTGCGACGACGGCGCGCCGCTGACGGTGGCCGGGCTCGCGCGGCAGGTCGTCGCCGTCGTCGAGGACGCCGTACCGCCCGCCGCCGGGCCCGTCGACCTGCTCGGCTTCTCGCTGGGCGCGCCGGTCGTCGCAGCCGTCGCGGCCACCCGTCCCGACCTCGTACGCCGCCTGGTCATGGTGGCCGGGTGGGCGCACACCGGCGGGGACGAGTACCTGCGCAACCTGTTCACCCTGTGGCAGCGGCTCGGCCCCACGGACCCCGAGTCCTTCGGCCGGAGCGTCACGATGACCGGCTTCAGCCGGGGCTTCCTCAACGCGATCGGGCGGGCGGAGGTGGAGGAACTGGTGCCCAACATGCCGCCCACCCCCGGCACCCTGCGCCACGTCGACCTGAATCTGCGCGTCGACATCCGGGACCTGCTCCCCCGCATCCACCAGCCCGCGCTGGTGGTGGGCTGCACCCAGGACCTCACCGTCCCGGTGCAGAACAGCCGCGACCTGCACGCGGCGCTCCCCCACAGCCGCTACGCGGAACTCGACACGGGACACGTCACCTTCTTCGAGCAGCCGGACGCCTTCGTCCACCTGGTCCGGGACTTCCTGCTGGAGCCCTGAACGTCAGCCGCCGCCCGGTACGGTGGGCCGGTGCGCCTGCTGCTGCTCTCCGACACCCACCTGCCGCGCCGCGCCCGCCGACTGCCCGCCGAAGTGCTGGAGCGCCTCTCCTGGGCGGATGCGGTCATCCACGCGGGCGACTGGGTGGACACCGCCACCCTCGACCTGCTGGAAGAACGTTCCCGCCGCCTCGTCGGCGTGTACGGCAACAACGACGGCCCGGACCTGCGCGCCCGGCTGCCGGAGGAGGCGCACGTACGGCTGGCCGGGCTGCGCCTCGCGGTGGTCCACGAGACGGGCCCGGCACGTGGCCGGGAGCGGCACTGCGCGGAGCGCTTCCCGGACACGGACGTGCTGGTCTTCGGCCACAGCCACATCCCCTGGGACAGCACGGCGGACAGCGGCCTGCGCCTGCTCAACCCCGGCTCGCCGACGGACCGCAGGCGCCAGCCGCACTGCACGTACATGACCGCCGAGGTACGGGGTACCCGGCTGGCCGAGGTCGTACTGCACCGCCTGCCACCGCGCGTGCCGTGAAACCTGGCGCTCGGCGCTGACGTCCGGGCCACAGGTCAGCCGGACGGGTGATTCCGCCCCCGGACCCCGGCCCGGTGCGGCACCCACGGGGCGGCGGGTGCGGTGTCCTGACCCTGCCCTCCCACAACCCCCTCCATCACCAGGAAGAAGTGATCGGACATGGCCACCTGCGAGGTCTGCCACAACGACTACGCGATGTCCTTCGAGGTACGGGCGGCGGGCGAGGTGCACGTCTTCGACAGCTTCGAGTGCGCCGCGCACAAACTCGCCCCGATCTGCGACAACTGCCAGTGCCGCATCCTGGGCCACGGCCTGGAGGCGGACGGCCAGTTCTTCTGCTGCGCCCACTGCGCCCGCATGAAGGGCCGCTCCGACCTGGTCGACCACGCCTGATCCGGGGCCCTCGCCCTGACGCCTGCCGGGTGACCACCGGCCGAAGGCCGCCCGGCAGGCTCAGCCACACCGCGGAGCGACCGCCGCTCCGCCCCGCGGCACGGTCAAGTCGCCTGAGTACAGGCGTTCCAGGCCGACAAGCCGAACGGTCGCGTCCCGGCCAGGTCGTCGGCGAAGTCCGCGCCCCCGAAGCACAGCAGCCGCCACGGATGTGCCGGAGGCTCCGCACATGCCCAAGACCGATCGGCTCCTGCCACTCCGCCTCTCCGACTGCCGGCAGCCGTTCCTCTCCGTCGGCACCCTGCCCGAAGACGGCGACGTCCACCTCGTGACTGGTCCGGGCAACCGGGTCGGACGCTGTTTCGCCCGCCACCCGTGAGGGCGTACCGCCCCAGCTGCCGGGAGCCGCGTACCCGCGCGCCCACTCCCGGCACATGCCCTCGACGTGGGGGCCGACGACGTTGCTTCGCAAGGCGCGGCTGACCCGACCCGAGTTCTTGGAGCACCCCGAGCGGACGGGCGAGATCCCTCGCCTTGCGGGCCACGCATCCGGCGCTCCCGCCTCCTCGCGCCGCGAGCCACCGCCGCGTCCGCTTCCACGACCTCAGGCACTCGACTGCGACCCTGCTCCTGGAACAGGGCGCCGAACTCGTGACCGCGTCCACGCCAAGCCCTGGTCCCGGCCCCGCAACCGGGCCTGCCGCACCTGCGGCGGACCCGGCTGCGGTGCCTTCGGCGGCGGCTCGTCTCGCTGCCCGGGGCTCCCTTGCCGGGGTTCATCGACCGAGTCGTCGACCGGTTCACCCAGGTATCAGTCGTGGTCGATCCGGGTCCGTCGGCCGACTTTCGGCGAGTTCTTCTGGTAGGCAGAGCCGGCCTGCTCATGCCTCGTCCACCCAGTCGAGGTACCCAGGAGACCCTGCCACCCCGATGACTGCGCCCTCATCAACGACGGACAGGACACGCCCACTCACAATGGGCACTCGTTTCCAGTCGTATGTCCGCCCTTCAACGGAACACCGCGGTGCCCGTGCGATTCCGACTTTCCGCAGCATGGCACCGTTCCTGGCAGTCAGAAGTTCCCTTCCGTCGCTGCGCACGATCCACAGGTCGTCTTCTTCGACAAGATGAAGTGCCCGGGGGACAACTATCGGGTCGGGCAGCTCTGGGGGCTCCACGGCGTAGAATCCTTCATTTTCATCCAGCTCGTGGAGCACCATCCCGGCACTCACGTCTCCTATGCACTCAAGGAAGGCCTCGCTGCATACGAGATTTTTCGTGCCCTCGAGTTTTGCCATGACCAGGTCGTCACTGAACGGATGCTCGTCGAAGGGGGTCAACCACGGGAAGCCGGCGATCCTGTCGATCGACGCGTCGATCCCTGGCCGAACCTCGAACAGTAGACTGTAATCGATTCCATGCGATTCCAGCTCGCGGGCGAGACCCTCAGAGACATGCGAAGTTGGCAACACCCATTGATAGGGCAGGTCCTCTTTCATGAGGGCCCCAGCCTGCGCGAGTAGCAGTCGGACAGAATCCGATTTCACCCCGGCCGCAAAATCTAGAACTGCAAATTGATCCATTATTCGATGATCTCCCTGAACGGACCCCGCTGGGTATCCGGTCTACAACATTCATCCGGCCGCTTCAATGCACCGCATGCCGCACCTCTCATGCTCGGCCGGGTCATCAATATTTGTCAGACCTTTTCCAACCTGGTGATGCCGGCCGAGAGTTGGACAGTCCTGCGCAACGACGAAGCTCCTGGTGGACGGGTTCTCGACCAAGATCACCCGTGCCCACCAGGAGCTTCGCGTGCTTTTCCACCCGTCCTCGATCGATCTGTCCAGCTGCACCTTGCGGTTCCTGATCGGACAACTGACTGCGAGGCGGAAGGAGACCAGGACACGGTGGCGGCGCCATCCCGCCGCACGTCAGGCCCTACTCGCTCCGGCCCACCCGCGGTGCGGCGACGCCTACGCCCAACTGGCCGCCGGATTCGGCATCGGGATCGCGACCGCCTACCGCTGCACACGTGAAGCCGTCGAGGCCCCGTCCACCCTCGCCCCTCCTCGGCCGAGGCGAAGCGGACGGTCCGCGAGAAGGCGTGCGTCATCCTCGACGGCACCTGCCGCGGATCGACCGTATCACCGCCGACACCCCGTACTACTCCAGGGGGTGCCGCAGCGAGCCCTGCGCTGTCACGCCGCGATCTCGTCCGCCAAGGTCGCCGAGTATCAGAAACGGGGCCGGATCCACTTCCACACCGTCAGCCGCCTCGACGGCCCCACTGGCCCTACCAGCACCCCACCCGCCTGGGCCACCGTCCAACTCCTCGACCTCCTCGACCTCCTCGACCATGCTGTCCGCACCGCCGCCGCACGCACCCGCGTCCACCATGAGGGCGAGCTGCCGAAGCAGCCACGGCCCACCGGATACGCCCCCGCGCCCCCGCCCCAAGTCGCAGATCTGACGGGCGGTTGGTGTTCCGGTTCGAGCGGCGATCGACGTCCGCGCGATCCGCGGCACCGACTTCACCGGGGGCGGCCCGGTCACCGACCGGCACATCGCCGCCTGCATAGCCAAGTACGCCGCCAAAGGCGCCGAGACCCCCACCGGCACCCTCGACCGCCGTCTCCCCTTCCTCGCCGAACTCGCTGGCTACGACATCACCGACCACGCCCCCGCATGATCCACACCGCCTGGCACCTCGCCGCCAACCGCCGGCACGCTTACTCCGCCTGCGCGGGTGGGCCCCATGCTCGGCTTCCGAGGCCACTTCTCCACCCGCACCCGCCACTGAGCCGTTTCCAACCTGACGGGTGGTTGGACCGGCAGCCCCGGCGACGGGCATGAAGAAAGCTCCTGGTAGACGGGTTCACGACCAAGATCACCAGTCCGCCAGGAGCTTCACGTGCTTGTTTACCCGTCCGGCATCGATCTGTCCAGCCGCGCCCTGCGGCACCTCTCCGGTGTTCTCGCAGGTCACCGCCATCGGATCGGTTCGCGCTGGCGACGCCTGACCTGCGGCCGGCAGGCCCTGCTCGTCCTGGCTCACCTGCGCTGCGGCGACACCTACG